>NZ_JBHLTC010000032.1:0-184008 GCF_042434725.1 Kribbella deserti | reverse complement strand
ATCCTTCCGGAGCAACCGCTCCTGATCCGGGATGTCCGCCAAAACGGGTCAAGTTCACTGCGACGCCCGACGCCTCGCGGTCTGCGCTCGTGTCTGCCACGGTGTTTCCTTCCTCAACGATTCGCCAGCTGAACTGCGTACCGCAAGTCAATCAACTCGTCCCGGCTTGGATGCCTGCACCTGTGGGGTTCGGGCCGACAGCAGCCCGCGTCCGTCGTCGCAGGCACGCAGTCCGGACATGACCCAGGCGGAGGTGGATCGCCGATCAGCGCACAGTGGCCGCAGAGCCAGTTGCCGACTGCGATACCGGTTTGCTCTTCGAGGGCATCGCAGTCGGTTCCGGTGCGGGGCGTCTAGACCGTGAGTCCGAGATCCCTCGCCAGTACGCGGGCTTCGCGTTGGACCATCGGGCCACCTGATGTCACCAGTTCGCCGGCGATTGAGCGCGAGATTGGATGGCTACGCATCGCTTCCAAGCTGACCGAGCTAGCACGCTGCAAGATCGCTAGCGTGCCCGGCTGATCGCCGGCTTGGTGGTAGGACCGCGCCATTTCGAGCCACAGGCGGGCACGACGATCGATCGAAGGCATGCGGTCCGGATCTAGGTCCGACGAGGCCCGACTCACGGCAGACCTGCTCTGCTGCAGGTCAACTGTGACGGAGACGCCGGTGAAGTCCACATTTACCGAGCCGAACAGCGTCCAAGGGTGCGCGTACCCGTCAGGCATCCGGCGGGCCATCGCCTCGCCCTGATCGAGCCGGTGCAGGGCGTCGCCTTCCCTAGACATCCGCGCTGCGGTTATCGCTCCATGGAGCCGCAATGCACCCCACACGGCCCGCTGGTCGTCGCTGCCCGAGTCCAAGTATGGTGCGAGGAGGCTGGCGGCTTCGTCAGCGAGTAGCAGCGCCTCTTCCTCACGGTTCGCCGATCGATGAACATTGCCGAGCACCCATGCGGCGCCTGCGATAACCAGTGGATCGTCAGCCTGCTGTGCGGCGCGCATGCAGCGGTCTGACACGAGCCAGACCAGAGCCGGTTCAGCCACCCACGCCAGGACCTGCTCAGCCAGCGCATAAACCTCAGACAAGCTGGCTGCGGCCTTACGTCGCTCCTCCCCGTCGAGCACCCGCATCGCTCGCTCGCAGTCTCGGATCAGCTCCGGCATGACGCGGCCGACATCAGCCCGAGGGGTTCTCGACGAGTGCCACACCTTCCATGCGCTGTCCACACGACGCTTTAGCTCGGTGGTGTCCGGCCAGGGATCCGGGTTGACGCGAAGAGGCGTTTCTTCAATGGCTTCGCGAATCGCTGGCACGGCATCGTGGAGCGCTTGGCGCCCCATACCGATCGGGACGGCCTGTTCGCCCACGAGCTCAGTCAGATCCCGGACGCCGAGAACACGGCCAAGAGCAACGAGGTCCTCGAAGCGGGGAGATTCTCTTTCGAGCCGCTCGACCTTCTTCAGCCAACTCTCGGACTTGCCTACCAGGCCGGCGACGGCGGCACGTGACTTCCCTTGGCGTGTGCGGATGATCCGAATCCGCTCGCCGATTGGCTTGCCCGCGAGTTCGTCAACCATGGCGGTCACCCTTTCGAGCTGTCTGTCACCCCAGAGTAGCCCGCTGAAGCCGCCTCACGTAGGGGCCCATTTGTACCCCTTCGAGTGGGGGGACACGCGGGCCTGCCGTCACCCTCAGTAGCTCCTACCTTCAGTTGGGTGATGACGGACGAGGTTGGGGGGACGAAGTGACACTCACTGTGGAACACCGGTTTGTGCGTTCTGAGCGGGTGGCTGCTGATTTCGAGTACCCGTACGCCACGGGGGTGCGGGTGCCAACCGCGGGTTTGGATGGGTTGTGCGCGCTGTGCGATGGGGCGTGGCCGTGTGGACGTTGTCCAGACGCGGTTGAGGCGATCACGCGATGAGCGCGGTCAATGGACGTCGCCCCGTGCTCCACTGTTACTTCCGCGAGCACTTTCTGATGACTGCTCGGGAGCGAGCGGAAGTTACCTCCCGGCTCGTGGACTTCGCGAGTAGCACCGGCTTCGAGCTAGGCAAGATCTTCATCGAGCGGGTCGATTCGGTTCCCAAGGTCTTTCAGTCACTAGTTGAGGCTGCGGCTGAGGGTGATGTAGCCGCCGTGGTGCTGCCGTCGATGAGGCACCTGGCTGGCATCGGTGAGCCCGCGGCGGTGGCAGCCCACTTGAGTTCGTCCGCGCAGGTCGAGGTCCTGGTCTTGCGTGATCCACCTTTTAGCCAAGGGCCGACCTGGCCGTCCACCGTCCGCGACGCCTCATCGCGGTGTCGGCCCTTTCCCCGGAGTCCCGGCGCGCTGCTCACCACCTTGAGGCAGCGCGCTGGGACTCCCACCAACGCTCACGAGCGATCGCCGAGCCGACCTGCTCCTGCGTCACGCCCGCTGCTCCATCTCGAGGGCGCCATACGCGGTACTCGGTTCGCTCCCCTCCCCTTGCAGACACCCGCTCGAGGGAAGCGTGAGATCGGGAGCATCCCATGAGCGGCAGATGGCTGACGCGGTCACTGGCAACGCGGGGCGGCGTGACACCGTGCCGTGCCGACCGTCCGCTCGAGTGCCTCGGCACCGGACCGACTGCCTTCTGGCGCGGTGCTGGGGCACTCCTCAATCCGGCGCGTGGGCGTACTGCCCGAGGTCTGCGCCCACGCGCCGTTCCAACTCCGAGGGATTGCAACGCCCTCGGCACGAAGTTGCCCTGCCTCGATACCGGCCCACCGAAGTGGGGCATCGGGACCAACCACAGGCTCCGAGGTCCACCCATCCTCGGATGCGGACACAACGTGGCCGCTGGGCGAGCAGCGCCATGTTGTGGTCCGTACGGATGCCGCGCCGCCCTCTGTTCTTGGGCTGCGGCAGCAAGCAACACCGCTCCGTTCATCACTGCGATCAGGGAAGAGAGATTCCGTCATGGGGGACGTCACGAAGCTGGAGCCGTTAGTCCTTGGCTATGCGCTGCTCACACCTTCGGGGGATGAGGCGAAGCGGATCGCGATCGAGGCTCGCTTATCGGCATTCGCTGCAAGGTCGGGCCTGATGCTCGGCGCCATCTACTTCGACGGGCGGGCCAATGCCACGGCAGGCTTCTCGAACCTCTTGGCCGCAATCACCAGCTGTCGGGCGACTGGCGTCGTACTGCCATCACTCGACGATCTTGGTGAGCGAGCCGATCAGCGGATCGCCCAGCTGGAAGACGAACTCAGCGTTGTCATCCATGTTGCTCACGCAGTGACGACCTTGACCACCGCGAGTAGGACGCGGCCATGAGCGGCGAGGCGGACGTGAGGTCCCTGCGCCTGACGCCAACCGCACGCCTCGCTTCCACGAGGTGCTGGCGTCGGCCCCTGCGCCCGCGTCCGTCTCGCCTTTGTACGGGAAGCCCTGGCGGTCTGATTCCT
Source organism: Kribbella deserti (assembly GCF_042434725.1). Lineage (NCBI taxonomy): Bacteria > Bacillati > Actinomycetota > Actinomycetes > Propionibacteriales > Kribbellaceae > Kribbella > Kribbella deserti. The sequence goes on along the minus strand of NZ_JBHLTC010000032.1, from coordinate 180,574 downwards.
ATCGGGTCGACGCGCCTGACAACGGCAACCGTTAGGGCTTCCTCCATAGGTCGGTGAGCGGAAGCGACCACCGGGCGGCGGTCCGTCCTGTTCACCGCTGTACGCCGAAGCAGCCGTCGAGCTTCGGTCCGGCAAATGCCGGAACGGGTCGGCACCGGTCGGGTCTCGGCCATCCCTTCCCCTGACAGGGGACACCTGAAGGAGGCATCTTGCTCACGAATCTGGACCAGCTGTTCGAGGGAGTCGCGGTCATGGGCCAACCGTCGATGGCTGACGAGTACGGGCGCAAGATGCCCGGTCTCCAGGACGCGAACGGAGACCACAACTGAACTCAGGCGGTCTGGTGAGGCTGCGAATCTGGCCCTTCATCACTGGAAGCCCAAGCCGTTCGGGCTTCGACCGCTGAGGCCTACCGGCCGACTCCGCCTGGGGCGGCCAGCACATTCCCACCGCGGTGGGCTACTCCAAAGGAGAACACCATGTTGATGAACCTGGATGACCTGTTCGAGGGCGTCGCAGTTACAGGCGCACCGCTGCTGGCCGATGAGTACGGGCGAAAGATGCCCGGACACCAGGACGCCAACGGTGATCACTGTTCCTGACCTAGTGCGGTGACGTGAACGGTGGTGGCGCCTGCACGGCACCAGGGCGCCACCACCCGCAGGGCTCAAACTCCGGAAGCGCGAGGGAGGCAGGGCGGACATGCTGACCCTAGAAATCGACCTGGTTCAGTTGAGCAACGGGTGGCGTCGGGAACGAGCAGGGCTACGCGGACCAGCAGGCCATGTGTCACCGCTGGAGCATCCATTGGTGTCAGCACAGACTGAACTTGGCCTTGGCGCTTGGCGGATATGCGTGGCTGAGAACTGCGGCGGCGCCGAATCGCTGCTGATCGAAGGCGACGCCTCACATATCCGAATTGCGGCCGGCACCGGAGGTGTGTGCCCGCTGTACATCGCTCTTGACGGCTCTCTGTTGCGAGGCTCGTGGAACCCGGCGGACCTTCTGCGGTGGGTGTCGCACGACCAGCTCGTCGATCGCGCGGTGACACGGTTGCTGACCAGGAGACAACGGTATTCGGCCGAGACGATGTTCGACGGCTTATACAAGGTCACAGAGCGCGCCGTAGCGACGGTGGACCGATCAGGGATCTCAATCGCCTACCCCGAGCCAGCCGAACACGTCGTCCTTGCACGCAAGCTCCGGCAGAACAGTGATCCGGTCGCAGTCTTCGCCCACCTGCTGGGGGATCGCATCTCACCGTTGGTCAGATCCGGCGACGTACGACTGGCGGTGGAGGTGTCCGGCGGGCTGGACTCGGCCACGGTGGCCATCGCGGCCACTTGCGCAGGTGCGCGGGACGGGCTTGTATCGGCAGGCCTCGAAGTTGACGGAGAAGTCGGCACCCAGCAGGCGGCCCGGCGTCGAGCCATCGTGGACCGGCTAAGGCTGCGGGACATCGCCGCCCTTGCCGCGGAGCGACTGCCATTCGAAGCCGACGGGCCTAGGTCCGCTGACCGGCTGCACTATGCCGACGGCGATGTGTATCTCGAGTCGTTCGACCAGCTCAGAACAAGGCTGCACGGGGAGGGTGTTCAGGCAGTGCTGACTGGGTTCGGGGGTGACGAGCTCATGGCGTTACGGAGCGCGGAGCGAGCTGACGGGTCGGTGGCCTCTCCCCAGGAGTTGCCCGCCTGGCTGGGCGAACGGGCACGGAGCGCCCTGCCGGATCTGGAGAACGGGGTCGCTCCGGTGTCGCCGGTGGCGGTCCCGACGTTGATGGTGTTCGCAGCCCGCAACCCCGCGTACATCGTCAACGGCCTATGGCCAGTCGCCCCACTAGCCGACGCGCACCTGTTGCGCCTGTGCGAGTCGCTACCAGTCCCGTGGAGAGCCGAGAAGACTCTCCTCCGCGGCTTTCTGCAGCAGGCCGGTTTCGGGCCGAACGTGACCCATCCAAAATCCGTGGAGTCGTTCGGAACCACGATGGATGCCGCGATGTCACAGACGGGCAAGCTGATGCTCGGGCAGATGCTGGACGACTCGATACTGATCGACCTCGGCTACGTCGATCGTCGAGACCTGAGCCTGGTTCACACACAGATGGCGCGCGGCGCTGCGCCGCCGCCACTGCTGTACGACACGCTTGCAGTCGAGCGATCCCTGCAAAGCGTCAGGTCCGCTGCCGAGAGGAATAGTGTGCCCCGATGAGTCTTGCGAACCGCTACACCAGTTCGAACATGGTGTATCGACGACCCGACCTGTACGACTATCTCGCCAGCAACGACGACAGCCTCACTGCCGCCGTGCACCAATTGACCGCGGACACAGGATTGGGTTCGGCCCTCGACTTGGGCTGCGGTACAGGGCGGCACCTTGCAGCGCTTCACGCAGACTTCGGCTGTAAGGCTGTGGGGGTCGACGTGCAGCCCGGGCTCATCGACCACGGGCGGGTGACCTACCCCGAGCTGGAACTTGTGCTCGGTGACATCAGGTCGGTGCGCCTCGACCGGCAGTTCGACATAGTCCTTTGCCTGGGCAACTCGCTGTCGTACCAGCTCACTGACGCCGACCTCCAGGCGACGGTCGGGACCTTCGCAGCCCATACCCGCGCAGGTGGCTACGTCCTCATCTCCACCCTGCTGCAGCCGGCGCTCGGCTCTGGCACTGGACAGATCGAAAACGAATTCCTCGCTGCAGAGGTCGAAACTGCGTCGTCTTGGGACGCCGACAGCAGAATCGTGACGACCGAGCGCACGTGGCGCCATCGCGATGGCAGCGTGGACAAGGATGTGATGCGCCGCCGCGTGACACCGATCGAAGAGCTGAGCAGCCTCTTGTCCTCAGCGGGCTTCACAGATGCTGCCGTCCTCGACGGCGGTCTCGTAGCCGCGCGGCCTCGATAAGACGTAGCCAATGACAGGTCGACTTAGTGAACCTGCCTAATCCACATGCGAGGCCGGAGCCTGGACCAGCCCGCACTCCACCGGGTGGAGAGAACCGAGGTTTACACCTCTTGTGGCACCACGCCTTTGAGTAGCCGAGTCATTCGCAGCTCGGCGAACTCGAACCCTGCAAAACCGTCTTCTGGAAGGTTTCGGACGACTTCCTCCGTCGATAACGCCTGCCCTCTATAGGCGAGCTCATCGTCATACTTAGTCCTGAAGTATCGACCGCTGAGCTCTTCGGTATGACCAAAGATGGGCACCGGCCACTTTTCTCTGTCCCAGTCCGGCATCGGCCCAACTGTCTTCCAGGTTCCCTTAAGTATCCCGAGGTCGCCGACGAATTTGACCCATACCGCTTCGGAAGCCTCGAACACGGCCTGCGAGACGGCTGGCAGCGAAGTGAACTTCTGTCCGGAGAAATAGATCAGGAGCATGACGCCTGAACTCCTAGCAACGACGCCACTCCCGTACGCGCGCTCGCCATGAAGCGGGATAGCAAGCAGCACACCCTCTGCTGCAGTGCGGACCATTCCAGTCGCCCCCTATGTCCAGCCCACGTACAGGCCTCGCACCAAGGCGGTGCTTACCCTACCCGCACGCCAGGGTCGAGCAATCCTCACCGACTGTCCATAGATGCGCCAGCCATCTAGTGACCGAAAATGAAGCCTTCAAGTTCGATCTGACCAGCCTTCTCCCTGGGCCACAGATAGTCGGCTAACTGCTTCGCTGCGCCCTCGTATTCAGCGTCAATAGCGAGCATATTTGGCGACGCCCATTCCAAAAGCAGGCTCATACCCTCAAGATCGCTCAGAATTGTCTCACGTACGGCTTCATTCGTATCACCAAACCACACCCTATAAACAAATCTTCCGGACGGAGCGACAACCTCTGTGACGACATACTGCCCATCCTGAGACGTCGAGACCGCGTCCCCCAGCGCGAGGCCCGGGACATAGAAGGGAATGCAGCAAATCTCAAACTGAAAATCTGCAATCTGACGGGCCCACAACTGTTCAAAGTCGATCGAATCGCCATCCGCAAGGGCCGCCTTCACTATGAAGTTGGAGCGCTCACGCCACACAGGGGACTCATGAGCGGCGTATCGAAACTCAGCCACAAGCATCTTTCGCGCTAGGGCCGCTGCGCCACTGATGACCTGAACAAGGTCACTGCACCGGGCTAGCTATAAATGCTAGCCGCGAGAAGCAGCTGGCCAATCAGAGCCCACGACGGCGTTTCTGGCACTCCCTCGCCATGGTTATGGAAATAACCATCAATATCTCTTAGCCAGTTCGCACCACCCTCCAAATAGGAAGGCAATGTTGCATTCTGCCACAGCTCAGGTTCACTTCGAAAGGACGTAACCATCGCTTCCAAGAGCGCAGCCAGGTCATCTGGCCCTCGTACCGCATCGACTCGAGCCTGTAGATCATCTACCATCAGCGCTGCCCTCTCACCCTAATCGAAGTGCCGTCGTTCATGGTGGTGAACTTGCTATCAAGTTCCCGCTGGATCTCGCGAGGAGACGCCATGCGATAGCGAATAGGAATTCCCGCATCTTTGAATGCGGCGAGCCGTCGATTGTCTAATGAATAGTACTGACCATCTTTCTGGAAGATCCTGATTGGCGGCACATTGGCAGGCTGTACTGATCCATCACGCAGGCCCTTGACGAGTCCGTCGACAGATTTCCCGTCGCCAAAGTTGGCGCCTCGCGAATCCTGAGTGTATCGGATTCTATCAGGGTCGACATATCCATCGTCAGGAAGGCCATCCGAGTCGTCGTCCGGATCCGGCGGGTTGGCTGGCGTCGAGATATCGGGGTTGAACCACTTGTCCGCTTCGGCCTTCTTGCGAATTTCCTCCGCTAGAAGGACCCCTGAGCCAACTAAAGCAATGCTACCAACGGTCGTGCCGGCGCTCACCGAGCCTGGAAGCGTTCCGGTGCCGGTCATTCCCAGACCGCCGCCGGACCAGTTCATGCCAGGGTGACCGCATTTGCAGATGTTGCCGGGGTGGCTGCCCATGCCGCCGCCCATGCCCATACCCATGTGGTCGAGGATGCTGTTGCTGCCGGGGCCGGAGATGCTGCCTACGACGGGGCCGTTCTTGTCGACGAGGTCTTGGAAGATGTCGTCTATTACGCCGTCGATGTTGGGGTTGATGTTGCGGCCCTTGCCACCGGGTGAGGGTTTGTCCGGGCTGGCGCAGAGGCGTGGGTTTCCGCCGCTGCAGCCGGGAGCGCCCGGGACCCGGATTTCCTTCTTTTGGAGGCGGTCCTCAATGTTCTTTTGGGCGTTTTCGGTCCGCCTGCGTTCCTCTTCGTCCTTCTTGGCCTTTTGGCACTGAGCATCGCATTTCGGTGGCGGCGGCGGGCAGACGCCGCCTTGTTTGCAGGCCAGATCGCCGATCGCGATCCCGACGTTCGCCTCCGCTACGCCTCCGGTGCCGTTCCCGTCACCACCGCCGCCACCCCCACGGCCTTTCCCGCTGCAAGTGTTGGTCTGCTGGCAGCTCTTTTGGCCCCCCTTGCCGTGACCTTGACCGCCCTTGCAAGTACCGGTTTCTGTGCAGCTCTTCTGCCCGCCGCCGGCGTACTTCTTGCAGACGACAGTCCATACCCAGCCGTCGATGACCCAGACTCGCTTACGTTCGCACTTTGTTTCCGGCATCGGGCTGTTGCCGGTGGGGTCGTCGTAGCGGACGGGTGATCCGCCGGCGTAGGCGTAGAGGTTGGGGAAGTTGGAGGGGGTGCCGGCTTTGTAGTTGACGGTGTCGCGAGAGTTGAAGGTGCCGGAGCCGGGGTTGTACCAGCGGGCGCCTTGGTTGGTGTCGCCGGTGGTGGGGTCGGTCCAGTCGCCTTGGTGCCCGATCTGGTACTCGACTCCGCTGTTAGCGAGGGGCTCGCCGAACGGGTCGAATGTCCGCGAATCGGGGAGCGCGGCCAGAGCTAAGTCGGCCGGGTCGAAGCCGCCGGCGATGTCGCCGTGTCCGTCGGCCAGTACGACGCGCTTGGTGGCGCCTGCGCCAGCAGCGGGCTGAGGAAACTTGGCGTGGCCCGGACCCGAGGCCACTCGGCGATCACGTATACGCGATGGAACGACGAGTCGGTACGAAGGTGGTCCCAGTCCGCGTCAATCGCTAGAGGTCCGGCGGCAGCGAGATCCAGCTCCACGTACGCCCGATCGACAACCTTGGCCGCCGCTGGATCGAAGGCCAAGCGGAGGCTCGTCGCTAGCTGCGGAGCGGTCAACCAAACCCCTCCCACGCCGGCGGCCGAGAACGAGAACTGGAACGCCCGAGTTTCGGCCTCCAGCACGGCGACCGCGCCGGCCAGCCCACCGCCGTACCTCCGGGCGTCTCGGCTGATCGCGTCGAGGCAGCCGGCGGCGGGGGTAGGCCTTGGCAACCTGCTTCAAGAACTTGAGGAACTCGGTGTTGCGATGCCGCGGGTAGCAGGCATCGACGACCTTGCCGGTGGCGACCTCGAGCGCGGCGAACAGGGTGGTCGTGCCGTGTCTGACGTAGTCATGAGTCTGCTTCTCGGGGATCCCGGGCCGCAGCGGCAGGATCGGCGCGGTGCGGTCCAGGGCCTGGATCTGGGACTTTTCGTCCACCGACAACACGATCGCGTTCTCCGGCGGATTCAGATACAACCCCACGACGTCACGGACCTTGGCCTGGAGTTCGGGATCGGTCGAGAACTTGAACGTCTCGACCCGCCATGGCTGCAGACCCCACTGTTTCCACACCTTCGCCACCGTCACGTGCGATAGCCCCAACTCGGCAGCCAGTAACCGCGACGACCAGTGCGTCACCCCGAGGCGTTCCGGCGGCGGCTCCAACGTCGCCACCACGACCTCGACATCATCGATCTGCTTACGACGGCCCGGTTTCGGCCGATCGTCCAGCCCACCGATTCCCTCAACCAGATAACGCTTCTTCCAGCCGATCGCCGTCGGCTTGGACACGCCGACCCGCTCCACGATGTCCTTCACCGGCACGCCATCCGCCGCTAGCAACACGATCCGCGCCCGCTGCGCCAACCCTGCCCGCAGCGACGACGAACGCAGCCACGACTCCAGAACCTCACGATCGCCCGGCGATACATCGACCACCACAGTCAACGCCACGGACCGATGATTCCGAAGAACCAACCCGGAGTAAAGTTACTTCGCTAACGCGACCCTAGCAACGCTAAACCACCAGCCGTACGCATCGCGCGGCTGGTCAGGCGCTGCGTCGGCTTTAGTGCCTCGAGCCCGAGCCCGAGCAAGCGCCACGCAACGGCCGAGGCAGGTGGCAGCTCGGCCGGGGCTCAGGCGTTGAGGTGGGACGTGGGCAAGCCGACTGCTCACCGGAATGCTCAGGGGAGCGGGATGGCCCATGTGAAGGACCAGTGGACTCGACCTGTGAAGTACCCAGCGGGCGTCGTGGAGCGCGAGCGTACGGCTCGCTGGGGGCGAGGCAAGCGGTGGCTGGCCGCATGGCTCGATCCTGAGGGCAACGAGAAGACGAAAGCTTTCGCCAGCAAGACCGAGGCGAGCAGATATGCCGCGGCGATGGAGACCGACCGTAGCCGCGGGGACTACCTGGACCCGTCACTCGGCAAGGTCAAGCTGGGCGAATTCATCGATAGTTGGTTGGCCTCGCGGATGACCGACCCGTCTTCGAAGATCCGCTACGAGTCTCTGGCCCGCCTCCATGTGGCCCCACCGTTCGGGCATCGCCAGGTACAGGGGATTAAGCCGTCCGAGATAGCGAAATGGGTGGCCCCGCTGGTTGAGCAGTTCGGGCCTTCTACCGCCCGAGGCGCGTTCATGGTCTTGAACGGCGCGCTGGGGCTGGCAGCAGCCGACGGCAACGTCAAGAAGAATCCTGCACAGGACCGAGTCGTCAAACGACCTCCTACGAAGCCGGGCCGCGTCGCCGCCTGGTCGGACGAGATGCTCGCCCGGGTCATCAAGGCTCATCCCACGCCATACCGGCCCCTGCCGATCATCGCGGCCGGCTGTGGGCTGCGGCAGAGTGAAGTGTTCGGGTTGGCCTTGGAAGACATCGATCTCGAAACGCAGATGGTTCACATCCGGCGGCAGGTGAAGAAGCTAGGTCGCGACTTCGTTTTCACCTTGCCGAAGAACGATACCGAGCGGGAAGTTCCGTTGGACGAGACGACCGCTGAGGTGATTCTCGAGCACCTTGCAGCCTTCGGCGCCCGCCCGTACACGCTGCCCTGGGAGGACTTGGACGGCCCGCCACTGACCGTACAGCTCCTCTTCAGATGGACCGACGACAAGCACATTCGCGCGCGCACCTACAACGAGATGATCTGGAAACCGGCCCTCGCCGCTAGCGCGATCATCCCTCAGCCGACTACCGACGCCCGAGGCCGCCGGCACTACGGAACTGACAGGGAGAACGGCTTTCACGCTCTGCGTCACTACTACGCCAGCGTCACACTCGCCGACGGCGTCAACATCAAGGACCTCGCAGAATTCCTTGGGCATTCTGACTCGGCCTTCACCCTGCGGCAGTACACCCACATGCTGCCGTCGTCGCACGATCGGGCCCGGTCCGCCGTCGGGAAGCGGCTGGGCAAGATCATCGACGCCTCACGGAGCAGGGACGGAGCAGAGCTGCCCTACCGTCGGCCGCTCGAGCTCCCAGGCCCGCTAGGTCAGTCGTCAGACGGCCCGCAAATATCCCTCTGACCTGTGGGTTTAGAGGCCTTTGAGGAGTTGGCGGGCCATGACGATGCGCTGGACCTGGTTGGTGCCTTCGTAGATCTGGGTGATCTTGGCGTCGCGCATCATGCGTTCGACCGGGTAGTCGTGGGTGTAGCCGTAGCCGCCGAGGAGTTGTACGGCGTCCACGGTGACGGCCATCGCGACGTCGGAGGCGAAGCACTTCGCGGCGGCGCCGAAGTAGGTCAGGTCGGAGTCGCCTCGCTCAGATCGGGCCGCGGCGCTGTACGTCAGTTGGCGGGCCGCCTCGATCTTCATGCCCATGTCCGCGAGCATGAACTGCAGGCCCTGGAACTCCGCGATGGCCTTGCCGAACTGCTTGCGCTCCTGGACATATCCCAGCGCGTAGTCGAGGGCGCCCTGGGCGATACCGAGGGCCTGGGCGGCGATCGTGACGCGGGTGTGGTCGAGCGTCGCCATCGCCGTACCGAAGCCGGTGCCGGGTTCGCCGATCAGGCGCGACGCGGGAATGCGTACGTTGTCGAGGTAGACCTCACGAGTGGGCGAGCCCTTGATGCCGAGCTTCTTCTCCGGCGCGCCAAAGCTCACGCCCTCGTCGGACTTCTCCACCACGAAGGCGCTGATCCCACGCGAACGCGCGTCCGGATCGGTGACCGCGAAGACCGTGTAGTACTCGCTGACACCGGCGTTGGTGATCCAGCGCTTCACGCCATTGAGCACGTAGTGGTCGCCGTCGAGCACCGCCCGGGTCTTCATCGAGGCCGCGTCCGAACCGGCCTCGGGCTCCGACAGGCAGTACGAGAACATCGCGTCGCCCGCGGCCACCGGCGGCAGGTAGGCCTGCTTCACCTCATCGGAGCCGGACAGCAGCAACGGCAACGACCCGAGCTTGTTCACCGCCGGGATCAGCGAGGTCGAGGCACAGGCCCGGGCGACCTCCTCGATCACGATCACCGTCGCGAGCGCGTCCGCCCCGGCACCGCCGTACTGCTCGGGGATGTGCGGGGCGTGGAAGTCGGCCGCCCGCAGCGCGTCGTACGACGCCTGGGGGAACTCGGCCAGCTCGTCGACGTCACCGGCGTGCGGTGCGACCTTGGCGTCACAAACCGCCCGCACCGCCTCGCGGATGGCCTGGTGCTCTTCGGACAGCGCGTAAAGGTCGAAAGAGTTACTCACGAGTCGCAATCTACGACGAACGCGCCCCGGCCGGGAGACGCCGACGCCGGAAAGTGACTGAACGCACTAACGCCGTGGCCGCGAACCCCATCGGACACGATCCGGTCACGCGCTGCTTACCAGGGTGGGTAGAGTCGCCCGCATGACCCAAGGTTCGACCCCGGCTGACCGCCCGCTGCGCATTTCTGTCATCGGCACCAACTACCTGGGCGCCAATACGGCCGCGGGTATGGCCGAGTTCGGCTTCGACGTGATCGGCGTCGAGATCGACGAAGGCCGGCTCAAGTCGCTCAACGAGGGCCGCGCGCCGCTGTACGAGCCGGGCCTGGATCCGCTGCTGAAGACCCACACCGAGTCGGGCCGGCTGCGCTTCACCAACGACTACCGCGAGATCGCCGACTGGGCCGACGTGCACTTCATCTGCGTGGGTACTCCGCAGACCGAGGGCAGTGACGCGGCCGACCTGTCGCAGGTCAACTCCGTGGTCGACATGCTCGCGCCGCTGCTGACCCAGCCGACCCTGGTGGTCGGCCGGTCCACCGTTCCGGTCGGTACGTCGGCCAAGGTCGAGCAGCGCTTCCAGACCGAGGCCCCGGCCGGTACGGCGATCGAGGTCGCCTGGCAGCCCGAGTTCCTCCGCGAGGCCCATGGCGTCGACGACACCCTGCGGCCGGACCGGCTGGTCTTCGGTGTTCAGTCCGAGGCGGCCGAGTCGCGGCTGCGCGAGGTCTTCGCCACGCCGATCGCCGACGGAACGCCCGTGGTGGTCTGCAACCGCCCGACGGCCGAACTGGTCAAGGGCGGCGCGAACGCCTTCCTGGCCACGAAAATCTCCTTCATCAACGCGATGGCCGAGATGTGCGACGCCACCGGCGCCGACGTCAGCCAGCTCGCGGACGCCCTCGGTTTCGACAAGCGGATCGGCCGCGGCATGCTCAACGCCGGCCCGGGCTACGGCGGCGGCTGCCTGCCGAAGGACCTGCGCGCCTTCATGGCCCGCGCGGGCGAGATCGGCGTTGAGGAGGTCATCACCTTGCTGCGCGAGGTCGACGACATCAACCGCCGGCGCCGTTCGCGCATCGTCGACCTGACCCACGAGCTGCTCGGCACCGACTGGGTCGGCCGCAACGTGACGGTGCTCGGTGCCGCCTTCAAGGCCGGTACGGATGACGTTCGCGATTCGCCCGCGCTCGACGTGGCCGGCCGGATCCAGCTGCACGGCGCCACCGTCACCGTGTACGACCCCGAGGCGATGGACAACGCCCGCCGGGTCCGTCCGACCTTGAAGTACGCCGCCAGCGCGGTCGAGGCCTGTGCAGGCGCACACCTGGTGCTGCACCTCACCGAGTGGCCCGAGTTCCGCGAGCTCGACCCGAACCAGCTCAAGTCCGTCGTCGACTCCCCCGTCATCGTCGACGCCCGCCTCAGCCTCGACGCCGCCACCTGGCGCAACGCCGGCTGGACCTACCGAGCCCCCGGCAAGCCGTAACGCACCCGCTGACACGCCCCTCCGCCCAACCGGCGCGAGGGGCGTGTCACTTTCCGTTCATCGGACTCTTGTGACGCGGCGTGTCGCCGTTCATCGGACGCTTCTGACGACGCGGCGCCGCGCGGCGATCGCTTTGTGCAGAGGTCAACGCACCGCTGTGGTCACAAGGGTCCGATGAACGGCGACACGCCGCGTCACAAGAGTCCGATGAGCGGAAAGTGACGCGCCGGGCGGTTAGACGGTGGCGTTGCGGAAGGTGGGGCGGTTTAGGGCGATGACGCCTAGTAGGGCGGAGGCGATGCCTACGCCGAGGCAGACGCCGGTGATGCCGATGGCGTTGAGGTCGGCGAAGGTGCCGAGCAGCGGGTTCATGATGACGACGGCCGAGCTCTGGCACAGCACCACCACGGACTGCAGGCGGGACTGGTACTCCTTCTCGACCGAGTTCATCAGCAGCGGCAGCAGGTGTCCGGTGAAAAGGCCGACGCCGATACCGCTGACCATGGCCGAACCGATCGCCAGCGGCAGGGCCTCCAGCTCCGACAGGCCGAACAGACCGAGCCCCGCGATGATCAGGCCGAACGGCGCGACCAGCCCGGGCCTCGGAAACGCCCCCTTGGCCATGATCCGCAGGGCGATCAGGCCAACGCCGAGGGCGCGGCACGACAGCAGCAGCGCGGCGGTGGAGGCGCTCCAGCCGTGATCGCGGGCCAGCAGCGGCAGGATCAGGCCGTCCATCGGCTGCAGCAGGCCGTACGCGATCAGCATCACGATCAGCAGGGTCCGGGTCAGCGGATTGCCGAAGGCAACTTTCAGCCCGTCGCCGATCGAGCGCATGATCTTGGTACCGGTGGCACCGTGCTGCTGGGTGGTGCCGCGAATCACCAGCAGGGTCGCGATCATGATCAAGAAGGTGATCGCGTTCAGGCCGGACGCCGCCTTCAGACCGGCCCAGCCAACAACCAGACCACCGATCGCCGTACCGCAGACGGCGAAGAGCACGCCGAGCACCTGCAGGCTGGCGAGCGCGCGCGGTACGACGCTGGTCGGCACCAGCAGCCGCGGCATGGCGCGGTACGACGGCAGGAAGAAGGCCTCGATCACGCCCAAGCCGAAGCTGGTCACGATCAGCAGCCAGACCGGTTCGCCGAACTCGAGGCTGGCCGGGACCAGCGCCGCGGTCAGTACGAACATCGCGACGCAGCTGGCCAGTAGTACCCGCGGCGCGCCGAAGCGATCACCGATGGCCCCACCGATCAGCAGCAGCACCGCTCGCGGCGCCACCATCAGCAGCAGGACCAGCCCGGCCACGCGGCCGCCGTACTGGCTGGCGGACCAGCCGACGGCGAACGTCATCGTGTAGTCGCCGAGCAGGGAGACGGCAGCGCCTAGCAGCCAGATCCAGTAACGGACCGGGATGCGCTGCGTGTCCGGTTCAACGGGCGGAGTCACGATCGACGACCTTAGACGACAGGCGGTGGGATCTTTCGATTACCCACCCCGCATTGGTGGAAACTCTCCGCTGTCAGGCTTTACCCAAGCCTTGGACAGCGGCTCGGACCGTACCACCTTTAGCTCTGGCCTGCTCCGCGAGAGCCGTCTGGAACTCCGTCATCCTGGTCTGCAACGACGGGTCCGACGCGCCGAGAATACGGACCGCGAGCAGCCCGGCGTTGCGCGCGTTGCCGATCGACACCGTGGCAACCGGAACGCCGGCAGGCATCTGCACGATCGACAGCAACGAGTCCATCCCGTCGAGGTACTTCAACGGCACCGGTACGCCGATCACCGGCAACGGCGTGACGGAAGCGAGCATGCCCGGCAGATGCGCGGCACCGCCGGCACCGGCGATCAGCACCTTCAGCCCACGCTCGTGCGCCGCCTTGCCGTACTCGATCATCTCCTCGGCCATCCGGTGCGCCGACAGCACGTCGGCCTCGAACGGCACGCCGAACTCCTGGCAGACCAGCGCTGCCGCCTCCATCGTCGGCCAGTCGGAGTCGGATCCCATCAGGATCCCGACGACAGCGCTCACAACGTGCTCCTATTCATCGATGGTGCCGGTCAGGTACGCCGCCGCGTGGCGGGCGCGTTCGCGAACCTCGTCCAGGTCCGGGCCGTAGGCGGTCACGTGGCCCACCTTCCGGCCGGGCCGCACGGGCTTGCCGTAGAAGTGCACCTTCAGCTCGGGGTCGCGCGCCATGCAGTGCAGCAGGCCCTTGTGCATATCGGCCACATCGCCGCCGAGCACGTTCACCATCACCGTGTACGGCGCACGCGCGGCGGGTGATCCCAGCGGCAGGTCGAGTACGGCGCGCAGGTGGTTCTCGAACTGCGAGGTGACGGCGCCTTCGATCGACCAGTGGCCGGTGTTGTGCGGCCGCATGGCCAGCTCGTTCACCAGCAGCCGGCCGTCGCGGGCCTCGAACATCTCCACCGCGAGTACGCCGACCACGCCGAGCTCACCGGCGATGCGCAGCGCGTTCTGCTGGGCCTGCGCCGCGCGCTCCGGGTCGAGCCCGGGCGCCGGGGCGGTCACCTCGACGCAGATGCCGTCGATCTGGACCGACTCGACGATCGGATAGGCCACCGCCTGGCCGTGCGGTGACCGGGCCACCAGGGCGGACAGCTCGCGCACGAAGTCGACCTTCTCCTCGGCCAGGATCGGCACGCCGGCCGCGAAGGCGTCGGTGCACTCGTCCGGCCCGTCCACCACCCACACGCCCTTGCCGTCGTACCCGCCGCGGGTGGTCTTCAGCACGATCGGGAACCCGCCGACCCGTTCCGCGAAGGCCGTGGCCTCGGCCACGTCCGCCACCAGCGAGAACTCGGGCGAGGGAATCCCGATCTTGGCGAGCCGCTCGCGCATCACGCCCTTGTCCTGGGCATGCACCAGCGCGTCCGGCCCGGGCCGCACGGCCACTCCAGCGGCCTCCATCTCGCGCAGCAGCTCGGTCGGTACGTGCTCGTGGTCGAACGTGACCACGTCACACCCCGCGACAAAACGCCGTACGGCGTCGGGGTCGCGGTAGTCGCCCACCGGGGCGTCCGCGACAGCCTGCGCGGCCGAGACCGCGGGCCCCTCCGCGAGCACCCGCAGCTGGACGCCGAGCGCGATCGCGGTCTCCTGGGTCATCCGGGCCAGCTGGCCGCCGCCGACCATGCCCACCACCGGTGTTCCAACGGGTAAATCGTCTCGCGAGAATTCCACCCCCGGAGCCTAGTGCCTGGCGGCTTGGTCACGGGTTCCGGCCGAGGCTGTTTCGTGCTATGGACTCTGGATGGGTAGTCTGGGTATTTGCCCTCCTACGCAGAGTTCACAGAAAGCGCGACGGCCCCTTGAAGATCGTCACGACGCTGTACCGCCAGGTCGAGCACCTGGTCCACGAGGTGGCCAAGTTCGGTCTGGTCGGCCTGCTTGGACTCGTTGTCGACCTGCCCATCTACAACTGGCTGGTATTCGACAATCCGCTGGTGTTCGGTGACGCGGGTCACGGCATGCTGCATGACAAGCCGGTCACGGCCAAGTTCATTTCGGTGACCGCGGCAACCATGGCGACGTACCTGGGGAACCGGCACTGGACCTGGCGCCACCGCGAGCGGACCGGCCTGCACCGCGAATACGTGCTGTTCTTCGTGCTCAACGGCATCGGCCTGCTGATCGCGTCCGCCTGCCTCGCGTTCTCGCGGTATGTGCTGGATCTGCACACCGCGCTCGCCGACAACATCGCGGCGAACTTCGTCGGCCTCGGCCTGGGCACGTTGTTCCGCTTCTGGTCCTACCGCAAGTGGGTCTTCCGCGAGGAGATCATCCTGGACGAGGTGGAAAAAGAAGTCCCTTTCAGCGATGAGAAGCTGCAGCAGCTCACCGAGGACACCGGCGACCTGCCGGCCGTCCGCTGAGCGCTACAGCTTCTCTTCCTCCGAACTGATCCGCTGAGGGCTACGGCTTCTCTTCCTCCGAACTGATCCGCTGAGCGCTACGGCTTCTCTTCCTCCGAGCTGAACAGCGTCGCGGAGTCCGTACTGCGGGACCGAGGCTGCTGTTGCGGCGGCTGCTCGTCATCGAGAATGCCGTCACCACTGCGGCCGTCCGGGCCGCCGAAGAGCAGGTCCGACATCTGCAGATGCAGCCGCTCGACATGCGGCACGTCCGGCAGGACCACCTGGCCGCGCTCACCGGCCGACTCGATCATCAGCGTGCCGCAGCCGAGCAACCGGTCCATCAGGTGGTGCTCGTACGACACGTCATTGATGCGCATCAGCGGGATGTCCCGGCCGGTGCGATTCAGCACGCCGTGCCGGGTGATCATCCGCCGGTTCGTCAGCGTGTAGGTGGAGAAGTACCAGGCCAGGAACGGCTTCAGCCCCCAGATCGCGAACGCGACCAGCGCCACCACGCCGATCAGGATGCGCAACGGCCCTTGCAGGCCGCCGTCGGGCACGATCGCGGCCAGGAAGCCACCGCCTCCGGCCAGCAGGATCAGCACGAGCACCGGAACGATCAGGGCCTTCCAGTGCGTACGGGTACTCGCGACAACGTATTCGTCCTCGCCCAGCAGCTTCGCGGAGATCGCCATACGCACAGTCTCACAGGTTCTGAGGGCGAACGGCCGCACTTTCGGTCAAGTCGCGGGACGGGGCTGGCCAAGCCGGGTCGGAGTGATGGAAGATCGCGCCCGGGGGTTACTGCACTCCGGAAAGGTTGTCATGGGCATCGGTTCGGCACTCGACCGTGAACACACCATCGCGCCACCGGGTTACAGCCGCTGGCTGATTCCCCCGGCCGCCCTCGCCGTACACCTGTGTATCGGCCAGGCCTACGCGACCAGCGTCTACAAAACCTCGCTGGTACAGCATTTCGAGACCAGCCAGACCGCGATCGGCGTCATCTTCAGCATCGCGATCGTGATGCTCGGACTGTCGGCCGCGATCGGCGGCACCTGGGTGGAACGCAACGGCCCGCGCAAGGCGATGTTCGTCTCGGCGTGCTTCTGGGCCAGCGGATTCGCCGTCGGGGCCCTCGGTATCGCGACCGGCCAGTTGTGGCTGGTCTATCTCGGTTACGGCGTCGTCGGCGGTATCGGCCTGGGCATCGGTTACATCTCCCCGGTCTCCACCCTGATCAAGTGGTTCCCGGACCGCCCGGGCCTCGCAACCGGCCTGGCCATCATGGGCTTCGGCGGTGGTGCCCTGGTGGCGAGCCCGCTGTCGCGGCAACTGCTCTCGATGTACGACGCGGGGTACGACCCCAAGGTCTCGTCCTCCGTGGCCGGCGGTGGTGCTCTGGTCGGGCTCTTCCTCACGCTCGGCGCCGGGTACTTCCTGGTGATGATGTTCGGGGTGTTCAACATCCGCGTGCCCGCGCCCGGCTGGACGCCCGCGGGGTTCGATCCGGCGTCGGTGAAGGCCAAACCACTCGTCACCACGGCGAACGTCTCCGCCGCGAACGCGATCCGTACGCCGCAGTTCTGGCTGCTCTGGACGGTCCTGTTCTGCAACGTGACAGCCGGTATCGGCATCCTCGAACAAGCCAGCCCGATGATCCAGGATTTCTTCCGCAGCGACGGCAAGTCCTCAGTGGCCGTGGCCGCCGCGGCCGGGTTCGTCGGCCTGCTCTCGGTCTTCAACATGGCGGGCCGATTCGCCTGGTCGTCCACCTCGGACGTCATCGGGCGCAAGCCGATCTACGCGATGTACCTCGGCGTGGGCATGCTGCTGTACTTCCTGCTGGCCTCGATCGGCAGTAGCAGCACGCTGGTGTTCGTCGCCCTCGCCGCGGTCATCCTGTCCTTCTACGGCGGCGGTTTCGCGACCGTACCGGCGTACCTGCGCGACCTCTTCGGCACCTACCAGGTCGGCGCGATCCACGGCCGCCTACTGACCGCCTGGTCGCTAGCGGGAGTGGCCGGGCCCCTGATCATCAACGGCTTCCTCGACCGCGAGGGCAAACCCGGCACCCTGACCGCGGACGCCTACCGGCCCGCCTTGTTCACCATGGTCGGCGTACTCGCGATCGGCTTCATCGCGAACCTGCTGATCCGCCCGGTAGCCGAGCGCCACCACGAAAAGACCGAATCCGAGTCCGCCGAGACCGCCGGGAGCAACGCATGAGCAACACCCCCACCGGCCAGACCGCCCGCCTGGTCATCTCCTGGACCCTGGTCGCCGTGCTCCTCGGCTACGGCATCATCCAAACCCTCATCACCGCCGCCAAACTCTTTACCAGCTGACGTCTCCCGCGAGTGGTCGTGTCTGGACCACTCGCGGGATTGTCGGTCAGATGGCGCGGAGATGGGTGACGTCGCCGGCGGCCAGGGGGCGCGGGCCGGAGCCCGTTTGCACCAGCAGGCGCCCGTCGGCATCCAAGCCGGTGGCGGTTCCGATCAGCGTGCTGCCGTCTGGCAACTCGACCCGGACCTCCCGGCCGAAGGTGGCCGACAACTCCGTGTAGTCCACGAGCAGCTGGCCCGGATCGCCCTGAGCACCGACCCAAGACTGGTACCGCGTCCCCAACTCGCGAAGAATCGCCGCAAGCACGGTCGCGCGATCCGTAGTGGCCGCGCCTTCCAACGCAAGCGACGTAGCCGCCGGGTGCGGCCGCTCGTCCTCGCGCAGCGTGATGTTCAGCCCGATTCCAACAACCGCGGCAGGCCCGTCCGGAGTATCAACCCGCTCAAGCAGGATGCCCGAGAGCTTCCGGTCCTCCAGCAGAACGTCGTTCGGCCACTTCACGAGCGCAGGGATTTCCCCCACCGTCCGTACGGCCGCAGCCACCGCCAACGGCGCGAGCAGGCCCAGCCATGGCAAGCGCGCTGGTGAGACGTCTGAGGGCCGCAGCAAGACCGAGAAGAGCAAGGCCGACCGGGCCGGGGTAGTCCACGTCCGGCCGAGTCTGCCGCGTCCAGCCGACTGGTACTCCGCCACGACGACAAGGCCCTCCGGAGCGCCTTCACGCGCCCGAGCCGCTACAACCGCGTTGGTGGACTCGGTCTCCGCAAGCACCTCGATGGCCGTCCAAACCGCGCCCGGCCGGACCAGCCGCTGGGTGAGGAAACGCGCGTCCAGCGGCGGCCGGTCGAGGTCGGCGAAGGGGTTGTCCATCAGCCGGTGTTCTGCAGGCCGGCGGCGACTCCAGAAACCGTGAG
This sequence comes from Kribbella deserti, assembly GCF_042434725.1. NCBI lineage: Bacteria > Bacillati > Actinomycetota > Actinomycetes > Propionibacteriales > Kribbellaceae > Kribbella > Kribbella deserti. The sequence continues at coordinate 162,108 of NZ_JBHLTC010000032.1, read as the reverse complement.
CAGCAGGAGCCGCCTAGTGCGCTCGATCTGCGCCTCGGTCAACGTGTCGTCGGTACGAAGCGTCCGGAGCGCCCGAAGCTGCAGGTACGACAGGGCGTCCACATACGGATTGCGGAGCTCTACAGCCCGCCCGAGAACTCGACGGCCCGCGAGCAACCTGTCGCCGCCAAGAACCTTCAAGACCCATTCGGTCGTCAGGGCGTGCTCGTCCAGCATCTGCTGCGTGAGGTCGGCCCGGTCACCTAGGTCAAGATAACGCTGCAGGATGCGTCGATCCGTCTTGGCCAGGGACATCTCGGCGTTCTCTAGCATCACCTGGAACAACGGCCAGTGCTGGTTGGCCTCCTGCAGCACCTGTACGTCGCCCACGGCCGCTAGGGCCGATCCAAGCCCGTACCAGCCGGGAGCGTTCACCCGGGCCTGGGACCACGCGAACACCCACGGGATGGCCCGGAGGTCTTCAAGCGACGAAACCGCCACACCCCGGCGAGCGGGCCTCGAACCGATCGGGAGCGACCCAAGCTCCTCGAGCGGGGTAACCCGGCCGAACCACTCGGCGAAGCCTTCCGCCCGGACCAGCCGGTGGTACGTCGTACGGGCTGCTTCGTCGAGGACCTTCTCGACATCGGCGAAACGGCTGGCCGCCTTGGCCGCACGTTCCTCCACCGCCGGTGTAGACGCTAGGAGCGTTGCAGCCGTCACCTGCTCGATGTGGCGCTGCGCGATGGCGGCAACGCCGTACCGGGCAGGGATGGCTTCACCCTGCTCGGTGAGCTTGAAGCGGCCCGAGACCGATCCAGGCGCTTGAGCCAGTACGGCGCGGTTGGCCGGGCCTCCGCCACGGCCGAGGGCGCCGCCGCGTCCGTGGAACAGGGTGAGCCGGATCGCGTTGCGCTGGGCCCACGCGGTGATACGGGCCTGAGCGTCGTACAACGCGAGTGTCGCCGAGACCGGGCCGACGTCCTTCGCGGAGTCGGAGTAGCCCAGCATGACCTCGAAGCGGCGGTCGTTCGCGGTGAGGCGGTGCCGGACCCGGGTCAGCTGGATCGCGTTGTCGAGCACCTCGACCGAGTTCTGCAGGTCCTCGCCGGTCTCGAACAGCGGTACGACGTCCAGCTCGATCGGCCGTCCGTCCATCGCGGCGTCGGCCAGCTCGTACACGGCGGCGAGATCGGCCGCGTTCCGGGTGAAGGAGACCACGTAGCGGCGGCAGGCCTCAGGACCGAACCGCTGCTGGATCTGACCGATGACCCGCAGGGTGGCTAGTACTTCCTCGGTCTGGTCGGACAACTCGCCGCCGCTCAGCACCTCGGAGAGGGCCTTGGCGTGTACGGACGAGTGCTGGCGGACCTCGAGCTCGGCCAGGTGGAACCCGAAGGACCCGACCTGCCAGATCAACTGCTGCAATTCGCCGTACGCCTGCCGGGGAGCGCCTGCAGAAACCAGAGAGTCCTGCAGCACCTTCAGCTCGTGCAAGTAGTCCGAGGCGCGGGGATAGCCGAAGTCGGCATCCCGGGCCCGAGTGGCTGCAAGCCGACGAGCCGCCAGTAGCAGGAGCTGGCGGTGCGGCTCGGCAGGCGAACGCGTCTCGATATCGGCCAGCAACTCCGGCGCCTGCGCCCGGGCGTCCTCAAGGATCCGCCGGACCGGCGCCGACGGCGGAGTGGTCGCAGCATCCAAGGTCAGCGCGCGGCCGAGCCGGTCGGTCGCGAACTCCAGCGAGCGCAACACATGGTCGGCCTGGATCTGCATGGCCTCGCGGGTGATGGCGGCGGTGACGTTCGGATTGCCGTCACGGTCGCCGCCGATCCAGGACCCAAGCTTCACGAACGGCGCCACCGCGGGAACGCGCGTCCCGGCGGCGTCACCGGCCAGCGCGTCGTCCAGCCGCCGGTACACCGACGGGATCACGTCGAACAGGGTCTCCTCGAACACCGCCATCGCGGACCGGACCTCGTCCAGCGGGGTCGGGCGGCTGGTGCGCAGCTGCGACGTACGCCAGAGGATGTCGACCTGTTCCAGCAGCCGCCGGGTGTTCTCCTGGCGCTCCGAGTCGCCGGTACGCGGGTCGGCCCGCTCCTCCAGCAGGGCCGAGATGCGGCGGATCGTCGCCAGGACGGCCCGGCGCCGCGCTTCGGTCGGGTGCGCCGTCAGCACCGGGCGGAACTCCAGCCCGTTCAGCAGCGCGCGGACCTGCTGCTCGCCGCTCAGCTCACCGATCTGCTCGACCGCCTGAGCCAGCTCCGACGTGGTCGGCGCGTCGCCCTCGCGGTCCCGCTCACGCAGGACCCGCGCGCGGTGCAGCTCTTCGCTCAGGTTCGTCAGGTGGAAGTAGCACGTGAACGCGCGAGCGACATCCTCCGCCCGCTCATCCGGCCAGGACGCGACCAGCTGCTCAGCGGCCTCACCGTCCCCGGCAATGGTCAGCTCGCGCAGGCGCTCCACGTCATCGAGCAGCGGCTGGCCCGCGTATTCGACCAGCACCCGCCCCAGCAGCTCGCCCAGCAGGCGCACATCACCACGCAGCTCCTCAGGTACCTCGAAGCGCGCCCGTGTGCGGTTCTCCGTCTGCGTCTCGGTCACGTTGGGCCACCCTATCCGCAGCCAAGCTCCCCCGCCTCCCCGTCCGTCCCTCGGTCACCCCACCACCCTCCGCGCCCGCTCGCTCACCCTGCTGACCGGCGCCCGCCCGCTGGGGCAGGCGCCGGTCAGCCGGGGCAGGCGCCGGTCAGCCGCGGCAGGCGCTGGACGGAACTAGGAGGGGTTGTAGACGGTTTCTCTCTTCCAGCCTGAGCAAAGGTCACCAGTCGGCCAGGACTTGTCGACACAGACTCGCCAAATGACGTCGGTCTGCTTCCCGGGAGGCAGCGGAAGGTCCTCGAGCTTATAAAAGCCACAACCGATCTCGTTCTTCAGTTTGATGGTCTCGCCGAAGTCCGTCCGCCAGTTCGCGTAGACGGAGTCGTCATCGCAGGCGGTGTCCGTCACGGTGAGTCGGCCGCCCCACAAGTTGAGCTCCCCTGAGGCCCCTTTGACCGAGAGCGTGCCGGCCATCGCGGGTGGGGCGGACGCGAACAGAACGGCGGCGGTGATGGCGAGTGCGGTAAGTGCTCGACGCATGTGATCGACCTTTCCGTGGATTTTGCGGATCGGGGCCGAGCGTAGGTTCGGCGCGGCGTCCCGCGAGCGCTTCTGCAGGTTCGTGCAGCGGGCTTCTGCAGGTTCTTGCAACCTGCGGGCCTGGATCTACCGAGCAGTAGAAATGGCTGCGGATGTGGTGGAGGTCATCGGGGTGGAGGGGTGGTGGGCGTTAGAGTGCCCGCTTATGGGAGAGACCGTGAACATCCATACGACCGCCGGAAAGCTCGCGGATCTGGAGCACCGGCTGGACGAGGCCGTGCACGCGGGTTCCGAGCGGGCGGTGGAGAAGCAGCACGCGCGGGGCAAGAAGACGGCGCGCGAGCGGATCGCCCTGCTGCTGGACGAGGGCAGCTTCACCGAGCTGGACGAGTTCGCCCGGCACCGGTCCACCTCCTTCGGCCTGGAGGCCAACCGCCCGTACGGCGACGGCGTGGTCACCGGTTTCGGCACGATCGACGGCCGCCAGGTGTGCGTTTTCGCCCAGGACTTCACCGTTTTCGGCGGCAGCCTCGGTGAGGTCTTCGGCGAGAAGATCGTCAAGGTGATGGACCTCGCGATGAAGATCGGCTGCCCGCTGGTCGGCATCAACGACTCCGGCGGCGCCCGGATCCAGGAGGGCGTGGTCAGCCTCGGCCTGTACGGCGAGATCTTCCGCCGCAACGTCCGGGCCTCGGGTGTGATCCCGCAGATCTCGCTGATCATGGGCCCCTGTGCGGGTGGCGCGGTGTACTCCCCGGCCGTCACCGACTTCACCGTGATGGTGGACCAGTCGTCGTACATGTTCATCACCGGGCCCGACGTGATCAAGACCGTCACCGGCGAGGACGTGACCCAGGAAGAACTCGGCGGTGCCCGTACGCACAACACCAAGTCGGGTAACGCGCATTACCTCGGCAGCGACGAGGAAGACGCGATCGAATGGGTCAAGACCCTGATCGCGCACCTGCCGCAGAACAACCTCGAAGACCCTCCGGTGTACGACGCCCCGGCCGAGCTCGACCCGACCGAAACGGATCTGGCGCTCGACACGCTGATCCCGGATTCGCCGAACCAGCCGTACGACATGCACACGGTGATCGAGGCGGTACTGGACGACGGGGACTTCCTCGAGATCCAGTCGCTCTTCGCGCCGAACATGATCGTCGGCTTCGGCCGGGTGGAAGGCCGGGCCGTCGGCGTCGTCGCGAACCAGCCGATGCAGTTCGCCGGCACGCTCGACATCGACGCGAGCGAAAAGGCCGCCCGCTTCGTACGTACCTGTGACGCCTTCAACCTGCCGATCCTGACCTTCGTGGACGTACCCGGTTTCCTGCCCGGCACGGACCAGGAGTGGAACGGCATCATCCGCCGCGGAGCGAAGCTGATCTACGCGTACGCCGAGGCCACCGTGCCCATGATCACCACCATCACCCGGAAGGCCTACGGCGGCGCGTACGACGTGATGGGGTCGAAGCACCTCGGCGCCGACATCAACCTGGCCTGGCCGACGGCGCAGATCGCGGTTATGGGCGCACAAGGCGCGGTGAACATCCTGCACCGGCGGGAACTGGCCCAGGCGGCCGAAGCCGGTGAGGACACCGAGGCCCGTCGCCAGCAGTTGATCACCGAGTACGAGGACCACCTGGCAAATCCGTACATCGCGGCCGAGCGCGGTTACATCGACGCCGTGGTCAAGCCGAGCGAAACCCGGTCGGAGATCGTCCGAGCGCTTCGGCTACTCCGTACCAAGCGCGACACCTTGCCCCCGAAGAAGCACGGCAACATCCCGCTGTAGGCCCTTGCGTCCGTCGAAGCCGGTAGAGGTTCGTCGGACGTGCGAGAGAGGAAGAGCCGTGACTGAAGAGAACAAGCCCGTACTGCAGGTCGTGAAGGGCGAACCGACTCCCGAGGAGTTGGCCGCTCTAGTGGCGGTAGTCGCCGCCCGAGCGACTTCCGCTTCGGCTGGCGGCACAGGGACCACCGGCGCAGGGAGCGACGAGCGCTCGAGCGACTGGGCGTCCTACTGGCGCAACGTCCACCGCCCCCTCCAACACGGCCCCGGCCGCTGGCGCGCCAGCGCCCACCCCTAACCACCCACCCTCGTTTCACGCCCCTCCCCGCGGCCCTTCCCTCCCGACGCTCCTTTCCGTCCCGGAGCTGTTCTCCGTCCCGGAGCTGTTCTCCGTCCCGGAGCTGTTCTCCGTCGCGGAGGTGTTCTCCGTCGCGGAGGTGTTCTCCGTCGCGGAGGTGTTCTCCGTTCAATACTTTCCGACGGTCGGACGCAAAATGCGGGATCTGTGGATATGCCTGCCGCGACTTGCCTTGTCGTGCTTGCAGTCCCGGGCACAGGCGGCATGCGCGACCGCATTCCGCGTCCGACCGTCGGAAAGTATTCAACGGAACGACTGTCGGAAGGTGTTGACGGGACGAGCGTCCGAAGGTGTTTGACGGGATGACCCCCGGAAAGGGTGGAACGGCGGGCGCGTGCGGTGGGTGGTTGGCACACTGGGGGGATGGCCAGGTACGCGGTTAATGCGGGTGCGGTGGAGCAGGCTCGGCGGTTGATCGAGGGGCGGCAGTATGTGCTCGATAGCGACTGGGGTGAGGTTCAGCCCGGGGCGGATGCGCAGAACGCGTATCTGGAGTCGCATTCGTGGCAGCAGTACGGCGATTGGCACCTTGGGCTGACCGAGGGCGCGAATGACGAGACCAAGGCCCGGCATGCCTTTGTGTACGGGGATTTCCGCCGGGTTCATCGCAGCGGGTTGATCGCCTGCGTGTATCGCGCGGCCGAGTGGCGCCACAAGGATGTCGAGGTGGTCGCCTACGAACTCCTGCAACTGCTCGACGCCAAAACCGGTCTCACTCCAAGCAGCTAGTGTCCTGAGTCGGAAGTTCGTGCTTCAGCTCCGGTGTCCAGGTGCGTGCATCGCAAGGCGGAGACACTAGCGCCACGACCGCACGCCATGACAAGCCACCTGCCCGTTACGGTACGGCGGAAAACGTTGGAGAACCGGGTGCCATCAGGCACTGACGACGGGTCCTGCCGGGCGGTAGTGTCGCCGGGTGACCGAGCAGACGACCCCGCAGAGTCCGATCGACCGGATCTCCGAGCGGTACCTGGACGAGTTCGTGAAGCTGTCGCCCACCAGCGCGACGTTCATGGGCATCGACGGGTTCGACGACCAGTATCCCGACTACTCTCCGGCCGGTTTCGGCGCGCAGGCCGAGCTGGCCCGCCGCACGATCGCCGAGGCGGAGGCCACCGAAACCCCGAGCGAGCGCGAGCAGGTTGCCAAGGAGGCCCTGCTGGAACGGCTCGGCCTTGAGCTGGAAACCCAGGAGGCCGGCGTTCCGCAGTACCAGCTGAACGCGATCGCCTCCACCGCGGCCGAGATCCGCCAGGTGTTCGACCTGATGCCGACCGCGACCGACGAGCACTGGGAGGCCATCGCCACCCGGCTCGGCAAGGTCGGTACCGCCCTCGGGCAGTACCGCGAGAGCCTCACCGCGCAGGCCGCGCAGGGCCGGGTGTCCGCGCTGCGCCAGGTGAACGACGTGGCCACCCGGATCGCCAGCTGGACCGGCGCCGAGGGGGACGACTTCTTCGCCGGTCTGGCCTCCCGCGCACCGGAGGGATCGCTGCGCGCGAAGGTCGAGACCGCAGCCGCGCAGGCCCGTTCGGCGTACGACGAGTTCGGCGCCTGGCTGGAGACGGACCTCGCCCCGCAGGCGCCGACCCGGGACGGCTGTGGCCAGGAGGTGTACGAGCTGTCGTCGCGGAACTTCCTCGGCGCCAAGGTCGACCTGGCCGAGACGTACGCCTGGGGCTGGGAGGAACTGGCCCGGATCGAGAACGAGATGCAGGAGATCTCGGCCGGCCTGAACGGTGGCGACCGCAGTATCGAGGCCGCCGCGCATCTGCTCGACAACGACCCGGCGCGGATGATCAAGGGCAAAGAGGCCTTCCGCGACTGGATGCAGGAACTCGCCGACTCCGCGGTTTCGGAACTGGGCGGCAAGCACTTCGAGATCGCGCCGGAGATCCGCAAGATCGAGTGCATGATCGCACCGACGTCGGACGGCTCGATCTACTACACCGGTCCGAGCGAGGACCTGACCAGCCGGCCCGGCCGGATGTGGTGGGCGGTGCCCGCGGGGCAGACCGATTTCGCCACCTGGCGCGAGGTCACCACCGTCTATCACGAGGGTGTGCCGGGGCATCACCTCCAGGTCGCGCAGACGATGGTCCGGGCCGACCTGCTGAACCGCTGGCAGCGCATGGGCTGCTGGGTCTCGGGTCACGGTGAAGGCTGGGCGTTGTACGCCGAGCGACTGATGGACGAGCTCGGTTATCTGGAAGATCCGGGCGCGAAGCTCGGCATGCTCGACGGCCAGGCGTTCCGCTCGGCCCGGGTGATCATCGACATCGGCATGCACCTGGAGCTGGAGATCCCGAAGGACAACCCGTTCGGGTTCCACCCGGGTGAGACCTGGAACGCCGAGCTCGGCTTCGAGTTCCTCCGTGCGCACTGCCGGATGGAGACCGACATGCTGAAGGCCGAGCTCAACCGGTACCTCGGCTGGCCCGGCCAGGCACCGTCGTACAAGGTCGGCGAGCGGATCTGGCTGCAGGCCCGGGCCGACGCCCAGCAGCGCAAGGGCGCCGACTTCGACCTGAAGGCGTTCCACCGCGACGCGCTCAACCTCGGCTCGCTCGGCCTCGATCCGCTCGTGCGGGCCCTCGGCAGGCTGTAACAAACGTCAGCCGTACGTCGCACCGGCCCCGCTCCTGCGTGGGCGGGGCCGGTTGTGACAACGTTGGGGCGTGACCCGTTTCATCCTGGCCTCCGCCTCTCCCGCGCGGCTCCAGACCCTGCGCAACGCCGGTGTCGAGCCCGAAGTGATCGTTTCCGGCGTCGATGAGGACCACGTCACCGCGCCCTCCCCGGGCGAACTCGCCCGCACGCTGGCCGTGCTGAAGGCGCGCGCGGTAGTGAGCGAACTGGACGGCCATGCCACCGTGCTCGGCTGCGACTCGGTGCTGGAGATCGACGGCGTGGCCTACGGCAAACCCGGTACGCCGGACGAGGCGCGCGCCCGGTTGCGCGCGATGAGCGGCGGCTCGGGCGTACTGCACACCGGGCATTGCCTGTTCGACACCAGCAGCCGGATCGAGCTGCGCGAACTGGCCTCCACCAAGGTCTTCTTCGCCACCCTGACCGACGAGGAGATCGAGGCGTACGTCGGCACCGGCGAGCCTCTCGCCGTCGCCGGGTCCTTCACCGTCGACGGCCTCGGTGGTGCCTTTGTCGAGGGAATCGAGGGCGATCACCACAACGTCGTCGGCATCTCCCTGCCGCTGGTCCGGCGAATGCTGGCGCAGGTCGGAATCTCCTGGACGTCGTTGTGGAAGACCCCGTTCGAGTACGACGAAGCCGTGGCCGACCGGTATGACGACACCCGGGGTGGTGCCGAACGGGCCCAAGCCGCGGCGGCCGCCGTACATCAGTTGCTCGGCAAACCCGGGCGAGTACTCGACCTGGCCATCGGTACGGGCATTGTCGCGGCCGAACTCGCGGCCCAGGGCCATCTGGTGCACGGCGTCGACCTGTCGGCGGCGATGCTCCAGCGCGCCTCCGTCCGGCTGCCCGGGCATGTCGCTCAGGCCGACGCTGGTTCGTTGCCGATCGCGGATCTGCGCTGCGACGCGGTCACGGCCGTGTGGCTCCTGCATCTGGTGGATGACAGCGACGCGCTCTTGGCCGAGGCGGCACGGGTGCTCAAACCGGGCGGGTTGTTCGTCACCACCGTGGACAAGACCGAGTCGAGCCGAGTGGCCCGCGGCAATCCCCCGAACCGGGTCCGCGCCCAGGATTCCCTGGCCTACCTGGTCTCCCGCGCCCCGTTGCACGGCCTCACCCTGGAGTCCGCCACCACGTTCCCCGGCCCTGGCGACACCACCTACCCCCTCGTCGCCTTCCGCCGCACGCTCTAGTGTCCTGAGTCGGAAGGTAGTAGGCCGTGGTGGCGAGGGCCAGGGCGGTGATGGTTAGGGCGAGGCTGCCGGAGAGTTCGGCGTTGCGGACCAACGCGGACATGGCCGCGACGGCCGGGGCGAGCAGCAGGGCCACCGTTGCCGGGAGCAACCACCTGCGCGCCGTCGTACCTGTGGCCCGGACGTACGCCGGCAGCTGAGCGGCGTACGCCGTGGCCAGGTGGAACGCGACCAGGGCCATCGCGACCGCCGCGACCTGCCAGCCCGGTTCCGACGGCCCGCGCATCAGCCAACCGCCCGCCACAGCCACGAGGAAGGCGAACGGCGCCGCCGAATCGGGCAACGCGATCGTCACCACCAGCGCGGCGATTCCGGCGTACAGCACCAGGTCGACCTGGTCCCACGGCTGCAGCCCCGCGATGGTCAGGGCCAATCCACCCGAAACCAGGATCAGCAGGCGGGACAGTACGGCGACACGGCCGGCGGCGCGGACCCGGGTGGCCCAGAGGTTGATGCGTTCGGCGAGGTTCATCAGCGCAACCTCGGGGCGGAGGCCAGGCGGCTCGCGTCGCGGAGCACCTCGTCCAGCGTGCCGGCACCTCGCCACGCGACCGTCGGTACGCCGAGATCGCCGAGGCGGTCCAGCTCCACCCGGCGTTCGAGCAGTCGCAGCCGCCAGGCCAACGGCCAGGCCTGTGGATCGTGGTCCTCGTCGAGTTTGCCGACGTGGTCCGGCAGTGTGTCGACCGCGATGACCGTGCAGCCCGCGTGGGCCAGCGTCACCACGTGACCGAGTACGGCCCGCCTGAGCAGCGGGCTGAGCACGATCACCAGGCTGTCGGGGCGGATCCGCTCGCGCTGGGCCAGCTGGTTCGGATCGCGCTGCATGGACCGGGCGTCGGCCCGTACGAGCGCGTCGAGGATCCGCCGCAGATGACCGCGGCCGGTGCCCGGGCGCACCGAACGAACACCCACGCCGGTATCGATCAGCCGGACCCGGTCGCCGTGCCGCAGGTAGTGCTCGGCGATCGAGGCGGCCGCGCGGACGCCGGTGTCCAGGCTGCTGGCCCGGCCGTCGATGCCTTCACTCACGCCGATGTCGTCGCCGGTGTCGAGTACCAGTACCACCTCGGTATCGCGGTCGGACCAGGTCGAGGTGACATGCAGTTCGCCGGTCCGGGCGGAAACGGCCCAGTTGATCCGGCGCAACCGGTCGCCCGTACGGAACGGCCGGATGCCCGCGAGCTCCGTCCCCTCCCCAGGCCGTCTGGATCTGTGCAGGCCGACCAGCCCGGCCGGGCGCGGTACGGCGTCCACCGCGGCGAAGCCCTCTCGCAACGGCAAAGTCAGTACGTCGGCCGCGCCCACCTCAAGTGGTTCCGTCCGGTAGGCGCCCAGCAACGACGTGCACGTGATGACGGGTCGTTCCATCGCCCGGCGTCCCCATCGCTGCGAGCGCACGCCGAGCTCCACCTCGGCGCGACCACCCGGCGGTACGACGATCGCCCGCGCGCCACCAACCGGGTCATAGGCGAACCACTTGCCGCGCGGTACGGCCACCACCATCAGGTCGGCCCGGTCGTCGAGGCCATTCACCTGGACGCGATAGCCGGTCGCCTGGCCTTCGAACAACGTGGTGGCGTCCAGCTCGGCGGCGGCCGCGGGTGAACCTGCCGGGCGGGCGAACGCACCCCAGAACGCGAGCACGGCCAGCGGCAGACCGAGCACGGCCGCGTCCGGACGGCGCAGTACCACCGCGATCAGCACCAGCGCCGCGGACATTCCGACCGCCCGGACGTGGGCGTGCGTCGGCCGCCAGGTCTTGCTCACCGGATCGCGTCCGCCGGATTCCCAGCACCGGCCTCGGTCGGACCGGTGGCGCCGGCCGAGGCCGATGTCGAACCGGTGGCGCCGGCCGAGGCCGGTGTCGAACCGGCGGCGCCGGCCGGGGTCGACGTCGCGGCGGCGGCGTGCACGGTCGGCGGTGCCGCGACCGCGCCGAGCACGTTGCGAACGACGGTCGCGCCGGTCACATCGTGCAGCCACAGCTCGGGCCGGACGGTGATTCGATGCGCCAGCGCCGACTCCGCGACGGCCTTCACATCCTCCGGTACGACGTAGTCGCGGCCCTGGATCACGGCGTACGCCCGGGCGGTGAGCAAGAGCGCGAGCGAGCCACGCGGCGAGGCGCCCACAAGCACCTGGGAGTCACGCCGGGTCGCCGCGGCGAGATCCACGCAGTACCGGCCGACGGTGTCGTCCACCGTGACGGTCTCGACCGCCTGCTGGGCCGCGTACAGGCCCTCGGCATCGATGACCGCCTCGACCTGCTGGTCCTCGGAGCGGCGGCCCATCCGGCGCTGCAGCACCTCCCACTCCTCCTCGGCGGTGGGATAACCGAAGCCGACGCGCAGCATGAACCGGTCGAGCTGGGCCTCCGGCAGCGGATAGGTGCCTTCGTACTCGACCGGGTTCGCCGTCGCAAGCACGTGGAACGGCCTGGGCAGCGGGAAGGTCTCGCCCTCGACCGTGACCTGGTGTTCCTGCATCGACTCCAGCAACGCGGCCTGGGTCTTCGGCGGCGTCCGGTTGATCTCGTCGGCCAGCAGCAACCCGGTGAAGATCGGGCCGGGGCGGAACACGAACTCCGCCGTGCGCTGATCGAAGACGAACGCGCCGGTGACGTCCGAGGGCAGCAGGTCCGGGGTGAACTGGACCCGCCGGAAGTCGAGGCCCATCGCCTGCGCGAACGAGCGGGCGGCCAAGGTCTTGCCTAGTCCCGGGAAGTCCTCCAGCAGGACATGCCCGCCCGCGAGAATGCCGGCGAACACCAGCTCCAGCGCGGACTGCTTGCCGACAACGGCCTGCCCGACCCGGTTCAGCACCTCACGGCTCAGCGCGGATACCTCGGCGAGTCGCATCTGCTCAGTTCCCACTACACGTCCCTACAGATTCTCGATGGATTCGATGGCCCGCTCGATCCGCCCGTACGTGACGGTGGATGGTTCGGTGGCCGTGATCAGGTCCCACGTCTCGGCGCCGAGCATTTCCCGGGCCCGGCCGGGTTCAGCCGCCAGGTCCACGCCGTGGCGGCCGCGAAGCCGGTTGGCCGCCAGTTCCGTCAGGAGCGGTTGCACCCGCCTCGTGAAGGTTTCGGGGTCTCGATGCGACTCCTGCAACCAGGTCGCCAGGAACTGCGCCCGGCTGTCGTTATTGCGCCAGGCACCGGCGTACGGCTCGGACTTCTCGGGCCAGGACGTTTGAGTCAGCTGACGGCCTATGAGCCGCACTGCGAGGGAGACGAGGCCAATGGCGACTGCAACGGCTACAAACCACGCGGGCTTCGGCTGGTACTTAAGGACCGAGAAGGCCAGTACCAGCAGTAGAGCCACGCCGAGGCTGATTCCGAGGTGTTGCGCGGCCAGGCGGCGATTGGTGATCATGACTCGCCTGCCGGGGTTGCAGGGACTGCAGGAGCTGCTGGGGTTGCAGGGGCTGCGGCGGCGGTGAGCTCGTCACCGAGTCGTACGAGCGCCGTACGGGCTCGTTGCCGGTCTTCCTCGCTCGACTCATGGGCGGAGAACCTGGCCTCCTTGTACAGCGCAGCCAGTTCGGCCAGTGAATCGGCTGACACGTTGCCAAGGGCAAGAACCCGGACAGTGAACTCCGACGGCGTCTCGGCCGCTTCCCGCGGTACGCCAGCACCGGCGGCGGCTTGTTCGAGCGCAACCCAGCAGGCCACGATCGCATCGGTGGCGCGACCCGAGTTCATGCCCGACAAGCCTTGGTCTACCGCGTCTGCGAGGCGTTCTGTGGCGACGCGCTCCCAGTCCTCCGAAGTGTCCGGCTCGACCTTGGGCAGGCGCAGCTGCCGCAAGAACCGGTAGAGCAGCCGGACCAGGAAGTACGCCAGACTGGCCACAACCACCGCAGCCAAGGTGTAGAGGATGAACTTCAGGCCCAGCGTCAGCCACTCGGGCAGGTCGATCGGCTCGGGCCGCTTCCCGCCGGGACTGGACACCGGAGGCGTCGGAGTGTTGTCCGGCGTGGGAAACGTCGTTGGCGGCGTACGGACCGCCGTACTCTCTCCGACCGGGCGAACGCTGCCGGTGGACGATACGAGCACAACCAGGCCCACGGCGGCAGCAGCCAGACCTACGGCACCTGCCGCCGCTAGGGCGCTGGAGCGGCGCGCACCGTTCGGCTGCATCTCGGCAGGCTATCCCGCCTTCAGACCACTCCTGCCCCGAGTTGCCTCCGGCTAGAAGCCGGTGTCCAACCAGGGCAAGCGCTCGGTCCGGAAGGCCTGGGAAGTCCGCAGGAGCGCACCCGGCGTCAACTCCTCGACGAGGCCCGCGTCCGCGAGACGGGTCAGACCCGGCCGTCCGAGGTACAGCGCGCCATAGTCGCGTACGTCGGCCAGTAGGTCCGGGGCTTGCGTAGTGCGCTCGCAGGTGGCTCCGCCCGGCCCACCGGTCAGCCGCCAGGAGCCCTCGTTCCAAGGGCAGAACTCGTCTCGAACTCCCAGTACGACGTCTACCTCGTTCTCGTAGGTACGAGCCGCTAGAGCGCGCGGGAAGTCCACTAGCCGGATCCAGAGGCCGTCGAACAGTTGAGGCTGCGCCGGACGGCCGTTGAGCAGCAGCGTCATGAACGGGTCATCCAGCGCGAACCGCCCGAACCTGGTCTCGGTCATCAGGTCCTGGTCCAGCAGGAACCGCCAGAGCGCGACGTACGACGCGAGGTCGGTGGCGTGCACGCGGTCGACCAGCACGGTGTTCCGGGCGGCGTTGTTCTCCACGGCCCGCTTGGTCCGGAAGTACGCGTAGCCGGTGAGCGAACCGTCCTTGCGCGCCAGAACGCACCGGGCCGCGCTGGAACCTCCACCGGTTCCTCCGGCGAGCACGAGTTCGTTGCTCACGTACGCCGGCCAGCCGCCGTTGTGCTGGAACATGCCAACACGGGTGGCAGCGACCTCGTTGTGGATCCGCGTGCACTCGTCGAGCGACTCGGCGACATCGGCGTACCGAACCTCGACGTCCTCCACCCCCGGCACGGACCGCAACTGCCCGGGCTTGCGCGGGATCGTCAGACGGAGATGCTCGCTCGCGAGGCCGTACCCGAACCGGCCATAGATCTCGGGCTCGCTCGCGGTCAGCGCGGCAACCGGCTCGGCACCGCTTTCGTACAACCCGGTCAGCTGGCGGCTCATCAGCTGCCGCAGGATGCCCTTCCGCCGATGGGTCGGTTTGACCGTCACCATGCTCACGCCCGCGACCGGCGCCGGACCACCCGGCACGGTCATCGACAACGAGTAGATGCAGGCGTAGCCGACAACCTCCTTGCCGTCGACCGCGACGAGACCCCGTTCGGGCTCGTGCACGTTGAGCTCGACCGTCCAGTCCTCGTCGGTGATGGTTTCCGCGAACGACAGGGACAACAGATCGCGCACCTGCGTCGCGTCGGCGTCTTCGAAGGGCCGCAGCTCGATACTCATACCGCCTGCCTATCAGACCGTGACCACGCAGCGCGATCACATTTCCCCGCGCTGGAGCGTACTGAGCCAGTTCTGCAAGGCCCACCAGTCGCGGAGCGTATGCAGCACGCTCTCCGAGGGCGCATCCAGCGACCACCCGGTCAGCGCGGTCAACCGGCTCAGGCGATAGCGAACCGTGTTCGGATGCAGGTGCAGCGCGGCCGCGGTGCGATCGAGCCGCCGGTCGGCATCGAGATAGGCCTTCGCCGTCTGGGCCAGCTGCCGGTGGAAGGCGTCCGCTGGATCAAGTGAGCCGAGCAGGTCCCGGGTCAGGATCGCGGCGAGCGCAGGCTGGGTCGCCAAGGCCGTCTCCACCGCGAGGTCCTGGAGCTGATGCAGCCCCCGGCGATCACTGGCGTTCGCCGCGGACAAGGCGTGCCCGCAGGTCTCGTAGAGCGCCGGGATCTCCCGCAGTGGCGCGGCCGGTGCCACCACCACCAACTCGTCGGCGGTGACGAGCTTCTTGCCGGGCCTACGTGGCATCAGACCCGCGAGCTTGCCTTCCACCAGGCCGAAGACGCCACCCACGTCGGCAAAGCGCCGTTCGAGGGTCTGGGCCTGGACCGGATCGGTGACGTCGGACCGCAGGCAGTAGAACGACCGGCGCGGATCGAGGTGGACCCGGCCGAGCTCGTCCGGCGAAACCTCGGGCTCCTGGCCAAGCAGGAGGCGCCGAAGCACCTGGCTCCGGACGTCGCGCACCGTTCGGGCCAGTTGCAACTCGGCGGTGTGATAGCCGCTGACGACGTGCCGTTCGAGCGCGCCCGCGTACCGTTCGAACTCCAGCAGCACATCGAGCAGTACCCCCGACGGCACGCCCGCGGCCCGGCTCCGCTCGACCGCGATGGCGATAGCCCGGCTCCGGCCAGCGTGCACGCCGCGAAGCAGCTCGGTCAACGGAATGCCCTGCGCGGCACGATCCGTACCAAGGCGGGCCGCCGCGGCGAAGTCCTCGACACCAGGCCCGGTGGAATCGTCGAACGCGGCCAGCCCGGCCGCCACCATCACCGCGATGTGCCGGCGGTTCTCGGCGATCGGCAGGCTCGCCACCTCGGGTGAATCACCGCGAGCGGCCTCGACCACGGCTTCGATCACCGCGGGATCCGCCGCCATCTCCCGTACGACGGCGCTGAACCTCGCCCGATCCGTCACGCCGCGGCCTTCCAGTTGTCGATGAGCCACAACAAAGGGGGTCCACCTTGGCGGTTGTGGCCTAGCGACACAACGCTACCGGTTGATTACCTAGTGCCGCTGAGCTTTCGGCGGGCCTGCCGCCCGCTGGCCCGCCGAAGGCGCGGAACCGCCCGAGCCGCAGGGAGAACGAGGATGCGTTTCACCCGCCGTACCGCCGTTTGGCTGAGCGCCGCCGTTCTGGCCGCCACTACGCTGCCCGCCGCCCACGCGAGCACCTCCGCTTCGGCCGCGACCACGCAGGTGTTGTTCGTCGGCAACAACTGGGAGGGCACCGCCGACGTGGTCGCGTCGACGCCGGACCTGACCAAGATCGGCCGGATCAACCTGATCCCGGACAAGGACGCGCGGCTGCGCGAGATCCATCTCGACCCGATCAAGCTGGCCTACTTCCTCGGCATCCGGAACAGCGTCGGCGAAGGTCACGATCAGTTCGTCGACGACATGTACACCACTCCGGACGGCGCCTCGGTGGTCGTCTCCCGGCCGAGTTTCGCCGACGTGGTGTCGGTCAGCCTGACGACCGGCCAGGTGAACTGGCGATTCCCGGTGTCCGGCTATCGCGCGGACCACATGGCGGTCTCCCCCGACGGCCGCCGGGTCGCGGTCTCCGCCTCCACCTCGAATACCGTGCACGTACTCGACATCAACACCGGCAAGCAGCTCGGCTCGTACGGCACCGGCGACAAACCGCACGAGAACACCTTCACCAACGGCGGCCGCTACCTGTGGACCAGCTCGATCGGCGAGGTCAACACCGCGCTGGACGAGCCGTGGCTGGACTGGACCAAAGGTGATCGCAAGATCACCATCGTGGACACCACCACGTTCGCCAAGGTGCGGGAGATCGACATGCGCGCGCGGCTGGACGCCTTCGGCCGCTCGGACCTGTCGGACTCGGTGCGCCCGGTCGCCTTCAGCCCGGACGAGACGAAGCTCTACTTCCAGGTGTCGTTCTTCAACGGCGTGATCGAGTACGACGTGGCGACCGACAAGATCACCCGGATCAAAACCCTGCCGAAGAACCCGAACACCACCGAGGATCGCACCAAGTGGGTGAACGACTCCCGCCATCACGGGCTGTCGATGAACCCGGGCGGCAGCAAGCTCTGCGTCGCCGGCACGATGGACGACTACGCCACGATCGTGGACCGCGCGTCCCTGCAGCATGGCCCGCTCGTCACCGTCTCCAAACCGTACTGGGCGACGGTGAGCGGCGACGGTTCGGCCTGCGTGGTGTCGGAAAGCGGCGCCGACCGGGTGACCTCGATCAGCTTCGCGACCGGGCAGAAGATCGCCTCGGTCCCGGTGGGCGACCACCCGCAACGCGTCAGAGTCGGCAAGATCCCGGCCGGCTGGACCGGGCCCACCGGCGGCTGACGCCCCTTGACGCGGTCAGGAACGCCGGGGCAGGGCCGACGTTCCTGACCGTTTTCCTTTATTTCAGAGGTTTTCGATTCAGACGGTGATGGTCCAGCCGGTGAGAGTGCCAGTGTCGCCTGGACCGTTGTCGCCGATGCGCAGCGTCCACGTTCCACTCGCGGCCTCACCCGCGACCGGGGTCACCGAGTACGTCTTGCTGGCGGGCAACGGGTGGCAGGTGAACCCGCCATAGCGCTGCAGGTAGTACCAGCGGCCCGAGGGTGAGACCAGGCTGATGTTGAGGTCCTCCAGACACGTGTGGTTGCCCTCGACAACCACTTTCAGCGGTACGGCGGCCGCACCCGTAGCCGTCGAGCGGATCGCGCTCACCGCAGTCTGGTAGTCCCGGATCGGATAGTCCGTACCGTTGCTGAACGTCCGTCCACCGCTGCTACCCGGTTGCGTCCTGGCGGTCACGACCGCGGAAGACCCGGACTTGTTGCCCGCCGCATCCTTCGCCCGAACGGTGAAGGAGTACGCCATGTCCGAGGTAAGACCCGAAATCGTGGCCGTCGTACCGGTTACCGAGGCTGCGAGGGTCGAGCCGTTGTAGACGTCGTACCCGGTCACGCCCACGTTGTCGGTTGAGGCGTCCCAGGCGAGGGAAACGCTGGCGGCCGTCGTACCGGTTGACCGCAGGTTGGCCGGTACGGTCGGAGCTTGGGTATCACCGCCGGGATCCGGCGTACCCGTGAACAAGGTCAGGCCCCACTTCGTCAGGGCTTCGTTGACCGGCTGGAAGATCGAGTTGTCCTGGTTGGCCTGGCAGGTGCTCTCACCACCGGAGTGCAGGCCGACGGCCTTGTCGCCGCGCAACCACGCGCCGCCAGAGTCACCACCTTGGGAACACGCGCTCGTCGTGGTCAGCCCGTCGATCACGACGTTGCCGTAG
Organism: Kribbella deserti; assembly: GCF_042434725.1. Taxonomy (NCBI): domain Bacteria; kingdom Bacillati; phylum Actinomycetota; class Actinomycetes; order Propionibacteriales; family Kribbellaceae; genus Kribbella; species Kribbella deserti. The sequence goes on along the minus strand of NZ_JBHLTC010000032.1, from coordinate 143,949 downwards.
TCGATGGACTGGTTGACCGCGTTGACCTTGCCACATTCGAAATTCGGCGCGGTGTTTCCCGAGTGGCAGACGGTATCGCCCACGATCGCCTCGGCCGAACCAGTCACGGTGACGGCCGGTTGGCCCCAGGTGTTGACGCTCGCGCTGAGGTTCCAGCCGGTCTCGGTCACCGCGACCACGCCCATGTCGCCTTCGCGGGCGTTGACGCTACGGCTGCCGCCTACGTTGGAGGTGCCGATCCGGTTGCGCTGGCTGCTCTCGCCGTACGCCGCCTGGTTCGTATCGTTGGTGCAGTGCCCAGCGGTCAGGAAGTGCTTGTTGCCCTGGGCATCGGTAGCACCGAAGCCGACCGAGCAGTAGGTCTCGCTGCCCGGCCACCACGGATCACCCGGGTTCACGTCACCAGCCTGCTGGCGGAACGTCGTACTGACCTGGACGATCCGTACGCCCCGGGCCTTGAGGCGGAAGGCCTTCGGGTTACGGGTCTTGACCACCACGCTGTTGGTGACGGGGTCGATGCCCCAGCTCTGCAGGTGGTTGCCGGTATCGGCGCGGGCTACGCGGTCGACCTGGGCACGGAGACGTTCGAGGTCCGCTTGGGAACGGGTCACCTGCTGCGGTACGGCGCCGGCGGCGCGGACCCGGGCGGCGGCCTGTTCGTTGGTGACGGCAACCATCAGACGGCCGTCGGGGGCGATCCACCGGCCGGCCAGATCCGGCGCGGGCGGAATCGCGGCACTCACCGCCCGGACGCCCTGGGCTGGATCGGCCTGTCTGGCTTGTCCGGCGCCGGCTTGCCTTGCTTGCGCAGCCCGTTCGGTTTGGGCGGACCTTTCGGTTTGGGCGGACCGTTCGGCTTGGGCGGACCGTTCGGCTTGGGCGGACCTTTCGGCTTGGGGCGCCTGGGCTTGATAGGCGCCAGTCGGGGCTTGGTAGGCGCCGGCGTGGGCGGGGGTGCTGGTGAGCAGGCACAGGGCCGCTGTCAGTAACAGCGAACCACCGGCGACTTTCCTGCTGGGGGCCACGGGAATCTCCTCACTGTCCGGGGAATGCCCTGACAGTAGGCCCGAAATTCTCGTGCAATAAGGCGCTACGGCTTTTAACAATTAAGCACTGAACGACCAGCGGAAACCGTACCGCCCAGGTCCGAAATTCAGCGCCACGCCATGCACGGAGAAGGCGTCGACCGTTACCTGCTGGACGATCTCGGCCTCGCCGTCGAGACGGGAGAACCGTTCGCAACGCACCGGAACGGCGGCCGGATCGAAATGCACCTCGAGCGCGTATTCCCGCACCGGCAGCCGGAACTTCCGCTCGTAATTGCTCGCCGACGGATACGGCGCGACATTGACCAGTTCGTGTTCGGTGATGATCGTTTCACCACGTAGCAACGGCCGGTCGAAGAGCAACTCCGCGACCAGCAGACCGGTCTCGGGACGGCACACCGTGCGCCCCAACCGGCAATGCCGCAACGGGCGGATCGACGGCAGCTCGCGATCATGCTCGTCCACATGCATGATCACCACCCAGCGGTCCGGCCCGTCCGCCTCGGCGCGCAGGACCTGCCGCGACAGGTACGACCGCTCCCCGCCATCCGCGCTGATGAAGACCTGGTCATGCTGACTGATCCGGGTCAACCGCTCGTCCCACCGGGTGTCGACCGCCCGTACGGCGTCATCGACGGCCTCGGGCTGCGGCCAGAAGGCGGCGATCTCCGGCGCATTCGGCACCCGGCTCAGCCAACGCCCGCGACGGCGGGGCGGCCCGAGCAGGCCCGACAACGAACCGACCGGGACCTCCAGCACCAACTCCAGCTGGTCGAGCGCGACCAAGGACTCGCGCCGTTCGGGACGGCTCCGGCCCGACTGCCAGTAGCTCAGCGTGGCGAGGCTGACCGAGACCCCGCGAGCGCGGAGGTGGTCCCGAATCCGCTCGAGGCCGAGACCACGCGCCCGGATCGCCGCTCGCAGCGCGGCGGCGAACTCCGGTCCGGACCCGCCGTCGACCGGCGGCTGCCGCGGTTGTTCGGTCATCGACTCTCCCGGCTCGTCTCCGCCGACGGTAACCCCGCGTGCCGCCCGGCGAGAACCCTTAACCGTTAACACCTGCATCTCGACCCGGATCCCGGTCGACGGCGGACAGGCCGGGATTGGGCCGAAATCGCGCGGAAAATCCCGCCTTTGCAAAGACTGGACTAGTGAAAACGATTTTCATATAATGCGGAGATGGCCGCCCACCAGAAGACTCCGCTCACCTTGCTCGTCGGACTCTCGACGACCCTGCGCGAGCCTGTACTGACCGCGATGCTCACCCCCGGCACCGCCGCGATCGTGGTGGAGCAGGACGAGCTGGCCACCCGCGAGGTGCTCACCTGGCGACTGGTCTCGGCCGCCGGCAAGGTGGTCCAGCAGTCACCGAGCGTGGATCCGCTGAGCGCCGGCTGGGCCGATTCGGGTTGGCAGACGCTGGACTCCGGGGAGTTCGCCGTGGGTGACGATTGCGGCGCCTGCCAGCTGATCGAATGCCTGCTGCCGCTTCTCGAGACTCTGGTTGATCGCGGTCACTGGCAGCACCTGGTGCTCGCCGCGCCGCCTGCGATGGAGGCCCGCCCGCTGGCCGCCACGCTGGTCGCGGCGATGCCCGACGCCATCTCGGTCGACACCGTCACCTGCGTGGTGGACGCCGTACTGCTGGTCGAACAGCTTTCCGGCGACGAACTGCTAGCCGAGCGCGGGCTGAACCTCGGCGCGCCGGACCGCCGTAACGTGGCCGAGCTGACCGCGCGCCAAGTGGAATACGCCGACGTCTGTGTACTGGCGAACGCCCACCGCGCCGCCGCGCCGCAACGCCTGCACAACCTGCTCCGCCACCTGAACCCGCGGACCACCGTCGTCGAAACGGACCCCAGCGGCGTACCGGCCGGACAGGTCTCCCAGACCGGCGCCTTCGACTTCGCCGCAGCCGAGGCCTGGGCGGGCGTCCTGGCCGAAGCGGCCGGGCTGCAACCGAACGAGGCCGGCGTCACCACCGTGCTCTGGCGATCCACCCGGCCGCTGCACCCGGCCCGGCTGAACGACGCCCTCGAGTCCATCGTCGAAGGCGTGGTCCGCAGCCGGGGCGTCGTCTGGCTCGCCAACCGCCCGACCCAACGCGTGCGCTGGGAATCCGCCGGTTTCAGCGCCTCCCTCGGCGCCCTCGGCGAATGGTCCGACACCGAGCACCTAGCCGAATGCACCCTGGTGGCAACCGGCGTAGGCCTCGACCCCGCCCGCCTCCAGGCCATCCTCGACGCCTGCCTCCTCACCGAGGCCGAACTGACCACCCTCGACTGGCACTCCCTAGACGACCCCTTCGCCGGCGTCCTCTAACAGCACCACCACGCCCGGCCGACCGCTGCATACCATTCATCGGACCCTTGTAACCCGGCGTGTCGCCCATCATCGGACCCTTGTGCCCAGACCCCGGCGTGTCATCGGACGCGAGTGACAGGGCGTGTCGACGTTCATCGGACCCTTGTGACCACGTGCGGGCCGACGCCCCAGGCGGCAACCGCCAGGCACCTCCACCTTGCCTTCATTCGTCGGAATCTGCCCCCAGGCGCCGCGTGCCGGTGCAGGTTTCGCAGGGCAGATTCCGACGAATGCATGCAAGGCCCGCCATCCCTTTCGTCACAAGGGTCCGATGAACGCCGACACGCCGTGTCACAAGAGTCCGATGAACGGGATACAACGGGCTGGCTGGGCGTGGCGGGGTGGGCGGGTGGGGGTGGGGGTGGGGGGGTTAGACCGGGGGGACGCCGTGGCGGCGGGTGGAGAAGTGGCGGGACTTGGTTTGGGCGGCGGCCAGGCGGGCGATCAGGTCTTCGCGGAGGTGTTCCGGCTCGACGATGGCGTCGATGACAAGGTCGGCGGCGAGGCGGAGGATGTCGATATCGGTTTCGTACTCCTCGCGCAGTTTCGAGACGTACTCCACCCGCTCGGTCTCGTCCGCGATCTCCTGGATCTTGTTGTAGTACACGGCGTTGATCGCCGCCTCCGGACCCATCACCGCGATCTTTGCCGTCGGCAACGCGATACAGGCGTCCGGCGAAAAGCCCGGCCCGCACATCGCGTACAACCCGGCGCCATAGGCCTTGCGCACGATCACCGAAACCGTCGGCACGGTCGCTTCGGATACCGCGGTGATCATTTTCGCGCCGTGCCGGATGATGCCCGCGCGTTCCACCTCGGAGCCGATCATGAAGCCCGGCACATCGCACAGATACACCAGCGGAATGTTGAACGCGTCGCACAGCCAGATGAACCGGGCCGCCTTGTCCGCCGAGTCGACGAACAACACGCCACCCTTGACCGCCGGCTGGTTCGCGACGAACCCGACCACCTGACCGGCGAGCAGGCCGAAGCCGGTGACGAGCTCCGGCGCGTACGACGGCTTGAGCTCGAAGAACGAGTCGGCGTCCGCGATGGCGTCGATCACGTCGTGGATGTCGAACCCGACGCTCTCCTCGGCCGGAACCAGGTCGCGCGTGAACGCACGGCCCGCCTCCCCCGCGTCGTACGACGGTGGGTTGGATTGCCACGAACCCGGCACGTACGAGAAGTACTGCTTGGCGAGGTCGATCGCCTCGGCGTCGTCGCTCGCGAGCAGATCGCCACAGCCCGACACACTCGTGTGCATCCGGGCGCCGCCCATCTCCTCCAGCGTCACCTTCTCCCCGACGACCATCTCGGCCATCCGGGGTGAACCCAGGTACATCGAGGCGTTGCCGTCGACCATGATCACCAGGTCGCAGAACGCCGGGATGTACGCGCCACCCGCCGCGGACGGGCCGAACAGGCAGCAGATCTGCGGGACCTTGCCCGAGAGCGCGACCTGGTTGTGGAAGATCCGCCCGGCGCCACGCCGCCCGGGGAACAGCTGGACCTGGTCGGTGATGCGCGCGCCCGCGGAGTCGATGAGCCAGAAGATCGGCAGCTCGTCGCGCAGGGCCACCTCGGTGATCCGGACGATCTTCTCGACCGTACGAGCACCCCACGAACCGGCCTTCACGGTCGGGTCGTTCGCGACGACCAACGCCGGCCGGCCGTCGACGAGCCCACGGCCGGTGACCACGCCATCCGCCGGGAGACCCGGGTTCAGGGCGTTGGCCAACTGCGCGTCTTCGACGAACGAGCCCTCGTCGAGCAACAGCCCGATCCGGTCGCGTACGTACAACTTGTTCTGCGAAGCGAGCTTGGCCGCGGCCTTCTCGGGCGGTGCGACCGTCGCCTCGCGCGCGACCTTGAACTCTGTCCAGTGATCCCGGCTCATGCCTGCATCCTCACACGCTCACTCAACGGACCTCGACTCATTCGACGGGGAGGCCCAGTCCACGCGCGATCAGCATGCGCTGAACCTCGGAGGTACCTTCGCCGATCTCCAGGATCTTGGCGTCGCGGTAGAACCTGGTGACCGGGTACTCCTCCATGAAGCCGTAGCCGCCGAAGACCTGGGTCGCGATCCGGGTGGCGGTGACGGCGGCCTCGGTGCTGTAGAGCTTCGCGACGGCCGCGGCCTGCTTGAACTCCTTGATCGGCGCGCCCTTGTCCTTCAGCGCGGCGGCCTTGTACGTCAGCATCTCCGCCGCGTCGGCCATCACCTGCAGGTCGGCGATCTGGAAGGCCACGCCCTGCTTGGCGCCGATCGGCACTCCGAAGGTCTTGCGCTCACCTGCGTACTGCACGGACATCTCGAGGCAGGCCTTGATACAACCGAGGGCCACCGCAGAGATCGCCACCCGGCCGTCGTCCAGCGTCGCGAGGAACTGGCCGAAGCCCTTGCCGCGCTGGCCGAGCAGGTTCGCCGCGGGCACCCGGCAGTCGGTGAAGCTCAGCGGGTGCGTGTCGGAGGCGTGCCAGCCGAGCTTGTCGTACGGTGCCTCGGCCACGAAGCCCGGCGTACCGCTCGGAATGATGATCGTGGAGATCTCGGGCTTTCCGTCGGCGCGCTCACCCGTGCGGGCGGTGACGGTGACCACCGAGGTGATCGACGAGCCCGAGTTGGTGATGAACTGCTTCGAGCCGTTGACGACCCACTCGTCACCCTCGAGTACGGCGCGGGTCTTCGTCGCGCCGGCGTCGGATCCGGACTCCGGCTCGGTCAGACCGAATCCCGCGAGGCGCTTGCCCGCGACGAGGTCGGGCAGCCATTCCGCCTTCTGCTCGTCGGTGCCGTACGTCAGGATCGGGTTGATGCCGAGCCCGACGGCGGCCTCCAGCGTGATGCCCATCGACTGGTCGACCCGGCTGATCTCCTCGATCGCCACGCACAGGCTGGTGAAGTCCCCGTCGGCGCCGCCGTACTGCTCGGGAGCGGTCAGACCGAACAGACCCAGCTCACCCATCTTGTGCACCACGTCGACCGGGAAGTGGTGCTTGCGGTCCCACTCGGCGGCGTACGGCGCGATCTCGGCCTGGGCGAAGTCGCGCACGCTGGCGCGGAACTCGTTGTGCTCAGGGGACAGCTCGAAGGACATTCCGACTCCAGGGGTCCAGGTGATTCTGACGCGGGTCCGGTGATTGACGCTTACGTAAACGTAAAGCATGCTGGCGACGTGCACAATATCCAGGTGAGTGCCGACAGCCGGACCTGGTCGATCGCCGAACTGGCGGCCGAGTACGACGTCACGCTGCGCACGATCCGGTTCTACGAGGACCGGGGCCTGCTGACGCCCGAACGCCGCGGCACCGTGCGCGTCTATCACCCGCGCGACCGGGTCCGCCTCGGGCTGATCCTGCGCGGCAAGCGGCTCGGTTTCAGCCTGGACGAGATCGCCACCATCGTCGACATGTACGACGCGGAGCCGGGCGAGAAGGGCCAGCTGACCTACCTGCTCGAGCAGATCACCTCTAGGCGGCTCGAACTCGAACAGCGCCGCCGCGACATCGACGAAACCCTGGCCGAACTGGCCGAGGTAGAACGCCGCTGCCAGGCCGACCTCAAGGCCCTGGCCGACTGACCCCGCCGTCCACGGCGTTGAGTTCATTCCTTGATCGAGCAAGCTTTTCGAGCGGACTGGAAAAGGTCTTTCGCGTTTTCTCCTCGTGGGGTCGGATTGCCTTGACAGTGGGTGGCATACCCGACTTGAGGGGCAGATGTGCGGAAGATATTCGCCGCGTTGCTGGTGACGACGCTCGCCATCACCGGCACCACCACGGCAGCACCAGCAGCAGCTGAGGCCGACCAGCGGACTGGCTCGCAGATTGGCCGGCAGGTGGTCGGCGATGGGCCGGAGGTGTGGACCGAGCCGTCGTCGGCCAGTGTCTTCCGGGATTCTCGACCGAGTGCTCAGGCGGGCCGGACGGTCACGCTCGACACCGGGCGGAACGAGTACGAGGGCGGCCAGATCGTCCTTCGTTCCGACCGGCAGTTCAGCATCGAGACCGTTCAGTTCACCGCGCTCAGTGGCCCAGGCGGAGCGCAGATCGGCGCCGGAAATCTCGCCTACCACTTCGTTGACTACCAGGACCTCGAGCGCAACTCGCTGTTGCCCTGGTGGGACAACAAGACCATCTACCCGGTCATCCGCAACGGGCCCGCCGCGTTCCCCGACGGCCTTTCCAACCGCCCGAGCACCACGGTCGCGGCTCGTACTACGCAGCCGATCTGGATCAACGCCTACGTTCCCAAGACCACGCCGCCCGGTCTCTACGAGGGCACGGCCTCGGTGGTCACCAACGCCGGCCACCGCGTCGTACCGATCAAGATCGATGTGCGCGCGGTGGATATCCCGGACGCGATCGACAGCGGGTTCAGCCAGTCGATGTGGACGCTGCTGTTCGGTGACATCTCCTGGTCGGAGTATCCCGAGGAGACGATCAAGAAGTACTACGGCGTCGAGCGGTACAGCCCTGGCTGGTGGGAGCTCGCGGGCAACGTCGCCAAGTCGATGAAGCAGCACCGGACCAACAACCTGGCGATCCCGATGGTCACGATGTTGCTCGACGGCGGCACGCGGCCGGATGCGCAGGGGCGCTACACGTTCAACTGGGCCAGGTTCGACCAGGTGGTCCAGTTCTTCATCGACGCCGGTATGGCCAAGCGGCTGGAAGGTTTCTGGCTCGCCGGTGGCCCGAACAACCGGACCAAGTGGGACCTGGAGATCATCGGTTCCGACGGCAGACGCCAGTGGGTGCCGTACGACTCACCCGCCGCGAACAACTGGATCGACCAGTACGTGCCCGCTCTCCGCGATCACCTCGCCGCCAAGAGCTGGACGAACAAGTGGTGGATGCACGTCGGCGACGAGCCGGCCGCCGCGCATGCGCAGGAGGCGTACAACGCGATCGCGAACCGGATCAAGCAGCACTGGCCGCAGGTCAAACTCGGTGACGCGTCGTTCCACGACTTCCTTCGTCCCCGGACCGACATACTGATCCCGAACATGCTGGCCTACGGCGAGCACACGGCCGACTGGGACGCCGGTCGCGCGGAGGGCAAGGAGCTCTGGCTCTATAACTGCAATCTGCCGGTCGGGAACTATCTCAACCGGGCGATCGACCAGCCGCAGTGGAACCAGCGCCTGACCATGTGGTTCGCCTACTCCCGCCAGGTCACGGGTTATCTGCACTGGGCCTTCAACAACTGGCAGTACAACATCAAGGACCAGGACGTGAAGGGCGATGCCTGGATCGTCCTGCCCGACAAGGACCGGATGACCATCGAGTCGACCGTCCGCTACGAGTCGTTGCGCGACGGCCTGGAGGACTGGGAGGTCCTCACGCTGATCGGCAAGACCAACGCCCCACTCGCCCGCCAACTCGGCGCAGCCCTCGCCAGCCGGGGCGACCTCTACACGCCCGACACGCAGTACATGACGCGGGTACGGCGATTGGCCCTCGACATCGCGAGCGGGCGTTCAGTACCGGACCCGGCCCGTACGGCGACTGCCACAGCCACCGTCGGCAGCCCCGCCAACGCCATCGACGACGACCCGGCGACTACGTGGCACGCGGGCCAGAACGGCCAGCTCAAGCTCGACCTGGGCCGCCAGACCCAGGTCGACACGGTCCGCCTGACCGGTACGAACCTCGCGAACACCAAGATCGCCATCTCGTACGACGGCAGCCGGTGGACCGAGGTCCCGAATGTCACCACGGGTCTGACTGGCCTCAACGCGAAGACCCGGCACGTCCGGATCGAAACCGCGGGCGAGGTCGCTTCGGCCGAGATCAGCGGCACGCCTCTCACCGCGGCCAACCTTGCGGGCGGCCGGTCGTACACCTTGTCACCGCAGCCTGACGCGGAGTACCCCGACGCAGGTCTCGAGGCAACGGACGGTATACCGGCCGACGCCTGGGACGACGGCCGGACGTACGGCTACAAGGTCGTGAACGGTCAAACCCGGACCGCGTCCCTGACCGTCGATCTCGGCTCGACCCGCACGATCGACAACGTCCGCGCGCACGCCTACGAGGAGTACCCGGCGTACCGGCCGAGCCAGGTTCGCGTCCTCACCAGCGTGGACGGCATCCGGTACACCCAACGCGGTACGCAGAAGAGCGCGAACGGCAACTCCGGTGTCTGGTACGACGTCGACTTCAATGCCGTCCCGGCGAGGTACGTCCGCGTCGAGTTCACCAAGGCCGGTGGTGACGTGATGTTCCTCGACGAGGTGGAGGTCTACGAGGCCGCGACCGCGCCGAAGCACGATCTGGCCTGGGGACGCACGTACACCAAGTCCGCGCCACCCGACCCGGCCTATCCCGACGCGGGTAACGAGTCGACCGACGGACAAGGCGCCGGCGGCTACGACGACGGCCTCGGGTACGGCTACCAGTTGGCCGCGGGCGAGACGAAAACCGTCGACCTCAACGTCGATCTTGGATCCACGCGAGCGGTCGAACGTCTGCGGCTGGCCAAGTTCGACGACGGCGACCACGACTACACGCCGGACCGCGTCGAGGTGATCGTCAACGGGAGCGCTGTCGCATCGACCGGCCTACCCACCGGCCGCTGGTACGACCTCGCCTTCGACCGGGTCACCGCCAGATACGTCACCGTCCGCCTGACCAAGACGCACGGCCATTACGCGGACTACCTGTTCGTCGACGAGATCAACGTGTACGGCGACCTGGGGCCGAACCTGGTTCGGGGCGTCACCCACGAGCCCACCGATCCGCCGTACCCGGACACTGCGAACGCCGAATCGGTGGATGCACGTCTCGCGGGTCACTACACCGACGGGCTGTCCTACGGATTCCACCTGAACGCTGGTCAGACTCGAACGGTCGAGCTCGCAGCGGATCTCGGCCAGACCAAGCCGGTTCGGGCGGTTTCCCTGCGCGAGTACGCCGACGGCGAGCACAACTACCGGCCGGACCAGGTCGTCGTGCTGACCAGTACCGACGGTGTCACCTACACCGAGCGGGCGACAACGTCCGCGCCGGGCAGTAGATGGTTCGATCTGGCCTTCGCGTCGGTCGACGCGCGGCACGTGAAGGTCCGGCTCACGAAGGCACACGCGAACTTCGCGGACTACATCTTCGCGGACGAGCTGACCGTGCACTGACACTCTTACTGGCCTGGGCACTCCGCATCGAAGGGCTGGCACCCACCGGCGGGCGCGAGCGCAGTGGGCGAGGTGAAGGCCAGTCCGTGGGGTTAGTCCGGGAGGGGGCGATGCCAGGTTAGGGGGCCTACGGAGATTCGTTCGGTGGCGGAGCCGGTCCAGGTGTGGGGTAGGCCGGCTTGGGTCAGGGCGACGGTGATCTGGCGGCCGATGGCCTCGTCTTTGGCGACGTAGTTCTCGCGGGTGGTGTCGAAGGCGCCGTACGCGAGGAAGAGGTGCGGATCTGGATCGGCGAGGCGTTCGGCGTCTTGCTGGTGGAAGAAGACGTAGCCGGCGTAACTCGGGTCCGGTCGCTCGTCACCGATTTCGGCGACTCCGCAGGTCTGGCAGCAGGTGAAGTTCATTCGGGCCACGACGCCCGAGTTCTCCAAGTGCTCGAACGCCGCCTCCAACCGCTCCGCGTCACTCTCGCCGGTCCACATCCGTTGCTCGGCCAGACGGGCAGCCCAGGCCTCGTCCACCAGTACAGTGATCCGCTCGTCAGGGATGGACTCGTCCTCGCCCTCGAAGTAGTCCCGCGCCCGATCCAGCACCTCGTCCCGATCCAGGAACCCAGGCCGGATCCAGTCGACCAGCTGCTCGCGCAACGCGTCCTCCACCTCAGCCGACGCGCCAGCAGAGGCCACCGCGCCTGCAGAGACCGAAGCTGGCGGCGGCCCAGAGGCAGCGGCATCCGACGAAGCAGCGGAACGGCGGAAGCGGTCGAGAAATCCCATGTCCCGAAGGCTAAACCGTGCCACCGACAGTTTCGCCACCAGGTCAAAACTGGCTGGCCGGCGCCCAGGGTGGCGACGAGTGGACGCGTTTTGCCGCTCGTCCGTGAGCGCGCGGGTGCGCGTCGGCCTTCAGCGGCAAAACGCGTCCACTCGTCGCTTTGTGGTGGATGCGAGAGCCAAGTCATACCGTTGCAGGGCGAGTTGCGCGATACGGCGGTCCGCTCCGAGTGGCGCCGAGCAGCGAACCGCCCCAGCCGCACCAGCGATCCGCGCAGCGCGATCGGCGAAGAAGCCGGGCGCCAGCAAGTACGTCGCCACCGCCACCCTTCCCGGCGTACGGGCGATAACCGGCCCGAGCCGCTCCCCCGCGCCCGAGATGTACCCGACCTCCACCGACCGCCCGAGCCGTTCACCCAGCAGCGCGGCCGTCGCCGAACAGTCGAGCAGCGCGGCCCGATCGGATGACCCCGCGGCCGCGAGTACCACCGAGTCGATCCCGCTCAGGTCTCCCAGCCGATCCACCAGTACGTCGGCCAGCACCGGGGACGGCCCGAGCGCAGGCGCGGCGACCACCTGGCCAGGGCGGCGTACGACCTCGCGGCCGATGTCCACGCCGACGTGATACCCACTGCTGAGCAACAACGGAACCAGCACCGACTGGTTGCTATCGGCAACAACACGGGATACCAGCCCCGGAAGCGCCGGCTCCTGCACGTCGACAAACCCCAACGACATTGGGATTTCCGGCCGCGACACGGCCATCTCCCGAACGAGGTCCCGGACGGTACGAATCCCCCGCGGGTCCGCCGTACCGTGAGCGACTGCAACCAGATCGATCATGATGCGCCTCCTGCGACTGCTAGGCGGTAGCCGCGCCGGACGACCGTACGGACCAGTTCGGGCCGTCCGATCGCCGTGCGCAGCCGGTTGACCGTCACCTCGACGGCATGAACGTCTTCGGCCCCCGGCAGTACCGAGAGCAGGTCCGGCCGGGACACCACGTCGCCACCCGCGGCCACCAGGGCGGCGAGTACGGCGCGAGGGCCCGGGCCGAGGGGTAACACCGTGCCATCCAGTACGGCGGCGCCGCCGCGGATCACGAGCGGGCCGAGTTCGGTTTCGATCGAGCGGGCGTTGTCGTCGATCAGTTTGTCCGTGACGATCCGGATCAGCGCGCCGAGCCGGAACCGGTCGGGCACCACCGGGTCCAGGCCGATGGTGCGGAACGGCAGCGCGGTGATCGGCCCGACGCAGGCGTTCATCACCCGGCCGCCGCGCAAGGTGGCGACGAGTTCGTCGTACACCCCGGAGCGCGCGGCGGCGTCCAGCATCGCCTGCGCGCCCGGGGCCGACGTGTGCACCACGGCGTCCACCGCGCCCGCGCAGATCTGCCCGATCGCGCGGTCCACCGCGGCCTCGTCCGGCGCGGGACCCCAGCGGTACACCTCGAGCCCACGAACGGACGCGCCCGCGGATCGGAGCGCCTCGAGCGAACCCGGATCGGACATGCCGTGCAACTGGACGACGATCTTGCGTCCGCTGACGCCTTCGTTCTGCAGCCATTCGACCACCTCGGCGGTGGTCTCGGACTTGGCCGACCAGTGTTCGACCAGTCCGGCGGCCCGGATCGCGCCCCGGGCCTTCGGGCCGCGCGCCAGCAGCCGGGCCTGCTCGAGCGTGCTGAGCAGATCCGCGGCCAGTCCGGCGGTGTCGGCCGCCTCGATCCAACCGCGAAAGCCCACCGCCGTGGTGACCACGACGTCGTCCGGTGGGTTCGCGATCACCCGCCGGGTCGCCTCGACCAGGGCGGCGTCCTCCTCGATCGGAATGATCTGCAGGGTCGGGGCGTGCACCACCTTCGCGCCACGTCGTTCGAACGAGGCGATCAGGTCGTCGGCCCGCCGGTGGGCGGTGACGACCAGGGTGCAACCGCTGAGCGGTCCCGGTCTAGTTGTCGCCATACCCCACCACTACCTGGCCGTCGACGACGGACACCGGGTAACTCGCGACGCGGACCTCCGGATCGTCCAGGCACTGCCCGGTGCGCAGGTCGAACACCTGCTTGTACATCGGCGAGGCCACGGTCGGTACCTCGCCCCGGCTGCCGACGATGCCGCGGGACAGCACGTTGGCACCACTGAAGGGGTCCTGGTTGTCCAGTGCGAACACGGTGCCGTCGTGGGTGCGGAACAAGGCGATCTGCCGGTCGCCCACCAGGGCGGCGACACCCCGCTCGGGCAGCAGCACCTCGTAGGCACAGACGGCGGTGGTGACCGCCATCGTCGGAACACTCATGAGCGAACCTCCAGTCGTGGGCCGGCCAACAGCACCGGTCCGGTCAGTTCCTTCTCGGCCGGGGTCGCCGGCCGGGGTTGGTTGCGCTCCACCACGTACCGGAGATCGGCGTCCGGCTGGTCGGGAGCGTTGACGAACGAAACGAACCGGGCGAGCTTGTCCGGATCATTCAGCGTCGCGCGCCATTCGTCGGCGTAGGAATCCACGTGCGCGGACATCGCCGCGTCCAGGTCCGCCGCGATGCCAAGGCTGTCGTCCATCACCACCTCGCGAACATGGTCCAGGCCGCCCTCGATCGAGGTGATCCAGGTCGCAGTGCGCTGCAACCGGTCGCCGGTCCGTACGTAGTACATCAGGAACCGGTCGATTGCCTGCAGCAACTGCTCGTCGGTCAGGTCCGAGGCGAGCAGTTGCGCGTGCCGCGGCGTCATACCGCCGTTGCCGCCGACGTACAGGTTCCAGCCGTTCTCGGTGGCGATCACGCCGACGTCCTTGCCGCGGGCCTCCGCGCATTCGCGGGCACAGCCGGAGACGCCGAGCTTGAGCTTGTGCGGCGAGCGCAGACCGCGATAGCGCAGTTCGAGCGCGATCGCCATGCCCACGGAGTCCTGTACGCCGTACCTGCACCAGGTGGAACCGACACAGGACTTCACCGTGCGCAGCGCCTTGCCGTAGGCGTGGCCCGACTCGAATCCGGCGTCGACCAGCCGGGCCCAGATCGCCGGCAGTTGCTCGATCCGCGCGCCGAACAGGTCGATTCGCTGGCCACCGGTGATCTTGGTGTAGAGCCCGAAGTCGCGGGCCACCTCGCCGATCGTGATCAGGCCTTCCGGCGTGATCTCCCCGGCCGGAACCCGTGGAACCACCGAGTACGTGCCGTCCTTCTGCAGGTTGGCCATCACGAAGTCGTTCGTGTCCTGTAGGGTCGCGCGCTCGCCGTCGAGCACGTGGCCGCCCGGGTCCAGGCTGGACAGGATCGAGGCGATCACCGGCTTGCAGATATCGCAGCCGCGGCCCTTGCCATGGCGGGTCACGATCTCGCTGAAGGTGCGCAGCCCGGTCACCCGGACAACGTCGAACAGCTCCGCGCGGGACAGCTCGAAGTGCTCGCACAGGGCCTTGCTGACCTCGACACCGGCGGCGGCGAGTTCGCTGTTCAGCAGGTTCTTCACCAGCGGAAGGCAGGACCCACAGCTCGTACCGGCCTTGGTCTTGCCGCACAACGAGGTGATGTCGCTACAACCCTCGTCCCGGACGGCGCAACGAATGGTGCCGGCGGCAACGTTGTTGCAGGAGCACACCACCGCGTCGTCGGGCAGCTCCCCTTGCGCCGGCTGCGCCCCTTCCGGCAGCAGGTACGACGCGGGGTCCACGCCGAGCGGGCGTCCGACCATCGGCCGGAGTGCCGCGTACGCCGAGGCGTCGCCAACGAGGATTCCGCCGAGCAACGTGCGGGCGTCGTCCGAGAGCACGAGCTTCTTGTAGACCCCGGCGACGGGATCGGCGTACACGATGTCGAGCGCGCCTTCCGTCGTACCGAAGGCATCACCGAAGCTGGCCACGTCCACGCCGAGCAGCTTCAGCTTGGTGGAGGAGTCGGCGCCCGGGAAGGTCGCCTCGCCACCGAGCAGGCGGTCGGCCACGATCTCGGCCATCGCGTACCCGGGTGCGACCAGACCCCAGACCCGGCCTTCGATACAGGCCACTTCACCGATGGCCCAGACGCCCGGAACCGACGTACGGCAGGAGGCGTCCACGACGACACCGCCGCGCTCGCCGATCTCGAGACCCGCGTTCCGGGCCAGCTCGTCGCGGGGACGGACACCTGTCGCGAAGACGGCCACGTCAGCGGGTACGTCGGCGCCGTCGGCGATCGACATCGCCTTGGCCGCGCCCATCGTGTTCGTACGGACCTTGGTGGTCTGGCTGGCGGTCATGATGTTCACGTCGAGGCCGCGGATCAGCCGGGCGAGCGCACTGCCGCCGCCCTCGTCCACCTGCAAGGGCATCAAGCGTGGCGCGAACTCGACCACGGTCGTGGTGGCACCGAGGGCCCGAAGCGCGCCCGCGGCCTCCAGACCGAGCAGACCACCGCCGACGACCACGCCGCTGACATCGCCTTCGCGCTCGCTCTTGAGGCGTTCGACATACGTGCGCAGGGCGGCGACGTCGTCGATCGTGCGATAGACGAAGCAGCCCTGGACGTCGCTGTTCTTGACCGGCGGTACGAATGCGCTCGAACCGGTCGCGAGCACCAGCTCGTCATAGCCGACCACCTCGCCGCGGGTGGTCGCGACGGTTTTGGCAGCCGGGTCGATCGAGGTGACGCCAACGCCCTTGCGCAGGGTGACCGCCGGGTCGTCCCACAGCTCGGGCTCACCCAGCGCCAGGTCCTGCGGATCGCGGCCGGAGAAGTAGCTGGTCAGCGCGACCCGGTCGTACGGCAGCCGCGGCTCCTCGGCGAAAACGGTGATCCGCCAGGCGATGTTCTCGTCGCGGGACCGCAGTGCCTCGACCAGCCGGTGCGCGACCATGCCGCCACCGACCACCACCACGTGTTTGGCCTGCTTCAGTTCGGTCATCGTTGCCCTCCTGGCCGGAACGGGTTCGGTCTCGCCCTGCCGAAGCCGGTCGAGAAGGTTGCCGACAGCACCGACACAGCTGCCGCAACCGGTGGTCGCTCTGGTCTGCTTGGCGATGCCGGCGACACTGTCGGCTCCGCCTTCCCACGCCTGCCGAATGACACTGCGCGTGACGCCGTTGCAGCGGCACACCGTGCTGTCTTTGTTAGTACTGGGTTCTTCGGTCTTGAGCAGCGTGGCGCCGTCCACCTGGGTGTGCCGGTCCGCCAGCAACACGAGCTCGGCGGCCACCTCGGGCGCACCGACGCTGACCGCCGCACGGACGATGCCGTCGGTCAGTACGGCCCGGACGTACCGCTCGCCGTCGTCCAGCTGGACGACCTCGCCCTGCGCACTGGTACTGCCGATCGCGAGCACGTCCAGACCGCCCGCGGTGAGGCGAACGACCTCCGGACGGGCCTCGTACTCGCCCTGGGCCAGCAGGATGTTCGCGAGCGCGTCGGCCTGTTCCCAGGCCGGCTCGACCGTGCCGGTGCGAACGCCGTCGACCTCGGCGCAGTCCCCGATCGCGTGGATGGCGGGATCGCCGCTGGTCAGGTTCGCGCCGACCGCGATGCCACCGGTCGCGCCGATGGTGAGACCAGCCGCGCGGGCCAGTTCGGTACGCGGGTTGGTGCCGCAGGCAACGATCAGGAGTTCACCGTGCACCACCCGGCCGCGGCTCAGCTCGACCGCGCGAAAGCGGTTGTCACGCGCCACGATCCGGCCGGCCTCGGCGTTGAGCATCACCTCGACACCGAGACCACGAACCGCGCGGGTCACCCGGCGTCCCGCGGTCAGGCCGATCGTCTTCTCCAGCAAGGCCTCGCCGTCGTGAACCACCGTGACGGCGACACCCCGGTCGCGCAGCGCACAGGCCAGCTCGACGCCGAGAACGCCGCCGCCGAGTACCACCGCGCGCCGTACGCCCTCGGCGTCGGCCACGATCTCCCGCGCGTCGTCGGCGGACCTGAGTACGTGACACCCCTCGGGCAGCGCACCGAGCCCGGCCGGAATAGCCGGGGCCGCGCCGGTGGCGAAGACCAGGTGGTCGTAGTCCCAGCGCCGGCCGTTGCCGTCGACAACGAACTTCCGGGCGCGGTCGATCCGCACGACCCCGGGTCCACCCGGGCCGACGGCCGGTGCCGCGGCACGCCCCGCGACGTACTCGGTGAGCCTGGTCCGGTTGTACGGCGCTTCGTCGCCGAGCACCTGGACGTCGAACCGGCCGGGTGCCTCGGTGGCGAGCCGGTCCGCGAATCGCGTTCCGGCCATACCGGCGCCGATCACGATCACACGGGTCATGCCGACACCTCCCTGGTGTTCGCGACGGCCAGCACCTCGACCGCGCAGACCTTGAACTCGGGCATACGCGACACCGGGTCGAGGGCGTCGTTCGTCAGCTCGTTGACCGCGCCGGCACCGCCGTAGTGGAACGGCACGAACACGGTGTCCGGCCGTACGTCGGAACTGACCCGCGCCGCCAACCGCATCGAACCGCGGGCCGTACGGAGTTCGACCTCGCCGCCATCGGGTACGCCGAGGCGGGTCGCCACGCGCGGGTGCAGTTCGGCGAAGACCTCCGGCTCGGCCGAGGCCAGTTCCGCTACCCGGCGGGTCTGCGCGCCACTTTGGTAGTGCTGCAAGAGCCGGCCGGTAACGAGGTAGAGCGGCGCGTCGGCACGAAGGTCGTCCGCCACCGCCCGGTGGTCCACCAGCACAATGCGGGCTTTACCGTCCGGAGTAGCGAAGCGATCCGCGAACAACCTCGGCGTACCGGGGTGGTCGTCGGCCGGGCAAGGCCAGAACAGCGCCTCACCCGCGTCGAGCCGGTCCCAGCTGATTCCGGCGTAGTCGGCGATACCGCCCTTGCTGGCCTCTCGCAGCTCGTCGAACACCTCTGCCGGGTCCAAGCTGAAGCCGTCGCTCCGCGTGGGTAGACGCTCGGCCAGGCCTGCGAAGATCGCCAGGTCGCTACGGGCGTCACCGGGCGGCCGAAGGGCCTGGCGCCTACGGATGACTCGGCCTTCCAGACTCGTCATCGTGCCCTCTTCCTCGGCCCACTGGGTAACCGGGAAAACCACGTCGGCAAGCAAGGCGGTCTCGGACGGAACTACATCCGCCACTACGAGCAGATCCAGGCTCGCGAGCCTCTCGCGCACACTGGCGAGCCGAGGTGCCGACACGATCAGGTTGCTCCCATGGACCAGGAGCGCCTTCGGGCCCTCCGGAGTGCCTAGGGCGTCGATGAGCTCTACTGCGCTCTTACCTGGGCCGGGAAGGTCTGCCGGGTC
The DNA here is from genome assembly GCF_042434725.1 of Kribbella deserti. Classification (NCBI taxonomy): domain Bacteria; kingdom Bacillati; phylum Actinomycetota; class Actinomycetes; order Propionibacteriales; family Kribbellaceae; genus Kribbella; species Kribbella deserti. Next base: position 125,414 of record NZ_JBHLTC010000032.1, on the reverse strand, counting down.
TACGCCCCAGACGTTCGCGACGTATTCGCGCGCGGCCGGGTCGTCGATCTTGCGGTAGCCCGGAAGCTGGTCCGCCTTCTGGCCGTGCTCCCGGCCGCCTTGGCCGTTGCCCTGGCCGGTGATGCAGCCGTAGCCGCTGTTGGCCCGTCCAGGTAGGCCGAGGGCCAGTGCGAGGTTGATGCAGGCCGTGACGGTGTCAGTGCCCTTGCTGTGCTGCTCGGCACCTCGGCCCGTCATGATGACGCACCCCTCGCCGCCGTTGGCCGGAGCCGCTGCAGCGAGTAAGCGCGCCGCCTGCCGGATCTGCGCCGCCGGTACGCCGGTAACGCGCTCGGCCCTCTCCGGCCACCACCCGGCTGTTGAGCGGTGCAACCCGTCCGGGTCGTCCGTACGCTCCTGCAGGTAGTCCTGGTCCGCGAGGCCCTCCTGCAGCACTACGTGCGTCAGGGCCAGTACGAGCGCGAGGTCCGTCCCAGGCGTCGCCTGCAGGTGTACGTCGGCCAGGGCCGCGGTCGGCGTACGACGCGGGTCAACGACGACCACGCCGCCTTGTTCTTGCGCCTTGGCGAGATGCGCGACGGCCGGGGGCATCGTCTCGGCCAGGTTGCTGCCGACCAGCAGAACGGCCTGGGCGTCACCAACATCCGCGAGCGGGAACGGCAGCCCTCGGTCGATTCCGAACGCCCGATTGGTCGCCGCTGCCGCGGAGGACATGCAGAACCGGCCGTTGTAGTCGACGTTCGCCGTACGCAGCGCCACCCGGGCGAACTTGCCGAGCGCGTAGGCCTTCTCGTTGGTGAGCCCGCCACCACCGAAGACCGCGACCGAGTCGTTGCCGTGTTCCGCCTGAAGCGCGTTGATACGCTCCGCGACGTAGTCCAGTGCCTCGGTCCAGCTCGCGGGCGTCAGTACGCCGTCCTTGCGGATCAGCGGCGTGGTCAGGCGATCGGGCACATCCAGTACGGCCGCAGCGGTCCAGCCCTTCTGGCAAAGGCCACCACGGTTGGTCGGGAAGTCTCGCGGCTCGACGCTCACCGGCCCCGCACCCGGCTGGTTCGCCGGGTGCAGGGTGGTGGCGCACTGCAGCGCGCAGTACGGGCAATGCGTGGCAACCCCTGCGGTCATACGCGTTCCTGACTGAGCGGTCCGCCCCGGCGCAGGTAGCAGACGTAGGTGACGACGAGGCAGACGACGTAGAAGCCGCAGAAGGTGTAGAGGGCCGGTACCAGCGAGCCGAACTCCCCGGTGGAGATCGCGAAACCACGCGGGACCAGGAAGCCGCCGTACGCGCCGACCGCGGAGGCGATACCGATACAGGCCGCCGCCTCGCGCCGGGCCCGGGCGGGCTCAGGCTTGCCGTCCACGTCCTTGGTGGTCTGCCGGAAGACCGCGGGGATCATCCGGTACGTCGACCCGTTGCCCGCGCCGCTGGCGACGAACAGCACCAGGAAGCTGAGCAGGAACCAGGTGAAGTTGTCGGATCCCAGGGCGGCGACGGCCGACAGAATGCCGACGCCCATCACGACGAACGCGATCACCGTGACCAGCGCACCGCCGACGCGGTCGGCCAGCTTGCCGCCGAGCGGCCGCGAGACCGAACCGACCAGCGCGCCGAGGAACGCGATCTTGACCGCCGCGATCTCGGGGAAGGTCGTCTTGACCAGCAGCGGGAAGGCCGCCGAGAAGCCGATGAACGAGCCGAAGGTGCCGATGTAGAGGAACGAGATGATCCAGGTGTGCAGCCGCTTGGCCGCGGCGACCGAGGCGGTGAACGACGAGGTGGCGGCGGACAGGTTGTCCATCAGGCGCCAGGCGAGAATGGCCGCGAGCGCGATCAGCGGGATCCACATCAGGCCGGCCCGGCCGAGGGTGAGACCCGCGCCGGCGACGATCACCATCGGCACCAGCAGCTGGACCACCGCGACGCCCAGGTTGCCACCGGCCGCGTTGATGCCCAGCGCGAAGCCCTTGTCCTTCTCCGGGAAGAAGAACGAGATGTTCGTCATGCTGCTGGCGAAGTTGCCGCCACCGACACCGGCCGTGGCCGCGATCACCACCATCAGCCAGAACGGTGTTTCCGGGCGGCTGACGAAGAAGGCGAGACCGCTGGCGGGGATGAGCAGCAACAAGGCGGAGACCACGGTCCAGTTCCGGCCACCGAACTTCGGCACCGCGAACGTGTACGGCAGCCGCAGCGTCGCGCCGACCAGGCTGGGCACCGCGACGAGCCAGAACATCTGGTCCATCGAGTAGGTGAACCCGGCCGCGGGCAGCGACACCACGACGATGCTCCACAGCTGCCAGACGGAAAAGCCCAGGAACTCGGCGAAAATCGACGGCCAGAGGTTACGCCGGGCGACCTTGCGGCCCTTGTCGGCCCAGAACTTCGGGTCCTCGGGGTCCCAGGCATCGATCCAGCGGCCAGGCCTGGGCGCCTCCACGGTACCGACCGTGCCGTGCTGCTCACGCAGCGCGACACCTTCGGGCTGTGCCTCGAGCGTCATGGCTTCTCCGATCATCTCCACGCCGGGCGGGCGTCGTCCTTGATTAGCTCAGGAAGCTATGACCGGGGTGTTTCCGAGCAGTCATCTCGTTGTTACGTCGGCGAAACGGCTCCCGCACACCTGTCGTCAGGCCATGAGAGGAACCCGCTAATGTGCGGTGGACTGACTGCCTAGGAGGGGACGACGTGGAGCGGAAGTCGCGTTGGGGAGTTCGGGCCGGGCTGGCCGCCGTACTGGTCGCCTGGTTGCTCTTGGCCGGTATCGGCGGTCCCACCGTGGGGCGGCTGAGCGAGGTCCAGGAGAACGACAACGCCAACTTCCTGCCGAAACAGGCCGAGTCCACCAAGGTGAACACCGAATCGGCCAAGTTCGTCGACTCCGCCGCCTTGCCGTACTTCGTCGTGATCGAGCGACCTGAGGGCATCACCAAGCCCGACCAGGCCAAGGCGGCCGCCTTCCTCGCCTCCGTCCCGACGCTCAAGCTGTCGAACGGCACGCCGATCGGCGACTACCTCGCCGCCCCGGCCAAAACGGTGATCCCGAGCCAGGACGGCAAGGCGCTGATGCTCGTGGTCGAGCTGAACGGCGATCGGGCCGCCGATGTGGTGACCGAGGGCGAGACCGTGCTGTTCGCGGTGGCCGACACCATGCGTACGTCGATCAAGCAGGAGTTGCTGCCGACTGGGCTGAAGGTCTACGTGACCGGGCCCGGCGGTGTCTTCGCGGACTTCGTCGTGGCCTTCGGTGGTATCGACGGCATCTTGCTCGGCGTCGCGCTCGCGGTGGTGTTCATCATCTTGCTGATCGTTTACCGAAGCCCGATCCTGCCGATCGCCGTACTGCTCACGGCCGTCTTCGGTCTCGCCTTGGCCGCGCTGGTGGTCTACCCGCTGGCGCACAACGACCTGATCGAGTTGAACGGTCAAAGCCAGGGCATCTTGTTCATCCTGGTCGTCGGTGCCGCGACGGACTACGCGTTGTTGCTGGTGTCGCGGTACAAGGAAGAGCTGCACGACTACGAGGACAAGTACCAGGCGATGCGGATCGCCTGGCGGGCCTCGATCGAACCGATCGCCGCGAGCGCCGCCACGGTGATCATGGGTCTGCTCTGCCTGTTGCTGTCGCAGCTGGGCAGTACGAAGGGCCTCGGGCCGGTCGGCGCGCTAGGCATCGCCGGTGCTCTCGTGGCGTCGATGACCTTCCTCCCGGCCGTGCTACTCGCCTTCGGCCGGAGGATCTTCTGGCCGGTCATTCCGCGGGTGGACCACGTGCATGCCCGGGATGTTGTCGACAGCAAGCGTCTCTGGGGCCGCGTCTCCGGTCTGGTGGGTCGCAGCCCTCGCAAGGTCTGGGTGGTTTCTGCCCTGGCGCTGCTCGCCTGCGCCGCTTTCCTGCCGACGTTCAAGGCGGAGGGCATTCGGCAGGACGACTTGTTCTTGAATGAGGTCGAGTCCGTCACCGGTCAGGCCGTACTCGCGGCGCACTTCCCGGCCGGCTCCGGTACGCCCGTACAGATCATCGCCCCGGCCGATCGTGCCGCCGAGGTGGTCAAGGTGGCCACCGGCGTCGAGGGCATCGCCTCCGCCGCGCCGTCCACGTCGGGCGCACCGGGCGTACCGGGCGCGCCGCCGAAGGTCGTCGATGGCAAGGTTCTCGTCCAGGCGACGCTCGAACCCGCCTCGGACTCCCCTGCCGCGACGAAGGTTGTCGAGCATCTCCGGCAAGAACTGGACCGGATCTCGCCGGACGTGCTGGTCGGCGGCAGTACGGCGATCAACCTCGACGTACTGAAGGCCAGCGAACGGGATCTGCGGGTGATCATTCCGGCCATCCTCGCGGTCATCTTCGTGGTACTGATGCTGCTGCTCCGGTCGATCGCCGCCGCGGTGCTCCTGGTGGTCGCGAACGTACTGTCGTTCGGAGCCACCGTGGGTGTTTCGGCGCTGGTCTTCAACCACGTGTTCGACTTCCCGGGGGCGGATCCGTCGATTCCGTTGTACGCGTTCGTGTTCCTGGTTGCCCTGGGCATCGACTACTCGATCTTCTTGATGACCCGGGTGCGGGAGGAATCGCTGTCGCATGGCACGAGGCCGGGGATTTTGATCGGGCTCGCGGTGACGGGTGGCGTGATCACCTCGGCCGGGGTGGTACTGGCGGCAACGTTCTCCGCGCTGGCGGTACTGCCGATCCTGTTCCTGGTCCAGATCGCGTTCATGGTGGCCTTCGGCGTACTGCTCGACACCATGGTGGTCCGCTCCCTCCTGGTCCCAGCCCTCGCCCACGACATCGGCCCCCGCACCTGGTGGCCCAGCCCCCTCTCCCGCCGCCCATAACCCCCACTCCCCCCGGCGTGTCATCGGACCCTTATGCCCCGGCGTGTCGCCGTTCATCGGACTCTTCTGACCAAGTGGGCGTCCAACCCTGGCTTTCTCTTTGTCCACAGGGATTTCTCACCTCTCTCCGCCGCCGGAGAATCCGGATATTCTCACTGGCATGGAGAGTTTCGAGGGCACGATCGAGGCGGGCGCGGGTGGTGGCGCCTTCGTGGCGGTGCCGCCCGCGGTGATCGACGCGCTCGGCGGCGGCGGGCGGATCCCCGTGCGGGCAACGTTCGACGGCCTGCCGTACAGCGGGTCCATCGTCAGCATGGGCGGCGGGAAATGCCTCGGCCTGCTGAAGCAACTCCGCACCGAACTAGGTAAAGGCCCAGGTGACCAAGTCACAGTCACGGTCGAACGCGACGCCTCGGAGCGAACCATCGCGGTACCGGACGACCTGGCGACAGCGCTCGCGGACGCCGACGCGCGCGAGGCGTTCGACCGGTTGAGCTTCGGCCATCGCCGAGAACACGTCAACGCGATCGAGGAGGCCAAACGACCCGAGACCCGGGCCCGGCGCATCGCGAACGCCGTACGGATGGTGACATCTGCTGACCCTGGGTAGTGCTGTGACGCAAGTCTCCGTGTCGGCTCGCCGGTAAGCCCTTACTTGGTTAGCCTCGCGACGAGGGGGTCGAGGAAACGAGGAGCGATGGTAGACGCGACGCGGAACTCAACGGACTTCAACCTGCCGACCAAGAACCTGCCGGCTCCACAGATCCGCGACCTGCCAGATCCACCTTCGAAGGCCTGGCGGGTGGTCGGCCCCGGCATGGTCGGCGCCGGCGTCGGTCTGGCCTCGGGCGAGTTCATCCTCTGGCCGTACATCGCCTCGCAGGTCGGACTCGTCTTTCTCTGGGGCGCGGTCGTCGGCGTCGCGATCCAGTGGTTCCTCAACATGGAGATCGAGCGGTACACGCTCGCCACCGGTGAGACCGCCCTGACCGGCTTCAACCGGTACTGGAAACACTGGGGCTTGTTCTTCGCGATCATGACCTACTTCGCGAACCTCTGGCCCGGTTGGGCGACCAGCTCCGCGTCGATGCTGACGTACCTGTTCGGCGGCGGTAATCCGCGCTGGATCGCGATCGGCATCCTGGTGGTGATCGGCGCGATCCTCACCCTGGCCCCCGTTGTTTACGTCATGCTCGAGCGGTTGATCTTCGTGAAGATCGCGGCCGTGGCACTGCTGGTCATTCTCGCGCTGGTCTTCGCCATTCGCGGCAAGACCTACAGCGCGCTCGGCGACGCCGCCGTCAACCCGCAGTTCCCGGTGGACGAACTCGGCTTCGCCCTGATGATGGGCGCCATCGCGTATGCCGGAGCCGGTGGCGGGCAGAACCTCTGCCAGAGCAACTGGATCCGCGACAAGGGCTTCGGCATGGGCGTGCACGTGCCGCGACTGGTCTCGCCGGTCACCGGTGAGCCCGAGGCCGATCCGACCGCGAACGGCTACGTCTTCGGCAATGACGAGGCCAACCTGCGTCGCTGGCGCCAGTGGTGGAAGTTCGCGAACGTCGAGCAGGCGGCCACCTTCGTGGTCATCACCATCGTGACGATCGTCTTCACCTCGATGCTGTCCCACGCGACCCTGTTCGGGAATCCCGCCGTGGAGAACAAGATCAGCTTCCTCAAGATCGAGGGCACCACCCTGCAGACCCTGGTGGGCGGCTGGTTCGGTTACCTCTTCTGGGCGATCGGCGCGTTCTCGTTGTTCGCCGCGGCCACCGGCATCGTCGACTACACCTCGCGGCTGACGGCCGACATGGTCAAGGCCCGCTACCTGCGTACGTCGACCATCACCGAGTCCAAGCTGTACTTCGTGCTCGTCTGGGGCCTGGTCGCGTTCGGCATCATCGTGCTGCTCGCCGGTCTCGACCAGCCGCTGGTCCTGCTCGTCATCTCCGCCTGCACCGCCGGCACGATGATGTTCGTCTACTCCGGCCTGCTGTGGTGGATGAACTCCCACGCGCTGCCCAAGGCCATCCGCATCAACACCTTCCGCACGGCGGTCATGCTGTTCGCCTTCCTGGCCTTCGGCTTCCTCGCCGTCTTCACCATCATCGACCAACTCAAGAAGCTCTAACCAGACCGCCCCGCGGCCCCAGCCGTCCGACCTCCAAAGGGCTCCTCGCCGTCCGACCTCCGGGCGGCCCGAGCCGTCCGGCCTCCAGAGGGCTCCTCGCGGGCCCGTCCGACTCCCAGCGGGTTCCCGCGGCTCCGGCCGTGGGAACCCGCTGCGCTTTGGCGCCGGTCCGCCTACAGGAACCCGCTGCTCCAGCAGCCGCCTTGGCGCCCCGGCGCCCCGCCCCGGTCCGGTCCGGCCCGGTCCGGCCCGGTCCGGCCCGGCCGGGCCGGGCCGGGCTGTGGAAAACCCCGCGACGGTCGGACGCGAAATACGGTGGAGCCTGCCCTGCTCCCGCGAGTGGGCGCGTCATAACGCGACCACTCACGGATTGCTGTCCACGAATTGGCGCTGAGGTCTTGCGCAAGTTGGAAACTTACCTCCCACCCCTCTCGCTCTGTACATGAGTGATAACGGCAGGTAGCGTCCGCGCCGGTAAACGCCGATAAGTGAGGGGACAGCGGTGACAAATCAAGACATCTCCACTGGTCAGAACGGCGCGGGGAGGATCACTCGACGGTTCGTGCTGAGCGCGGTGGCGCTGACGGTCGTTACGGGTTCCGTCGGACTGGCCCAGCCGGCCACGGCCACACCAGTAATTGAGGCCTCGACGGCCGCCTACAGCTATCCAGTGCTCCCAGGCACCGCCGCCTGGAAGCGCCTGACCACCCACGACGAGATGCTGCGCGTGACGCAGGTACCGGCCGCCGCCCTGGCCGGGATGTCGACTGCCGCCCTGGTCGACACCGTGCTGCGCTACCCGCTGTACGACGACATGCTGGCGTTCAACAATCCCCAGCAGGGCTTCGATAAGATGTCGTCCCGGTTCAGCGGCTTCGCAGCCCTGGCCTCCCGCCCGGACGCCGGCGCCGAACTACTCAAGCGCTACGAGTCGATGAGCCCGGCCATTGCGCCGAAGGCCACTCTGCTGCAGCAAGGCCAGGTCGACGCGTCGTTCCGCCGGATCGAAACACTGCTGGCTCAGGACGCCGTACGACGCACGCTGAACGCCAACCAGGTCACGCAACTGGTCGCCGAAAGCCGCGAGAAGCTCCAGGCGAAGGCGGCCCGCGCTGACGTCTACGGCCTCGTCGGCCAGGCAAGCACCAGCCTCGTCATCGGCAGGGCCCTTGCCAGCAAGGAATCGACGGCCTCGCGGACGCTCCAGGCCGACCCGGCCACTCGGTCATTCCTGGCCACCGGCGAAGCTCGTTCCGCTCAACCCTTGCAGCGAATCGCCGGCGCCTCGGACACGGTCTTCGGCCCGACGGACAACAACACCACGGTCTACACGCCGCGCGGCACCGCGGTCGCCGCGATCAACATGACGACCGAACTGTCGTCGGCGCAGATCACCTCGAACAACAACTGGGTCGCCAACAACTACCCGAACGCCACCCGGCTGCGTAGCTCAACCCGCAAGTACAACTGCCACTCGTACGCCTGGCACAACACCGCCAGCACGAACACCAAGTGGATCAACTCCCCCGGTGACGACAAGTACTGGAACGATGGCAGCTACCGCCCCGACTCCAACGTCGGCGCAGCCAACCGGCGGGTCTCGTACCGCAATGACGACCACTCCGCCATCACGGTGAACGCGATCGTCTTCAAGTCCAAGTGGGGCCAGCTCGGCCTGATGCAGCACAACTACAACTACACCCCGTACAACTCCTCCGCCCTCTACTACTACTCCCTCGCCTAATAGCGACGCCGTGCGCGCCGCGCCGCACCGGCCCTCTGGCCGTTGCGGCGCGGCGCGACCAGCCGTCACCAGGCCGAGCGGGCGGCACCCACCTAGTTGTCGTACGGCTGGGGAGCGCCGGTGGCGGTTAGGTGGAGCGAGTAGACGGAAGTGGTGGCGGTGAGGAAGAGGCGGTTGCGTTTGGCGCCGCCAAAGGTGAGGTTGGAGACGGTTTCGGGCACAAGGAGCTTGCCGAGCAGGGTGCCGTCGGGGTGGTACACGTGTACGCCGTCGGCGGCCGCGCCCCAGACCCGGCCCTGGCTATCCAGACGGATGCCGTCGAACGCGCCGTTGCCGCATTCGGCGAACAACTCCCCACTGGTAAGCCCGCCGTCCTTCACGTCGAACCGGCGGATATGCGCGCGGGCGGTGTCCGTGATGTACAGCTGCGTGCCATCCAGTGAGAACGCCAACCCGTTCGGCCGGTCGAAGTCGTCCGCGACCCGAGTGACGTCCCCCGACGCCGGGTCGAGCCGGTAGACGTGGCAGCCGTCCGTCTCGATCTCGCCCTTGAACCCCTCGTAGTCCGAGTCGATCCCGTACGCCGGATCGGTGAACCAGATCGACCCATCCGGATGAACCACCACGTCGTTCGGGCTGTTCAGGCGCTTGCCCTCCCAGCTGTCGGCGAGGACCTGGATCGAGCCGTTGTGGTTCGTCCGGGTGACGCGGCGGTTCCCGTGCTCGCAGCTGATCAGACGGCCCTGCTCGTCGAGGGTGTGACCGTTCGTATTACCCGCGGGCTGGCGGAAGACCGACACGTCGTACGTCGTCTCGTCCCAGCGCAGGATCCGGTCACTCGGGATGTCGCTGAACAGCAGATACCGGCCGGCCTGCGAGTACACCGGGCCTTCGAGCCAGCGCCCGCCATTCCAGAGCCGCTCGAGGTGGTTGTCGCCCCGAATCCCCTCGAACCGCGCCTCCAACTTCTCGAAGACGGCAGGAACAGTGCCGGCCTGCGGCCCGGGAATCGCCATGAACGCTCCTCAACAGGTGAACGACAGCATCACCTGAACCCTAATCGCCCGCGGTCCGGCCCAGCAGCGCCATCAGCGGGACACCAACCGCGAGGTGCATCACCAGCAGAGCCACCTGGGCGGAGCCATCGATCTCGCCGGAGTTGAACGGCATCACCAACGACAGCGCGAGTACGGCGATCGCCACGCCGAGCCAGATCCGCCAGGCGCGGGGCCGGGCGATGAACCGTTCGAGCAGCGCGAGCAATGCCCAGCCGAGCAAGGCGGAGACCGTCGCCATGAGCAAGACCATGCCCGCGCCGATCGTGGTGGTCACGCCCTCGCGAACCACCGTGAGGTTGACGCCCAGCAACGGATCGGCGATGACCCACACGACCAGCGCGGCGACGGCTGAGATCACGACAGCGGTGGCACGGGCTAGGCGGCGGGCCGGAGCGGCGCGGCCGGGCGTACCGACGGTGGCGGCAGCTGAAGACATGAGGGGCTCACTTTCTGGAGTTCCTAGATGGTGGAGAAGCTCCATCATTTTCCAGAAGCTGGAGGAAGTCAACTATTGAGGTGCTTCAGCTAGGCTGCTGGCGTGGCAGAGAATCGGAATCAGGTCGCGCAGTTGGCGCAGCAGGTGCTGGACGTCTCGAACTGGCTTGATCGCCATCACAACGTCCGATTCGCCAGTGAGCTCGGCCTCACTCCCGCCTCGGCTCGGGCGCTCCTGCAACTCGACCCCGACCAGCCGGTCCCGACCAGAGCGCTCGCCTCGATGCTGGGCTGCGACCCGTCCAACGTGACGTCCTTCGTCGACCGGCTGGAAACCGCAGGCCTGATCGAGCGGCACGTGGACGAACACGATCGCCGGATCAAAACCCTGGTCGTCACTCCGGCCGGCCGCCAAATGCTGGCCCAGGTGGACGACATCCGCGGCACCGACTCCCCACCGCTGCAAGCGCTGACCGCCGCCGAACGGGAAACCCTGCAAAAGCTCCTCGGCAAAGCCTGGACCGCCGCCAAGTCCTTCGAAGCCGACATCTGCGCCCAACGAACCACCGAGTCCCGCTGAGGATCTGACGGCTGGACGGGCCTGACGTACTCCTTGGCTGCATCGAGCTGGGATTCGGCTGTGATGTCTGCCATCTGGCGGTTTCACAGTGTGGACCTAGACTCAGGGACTGCTGAAGGGAGCAGATGTGTCTATCACCAAGGTTCTGGTCGCCAATCGCGGCGAGATCGCTGTCCGCATCATCCGGGCTGCCGCTGACGCGGGGCTGAGCAGTGTCGCGGTATACGCCGAGCAGGACCGGGACGCGTTGTTCGTGCGGCTCGCCGACGAGGCGTACTCGCTGGATGGCGCGACGCCGGCCGACTCGTACCTGAACATCGGGAAGATCCTCGATGTGGCGGCGCGGTCCGGCGCGGACGCGGTTCACCCCGGCTACGGGTTCCTGGCCGAGAACGCGGACTTCGCGCAGGCCGTGATCAACGCCGGGCTGATCTGGATCGGCCCGCCGCCCGCGGCGATCGACTCCCTCGGCGACAAGGTCAAGGCGCGCCACATCGCGGAGAAGGTCGGTGCTCCCCAGGTCCCCGGTACGCCGAACCCGGTCGCGGACGCGTCCGAGGTGGTCGCGTTCGCCGAGCAGTACGGCCTGCCGATCGCGATCAAGGCGGCCTACGGCGGTGGTGGTCGCGGGATGAAGGTCGCGCGCACGATGGAAGAGGTGCCGGAGCTGTTCGAGTCCGCCACCCGCGAGGCGATCAGCGCCTTCGGCCGTGGCGAGTGCTTCGTCGAGCGGTACCTGGACAAGCCGCGGCACGTCGAAACCCAGTGCCTGGCCGACTCGCACGGCAACGTCGTGGTGGTCTCCACCCGCGACTGCTCGTTGCAGCGCCGGTACCAGAAGCTGGTCGAGGAGGCGCCCGCGCCGTTCCTGACCGAGAGCCAGATCGAGACGCTCTATAAGTCGTCGAAGGCCATCCTCAAGGAGGCCGGTTACGTCGGCGCCGGGACCTGCGAGTTCCTGATCGGGCAGGACAACCTGATCTCGTTCCTCGAGGTGAACACCCGTCTGCAGGTCGAGCACCCGGTCAGCGAAGAGGTCACCGGCCTCGACCTGGTCCGCGAGATGTTCCGGATCGCGGATGGCGAGGAACTCGGGTACGACGACCCGCAGGTCAGCGGCCACTCCATCGAGTTCCGGATCAACGCGGAAGACCCGGGCCGCGGTTTCCTGCCCGCGCCGGGCACGCTGACCCGTTGGCACGCGCCGTCGGGTCCGGGCGTCCGGCTGGATGGCGGGTACGACCAGGGTGAGACCGTGCCGGGTTCGTTCGACTCGCTGGTGGCGAAGCTGATCGTCACCGGGCGGGACCGGACCCAGGCGCTGGAGCGGTCGCGCCGCGCGCTGAAGGAATTCGTCGTCGAGGGCATGCCGACGGTCATCCCGTTCCACGCGACCGTGGTGAGCGACCCGGCCTTTGTCGGGGACGAGGCCAACGGCTTCACCGTGCACACCCGGTGGATCGAGACCGAGTTCGACAACCAGCTCGCGCCGTACGACGGTGGGGCCGAGGCGGCTGAGGCCGGAGAGCGCGAGAAGGTCACCGTCGAAGTGGGTGGCAAGCGGCTGGAGGTCGTTCTGCCGGCTGGGCTTGGCGCCGCGGCGGCTGGATCCGGCGCTGGGGCGAAGAAGAAGCCCGCGCGTCGCGCCGCCGGTGGCGGTAAGGGCGCTGCCGCATCGGGTGATTCGCTCACGTCGCCGATGCAGGGCACCATCGTGAAGATCGCCATCGAGGAAGGCTCGACCGTCGCGGCGGGCGACCTGATCGTCGTACTCGAGGCGATGAAGATGGAGCAGCCGTTGAACGCGCACAAGGCCGGCACCGTCACCGGGCTGACCGCCGAGGTCGGCGCCACCGTGTCCGCCGGCGCCGTCATCTGTGAACTCAAGGACTGACCCACGCCCCGAGTGGACTGACTGATCCCACGAGTGGACCGACTCTCCCCACGGGTGGTCCCGTCCGGCCTGCCACCACGGCGACCAGACGCGACCACTCGTGCGTGAGCACCCAGCCCTCAGCCACGACCACCACTTGTGGGCGCGACTGGGCGACCAGGCGGGTTGATCCGGCGGGCGAAATCGGATCGTTGTGAAGTCTTCAGGAAGATCCCAGCTTGGCCGGGCACACTCGGTCGCCGGGAAGGCACGGTGGGCAGCGGCCGGACGGCACGGTACCTTGTCCCCCACCCATGGATCGCGCCTGCCCGGAGGACCCGGCGGGTGAGGTGAGGAGAGCTCGGAATGGTCAACAAGACCCATCAGAAGCAGGTCGAACAGCGCCGGGCCGCCCGGCGAGCGGCCCGCGAGGCCGAACGCGCGGCCCAGCGCCGCCGGCTGGCCGTCACGATCACCGCCATCGTGGCCGTGCTCGCGGTCGTGGGCGGAGTCTTCCTGGTGATCGGCCTCGGCGGTGACGACGACGCGCCTGCCGCGAACCCGTCCACCAGTCCGTCGGCTCCGGTCAGCACCGGACCGGCCAGTGCCGAGAACCGGGCCACCTCCATTCCCGCCGCACTCTTCCCAGCACCGAAGCGGGTCACGCCGCTGCCGGCCGAGGTCGACTGCACGTACAACAAGGGCGCGGAACCGGCCAGCAAGCCGGTCGACGCCCCGGCGAACGGCAAGACCCCGGCCACCGGTACCACTCCGGTGACGCTGGCGACCACGATCGGCGACCTCAAGTTCACGATCGACAAGGCCGCGGGTCCGTGCGCGGCGAAGAGCTTCCTCAGCCTGGTCGGGCAGAAGTACTACGACAACACCGAGTGCCACCGGATGACGGTCGGCAAGGGCCTGCAGGTGCTGCAGTGCGGCGACCCGACGGGCCAGGGCAGCGGTGGGCCCGGCTACGCCTTCCAGGAAGAAGCCTGGAAGGAGCTGAAGTACGGCCGGGGCACGCTCGCGATGGCGAAGACCCAGGCCGCCGCCAGCACGGGTAGCCAGTTCTTCATCGTGTACGGCGATGGCTCGGGCCTGACGCCCGACTACACCGCCTTCGGCACGGTGGACGCCGCCAGCCTGAAGAAGATCGACGCGGTGGCCCTCAAGGGCGTGACCCCGGTCAACGGCCCCGGCGACGGCAAGCCGATCACCCCGGTGAAGATCACCTCGGCGACCGCCGCGAGCTGACCGCGCACCAGGCGAGCACGAAACGCGCGAGCCCCAACCAAGCAGGCCTGGGGCCGTGCGCCTCAGCAACATTGCAGTGCCACCCAACTGGCCGACCACTCCTGGTCGGCCAGTTGGGCTTTCGGCATCCAGAAGTACAACCGGCCGGCATCACCCCAGCTCATCCCGATCTCTGGCTGGGAGTCGATCTGGAGCAGGAGCCGCCAATCCCGCGCTCCCTCGGTCAGCGGCACTTCATCGAGCTCGGTATAGCCGTCGAACCCACTGCTGGCGAGCTGGCACATCAGCTGCATATCGCCCTGCACCGCATCGGGATGCCCGAGCAGCCGATGCTTCATGGCCGAGGACGGTTCGGCCAGCCGCTCCAGCACTCCGCTGTAGGTAGACGTGTCCTCCGGGCTGAGCCCCAGTGCTTCGATCTCGGCCGATTCGCACGGCACGAAGGTCGGCTCCGGCACCGGCCGCAGGCGCAACGCGCCGAAGCGCCCGCCGACAGGCAACCCAGGCGGCGCCTCACGCCGGACAAGCACGGCGTCCGGCGGCGTGTAGAGCACGGCCCAGCCGCCGCGATCCTTCGGGTCACAGCCCCAGACGCCTGCGTTGGTCTCGTAGAAGAACGAAAGCAGGCCTCGCTCGGGCAAGACCTTCCCCAGGTCGCAGGCATGCGTTTCGGCCAGGTCGATTTGAGCCACGAAGGCGAGTGGTACGCCGTTCCAGTCAGGCCAGGCGGTCGCGGCGGGCAGGTCCGGCCGCCCGCCGAGCCGGGACCCGCCCAGACGGTGAACGGTCACCTGCTCGACGAGTAATCGCGCACTGGCCCGAACCAGGGTGAGCAGTCCCGTCGCCTGCGGCCCGAGACCGGCCGCGCTCAATGCTTTGACGTAACGCGTGATCGAGGTTTCCATGCCAGGGAAGATGCCGTCGAAAACAGCGCCCGGCGGAGTTATCCACAGACGAATTTCACCCGGCGCGATGGTCCTGGGCAATTCGCACCGCGCCGGTGCCTTCCTCGGCCAGGGCATCGTCCGGATTCAGCAGGTAACACGCCTTCATCGACAGGCAACCACAGCCGATGCAGCCGGTGAGTTCTCGCTGCAACCGGTCGATCTCGGCCTTTCTCGCCTCCAGTTGGGCATGCCACTGCTTCGACAGCCGGCGCCAGTCGCGCACGGTCGGCATGCTGTCCATCGGCAACGACTGGAAGACCTCGCTCACGTCGGCGAGCCCGATACCAAGCCGCTTCGCGACGACGATCAACGAGATCCGGCGCAGCATGTGGCGCGGATAGCGGCGCTGATTCCCGCCGGTGCGCTGCGAAGCGATCAGGCCCACCTGCTCGTAATGGTGCAAGGCCGCGATGGTCACGCCGGTGCGCCGCGCGACCTCACCGATCGGCAGCAGGTCATCGGGCTCCACCGCACCTCCACATTGCACTCGGCCGAGGTATGGGCTTGACCTCAGGTTCACCTGAGATTTTAGCGTGGCGGACATGTCCACAATCAAAGACTCCAAGCCCGCCACCTGGGCCGAACTGCTGGGGCCCGCCCGGCTGAGCACCTCGCTGGTGCTCGCGGGTGGTGTCGCCCTGCACGCGATCAACATCTTCCTCACCACCAGCCTGTTACCCACAGCCATCGAGGAGATCGGCGGCGAACGGCTTTACGCGTGGAGCACCACCGTCTTCATGATCGCCTCGGTGATCTCGTCGATGTTCGTCAGCAGGTTGCTGATTCGTCGTGGCCCGCTCGTGGCCTATCTGACCGGCCTCACGCCGTTCATCGTGGGCACACTGATCAGCGCGGCCAGCCCGACGATGGCGGTGCTGCTGGCCGGCCGCGCCGTCCAGGGCATCGGCGGCGGGTTGCTCGCCGGACTCGGTTACGCCGTCATTCGCAGCGCCTACCCGGAACGGCTGTGGGCCAAGGCAACGGCACTGGTCTCGGCAATGTGGGGCGTGGGAACACTTGCCGGACCAGCGATCGGGGGCTTGTTCGCGCAACTCGGCAGGTGGCGCATGGCGTTCGTACTGCTGGCCGCGCTCGGCCTGCTGATCGCCGTGATCGCGCCACGCGCATTGCCACGCGCCGAAGTCGCCACCTCCGCCGACGCGGTCCCGCTGACATCTCTGGTCCTGCTCACCGTTGCCACCGCCTTGATCAGCCTGGCCGGCATCCTCACCGAGCCACTGCAGATCGCAGGGCTGATTCTCGCCGGAATCGTGGTCGTCATCGGCTTCGTGCAGTGGGAACGACGTGCGCCCGCGCGGGTTCTGCCCGTCAGCACCTACACCGCGCGATCCACCTTGAAGTGGAGCTACCTCGCGGTCGCCGTACTCGCCATGGGCACGGTCACTGAAGCCTTCACTCCGCTGTTCGGGCAGCGCCTCGCCGGGCTGTCCCCACTGATCGCGGGATTCCTCGGGGCAGCGGTTTCGCTCGGGTGGTCGGTGACGATGTTGTTCAGCTCCGACGTCACCAAGCCCTCGACACTGCGCCGGATGCGCATCGGCGGGCCACTTGTCTTGGCCGCTGGTCTGGCGATCACTGCCGCCTTTCAACGCGAGGACGCGAGCGCGGGACTCGTGGTGATCTGGGCGCTCGGCCTGGTCCTGGCCGGTGCCGGTATCGGGATCGCCTTCCCGCACATCGTTGTCGCCGTCATGAGCAGTACGCCGGACGAGGATGAGGCGAGCAAGGCCGCGGCCGGGATCAACACCGTCGAGTTGATGGCGCTGTCGTTCGGTTCCGCGATCGGCGGCGTGCTGGTCAACCTCGGCGGCGGATCGATGCTGCACTCCGCGCAGTACCTGCTATTCGGCTTCGCCGCCTTCGCCGCGGTCGGCGGACTGTTCGCCAGCCGCTCCGATCCTCGCCCCGCCACGATCGACTGAACAGCGCCAACCGCGGGGGATCCCTACAGATCCCCCGCGGTTCGTCGAACGTCAGGCCAGCTGGCCGTACTTCCAGCGCGGCCAGCCGAGCAGGGCGTCGATCTGGACCATGCCCGCCTGCTCCAGCAGTTGCACCGGCTTGTCGTCGAAGTGGAACAGGCCCGTCTTCGGATCACGCGCCTCGGTCCACGCCCGGTCGGAGTAGGCCTTCATCATCGCGCGGTAAGCCGGGTTGGGCGCGACCGTCTCCAGGATGAACAGGTTCTTGAAGTAGATCGAGTTGAACCGCGACGGCTGCTTCCAAAGCCGGTCCTCGCTGCCGTAGAAGGCCAGCGAGGCCGCAGCGACCGCCTTCGCGTTGTCGAGGTACTTCTTTTCACCAGTCGCCTTGTAGAGCAGCGTGGCCGCGCCGATCATGACGCCCTGGTTGTAGCTCCACTGGGTCTTCTCAATGTTGCCGGCCAGGTCGATGTGGTCCCAGTACAGGCCGTTCGGCGCCAGCATGCACTTCTGCGTCCAGTCGTACATCTTCTTCGACCAGGTCAGGTAGCTCTTCTGCCGCGTCAGGAGGTACAGGTGCAGACCGAGCTCCGCGCCTGGGCCGTTCGACACGGTGTTGCGGTCCTGGCTCCAGGGCGCCTGAGTCCAGAACACACCACCCGCGCAGGGATGCGCCGGGTTGTCGTCCCAGCCGTAAACGACCAGGTCGAAGATCTCCTTCGCCCGCGCGAGCGACGACCGGTCGCCCGTGCGCTTGAAGTGCTGGATCAGGTTGAGGCCGATCCACTCGTTGTCGTCGTAGAACTTGTCGCCACCATGACCGAGGGGCGGCCGCAGGTACGAGTCGTACCCCTTCGGCGTGGTCGTGGTGTTCCAGTACGGCTCGTAGCCGTCCAGGCGCCTCTCGGCCTCCGCGGCCCACTTGTGGCCTCTACCGGGCGTTCCGGCCAGGTTCTCCGCCGCGATGACCGCCTGGGAGTATGGCCAGATGTAGGAGTACGGATTGCTCTGGTGGTTCGGGTACTCCTCGAGCAGCAGACCCTTGCCCGCGTCGAAGTAGGTGTTCAGCGCCTCGTACGACGCTGCGGCGCGATTTGTGGCGCTTGCGGCCGCCACTGCCTCACTGCTCTGACTTGCCGACACAGCCGGCGCCTGGAGTGCGGCCAAGACCGCCACACCCACTAGACCTCCGGCCAGCGTCCTGGTGAATCTCAACCCTCTGCGCATCGAACGACTCCCTCGGCGGATTGACATCGATGTCACGTTTTAGCCCGCACAGCAGGACACGTCAATGGCCAAGCGATGCTGAAAAGCCGATCTGTCGGGAACTGGACAGGCCGGCGGTGCTAATCAGAGCCGAACAGGATCACCCAAAGTTGAACCAGCTCGACCGCAGCCGCAGCCTGTAGCGGACCTGTTCACCAGTGAAGGTCCGCGTGCCGGCCGAACCGGTCACCTGGACGCGCAAGGCCCGGCCACCCCATTCGCCGTATCCGTTGCGGGAGCTGACAACGATGCTCCTGAGGGTGCCGACACCGAACACCCGTTCGGCCGTTGCACGCTCCACCGTCACCTGCCAGCGGTTGTGCGGATTGCCCGCGTGACCGTCGTACGGATCGGCCTTGCCGACCTGGTACGGCTGATCCCCTGGCGCGGTCTGGCCGCCGCTCGACGCCGAGAACTCCGCGATCACCGGTACGCCGTTGCGCACCCGGATCACCCCGGCGGTATCGGCGATCGCGGCGTCGGTCGACGCCACCTCGGCGCCGTACCCGCCGTAGACCTGGCACGAGACCGTGTCGCACAGGTCGTAGTCGCGCGTGGCCCGCAGCCGCCGGTGGTACGCCGAGTAGGTGCGGGCGGCAACGGCCTGCGCCTGCAGGGCCTCCCGTCGCCACGAGGTGATGGCCTCCCGCGGTACGACGCCACGCAGGTAACTCTCCAGCGGTACGACGTTGATCGTGTCGAGGCTGCTGCCGTTGCGATCGGCCGTTCGCAGCGCGCCGCGATAGCCGACCTGACGGCCACTCGGCAGCACCAACGCCGTCACGGCTGGTCCCTCGAACTGCGCCATGCCCTTGAAGATGCTGCGACCGTTCCAGACGACCCATTGCCTGGTAGGCGCCCAGTAGTACCTCAGGCGGGTCTGGGAGGTGCCGTACGGATCGATCGACCAGGAGGTGATGTTCGACGACCTGGGCAGGGTCCAGACCGTTCCGTCACCCAAGTCGCGAGCACGCAGGCCGTTGACCGCAACAACCCGCAGGCCGTCGGTCGTGTCCGCCGTCAAGTGGATCCGGATCGTCCCGCCTGCCTGGGCACGTGTCGTTCCCGGGTAGTAGAAGTTCATGATCTCGGTGGAGGACTTACCGGCGAGGGCCGCACCTTGCGCGCCGTACTGCGACATGCCGCGACCGTGACCGTAGCCGCGACCCTGGATCACCAAATCCCCTGCTGCCAAAGAGGCCGGGGCGGCCGGAGTAGCCACTGGCGCGGCGGGCATCACCAAGGTCGTTGCCAACAGCAACGCGACGGAACCACTCATCGGAATATGACCTTCGCTCGGTTGTTACGGGAGTTCCACTCGATCCGGCCGCCCTGGAAACGCTGGGCCAGACCGCCACGGACGTGATACGGACTGGTCGTCGGCAGCCCCAGGCGCGACCGCTCACCGCCAACCCGCAGGTAATGCAGCATGATCACGCCGTACATCGCTTGTACGCCGGTCGATCGCGACCAGTAGAGGGCGGCCCGAGTCCCCTTGTGCTGGAAGTCCTGCACCCGGGTGCCTCTGCGGCGGCCGTCCTTCTCTTCACTGGCTGGAAGTCCCAGCGGGCCGTACGCGTAGCCGAACTGGCGGTAGCGCTCGCGGAAGGCGCCGCGGACCGAATGCGTGCCGGTAGCGCGAGACCAGTACACGTCGCCATACCGGAACCAGGTACTCCGGCCGGCTCGGGTTGGATGCTCGCCCCAGAAGGGTTCGCCAAGACCCCCAGCCGCCTTCGCATACCGGTAGATCGGGGTCGCGGCGCCATGACCCATCAGGGCGCTCACTCGCTTGCGGAGGTCATCCAGCTTCGCGTAGACGTTCTTGCCCGGGCAGGCCGTCGCCTTGGTATCGCGATGGCCGGAGATCGAGTCGAACGTCGCGCCGTTGATGAGGGCCTTGCCGTACGGCGAGCGGTAGTACGCGTCCATCTTCCAGGCGATCACCTGGGCGGTCATGTCGAGCATGGCCGACGACGGGTGGGCCCGCTCGAAATTGCCGATCAGGCTGACACCAAAGGAGTCCGCGTTGAACCTGCCAGTGTGGGCTCCGAGGACCGGTAGGTGCATGCCGCCGGCCCTACCCTCGAAGGCCTGTCCGTACTTGTCGACCAGGAAGTTGTAGCCGAGGTCGCACCAGCCGCGGCCCTTCACGTGGTACGCGTACATGCTGCGGATCATCGCCGCCGACTGCGCCTTCGTGTACTGGTTCGAGTCGGCCGTGTGATGGACGAACGCCGCCCGGATCGTGCTGGTGTAGCGAGGAGTCGCGCAGGCCACACCGTTGTGAGATCGCAGCGACTCGTCCGCGCCCCAGCCTTGCCTAGTAACGATTTTCGGCATCGGGAACGGGGCTGGCCCGCTGGACGCGTCGTACACCTCGCCGCCCGCTGTAGCCATCCGCGCGGGCTCATCCTCGGGACTTGCGCCCGGGTCGATCAAAACCACCTTGCCGTCCCGAACCGGCTGGCCGTCCGTAGTCGTCAGTGAGACCTGTACGCCGGTCGAGAGGCCTACCCAGAGCGGTTCCGTGCCGGAGCGGCTGTGCGCATCCGTACCAGCGTCGGGCCCGTGCTCCTCCTCAACGTGCAGCCGATGCCAGGGGCTCCACTGGCCCTCCGAGAAGACGCTGACCTTCGCGACCACCCGAGCCGCGTCAGGCTGGTACGGCCAGGTGACGCCGACCAAACGGAAGGGCTCGGTCGCAGGATCGCCGGCCGTCGCGTACGCCGTACCAGGGGCGTTGCGGATGTCCAGCTCAACGTACGACGACTTGACGGGCTCGCGAACGCCCCAGGCGTCGATGGTGGCGCCCGGCGGGCCATACGGCACAAGAAGAACCAGACCGGCGGTGAGAATCGCGACCAGCCGGGAGGACCTGCTGAACCTGCTCATCATGGCGGCCTTTCGGCGGCAGAGGGCGGTCCACCTGGGGCGTTACGGCTGTTGCTGGTGTGAGGAATGGGTTTGTTGTGACAGCAGTAACTGATTATGCGCTATGAGTCATGTCCTGACTAGTGGGGTGGACGGGGAGATGGGCTGGTCCGACTGGGTAGGCTCGGGGCTAACACCCACCGAGGAAGGCCCGTCATGAAGTGGATTTTGCTCATCGCGGTGATCGCCATCGCGGTGATGGCGTATCGCTCGTACCAGCGCACCCAGCTCCAGGCGAAGAAGAAGAACGAGATCACCTCGGCCGAGCTCGCCTCGGTGAAGAAGACCGCCGAAGAGGACATCACCAAGTTCGGCGAAGAACTGCAGGACCTCGACCTCGACATGGTCGGCAAAGACCTCGGTGACGGCGCACGGCAGGACTACCAGCGGGCGCTCGACGCCTACGAGTCGTCCAAGCAGGCCCTCGACGCTGTAACCGAGGCCGACCAGATCAAGCACGTCATCGAGATTCTCGAGGACGGCCGCTACGCCTCGGCCTGCGTCCGCGCCCGGGTGAACGGCGAGCCGCTGCCGCAGCGCCGCCCGTCGTGCTTCTTCAACCCGCAGCACGGCCCCTCCACCGAGGACGTCACCTGGGCCCCGCCCGGTGGCGCGCCGCGTGAGGTCCCCGCCTGTGCAGCCGACGCCGAGCGCGTTCGCGCCGGTGCCGACCCGGACGTCCGCAAGGTCATGGTCGGCCCGCAGCGGGTGCCGTACTGGGAGGCCGGCCCGGCCTACTCGCCGTACGCGCAGGGCATGTTCGGCGCCCTCGGCGGTGTGATGACCGGCATGTTCATCGGCACGATGCTCGGCGGCATGTTCGCCGGCGGCGGCTACGGCGATCTCGCCGGCGGCGGCTTCGACAGTGTCGACGCGGGCGGTTTCGAGGGCGGCGGTGACGACTTCGGCGGCGACGCGGGCGGCGACGGCGGCGGCTGGTCGGACGGCTTCGGCGGCGAAGACGGCGGCGGCTTCGACTTCGGCGGCTTCGAGTAACCCACGCAGCAACAAGAACGGCCGGCATCCCCAAGCGGGATGCCGGCCGGTTCTCGTTCGAAGGCTAGTTGCGCAGGTGCAATCGGCGGGCGGCTTCGGCGACGGAGCCTGAGACCGAGGGGTAGACGGTGAACGCGTGCGCCACCTGGTCCACCGTGAGCCGGGCCGCCACCGCGATCGAGATCGGGTGGATCAACTCGCTGGCGCGCGGCGCGACCACCACGCCACCGACCACGATGCCGGTGTTCGGCAGGCAGAAGAGCTTCACAAAACCATCACGAACGCCTTGCATTTTCGCCCGCGCGTTATCGGCCAGCGGCACCTTCACCACCATCGCCGTACTGCCGCCCGCGTCCAGCGCCGCCTGGGTGACCCCGACGGTCGCGATCTCGGGCGCGGTGAAGACGTTCGACGACACGGTCTGCAGGTCGAGCGGCTGGACCGCGTCGCCCAGCGCGTGCGACATCGCGATCCGCCCCTGCATCGCGGCGACCGAGGCCAGCATCAGCACGCCGGTGCAGTCGCCGGCCGCGTAGACGCCACGCGCGGTGGTGCGGGACACCTTGTCGGTTTTCACGAAGCCGCCGTCGGCCAGCGACACGCCCGACTCGACCAGGCCCATGTCCTCGGTGTTCGGCAGCGATCCGACCGCGAGCAGCGCGTGCGAACCCTCGACCGTGCGGCCGTCCGTCAGCGTCACCACGACGCCGTCGCCGACCCGCTTGACCGATTCGGCGCGGGACTTGCCGAGCACGGTCATACCGCGGCGCATGAAGACGTCCTGCAGCACCTCGGCGGCGTCCGCGTCCTCCCCGGGCAGCACCCGGTCACGGCTCGAGACCAGCACCACGTCGCTGCCGAGCGCGTCGTACGCGCTGGCGAACTCGGCACCGGTGACACCCGAGCCGACCACGATCAACCGCTCGGGCAGTTCCTGCAGCTCGTAGACCTGTTCCCAGGTCAGGATCCGCTCGCCGTCGGGCTCCGAACCAGCCAGGATCCGCGGCCGGGCCCCGGTGGAGATGAGGATCACGTCCGCCTGGAGCCGCTCGTCCGTGCCGTCGACCAGCACGGCGTCGGGCCCGTCGAGCCGGCCACGGCCCTGGATCACGCGGATGCCGTCGCGCTCCAGGCGGCGGCTGATGCCGTCCGACTGGGCCTGAGCGAGCCGCTTGACCCGGGCGTTGATGACCGAGAGATCGACGTGCACGGAGTTCGCCGGGTCGTCGTCCCCGTCGTCCACCCGGACGCCTAGTTCACCTGCCTCCTCGACCTGGGTCATCACCTCCGCGGTCGCGATCAGGGTCTTGCTCGGCACACAGTCCGTCAGGACCGCCGAACCACCGATCCCGTCGGTGTCCACGACCGTTACCTCTGCTCCCAGCTGTACCGCGGCATGCGCCGCTTCGTACCCGCCGGGACCGCCTCCGATGATCACAACTGACGCCACGAGAGGCCATTGTTCCGTATCGTGTGATTCCGTGAACCTGTACGCCGCGTTTGCGTCGAATCTCGACCCGAATCAGATGGCCGAGCGTTGCCCCTATTCCCCGCTGCGCGGTACCGGCTGGATCGTCGGCTGGCGCCTCACGTTCGGCGGCGAGGAACTGGGCTGGGAGGGCTCGATGGCGACGATCGTCGAGGATCCGACCGACCCGGGCAACCAGGTCTTCGTCGCGCTCTACGACGTCAGTCCGCAAGACGTCGAGCGGCTGGACGAGTGGGAGTGGCTCGACCAGGGCATCTACCAGAAGATCAACGTCCGGGTGCAGACCCTCGACGGTGAGCAGCTCGCCTGGGTCTACGTGCTGAACGCGTACGAGGGCGGCCTGCCGTCGGCGCGGTACCTCGGCATCCTGGCCGAGTCCGCCGAGGCCGCGGGCGCTCCCGACGACTACGTGGCGGCCCTGCGCGCCCGGCCCTGCAACTCCTCCGGCCACTGACAGCGCCCGCCGCCTGAGCTCAGGCGGCGCCCAGGGCTCGAAAGCGACGCGTCGGGCCCCACGGTGACAGTGTTGCTGCGACGGTATCGTCAGGGCGTGACCGCTGACCTGACCACTGACCAGCTCCGTTCCGCCGCGCACGCGTGGCTGGCCGAAGACCCTGATCCCGACACCGTCGCCGAGCTGCAGGCCGTGCTCGCGGTGGGCGACGAGCCCGGGCTGATCGACCGGTTCGGCGCCAAACTCGAGTTCGGTACGGCGGGCCTGCGTGGCGCGGTCGGCGCCGGGCCCAACCGGATGAACCGGATGGTGGTGATCCGCGCCGCCGCCGGGCTGTGCGCCTATCTCAAGGCCAACGGCCTGACCGACGGCCCGGTCCTGATCGGGTACGACGCCCGGCACAAGTCCGACGTGTTCGCGCAGGACACCGCGGCGGTGGTTCGCGGCGCCGGCCTGGACGCCGTACTGCTGGACCGGGCGCTGCCGACGCCGGTGGTCGCCTTCGGTATTCGCCACCTCGGCGCGGTCGCGGGCGTGGTCGTGACCGCCTCGCACAACCCGCCGCAGGACAACGGCTACAAGGTCTACCTGGGCGACGGGTCGCAGATCGTGCCGCCCGCGGACATCGAGATCGCCGCCGCCATCGACGCGGTCGGCCCGCTTGCCGACGTACCGCGCGGGGACGACTGGCAGACCATCGGCGACGAGCTGCTGCAGGCGTACCTGGACCGCGTTGCCGCCCTAGTACCGGCGGAAGCACCTCGGGCCATCAACGCCGTCTACACCCCGCTCCACGGCGTCGGGCGCGATCTGGTCGTCGCGGCCGTGCAGCGCGCGGGATTCGCCGTACCGAAGGTTGTGAGCTCGCAGGCCGAGCCGGACCCGGACTTCCCGACCGTGTCGTTCCCGAACCCGGAAGAGCCCGGCGCGATCGACGCGGCGCTGGAGCTGGCCCGGGCCGAAGGCGCCGACATCGCGGTAGCCAACGACCCGGACGCCGACCGGTGTGCCGTGGCGGTACCGGATCCGACGGCCGAAGGCGGTTGGCGGATGCTGCGCGGGGATGAGCTCGGCGGGCTCTTGGGCGAGTTCCTGCTGTCCGCGCGGCCAGAAGGCGTCGCGGCGTGTTCGATCGTCTCGTCGTCGCTGCTGTCGAAGATCGCGGCGTCGTACGACGTGAGGTTCTACGACACCTTGACGGGCTTCAAGTGGATCGGGCGCGTCCCGGAACTGGTCTTCGGCTACGAAGAGGCCCTCGGCTACTGCGTGGACCCGGAGGCCGTGAAGGACAAGGACGGCATCTCCACCCTTGTGCGGGTGCTACAGCTTGCCGCGGGAGCGAAGGCCGAAGGGCGGACGCTGCTCGACCTGCTCGACGACCTCGCCGATCGTTACGGGCTGCATGCGACGGATCAGTTGTCCGTTCGGGTGGAAGACCTCAGCCTGATCGTGGACGCGATGACCCGGCTCCGGGCGACGCCGCCGTCGGTACTGGGCGGACTGGCCGTGCAGCAGGTGGACGACCTCAGCCTGGGTGCGGCCGGTCTGCCGCCGACCGAAGGCTTGCGCTACCAGCTGGAAAGCGGCGCGCGTGTCGTCGTACGGCCGTCAGGGACGGAACCGAAGCTCAAGTGCTACCTCGAGGTCGTAGTGCCGGTCGAGGGCGGCGACGTGGCCGCGGCGCGCGTACAAGCCGCTAACCGGCTGGCCGCGGTGAAGGCGGATTTGGCTGCTGCGGCAGGGATCTAACCCTCGCGCGAGTAGCCGCCGCGCCGATCAGGACCTGAGCTACCGCACGGGTAGCAACGATCGGTCCCAATTCGCTTGGTCACCTTCCTGAGTACTGGAAGACAACAAGGCGAATAGAGACCGATCGTTGCGTGCGCCTGGGGCAAAAAAGCCTAGGCGGGCTGGTCGACGGTGAGGGAGGTTTTCAGCGAGGCCAGCAGGGTTTTCAGGGTGCTGGTGGACTGCATCAGGGCCTCGCGCTCGATCGGGTTGCGCTCGGCGAGATCGGTGATCTCGCTGATGCTCTCCTCGACCCGGGCGATCCGGTCGGCGGGGCTGCCCTCGCCGCTGGTCGCGCGCCGCAGGGCGTCGGAGGTGAGGGTCCAGACGTCCTCGGTGTTGCTCCGCCGGGACAGGTCCAGCATCTGCCCCAAAGCGTCCAGATCGTTGGAGATCTGGGTCCGCTCGGCGGGAGTGCCGATGCCCTCGGTCGCCTTGCGTAGCCGGACGACATGCGCGGCCAGGGATGCCGCACTGCAATCGCCGCGCTGAATCTGGTCCAGCACCTTGGTGTACTCGGTGTTGAACTCGTCGTAATTCACGATCCGTAACTCCTGCCGTTGTCTGTGCGCGACAAGACTGTAAGGCCAATCAGCCCGCAGACCACCGTAACCAGCCGGTAGCGTTCTGTTGCGCCCGCACGCGTCCGATGAATCGTAGGGCCTGCCTACGCTTGCGAGCATCCAACGACGGTCACCCGTCCGGAGTCACCGGCGGAATGCGTCAGCTTGGCCTCAATGCAGGATCCAGGTCACCGTGGCGAGCACGATCAGGCCGGCCAGCGCCGCCAGTTCGGGCGTGGCCCAGCGGCTGGAGATCTGCCCGGTCGAGGTTTTGGCGTAGCGCTCGGCGTGCTGCTCGATCCGCTCCACCACGAAACCGGCCCGGGAAACCGAGTCGTCGGCACCGCTCGAACCGCGCACACGCTGCTTGCGCATGTCCCGCATGATCAGCTGCACGCCCGGCGCGCGCAGCCGCTTGCCCGGGGTCTGCACCACCACGATGTCGGCGATGTCCGCGCTCTCGACCAGGCTCCACGGCACGTCGTGATCCCTGATGTGGTTACGGATTCGCAACAACTCCGGCGTCAGCACGATCGAGGGCCGGATCAGGCCCACGTAGGTGACCACCATCAGCGCGCCGATCACGGCCGCCGCGGTCAGGCCGGCCAGCGAGCGCCACTCGATGATGATGTCGATCCAGCCGAGCACGCCGATCGCGATCACCACCACCCCGGTGATCCGGTTCGAGTGGGTCACGTAGTGCTCGTTCTCGTTCGGTGCAGACTTCACCGGGACAAGGTAACTCCGACTCCCGAAACCCCATAGACTGACGCAAGTGACCACCGACACGCTCGCCGACGTGACCTCATCGGAGGACCGCCTCCGCCGGTTCCTGCATGGGTTGCCCGGGGTCGACCAGGTCGGCGCCGAGGCCCGGGCCGCGATGCTCGGCACCCGGTCGATCAAGACCTCCGCCAAGGCCTACGCGCTGGACCTCGCGATCCAGATGATCGACCTGACCACGCTGGAAGGCCAGGACACCCCCGGCAAGGTGCGCGCCCTGTGCGCGAAGGCCCGCCGGCCCGATCCGGCCGACTCCACCGCGCCGCAGGTCGCCGCCGTCTGCGTGTACCCGGACCTGGTCGCGACCGCGAAGTACGAGCTGCGCGGTTCGGGGATCAACGTCGCCAGTGTCGCGACGGCCTTTCCCAGCGGGCGTTCCAGTCTCGCGATCAAGCAGCAGGACACCCGCGACGCGGTGGCCGCCGGTGCCGACGAGGTCGACATGGTGATCGACCGGGGCGCGTTCCTGTCCGGGCGCTACGGCCTGGTCTTCGACGAGATCGTGGCGATCCGCGAGGCCGCCGGTGACGCCCACCTGAAGGTGATCCTGGAGACCGGTGAGCTGGTCACCTACGACAACGTGCGGCGCGCGTCCTGGCTGGCGATGCTGGCCGGCGCCGACTTCATCAAGACCTCCACCGGCAAGGTGTCCCCCGCGGCCACGCTGCCGGTGACGCTGGTGATGCTGGAGGCCGTCCGGGACTACCACGAGGCCAGCGGCCTGCACATCGGCGTCAAGCCCGCGGGTGGCATCCGTACCGCCAAGGACGCCATCAAGTACCTGGTGATGGTGAACGAGACCGCCGGGCCCGACTGGCTCGACCCCGAGCTGTTCCGCTTCGGCGCGTCCAGCCTGCTGAACGAGTTGCTGATGCAGCGCACCAAGATGAAGACCGGGCACTACCCGGGCCCCGACTACTTCACGCTGGACTGATCTCGATGAGCAGATTCGAATACGCACCCGCCCCGGAATCCACCTCGATCGTCGACATCAAGTCGTCGTACGGGTTGTTCATCAACGGCGCCTTCGTGGCGGCGACCGAGGGCAAGCCGTTCAAGTCGGTCAGCCCGGCCACCGAGGAGGTCCTGGCCGAGATCAGCGAGGCCGGTCCGGCCGACGTCGATCGCGCGGTCAAGGCCGCCCGCAAGGCGTTCGAGAAGACCTGGGGGCCGATGGCGGGCCGCGATCGTGCGAAGTACCTGTACCGGATCGCCCGGATCATCCAGGAGCGTGCCCGCGAGCTGGCGGTGCTGGAGTCCCTGGACAACGGCAAGCCGATCCGCGAGTCGCGCGACGTCGACGTACCGCTCGTCGCCGCGCACTTCTTCTACTACGCCGGCTGGGCCGACAAACTGGAGTACGCCGGGTATGGCACCCAGCCGCTCGGCGTGGCCGCCCAGGTCATTCCGTGGAACTTCCCGTTGCTGATGCTCGCGTGGAAGATCGCCCCGGCGCTGGCCGCGGGTAACACCGTTGTGCTGAAGCCGGCCGAGACGACCTCGCTGACCGCGCTGGCCTTTGCGGAGATCTGCCAGCAGGCGGAGCTGCCGCCGGGTGTGGTCAACATCGTCACCGGCGCGGGCGAGACCGGTCGGGCCCTGGTGAACCACGAGGGCGTGGACAAGGTCGCCTTCACCGGCTCGACCGACGTCGGCCGCGCGATCGCCCGGGATGTTGCCGGGAGCAACAAGAAGGTCACGCTGGAGCTCGGTGGCAAGGCGGCGAACATCGTCTTCGAGGACGCGCCGATCGACCAGACCGTCGAGGGCATCGTCAACGGCATCTTCTTCAACCAGGGCCACGTCTGCTGCGCGGGTTCGCGGCTACTGGTGCAGGAAAGCGTCTACGACGAGGTGTTGTCCCGCCTCAAGCGGCGGATGGCCACCCTGCGCGTCGGCGATCCACTCGACAAGAACACCGATGTCGGCGCGATCAACTCCGCCGAGCAGCTCGCCAAGATCCGCGAGCTGTCGCAGGTCGGCGAGGACGAAGGCGCCGAGCGCTGGTCACCCGAGTGCGAGCTGCCCACGCAGGGATTCTGGTTCCCGCCGACGGTGTTCACCGGGGTGTCCCAGGCTCACCGGATCGCCCGCGAGGAGATCTTCGGTCCGGTCCTGTCGGTGCTCACGTTCCGCACCCCGGCCGAGGCCGTCGAGAAGGCCAACAACACGCCGTTCGGCCTGTCCGCCGGCGTCTGGACCGACAAGGGCTCGCGCATTCTCTGGATGGCGAACCAGTTGCGCGCCGGCGTCGTCTGGGCCAACACGTTCAACCGCTTCGACCCGACCTCGCCGTTCGGCGGCTACAAGGAGTCGGGGTACGGCCGCGAGGGCGGTCGCCACGGCTTGGAGGCCTACCTTGCCCAGTAAGGAAACCGCGCGGCTCGATGTGCGCAAGACCTACAAGCTGTACGTCGGTGGGGCCTTTCCCCGCAGCGAGTCCGGCCGGTCGTACGTGGTGAACGATGCCAAGGGCAAGTTCCTGGCGAACGCGTCCAAGGCCAGCCGCAAGGACGCCCGGGACGCGGTCGTCGCGGCTCGTAAGGCCTTCGGCGGCTGGTCGGCCAAAACCGCCTACAACCGCGGCCAGATCCTGTACCGGATCGCCGAGGTGATGGAGGGCCGGCACGAGCAGTTCAGCGCCGAGGTGGCCGCGAGCGAGGGCATCGCGATCGGCAAGGCCCGCGCGCTGGTGGACGCCTCGATCGACCGCTGGGTCTGGTATGCGGGCTGGACCGACAAGATCGCCCAGATCGTCGGTTCGAGCAACCCGGTCGCCGGGCCGTACTTCGACTTTTCGTTGCCCGAGGCAAGCGGTGTGATCGCCGTACTCGCACCGCAGGACTCCAGCCTGCTCGGGCTGACCAGCGTGATCGCGCCGGTGATCGCGTCGGGTAATACCGCCGTGGTGGTCACGTCGTACGAGCGTCCGCTGCCCGCGATCACGCTCGGCGAGGTGATGGCGACCTCGGACCTGCCCGGTGGCGTGGTGAACCTGCTGACCGGGTCCGCGAGCGAGATCGCGCCTTGGCTGGCGAGCCACCTGGACGTGAACGGTATCGACCTGGCCGGCATCGACAACTCGGTCGAGGCCCGCGAGCTGGAGGCCGCCGCCGCGGAGAACCTCAAGCGCGTCCGCCGTCCCGGCTACGAGGACTGGACCGCCGACCAGGGCATCTCCCGGTTGACCCAGTTCCTCGAGGTCAAAACCGTCTGGCACCCGATCGGCATCTAGCCGGCCTCACCGGACCTGCGTGCGGGTGAGGATCGGCGCCGGGTCCGGGTGGCAGGCGGCCGGGGCCTTCACGGTGCCGAAGGCGATCTTGATCCGGGCCACCAGCGTCAGGCCCGGATCGTCGTGGCTGGTTCCGGCGGGCCCGGTCTCGATCGTCGTACCGGCACGACCCGCGACCAGCCACATCGTGAGTTTGGGCAGCTGGTACCGCGAACCACCCGCGATCGGCCCTGGCACCTTGATCGTGACGACGTCACCCGAAACCTCCAGGTACGGCGCCGCACCGATCCCGGCACCACCGGTCAACCGGGCTGACGTCAGCTGGGAATTCGCCGGGACCCGGAACCGCAGGGACAGATCGCGCAGCTCCCGCAGCCGGAATCCCCGGATCTCCGACGGCACCTCCCCTGGTTCGAGATCAACCACGACCGGGAACGTCGCCCCGGCCAGGATCTGCCGCGGCGCGGTGGCCCGGACGTTCTCCCGGAACCGGAAGTGCTTGTCGCCCATCGGGGTTTGGGCCCGGCAGGCGTACGGCAATTCGCCCGCCGGGGTCTGGTTCGTGGCAGCGGCCGGAGTCGTCGTACCGGCGAGGAGCAGGACCACCAAGCCGAGGGCAAGGTGCGAGCGCTGAGTAGCCATGTCGCTACCCTACGAAGTCAACGCCCGAAGAGGAACCACGATCCGACGCTAGCGAGCGCGAAAACGACCGGCAACGAGAGCCAGGCCATCCACTTCGAGGACCCTTGCGATGAGGCCGCGACCACGACCGTACCGGCCTCGGCAGCGGGCATCTGGGTCGGCAGTTCCGTCATGGTGGCCTCCTGGGTCTCCTGCCCCTCTTTGCTGGACTGAGACGGCACGGCGGTCCGCTGGGCGGCCAGAGCAGGTGCCTCGCGTTCCAGCCGGTAGGCCTCCGCTTCCAGCTTGGTCGCGAGGCTGTCGGCATGAGGCCAGCGTTCGTCGACGCGATAGGCCAACGTCCGCGCGAGCAGGTCGTCGATCTCCCCGACGGCATCACCCAGTAACGGCCGAAGGCTGGGCGGATCGAGATCGGGATCGCGCGCGACCACATCGCCGATGGAAGACGTCACATACGGCGTACGACCGGTGAGCAGCGCATAGGTCACGCCACCGATCGCGTAGATGTCGGCCCGCTCATCGAAACCGCCGTCGCCCCGGCCCTGCTCAGGCGACATGTACGCCGGAGTACCAACGGCCTGGGTCAGTCCGGACGCCTCCGCGAGGCTCTTGGCCAGACCGAGATCGGCCAGTACGACCCGATGCGTGCCGCCGCCCGATTCCGCGCCGGAACTCTTGCGCAGCAACAGGTTGGCCGGCGTGATGTCACGGTGTACGACGCCTTCGGCGTGCAGCGCGGCGGCCGCCCGGGCCACGTCGGCGCCCCACCAGAGCGCGTCGGCGGGATCGACCGGGCCGGCGGCCAGGATGTCGGCCAGCGAGCCACCGCCGATGTAGTCCATCACGAAGTACGGACGGCCGTCGGGCAGTTCCCCCAGGTCGAAGACCCGGACCACCCGGTCACTGGCGATCCGCCGCATCAACCGCGCTTCCGCCAGGAATCGCTCCCGCACGTCCGCGCGGGAGGCCCAGTTGTCGGCCAGCACCTTGACCGCGACGTCGACATCGAGATCGTCGTCGTAGCCCCGCCAGACCGTGGCGAAGGCGCCAGCACCGATCTTCGAGTCCAGCCGGTAGCGTCCAATGACTTCCATCGACGGATATTCTCGTGCATTGGAGGGGCTTGTGCCCGCATTGATCCGGAAACAACCTGGGGACGGAACTTGAACGACGACCTTGAGGTGCTGGCAGCCGCTGCCGCCGCCGGTGACGAGCCCGCCCTGGCGGAGCTCCTACAGCGCGTCCGGCCACAGGTGCAACGCCGGGTCGCGAAGTTCCTGCCGTGCCGGGAGGACGCCGAGGAGGCCGCCCAGGACACGCTGATGGCAGTCGCGACGAAGATCCACACCTTCAAGGGCACCGGCTCGTTCGCCGGCTGGCTGACCATCGTCGCGACGAACTGCGCCCGGCAGACCTACCGCTCGCTCAAGCGGCGTTCGGTCGAGCGTTCGGCTGAGGTGCTGCCCGAGGCCGTCGACCCGCGGACCACCTCCGTGATCGCCGGATCGCGCCTGGACCTGCTGGAGGCGCTGGACCACCTGGAGGCCGACCACCCGCAGTTGGTCCAGCCCTTGGTCCTGCGCGATCTCGGCGCTTTGACGTACGCCGAGATCGCCGCCGAACTGGATGTGCCGCTGGGGACGGTCAAGGCCCGCATCCACCAAGCCCGGAAGCAGGTGGCGGAGCGCTTGACCGCCCGCTGATCAGCGCATGTGCTTGTGCTGGGCTCCCGGGTCGATGGCCTGGGCAGTCCGCTGAGTCGCTAGTGCCGTCACAGGGACGTCCATCCACTTCTGCAAGATCTGGACGGCCTGAGTGCGCTCTGCGGCCGGTAGCTGGTTGATGTTCGATCCGTGGTTTCCGTTCGGCACGGTGAACCAGTGCGAATCGCGAGTACCTCGGCCCGGCTCGAACCGCTCAGCGCTCCACGGATCGTTCTCGCCGTACACGAAGAGCATGCGGCTTCCCGCGGCCGACAGCCACGCCTGTACGTCGAGCATGGCCAGCGGGTCGTGCCGCGGCTCGATCGCGTCCGGTACGGCGGCAGGCGCGTCACCGGCCTCCTTGTAGCGCAGCAGGCCCCGTAGCCAGGTGGTCCGGCTGGCAACGTCAGGCCAGTTGAGTTGGTGCGTCGCCTGGAAGTAGTACGGGAGGAACCCGGCCGTGCCCTCGTCCGTGTAGAACCCCCAGCCTGCAACCTGGTCGAAGAAGTCGAACAACTCCTGGTCCGTCGCGGTGGCAGAACCCGGCACACTCGGGCAAGCGGCCTGGTTCGAGTACTGCCAGAAGGCGAACGGCGTGTCGAGTACGGCCGCTTCAAACGCCCGGTCCGCCGTACCGAATGTGTCCTCGTAGGTGAAGCCGTTGGCCTTCGCGTGCGCCTCCAGCTTCGCCACCATCGCCGTACGGCGCAGGAGCGCGTTGCGCTGGGCATTACGCAAGGCGGCGTTGCAGGCCGGATCCGTGCCCGCCTGTTGGATGAACCCGACGTAGCTGTCGGCCTTGTTGAACACGTCGTGCGGCGCCACGTACGCGACAGTGGCGTCCACGTCGTTCGGGTAGAACCGGCGGTGGTAGACCGAGGTCATCCCGCCCTTGCTCGCGCCGGTGTTGACCCACTTGGCGCCGTACAAGGCCTTCTTGAACGCCTGGGCGATCCGGTGCTGGTCGGTCGCGGCCTGCCAGATCGTGAGCTTGGACCAGTCCTTGCTCGCCGGAGTGGAGGTGTTGAAGAACCGCTGCTCCACATTCAGCTGGTTGGCGTCGAGCAGTCGGGTCGGCTCGCTGGTGAAAGCGCCACCGACACCGCCGTACCCCGTGGTGTGCAGCACGGTCGGCCGGTCGAATCCGCGATGCCACAAGGTGACCCGCTGCTCGAAGGTCTCCCCCTGCGGCTTGCGGTGGTCCGCGGGCTGGCGGTACTGCAGCACGAAGAAGGGCTTGCCGCTGACGACGGTGGCACTCTGCACCCGCAGGCCGGGAATGGCGGCGAGCTTGGCGCGCACCTCCTCGACCGGGTCCAGCGCGGTCTGGGTGGCGTTGTACGCGGGCACCGGTACGGCGTTCGCCGGTGCGGCGGTCAGCGGGATCACGGGTAACAGGGCGGCCACGGCCAGGGCGGTGATACTACGCGGGCGGAGCATACGTCTCCTCGTACTCGGCGGTCCCGGACCGGCCTCACGCCTGGCCCGAGCCCCGACCCTAAGCAGTCCACCGCCACGAGGGAAGACGCCGCCGTCGCAACAAGGGTTTGCCGCCACGCCTTGCGTTGCCGAACAGAAACAACCAAATCGTGCGAGCCGGCGTCGTACCGGACAGACAGCAAGCACACACATCTCTTGGGGGAACAACCATGCGTCTGCAGCTCAAGCGCGCCATCGGCATCGCGGCCCTCGTCGGCCTGGCCGGCAGCGGCGCCGTCGCTACCGCGGCGAACGCGGCGGAACCGAACCCGTCCGTCGTCGCCACCCAGGCCGCGTCCGTCGCTCCGCTGAAGGTGACCGCGTTCCAGCGCCACCTCTGGGGCCAACTGGACTACTACTCCGTCAGCACCGATGCGCCGAAGGGCTGGCGAAAGACCCAGCTCGACGTGGGCATGGCCCGGTTCACCAGCCCGAACAAGCTGTGGAACCTGCGCGTCGACGGCGACCTGGAAGGCCGCGACCCCCGGACCTTCAACGCGGCGATCAACGCGAAGATCAAGGCATTGCGCGGCACCAAGAACTTCCGCGTCCTCTCGATCGTCGACGGCAGCACCAAGTCGCTGCAGTACGGCGGGTACTACCCGACGAAGACGATGACC
Source organism: Kribbella deserti (assembly GCF_042434725.1). Classification (NCBI taxonomy): domain Bacteria; kingdom Bacillati; phylum Actinomycetota; class Actinomycetes; order Propionibacteriales; family Kribbellaceae; genus Kribbella; species Kribbella deserti. Next base: position 90,660 of record NZ_JBHLTC010000032.1, on the reverse strand, counting down.
TACACCTACACCGACGCCTCCGGCGCCAAGCGACTGGTCATTCACCGCGTCTTCAACCCGATCGGCCACCACCGGGTGACCGAAGGCGAAATCAGCGCCGGCGGCCGGGTGACCGACCACGTCGGTCTGCATAAGGTCGTGGACCGCGCTACCGGCGCTTACACCATCGCCGGCTGACAGCAAGCATTCGTTCGTCGGAATCCGCCGGCTCGGCGGACCAGTACCTGTGAGCGGTCGGCAGAGGGCGGATTCCGACGAATGAAGGCAAGCGTCAGGAGCGCGGGCCCAAGGGATCTTCGGGTGGTGGGGCCGGGAGACGACGGGTGGAGTCGGTGAGGGAGCGTTCGGGCAGCCAGAGCACGAAGGTGCTGCCGACACCGAGTTCGGAGTGCAGGGCAACGGAACCACCGTGGCTTTCCACGATCTGGCGCACGATCGCGAGACCGAGGCCCGCGCGGCGTTCGCCAGTGGACGCGCCCGTCGAGGCCGGGACCGTGGCCGGGGGCTGACGTTGGCCCGAGCGGAAGAACCGGTCGAAGACCCGATCCGCGTCGGCTTCAGCGATTCCCGGGCCCTCGTCCCGTACGGCGATCCAGGCCCAGCCGCCGCGACTACCGACTGCCAGCACGAGTTCGCTGCCACCCCGGGCCAGCCGTACGGCGTTCGACAGCAGGTTGTCCACTGCCCGCCGCAACGCCTGGGCGTCCCCGGCCGCGATCGGCCCGGGCGCGAGACGCCGTACCAGCTGGAGTTCGCGATCCTCGGCCAGCAAGGTGTATTCCTCGGCCGCTTCGCTCGCGATGGCGGCCAGATCGATATCGGCGTCCACGAAAGCGGGCGAACTACGCCGAGCGGACGCCAGCAGATCCTCCACCAGCCGGGTCATGCGCTGGATGGCCCGGCCGACGATCGCGGTGGCCTGGGCCCGATCGGCCGGTGGGGTGTCGTCGTGAGCCAGTACGGCGTCGACGTTCGCCTGGATCACCGCGAGCGGGTTACGCAGTTCGTGCGAGGCGTCGTCCACGAGCTGGCGCTGCGCGATGAACGCCTCTTCCAGCCGGTCCAGCATGCCGTCAACGGTGTCGCCCAGCGTGCGTAGTTCGTCCGGCGGTCCGGTCAGCGAGATCCGCCGGGACAGGTCGGTCGCCGTGATTTCCTGCGCGGTGGCGGTGATCAGGCGAACCGGACGCAGGGCCCGGCCGGAAAGCCACCAGCCGGTGCCGAGACTGACCAGGAACAGTACGCCGATGGCGATGGCTGAGTAGTCGCGGAGGTTCTGCAGGGTCTGGTAGTTCACTGCGGCCTCGACAGCCGACAGCTCCGCCGCCTCGATCGTCTGGCCGGGCTTGATGTGCAGTTCCCCGTCGGAGCCCTTGTACATCTTCTTCACCGGAAAGGCGTTCAGCTCACGCGCGTCGGTCATCGACGACAAGGCGAAGTAGACGCTGCCGAGCATCAGGGCCGACAACGCGATCAGCACGGCCGAGTACGTCACGGTGAGGCGGAAGCGGACCGTGCGCATCCAGCCGGGCAGACGGTTCATGTCTCGCTCCGTAGTCGGTAACCACGGCCGATCACCGTTTCCAGCAAGGGTTCTTCGCCGTCGAGCGTGAGCTTGCGCCGCAGCGTGCCGACGGTGACACGCACGCTCTGGGTGAACGGATCGGCGTTCTCGTCCCAGACGTGTTCGAGCAGTTCCTCGGCCGAAACCACGTGGCCGGGGCGGGACATCAGATAGCGCAGTACGCCGAATTCCTTCAGCGTGAGCGACAACTCGCGACCGGCCCGGCTGGCAAGGTGGCGCGCGCTGTCCAGGACCAGGTCACCGACTTCCAGCAGGGCCGAGCCGTTCGTCACGTCGCGGCGCAACAGAGCCCGGATTCGCGCGAGCAGCTCGACCAGCGCGAACGGCTTCGTCAGGTAGTCGTCCGCGCCTTCGTCCAGCCCGGCGACCCGATCCGCGAGGCTCGCCCGGGCCGTCAGCATCAGCACCCGCAGGTCCCGCCCGGAAGCCACCTCGATCTCACCGCGCCGAACCGCCCGGCAGATGTCCAGGCCGGTGGTGTCGGGCAGCGTGATGTCGAGAATGGCGAGGTCGTACGCCGTACTGGCGAGCTTTTCCATCGCCTCCTGGCCGGTCCCGGCCGCGTCGACGGCATAACCGGCCCGGCCCAGTCCCGAGCGCAGCGCGCTGACCAGGCCTTCCTCGTCCTCAACCACCAGTAATCGCACCTGACCAACGTAACCGGCAGCGGCGGTTAGGCGGGGATGGGCTTTCGCTGACTTTTCGGTTCGCTTTCCGGTCGTTTTCGCGCCCCTTTGATGATGTGGAGCCCATCGAGTTCACCAATCGAAGGAGTTGGTCCAGATGATGAAGCTGACCGCGAGCAAGCGACTGCTGATCGGCGGCGCGGCCACCGCGGCCGTTGCCCTGGGCATCGGTGGGGTCGCCTTCGCCGCGGGTGGCGACGACCCGGGCCGCCAGGAGCAGGGATACGTAACGATCGTGGAGAACCCGACGGCGGACACCCCGGCGCCGGCTGCTGATCGGGACTGCCCGGAGAAGGGCGGTTCGCAGGGCGCTCAGAACGGCGCCCAGGGCAGCGCTGAGGGGCAGGCGTGACGATCCACCCCGGCGGTTCCGTACCGGCTCACGCCGGTGCGGAGTTCCGCCTGCCCGAGACCGCCGTACTGGAGCGGGCGCTGTTCGAGGTGAAACGGGTCGTCGTCGGCCAGGACCACCTGGTCGAGCGCATGCTGGTCGGCCTGCTGGCTCGCGGGCACTGCCTGCTGGAAGGCGTGCCGGGCGTCGCGAAGACGCTGGCCGTCCGTACTCTCGCCGAGGTGATCGGCGGCCGGTTCGCCCGGTTGCAGTTCACCCCCGACCTGGTCCCGGGCGACATCATGGGCACCCGGATCTGGCGGCCGTCGGCGGAGGGCTTCGACACCGAACTCGGCCCGATCTTCGCGAACCTGGTCCTCGCCGACGAGATCAACCGCGCCCCGGCGAAGGTGCAGTCGGCGTTGCTGGAGGCCATGGCCGAGAACCAGGTCAGCATCGGCGGTAAGAGTTACCCGCTGCCCGACCCGTTCCTGGTGCTCGCGACGCAGAACCCGATCGAGTCCGAAGGCGTGTACGCACTGCCCGAGGCGCAGCGGGACCGGTTCCTGCTCAAGATCACCGTGGGCTATCCCGCGCCGATGGAGGAACTGACCATCCTGCAGCGGATGAGCGCCCGCCGGCCGCACGCGAGCGCCGTACTGACGCCCGAGCTGGTGGCGGATCTGCAGATCGCGACCGAAGAGGTTTTCGTTCACAACGCCGTCGCCGAGTACGTCGTCCGGCTCGTGCACGCCACCCGGGACCCCGCGGCGTACGGCATCACCGACCTCAACGGCGTACTGGAGTTCGGCGCGAGCCCTCGGGCCACGCTCGGGCTGGTAGCCGCCGGACGGGCCCTCGCGTTGCTGCGCGGCCGGGACTACGTCCTGCCGACGGATGTGCACGACGTGGCGCATGACGTGATGGCGCATCGCCTGGTGCTGACGTTCGACGCGCTGGCCGACGGGCTCGACCCGCGGGCCGTGGTGTCCCGCGTATTGGCGGCGGTCGAGCAGCCCCACGTCGTACCGGCCGACGAGACGAGGGGGTCGGCCGCGTGAGCGCCGCCTCGGAAGATCTCCTGGCCGGGCGGGAAAGGGCGTTGCGGACGCTGGAGTTGTCCGTGAAGAAGCGCCTCGAAGGCTTTCTCCAGGGCGATATCACCGGGCTCCGGTCAGGCCCGGGCAGCGAACCGAACGAGGCACGCCCCTACCAGCCCGGCCAGGACGACGTACGGCGAATGGACTGGAACGTGACGGCCCGATCGCTCGAGGCCCACGTCCGGGCACCACTCGCCGAGCGCGAACTGGAGACCTGGGCCCTGGTCGACGCCTCCCCGAGCATGGACTTCGGTACGGCGCTCGCGGAGAAACGCGATCTGGCCGTCGCGATCGTCGGCGCGATCGGGCTGCTCGCGGACCGCCCGGGTAACCGCCTCGGCGCCCGCGTGGCCTTCGGCGACCAGCTGACCCGGATTCCGGCCGTCGGTGGCGCGGCGGCCCTCCGCCGTACGTTCCGCACGCTGTTGTCACTGCCGCGGCTGGAACCGGGCGCGCACCCCACAACCGATTTGCTGAACGCGATCCGGCGGCTCGACCGGGAACATCCGCGGCCGGGTTTGCGCGTGGTGGTGTCGGACTTCGCCGAGGACTCGACCGCGTGGGCCAAGCAGTTGCGCCGGCTCGCCGTACGGCACGAGGTGATCGCCGTCGAGGTGATCGACCCGCGCGAACTCGAACTGCCCGAGGTCGGTCTGCTCACGCTGGTCGATCCCGAGACGGGCCGCCGGCACGAGGTTCAGACCAGCCGGCGCCGGATCCGCGAGCGCTATGCCGCGGCCGCCGCCGAGCACCGGGAACGCACCGCCGCCGCGATCCGCTCGGCCGGCGCGGCCCACCTGCAACTGCGGACGGACCGTGACTGGGTCCGGGACGTCGCCTCGTTCGCAACGGCCCGCCGTCGAGCCGCGGCCCGCCGGCCCCCACTCAACCGGGATGGTGTCCGATGAGATTCGAACAACCCGCGTGGTTGTGGCTCCTGCTGCTGACCGTAGCGCTGGTGGTCGCGTACGCGATCGCCCAGAAGCGCCGCAGCCGGTACGCCGTACGGTTCGCGACTTTGCCGATGCTGGAGAAGGTGACGCCGAAACGGCCCGGCTGGCGGCGGCACCTGCCCGCGTTCGCCTTCCTGGCCGCGATCGTGGTGCTGACGATCGCGATCGCCCGGCCCGTCGCCGACGTCCGGGTGCCGCGCGAACGTGCGACCGTGATCGTCGCGATGGACGTGTCGAACTCGATGGCCGCCACCGATGTCGAGCCGACCCGGTTCGAGGTGGCGAAACAGGCCGCGACCGAGTTCGTACAGAACCTGCCCGAGCAGTTCAACGTGGGCCTGGTCTCGTTCGCCCGGACCGCCACGGTGGTGACCGCGCCGAGTACGAACCACCAGGCCACGACCGATGCCATTGGCAACTTGACGATGTCGGACAGTACGGCGATCGGTGAGGCCGTGCTGACCGCCTTGCAGAGCATCCAGAACCTCGACGCCGATGCTGAAACCGATCCGCCGCCGGCCCGGGTGGTGCTGCTGTCCGATGGCGGCAACACCGCGGGACGCCCGATCGAGGAAGCGGCTCAGGCGGCGACCCAGGCCGGCGTACCGGTCTCCACCATCGCCTACGGCACTGCCGAGGGCACGATCGATATCGACGGCCGCAACATTCCGGTGCCGGCCGACACCACGTCACTCGAAGGGCTCGCCGAATCCACCTCGGGCAGTTTCTACAGCGCCGAGAGCGATGCCGAACTCCGCAGTGTCTACGCCGACCTCGAGTCCTCCATCGGCTGGACCACCGAGGAACGCGAAATCACCAACCTGGTCGCCGGTATCGCCCTGGCCGCCGCCCTGCTCGCCGGGCTGGCCTCGCTGCTGTGGTTCTCCCGACTGCCCTGACCTTCGGAGGCTTTTATGAACGCACATCTGGGCAGTCCGTTCCGCGGCCCGCATTTCCGGCCCGGGCCGTTGCCCCCTGATTCCGTCACCCCGGGTTCCATCCCACCGGCCCCCCTTGCACCGGTGCTGATGGCCCCTCAACCCGGGGTGACGGCTCCCCCTCCTCCCTTGGCGTCGGTGCCGTCAGCTGCGCCGGTACGGCGGGCCGGGCGCGCGCTCGCTGCCGGGATCGCGTTGTCGGTGCTCGCGGGTGGTCTGGCCGGCGCCGTCACTGGTACGTACTTCGGCAACGCTGAAACCACCTCCGCGCCCCTTCAGTTGCCCCAGGCAAACGCTCCGGCGCCGTTGCCCGGGGCAAGCATCGCGAACGCGGCGGCCGCCGTACTGCCCGGTGTGGTCTCGGTCCGGGCCGGCCGCGCGACCGGTTCGGGCTTTGTGATCGATGGGCGAGGACATGTCGTCACGAACGCGCACGTGGTCCAGGAAGCCCGCACGATCTCGCTCGTACTCTCGACCGGGCGCACCGTGTCGGCCGAGATCATCGGCGTCGATGAGAACAACGACCTGGCGGTACTGCGGACCGAGGCCACGGGGCTCCGTCCGCTCACCCTGGGCCGCTCGTCGCAACTGCGGGTGGGTGATCCGGTGCTGGCCATCGGATCACCCCTCGGCCTGGAAGGCACCGTCACCGCCGGCATCGTCAGCACCGTCAATCGCCAGGCCCGCTTCGGCGACAACGGCAATCGCCAAACCGCCATCCAAACCGACGCCGCCATCAACCCCGGCAACTCCGGTGGCCCCCTCGTGAACGCCTCCGGCCAGGTAGTAGGCGTCAACACCGCCATCGCCACCCTCTCCGGCGGCGCCCGAACCGGCAACATCGGCATCGGCTTCGCCATCCCGGTAGACCGCATGAAAACCATCGTCGAACGCCTAATCAACAACTAACCCCAACCACCCTCCCCGCGGCGCTCCGCACAAACCCCACGGTCGGACCCGAAATGCGGCCCGACCCGTGCAACCTCACCCACCAACGGCGCGGTCCCAACCAGCCCACTCGCGGCAAGGTCTCTACCCGGGCAAACCGCATTCCGCGTCCGACCGTGGCAGCGGTGGACAGATTCCTACCCACGGTCGGACGCCAAATGCGCGCCACCTATGGCAGTGACGAGCGAGTTCCTACCCGGGCAAGCCGCATTCCGCGTCCGACCGTGGCAGCGGTGGGCAGATTCTTTCCCACGGTCGGACGCGGAATGCGCTTCGCCTGTGGACACCGAACCCACGTCGTACGGCCCTGAACCGCACGCCAGGGTGGTGGGGTGGGCGGCGCGCCGGAGGGGTGGGGGTGGCGTGGTTGAGGGCGGAGAATCGGGGGGCGGGTTGGGACGGGCTGGGGCGGGTTCGCCGCGCGGATCTCGTTCACAAACCGGACAGAGCCGCAGGTGAGCGGTGCGAGGCGGGCGGAATCGGCGAAGGGTGGCGGGGATGGACTTGGAAACGCAGCGGATGGTGGCGGCCAATGAGGCGAATTGGGACGCGCGGGCGCCGATTCATGCGGGGAGCGAGTTCTACGCGCAGCCGGCGCGGTACTGGTTCGCGGACTACGAGTGGAACGACCTCGGCGATCTGAACCGGCGGGACGTGCTGCACCTGCAGTGCCACCTCGGTACCGAGACGATCGCTTTCGCGCAGGCCGGTGCGGCCGAGGTGGTTGGGTTGGACCTGTCGGCTCGTTCGGTTCAGGAGGCCCGGCGGATCGCGGCGAAGGCCGGGGCCGACGTGTCGTATGTCCACGCGAATGTGTACGACGCGGTCGAGGCCTTGGGTGGTCAGCGGTTCGACGTGGTTTACACCGGTAAGGGTGCGCTCTGCTACCTGCCGGATCTACGCGCGTGGGTGGACGTCGTACGGCAATTGCTCAAGCCGGGTGGAACCCTCTACATCGTCGAGTTCCACCCGCTGCTCAACGCCCTCGGCCCGACGCCACCACCCGACGGCAGCCAGGAATTCCTGCTGCGCAACGATTATCTCGAAGGACGTGGGCCGATCGCCCGCGACTCCGACCGGACGTATACCGGTCACGAGGTGCCGGGCAAAACCGAGAGCTACGAGTGGATGCACGGCCTCGGTGAGCTCGTCACGGCTCTGGTCGCGGGCGGCCTGCGGATCGAGAGCCTGCGCGAATCCGAGGTGCTCCCCTGGCCCCGGTTCGACGCGATGGTCCAGACGCCCGACGGCTGGTTCCGCCTGCCCGACGACTATCCGCGCATCCCCCTGCTCTTCGCGCTCAAAGCCACCTCCCGCCCCCGCGCCGACTAGTCATAAGACAAAGGCCGAAGCCAACAGCCGAAGCGAGGGCGAAGGGCAGAAGGTCTTAGCGCGGGGTGGACAGCAGCGGCTCGCCCTTGCTCAGCACCGAGGCGTAGTGCGCTCGAATGGTCGCCGCCTCCGCGTCGGTAAGGATCGAGGCCTCCGGCTTGCTGACCGGGACATCCCAAGCGGGCGGGGCTTCCGCGCCGGACAAGGCCCACGCCGCCTGACGGGCCGCGCCCAGAGCGACGTACTCGGCCGGCTCGGGCAGTACGACGGGTGCGCCGAGCAGCGAAGGGGCAAGGGCCTGTACGGCGCGCGACCGGGCCGCGCCGCCCAGGAGTAGTACGCGCTCGACGGGGATTCCCTGCGTACGCAAGGCATCCACGGCATCGGCCAACCCGCACAACATGCCTTCCACGGCCGCCCGAGCCATCGTCGACGGCACCGCCGTGGCGCGCGTCAGCCCGTAGATCAGGCCGGTGGAATGCGGCAGATCGGGCGTACGCTCCCCGTCGAGGAACGGCACCAGCACCAACCCGTCGCTCCCGGCGGATCCCAGCGCGGCCTCGTCGAAGGCGGCCAGGTCCATCCCGAGCAGCGCGGCGGTGGACGACAACACCCGGGCCGCGTTCAACGTGCAGACCAGCGGCAGGTAGCCACCCGTCGCATCGGCGAAACCGGCAACCAGGCCCGCCGCGTCGGTGGTCGGCGCCACTCCGCGGGCGAACGCCGTACCACTCGTGCCGAGGGAGACGGCCACATCGCCGGGCTGGAGGTTGAGTCCGAGGGCGGCCGCCATGTTGTCGCCTGTACCGGCGGCGAGGCGCGCGCCGGTGGACGTCGTACCGACGAGCTCGGCCGGTCCCGCGACCCGCGGCAGCGCCAACGAACGCCCGAACGCCAGCTCGACCAGGTCGGTTCGGTAGTCCTCGTCGATCGCGGACCACCAACCGGTTCCCGAGGCGTCGCCGCGATCGGTCGTCAGGCCTTCGATGCCGGTGCGATCGGCCGCGAGGCGGTGGGTGAGCCAGTCGTGCGGCAACGCGACGGCTTCGGCGCGAGCGGCCGCGTCGGCGGCGAAGTCCCGCATCCAGCGCAACTTGGTGACGGTGAAACTCGGCACCGGTACGACGCCCGTGGCGGCCGCCCAGGCCGCGGCCCCGCCGAACTCGTCGACCAACTCAGTGGTCACCCCAGCCGAGCGAGTGTCGTTCCACAAGAGGGCGGGGTGAACCACCGTGCCGGCCGAGTCCATCAGCACCATGCCGTGCTGCTGGCCGCCGACCGAGATCGCCTCGACGCCGTCCAGCAAGCCCTCGGAAGCGGTCTCCCAGGCCTGCCACCAGGCCTGCGGGTCCACCTCGGTGGCATCCGGATGGGCGGCCCGGCCCTCGCGCAGCACCGCACCGGTGTCCGCGTCGCAGACCACGACCTTGGTCGCCTGAGTGGAACAATCCACGCCGGCCACAAGCCTGCGTACGGTCATCAGTTCTCCTTCTCGGGGGCAGCGAGGGTCTCGGCGGTGAGCACGCGCAGGATCTCCCGGGCGAGGTCGGAGGTGGTCACCAGCGTGCTGACCAGACCGGCCCGCACGGCGGCGACCACGGCCGGTGCGCGGTGCACCCCGGCGGCCAGGGCGACTCGCTCGGGCGGTCGGCGCAATTGTTCCACCGACACCGCGATGACCAAATCCTCCAGCGGCGATTCGACCAGCTTGCCGTCAGCGTCGAGCAGGTGCCCGCTCACCTCAGCGACGGCGCCCGCGGCCGCGGCCTGCTGCTGAAGCTCAGGTGAAACCGCGTCCCACACGGTCGAACACCCGGCTCGCCAGGCCCCGATCGCGACCACCGCCACGTCGAGCGCGTCGGCCATGCTCAGGGTGTCCGCGATGCCCGGCTGGCGTCGCAGGGCGGTGACCGCCGCGGCGTCGTCGACCACCAGTGGCGCGTGTACGGCGTGAGCGGTCCCGCCCGCGAGGGCGGCCGCGCGGCGGGCCAGGTCCATCGTCGTGCCGCCGCCACTGGGCGAGTGCAACGACCCGGCCATCTGTACGACCGTGCACGGCGGCAGGTAGCCGAGGTAGTCCACCATCGCGTCGACGGCCCGGCTCCAGGTCAGACCAAGCAGATCGCCGTCGCGCACGAGCGGCGGCAGGATCCGGGCGGCGGCCTGGGCCACCTGCGCCCGGACCTGCTCGGGCGATCCGTTGGTGTCCGTGACCACGCAACGGGCGATTCCGAGCGCCTGGCTGAGCTCTTCGGACAGACCTCGATCGACGGGTGTCGGGCTCTTCACCTGGATCTGCACGATGCCGCGGTTGCGGGCCTCCTCGAGCAGCCGGGCGATCTTGAACCGGCTCAGGTCGAGTTGCTTGGCGATGTCCACCTTCGAGGTGTTGTCGAGGTAATACCGCCGCGCGACGTCGGCCAGTAGCTCGTCGTCGGCATCACCGTCGCGCTGTGTTCGGACCGTCTTCATTGTTCTCCGCACCCCAATTCTCCCACCGGGTTGCCGCACGGTAACTCGTCCGTGGCCGCATCGCGAGCTGTTGACACCCGCTGGACAAGCCCGTAGGAATGACATCACATCACATTTGAGCCAGCTTGTGCACATATGAGCACCAGGAGGTCGGCGTGCGCGCAGTGGTCATCGACGAACCCGGCAAGATCCGGGTCACGGACGTTCCCGAGCCCGAAGCCGGACCCGGTCAGGTGGTGGTCGAGGTCGGCGCCTGCGGGGTCTGCGGCACGGACCTGCACATCGCCGCCGGCGAGTTCCCGCCCACGCCGTACCCGATCGTTCCGGGCCACGAGTTCGCCGGCACGATCGTCGCGCTCGGCCCGGATGTGGTCGGCGGCTGGGCCGTCGGCGACAAGGTCGCGGTGGACCCGTCGCTGTTCTGCGGGCATTGCCGCCAGTGCCGCCGCGGTCGGGGCAACCTCTGCGAGAACTGGAACGCGACCGGCGATACCGTGGATGGCGCCTTCGCCGAGCGCGTCGCCGTACCGGCCTCGACCTGTTACCGGCTCCCGGAGAAGCTGAACTTCCAACAGGGTGCGTTGATCGAGCCGGTCTCCTGCGCCGTACACGGCCTCCGGCGCCTCGGGGTAGAGGTCGGTGAGCGCGTGCTCGTCGTTGGCGCGGGCACGATGGGCCTGATCATGAGCCAGCTCCTGATCGCTGGTGGCGCGCAGGTCTCGGTCGTCGACCTGGCCGAATCGAAGCTCGGACTGGCCTCCGAACTCGGCGCGGTCGAGGTGGCGACTTCGACCAAAGGCCTGTCCCGCAGGGGATTCGACGCGGCCGTCGACGCCACCGGCGCGCCGCGGGCGATCGAGGACGCCTTCGACGCGCTGGACCGGGGCGGCCGGCTCCAGGTGTTCGGAGTCGCCGACGGCGATGCCACGATCAGCCTGTCGCCGTTCCGGATCTACAACGACGAAATCCGCATCGTCGGCTCGATGGCGGTGCTGAACAGCTACGGCGAGGCGGTCGATCTCGTTGCCAATGGCACCATTTCCGCCGGCCGGCTGATCTCGCACACGTTGCCGCTGGACGATTTCGAGCAGGCGCTCGAGCTGGTCCGGTCCGGCTCGGCCACGAAGGTCCAGATCCTGCCGAGTGACTCATGAAGCGCCGGGTGGTAGCCCTGCTGGCGATCGCCGCGCTGCTCGCCGGTTGTGGTGGCGCCGGTTCCTGGGGCGGTGGCGACAAGGACCAACTGGTGGTCGCGATCGTCTCGAACTCGCAGATGTCCGACGCGATCGCGCTGTCGGACCGGTTCGAGAAGGACCACCCGGGCATCGAGCTCAAGTTCGTCTCGCTGTCGGAGAACGAGGCCCGCGCGAAGATCACCGCCTCGGTGGCGACCGGTGGCGGCGAGTTCGACGTGGTGATGATCAGCAACTACGAGACCCCGATCTGGGCCGCGAACGGCTGGCTCGTCAACCTTCAGCCGTACGCCGACAAGACCGCGGGGTACGACCCGGACGACTTCATCCCGACCGTGCGCAAAGCCCTTTCATACCAAGACGATCTGTACTCGGTGCCGTTCTACGGGGAGTCGTCGTTCCTGGTCTATCGCAAGGACCTGTTCGACGCCGCCGGGCTGACCATGCCGGATCGGCCAACCTGGCCACAGGTGCGTGACTTCGCCGCCAAACTCGACAAGCCCGAGCAGAACCAGGTTGGTATCTGCCTGCGTGGTCTGGCCGGCTGGGGCGAGAACCTCGCGCCGATGAACACCGTGGTGAACACCTTCGGCGGCCGCTGGTTCGACGAGAACTGGAACGCGCAACTGGACTCCCCCGAAAGCAGCGAGGCGATCAAGTTCTACGTCGACCTGGTCCGCACCCACGGCGAACCCGGTGCCGCGACCGCGGGCTTCTCCGACTGCGCGACGCGCTACAGCCAGGGCCAGGCCGCCATGTGGTACGACGCCACTTCGATGGTCGGAGTGGTCGAATCGCCTTCGGACTCGACGGTGGTCGGCAAGAACGGCTACGCCCAGGCGCCGGTGGTGAAGTCGAAGAGCTCGGGCTGGCTCTACAGCTGGTCACTGGCGATTCCGAGCACCTCGAAGCACCCGGACCAGGCCTGGGACTTCATGAGCTGGATGACGAACAAGGAGTACATGAAGCTCGTCGGCAGCGAACTCGGCTGGGAACGCGTCCCGCCCGGCAGCCGCCTCTCGACGTACGAGATCCCGGCGTACGCCGAATCCGCGCAGGCGTACGCGAAACCCACCCTGACGGCGATGGGCGAGGCCAACCAGGAGAAGCCGACCGTGCAGCCCGTGCCGTACGTAGGCATCCAGTTCGTCGGTATTCCGGAGTTCCAGGATCTCGGTACCCGGGTGGGCCAGCAGATCTCGGCGGCCATCGCCGGGCGGATCAGCGTGGACGAAGCGATCGCGCAGTCCCAGCGGTACGCCGCCAGTGTGGGCAAGAGTTACCAGGAGGCGAAGCGATGAGCACAGCGGTGTTGACCGAGCCGTCGACCGTCAGCGAGGCGCCGGCTCGCCGTACGGAGCGCAAGGACGGCTGGTCCCGGCGCGGGCCCCTGCTCCCGGCTCTGGTGTTCGCCATCCTGGTGACGCAGCTCCCGTTCCTGGTGACGCTCTGGTACTCCCTGCAGTCGTGGAACCTGGTCCGTCCGGGCTCGCGGCAATTCGTTGGCCTGAGCAACTATGGCGCGGTGTTCACCGACCGGGTGTTCCGGCAGGCGGCGTTCAACACGATCCTCATCACCGGTTCTTGCGTTCTGGTGGCGCTGGTACTGGGAACCGGGCTCGCGATCCTGCTGGACCGGAAGTTCCCCGGCCGGGGCATCGTACGGACCTTGCTGATCACGCCGTTCTTGGTGATGCCGGTGGCGGGCGCGTTGCTCTGGGGTACGTCGATGTTCGATCCGAGCTTCGGCATCGTGAACTACGTGCTCTCCTGGGTGGGGATCGCGCCCGTTGACTGGGTTTCGAGCTACCCGATCTTCTCGATCGTGACCGCGCTGGTCTGGCAATGGACGCCGTTCATGATGTTGCTGATCCTGGCTGGCCTGCAAAGCCAGAACACCTCCGTCCTGGAGGCGGCCGCGGTGGATGGCGCGAGCCCGGTGAAGACGTTTGTGTTCGTGACGCTGCCGCATCTGCGTCGGTACCTGGAGTTGTCCGTACTGCTCGGCGCGATCTACGTGGTGAACACCTTCGACCACATCTACATGATGACCCAGGGCGGTCCTGGTACGGCCAGCGCGAACCTGCCGTTCTACATCTATCAACGGGCGTTCCTCGGGTTCGACGTCGGCCAGGCCGCGGCGATGGGCGTGGTGGTGGTGATCGGCACGATCATCGTGTCCACCGTGGCCCTGCGGCTGATCTTCACCAGCTTCACGAAGGAGGGCACGGAATGAGCCGCAAGCGCACTCTCAGCGGCGTGACCACGGGATTCACCTGGCTGATCGCCTTGCTGTTCTTCTTCCCGGTCTTCTGGATGGTGCTGACCGCCTTCAAACAGGAGTCCGACGCCTACACCGAAACACCGAAGCTGTTCTTCAAGCCGACCCTGGACCAGTTTGCGGGAGTTTTCGAACGCGGCGCCGGTCCATATTTCGCGAATTCCCTGGTCGCGTCGGTGGTATCCACCCTGCTCGTGCTGCTGCTCGCGGTTCCGGCGGCGTACGCGCTGTCGATCCGGCCGGTGAAGAAGACCCAGGACGTGCTGTTCTTCTTCATCTCCACCAAAATGCTGCCGGTGGTCGCGGTCATCGTTCCGCTGTACGTGATCGCGGGCGAGATCAAGGCGCTGGACAACCTCTGGGTGCTGATCGTGCTCTACACCGCGATGAACCTGCCGATCGCGGTCTGGATGATGCGCTCGTTCCTGCAGGAGATTCCGTCGGAGGTGCTGGAGGCCGCCTCGGTCGACGGCGCCTCGATGCGGCAGACCTGGATCAGCGTGATGGCGCCGATGGTCGCACCCGGTATCGCCGCGACCGCCTTGATCTGCGTCATCTTCACCTGGAACGAGTTCTTCTTCGCGGTCAATCTGACCGCCTCGGCCTCCCCCACCGTGCCGGTCTACCTGGTCGGCTTCATCACCAGCGAAGGCCTTTACTGGGCGCAGCTGTCCGCCGCCGCCACGCTGGCCTCACTGCCGGTTGTCATCGCCGGCTGGATCGCCCAGAAGCAACTCGTCCGCGGCCTCTCCATGGGCGCCATCAAGTAGCTCCTTCTTCTGGTCCGCGAGTGGTCTCATCTGATCGCAGCGGCGCTGTCCCGGCGCCGACGGGGGCGACCAGATGTGACCACTCGCGGACCAGAACCAGGGGGATGGCACGATGGCGCGGTGAGTGCGCGTGTGATTTTGCTGGCCGGGCCGTCGGGGACCGGCAAGTCCCATCTTGCCGAGACGCTGGGCCTGCCCGTGGTCCGGCTGGACGACTTCTACCGCGACGGTGACGACGCTGCGATGCCGAGGTCTCCCCTGGGCATCGTCGACTGGGACCACCCGGGCTCCTGGGACGCCGACCGGGCGGTCGCGGCACTCGCGCTGCTGTGCGCCACCGGCGAGGCGGACATGCCGATCTATGAGATCTCCGCCGACGGTACGGTCGGGCATCGCCCGGTCAGCACCGGTGGATCCCGCCTGGTTGTTGCCGAGGGCATCTTCGCCGATCAGGTCGTACCGGAACTGCGCCGCCGTGGTCTGCTCGCGGCCGCGATCTGCATCCGCCACCATCGTGTTGTCACCTTCGTCCGCCGGTTGCAGCGGGACCTGCGCGAACACCGCAAGCCCGCGCCCGTTCTGCTCCGCCGCGGCCTGTTGCTGCTGACGGACGAGCCCCGCGTCGTACGACGCTGCCTCGCGGCGGGTTGTGAGCCGCTGACCCCGCGGGCCACCCGCCACCGGATCGCCGAGTTGATCGCCGAACAGGAGGAGGAGCAGGTATGAAGGTCTTGATCACCGGAGCCGCCGGCACCATCGGCACGATGCTGCGCGAGCGGCTCGCCTCGGCCGACCGAACTCTCCGGCTGCTCGACGTGGTGGAGCCGCCCGCGGCCGCGCCCGGCGAACCGGTCGAGGTGCTGCCCGCGACCTCCGTCACCCACCTGCCGGCGCTGCGGTTCGCGTGCGAAGGTGTTGACGCCGTGATCCACCTCGGCGGCATTCCGCTGGAGGACCACTGGGAGAAGATCCTCGCGGTCAACATCGACGGCACCCGCGCCGTACTCGAGGCGGCACGCCAGGCCGGCGTACCACGGGTGATCCTTGCCTCCAGCAACCATGCGGTCGGGTTCGAACGCCGCTCCGAGGCACCGCCCGGCGGATTGCCCGCGACGGTGCCACCGAAGCCCGACACGTACTACGGCATGAGCAAGGCCGCGATGGAGGCGCTCGGCAGTCTCTACCACTCGCGGTTCGGCATGGACGTGATCTGCCTGCGGATCGGGTCGTGCCGGGACCAGCCGGTGGCGGCCTCGGAATTGCCGATCTGGCTGTCCTCCGACGACATGGGCCGGCTGGCCGTCGCCGCGCTGGAAACGCCTTCGCCGGGATTCCGGATCGTGTGGGGCGTGTCCCGGAACAGCTCCGGCTGGTGGTCCCTGGCCGAGGGCGAGGCGATCGGTTTCCACCCGCAGGACGATTCGGCGGCCTTCGCGGCGAACGTGGACCAGGACGACACCACGAACGACCTGCTCGGCGCCGACTTCTGCCGTTCGCCACTCGGCGAACCGTTCTAATTTCCATGGTGTTCATCTCGCGCTGATTCGATCGAGGGCGAACCGTCCCCGACCCGCGGAGGATTCCGTGCGGCGCGTGCTCCGATCATCGATGCTGGTGCTTTCCAGCGCCCTGGTGGTGAGCTCCTGCGGCGGCGCTGAGAGCGCGCCCACGCCGGAGGTCCGTGCGGCCAAGGCGGCCCAAGCGCCGGCCTCCAAACTCGCGGCGCTCGTGGTGACGCCGAGCGGATTCCGCTCGCCCGCCGGACGCACCGCCCGGGAGACCTCCGGACCGCTCGACAGCCAGACCTTCGTGGACCAGCACTCCACCTCGCCGTACCGGGATCGCGCCCTACTCCTGAACGCCGACTTCACCGAGGGCTACTACGCGAACCGCGTCAGCGCCGACGGCCGGACCACCGCACGCACCTACCTGTTCCGCGCGGGCACACCGGCCAAGGCCCGCGTACTCCAGCAGGGCTTCTGGGCCGACAGCAACCACGGCACGCCGTTGCGCGTACCGGGCGTTCCCGGCGTACAAACCGGTACGAAGGTCGAGGTCAGCGCCGCCAACGGCCGGACCTACGCCGTCCTGGAAACCACCTTCAGCGTCGGCCGAACCGTCGTCCAGGTACTCGTCCGCCGCCGCCTCACCGAAGGCGAACAATCCCTAGCCCCCAACACCCACCCGGCAGTAACCCTCACCCAAGACCAATACCGCCGCCTGGCGAAGGCTGCCACCGCCCAGTAGGCCTAGGCGGTGATTTTGTCGATGATGAGGGGGGTGGGCTCGTACGGCGTGCCGGTGGGGGCGATGTCGGTGGCGTCGGTGAGGGATTCGAGGGCGCGGGGGAAGCGGTTCGCGTCGTCGGCGTGGAGGGTTAGCAGGGGTTGGCCTGCCTCGACGGTGTCGCCGGGCTTGGCGTGAAGTTCCACGCCGGCGACGGGTGAGACCGGGTCCTCCTTGCGGGCGCGGCCTGCGCCGAGGCGCCAGGCGGCTACGCCGACCGCGAGGGCGTCGAGCCGAGTCAGTACGCCGGATTCGGAGGCCTTCACCACGTGGGTTTCCGGAGCCACTGGCAGCTCCGCGTCCGGATCGCCACCCTGAGTTGCGATCATCCGGCGCCACGCGTCCATCGCCGTACCGTCTCGCAGCTTGTCCGCCGGGTCCACGTCGGTGATACCGGCTGCCGCGAGCATCTCGACGGCCAGGGCCACGGTCAGCTCGATCACGTCCGACGGGCCGCCACCGGCGAGGACCTCAACCGATTCGCGGACTTCCAGTGCGTTACCCGCGGTCAGCCCGAGCGGGGTGGACATGTCGGTCAGCAGCGCCACCGTGCGTACGCCCGCATCGGTGCCGAGGGCAACCATCGTCTCGGCCAGTTCGCGCGCGTCGGCCAGTTCCTTCATGAAGGCGCCGGTTCCGACCTTCACGTCCAGTACGAGCGCACCGGTGCCTTCGGCGATCTTCTTGCTCATGATCGAACTGGCGATCAGCGGAATCGCCTCGACCGTGCCGGTGACGTCCCGCAGCGCGTACAGCTTCTTGTCCGCCGGGGCGAGGCCGTCACCCGCGGCGCAGATGACCGCGCCGACCTCGTCGAGCTGGCGCATCAGCTCGTCGTTCGACAGGGCCGCGCGCCAGCCGGGAATCGACTCGAGCTTGTCCAGCGTGCCGCCGGTGTGACCGAGGCCGCGTCCGGACAGCTGCGGTACGGCGACACCGCAGGCCGCCACCAACGGGGCCAGCGGCAGGGTGATCTTGTCGCCGACGCCACCCGTGGAGTGCTTGTCGGCGGTCGGGCGGGACAACTTCGAGAAGTCCATCCGCTCGCCCGAGGCGATCATCGCGTTGGTCCAGCGGGAGATCTCGCGCCGGGTCATACCGTTCAGCAGGATCGCCATCGCGAGCGAGGACATCTGCTCGTCGGCCACCGCGCCCCGGGTGTAGGCGTCGATCACCCAGTCGATCTGGCCGTCGCTCAGCTCAGCCCGGTCCCGCTTGGTCCGGATCACGTCGACCGCGTCGAACTTCTCGCTCACTTCTTCTCCACATCATCGAAACCAGCGGCATCATCGGACCCAGCAGCACCGGAGCCGGCGAGGTTCTCCGGACCGAACGCGTCCGGCAGGATCTCGCTCAGCGGGCGGATACCCCGCGCCGTCTCCAGCAACAGCTCCGGCCCACCGTGTTCGTACAGCAACTGGCGGCAGCGCCCGCACGGCATCAGCAGCACGCCCTGGCCGTCCACACAGCTGAACGCGACCAGCCGTCCGCCACCGGTCATCAGCAGCTGCGAGACCAGCCCGCACTCGGCGCACAGCCCCAGCCCGTACGACGCGTTCTCAACGTTGCATCCGGCAACAACCCGGCCGTCGTCCACCAGCGCGGCGGCCCCGACCGGATACCGCGAGTACGGCGCATAGGCATGCCGCATCGCGGCCACCGCGGCTTCCCGCAGCGCCGGCCAGTCGACGGTCAGCTCATCCCTTGACGTAGGGCTCACCGTCCGCCTTCGGAGCGCGCACCCGGCCGACCAGGCCCGCGACCGCGATCACCGTGGCCAGGTAAGGGGCCATCAGCAACAACTCGCCAGGGATGGGCGTCTGGATGATCTGCAGCTGGGACTGCAACTGGGTGGCGAAACCGAAGAACAGCGCCGCCACCATCGCGCCCACCGGGTGCCAGCGGCCCATGATCAGCGCCGCCAGCGCGATGAACCCGTTGCCGGCGGTCATGTCCTTGTTGAACGAGCCGGCATAGCCCACGGTGAAGAACGAGCCACCGAGACCGGCGAGCACCCCGGCCCACAGCACCGCGGTGTACCGGACCCGGGTGACCTTGATGCCGACGGTATCGGCGGCCTTCGGGTGTTCACCGACGGCCCGCACGCGCAGACCCCAGCGGGTCTGGAACAGCATGAAGGTGACCACGGCGACGGCGATATAGGTCAGGTAGACCAGCGCCGTCTGGTTGAACAGGATCGGCCCGATGAACGGGATGTCGCCGAGCAGCGGGATCTTCACCGCTGCCAGCACATCCGGGGTGTTCAGGTTGGCCGTGTCCTCCTGGATGAACTGGTCGAACAGGAAACCCGTCACACCGGAGGCGAAGACCACCAGCACGACGCCGAGTACGACCTGGTTGACCAGGTACTTGATCGAGAAGACCGCCAGCAGCGCCGCCATCAGCACACCGGTGATCGCGGCCGCGGCCAGCGCCGCCACCGCGCTGCCCGTCGTACTGGCGACGATGGCGGCCGTGAACGCGCCGACCAGGAACTGGCCCTCGATCGCGATGTTGATGACACCGGCGCGCTCGCACAGCACACCCGCGAGGGCGCCGAGGATCAACGGGGTGGCGAAGTTCAGCGTGCCCTGGAACTGGTTGGCCAGCGGGAAAACCTTGCCCGCCGCGGCCCAGCACAGGAACGCCCCGATGAAGCAGATGCCGAGGATCGCGCCGAGCCAGCCGGCGTACCGCATCGGTACCCGGCGCAGCAGGTACGCGACCGCGGCAGCGAGCCCCAGCACGGCCAGGAAGATCGCCGTGCCCTGGGCGGGCACCTTCAGCAGGCTGCCTTCGAGATCGCCGGAGACCAGTTGGAAGGTGGCCTTGCCGCCGTTGGTGACGAACGCCAGCAGCAGGCCGATCACGGCGAAGACGAGCATCAGGCCGCCGACGCGCAGGCGGCGGGTCCGTTCGGCCGGGCCCTCGATCGTGGCCGGGGCCGTCGGCCGGGACTCCACAGTCGTCTCGGTCATCCGTTCCAGCCTTTCGCGAGTACGGCGCCGGCGCCGCGTTCCTTCGGCAGGAACCGGAACACCGAGCGCACCAGCGCGGGCGCCGCCACGAACAGCACGATCACCGCCTGCAGCACGGTTGTCAGGGTCAGCGGGGTCTGGGTCTGCAACTGCATCTGCAGGCCGCCCGCGTTCAGGGCGCCGAAGAGCAGACCGGCCAGTACCGTGCCGATCGGCGTGCCGCGGCCCAGCAGCGCGACCGTGATCGCGTCGAAGCCGACCGAGGCCGCCACTCCATCGGTGAGCGGCAGATCGGTACCGAGCACCTGCTGGGTGCCGGCCAGCCCGGCCAGACCGCCGGCGACCACCATCGCGATGATGTACGCCCGGCCGACGCTCATACCGGCCGTGCGGGAGGCGTCGGGGTTCGCGCCGACCGCGCGCAGCTCGAAGCCGATGGTCGAACGGTTCAGCAGCCACCAGACGAACGCCGCCGCCAGCAGCGCCAGGATGAAGCCGAGGTGCAGCCGGTTGCCACCGAACTGCGGGTACTGCGCGCTCGCGTCCACGATCGGGCTGATCGGGTCCTCGCGACCTGGCCGCTGGAAGGTCGTTGTCGTCAGCAACCACTGCAGCAGGTAGATCGCCACGTAGTTGAGCATGATCGTGACGATCACCTCGTGCGCGCCGGTCCGGGCCTTCAGCAGGCCGACCAGTCCACCCCAGATGGCGCCACCGATCAGGCCGGCCAGGATCGCGACGAGCAGGTGCACTACCGGCGGCAGGTGCCAGGCGAAGCCGACCCAAGCCGCGAGAATGGCGCCGATGATCAGCTGGCCCTGCGCGCCGATGTTGAACAGCCCGGTGCGGAAGGCCAGCGAGACCGCGAGCCCGCCGCAGATCAGCGGGGTGGCCTGGGTCAGCGACTCGGCGATCGGGTTGAGCCCGCCGACCGCGCCGACGACCAGCGCCTTGTACGCCTCGCCGACCGCGGTGACGGCGGCCGACAGCGTGTCGAGCGGCGCGGCGAAGAAGTAGCTGGAGGCAAGCTTCACCTCGTCGTCGCCGATCACGATCAGGATCGCGCCGACCACCAGCGCGAGCACGATCGCGCTGGCCGCGACCAGGCCCTGAACGGCCCAGCCGGGCAGACCCTGTTTGGGCGCCTTCGGCTCGGGCTGCGACTGAGGCTGGGACTCCGGCGCCTCGGTGCTAGTACTCATCTAGATGGTTCCCAACGTGGTCGGGTGCTCGGTGGCGGCGATCTCGGCCTCTCGCTGCGAGGCGCCGGCCATCATCAGGCCCAGCTCGTCGCGCGGGGTGTCGGCCGGTACGACGCCGACCACCTTGCCGCGGTACATCACCGCGACCCGGTCGGCCAGCGCCGCGATCTCGTCCAGTTCGGTGGACACGATCAGTACGGCGGTGCCCTGGTCCCGCTCGTGCACGATCCGCGTGTGCAGGAACTCGATCGAGCCCACATCCACACCGCGGGTCGGCTGCGAGGCCACCAGCAGTTTCAACGGCCGGGACATCTCGCGGGCCAGGACGACCTTCTGCTGGTTACCACCGGACAAGGACGACACGGGAAGATCGATCGACTGAGTACGGATGTCGAACTCGTCCACCCGGCTGGTCGCGTTCTTCTCGATCTCGCCGGTGTGCAGGGACACCCCGGAGCCGAACGGAGGCTTGCGGAACAGGTCGAGCACAAGGTTCTCCGCGACCGAGAACGAGCCGACGAAACCGTCGTGCGCGCGGTCCTCCGGGACGTACCCGATACCGGCCTCGAGCCGCTGCCGGGTGCTACGGCCGGACAGGTCCCGGCCGTCCAGGCTGATCGTGCCCGCGGCGATCGGGATCAGGCCCAGCAGCGCCTCGGCGAGTTCGGACTGGCCGTTGCCCTGGACACCGGCCACCGCGAGGATCTCGCCCGCCCGGACCTCCAGGTCGACGTTGTCGACGGCGGTGTGACCACGCTCGTCGATGACGGTCAGGCCCCGGACCTCCAGCTGAACCTCACCCGGCTCGGCGGGCGCCTTGTCGACCTTGAGGTCGACGGCGCGGCCGACCATCAGCTCGGCCAGTTCTTCCTCGGTGGCCGACGGCTCGGCCGTGCCGACCACCTTGCCGCGGCGGATCACGGTGATCTTGTCCGCGATCGCCTTGACCTCTTTGAGTTTGTGGGTGATGAACACGATCGAGGTGCCGCTGTCCTTGAGCTGGCGCATCACCTCGATCAGCTCGTCGATCTCCGCCGGAGTCAGCACGGCGGTCGGCTCGTCCAGGATCAGCACCTTGGCGTCGTGCGTGAGCGCCTTGATGATCTCGACCCGCTGCTGCACGCCGACCGGGATGTTCTCGACCAGCGCCTCGGGATCGACGTCGAACCCGTAGCGGTCGGACAGTTCGCGGACCAGCGCGTGCGCCTTCTTGCGATCCAGTACGCCGGCGCCGCGGGTGGTCTCCCGGCCGAGCATGATGTTCTCCGCGACGGTGAATACCGGGACCAGCATGAAGTGCTGGTGCACCATGCCGATACCGCGCGCGATCGCGTCGCTGGGTGAGCTGATCGAAACCTTCTCCCCGTCGATCAGGATCTCGCCGGAGTCGGGCTGCAGCAGCCCGTACAGCATGTTCATCAACGTGCTCTTGCCGGCGCCGTTCTCGCCCAGCAGGCAGTGGATCTCGCCTGGTTCGATCACCAGGTCGATGTGGTCGTTGGCGACCAGCGAGCCGAAGCTCCTGGTCAGCCCCGCGAGCTCGAGATGCATGCGGGCAGCCTCCCTATCAGACGGCGAGCCAGGAAGACGGGATCCGGACAGTGCCCGGACCGCCTTCCTGGCTCGAACCGTACCGAACTATGTCGCCGGAGTGGGTCAGGAGGCCTTCGGCTGAGCCTTGGACTGCAACTTGATCTTGCCCGAGATGATGTCGGCCTTGATCGCGTCCAGCTCCGACTTCAGCTCGGCCGGCACCTTGCTGTCGAACTCGTGGAACGGAGCCAGCCCCGTGCCGCCGTTCTCCAGCGTGCCGATGAACTGCTTGTTGTCGAACTTGTTCTCGACCGCGGAGGCGATGGCGTCCTTGACCGCGACGTCCATACCCTTCTGCACGCTGGTGATCAGCACCGAGCAGTACTCCGCGGCGCTTTCGCAGCCGTCGGTGTCGACCCAGATGGCGTTGACCTTGCCGTTGCTGGCCTTGGCCGCCTGCAGACCGCCCAGACCGGCCGGACCGGCCACCGGGAAGATGATGTCGGCGCCCTGGGTGATCAGGTTCTGGGCGGTGTTCTGGCCCTTCGCCTTGTCCTCGAAGTCACCGGTGAACAGGCCGTCCTGCTTGGCGTCGTCCCAGCCGAGCACCTGCACGTTCTTGCTCTTGGTGGTGTTGTAGTGCCGCACGCCCTCGGCGAAACCGTCCATGAAGATGGTCACCGGCGGGATCTTGATGCCACCGTAGGTGCCGACCTTGCCGCTCTGGGACATCGCGGCGGCCAGGTAGCCGGCCTGGAAGCTCGACTCGGCGGTGTTGAAGCCGAGCGGCTTGACGTTCGGGATCGGCTCGGCCGGGGCCGAGTCGACGATCGTGAACTTGATGTCCGGGTTCGCGACGGCCGCTTTGTCGGTGGCGTCTTCGAGCTTGAAGCCCACCGAGACGATGATGTTGCACTTCTGCGCGACCATCGCGGTCATGTTCGTCGGGTAATCGTTGTCCGACTTCGATTCGGCCTTCGCCTCGGAGATGTTCAGCTCCTTGACGGCGTCCTGCAGGCCTTTGTAGGAGGTCTGGTTGAAGGACTTGTCGTCGAAGCCTCCCGAGTCGGAGACCATGCACGCCTTGAAGTCCTTCTTGGCGCCGCCGGCCGGAGTCTCCTCCGCAGGCTTGCTGCCACAAGCGGCTACCGCGAGCGTGACCACGCCCACCATCGCCAATCCCCGCATGTACTGCTTCACCAGACGCCTCCTTGCGTCGAGATACCACCGAAAAGGCTGATACGCCTTCCCCGGCGTACCGCACCCGCAGACTATAGGGGTGCGCAGCCAATCTCTGAACGCCCAGGCGGGCTCGATACCGGAAAGTAATCCCGCCGGAGATCCCTTTACCGGCAGGAGATCTTTCGGCTACTGCACGCGACTTGAACGTCACACACCGCCTTTCCATCACCTGTGGTTCGCCATTTGCCGAGGCCATACCTGTACCGGGCTGGTACGGAACCGGTCCGGGGCGGATGCGAGACTGGGGCGATGACCACTTCGCGAAGCCTGCTGCTGTCGGACGTGAAGTCTCGCGTCGACGAGGTGCGGGACGAGACGGTGGCGATCCGCCGGGACCTGCACGCGCATCCGGAGCTGGGCTGGCACGAGGAGCGCACCACCGAGGTCCTGCGCAAGCGGCTGCTCGAGGCCGGACTGGCCCCGCAGGTGCTGCCGACCGGCACGGGCCTGATCTGCGATATCGGTTCCGGTGACACCTGCGTGGCGCTGCGCGCGGATATCGACGCGCTGCCCGTGACCGAGACGGCCGAGACGCCGTACCGCTCGAGTCACGCCGGCGTGAGCCACGCCTGCGGGCACGACGTACACACCGCCGCGCTGATGGGCGCGGCCCTCGTCCTGGCGGGCATGTCCCGCGACGGCCTGCTCCAGCGCCGGGTGCGGCTGATCTTCCAGCCCGCCGAAGAGGTCATGCCCGGCGGCGCGCTGAGCGTGATCGCGGCAGGCGGCCTGGAGGGCGTGCACCGGATCTACGGGCTGCACTGCGATCCGCGGCTCGAGGTCGGTCAGATCGGCCTCCGGGTCGGTGCGCTCACCGCCGCGGCCGACCGGATTCTCGTGCGGTTGATCGGCCCGGGCGGTCATACGTCCCGCCCGCACCTCACGGGCGACCTGGTGTACGCCTTGGCCACGCTGGTCACCGAACTGCCCGCGGCCCTCTCTCGCCGGGTCGACCCGCGCGCGGGCATGTCGCTCGTCTGGGGCCGGATCACCTCCGGCTCCGCGGCGAACGCGATTCCCGCCCGGGGCGAAGCCGAGGGAACCCTGCGCTGCCTCGACGTCAGCGCCTGGCGTCTCGCGGCCGAGCTGATCCCGGATCTGGCCGCGCAACTCGTCGCGCCGTACGGCGTGCAGGTCGAGACCGAGGTCACCCACGGCGTACCACCGGTGATGAACGACGCGCTCGCCATCGACGTACTGCGCAAGGCCGTCGAGCAGACCCTGGGCTCCGCCGCGGTGGCCTCGACCGATCAGAGCCTGGGCGGCGAGGACTTCGCCTGGTACCTCGAACACGCCCCGGGCGCGATGGCCCGCCTCGGCGTACGCCCCGTCGGCGCCACCTCCGCCGCCGACCTGCACACCCCCGGCTTCACCCCGGACGAAACCGCCATCGCCCTCGGCACCACCGTCCTGACCTCGGTCGCCCTACTCGACTAGATCTGCGGTTCCTTCTGCCGAGCGGATGCTCCCACGGCCGGCCGGGTCGGCGGCCGATGGGCGGTCGGCGGCCGAGGGCCGGTCGGCGGCCGATGGCTGGGCGAGGGCCTGTCTCTGGGCGAGGGCCGGTCGCTGGGCGATGGCTGGTCGATGGCCGGTCGATGCGGGTGGTCCGCAGGCTCCGCGCCGGAAGGTCGCCTCTCGCACGCCTGGCGACGGGCGGCCGACTGGCTCCCGCCTCGCCGGTTAGGCGGGTCGACCTTTGAATGCGGGGGTCGACGTGCCAGATCTGAAGGGTCTACCCCCGATTCCGACGGTCGACCCTCGGAATAAGGTGACGCGAGACTCGGGATCAGCCGGGGTCCGCGGTACTACCCCGCTGCCCGGCCTGCCGGTGCTCCTGGGCACGGCTTACGCGTCGCGAGGCGGGTTTTCGCGTCCATTGGTGCCGTGGTGGTGCCCGATCGGCGGTGCGCACTTGGCGGTGCCCGATCGGCGGCGGGCGGTAGGTGGTTAGCGTCTCGCCTTGGGGCTGGCGGTGGTCCCCGAGTCCGGTGCCGAGTTTTTGCGCGACTACCTGGCTGCAACCGGGTAGTCGTACGAAAACCCGGTAGCGGGCACACCACAACCCGGCAGCCAGCCCACAACCCGGTAGCCGCCCCGGGCCTGCGTCGTGCCAGGCCCGCTCGTCGCATTCAGCAAAGCGCAAGGCGAAGAGCCGAACCAGCAACGAACGAACAGGGCCGACAGGCGAGCGATAGCCGGGCGGACAGGGCCAGCGGACGGGGTCAGTGGCCGGGGCGGACGGGGTCAGTGGCCGGGGCGGGCGGGGTCAGTGGCCGGGGCGGGCGGCTGGTGCGGGCTTTCCGCACTGTCTCCCGTCGTCAGTGTCAGAAGGTGTCGGCGGGGATGTAGATGCCCCAGACTTCGCGGAGGGCGTCGCAGACCTCGCCGACGGTGGCGCGGGCCTTGAGCGCGTCCTTCATCGGGTAGAGGCAGTTGTCGGTGCCGCGCGCGGCCTGGCGGAGTTCGGTCAGGGCCTTGTCCACGGCGGCCTGGTCACGTTCGGCGCGGAGGCGGGCCAGGCGCTCGACCTGCTGGGCCTCGATGGCGGGGTTGACGCGGAGGGGCTCGTACGGTTCCTCCTCGGCGACCTTGAACTTGTTCAGGCCGACAACGACCCGTTCGGCCGAGTCGATCTGCTGCGCGATCCGGTACGCCGAGCGCTCGATCTCCTGCTTCTGGAAACCCTGCTCGATCGCGGCGACGGCACCGCCGAAGTCCTCGACCTTGGCCATCAACTCGCGGGCGGCGGCCTCGACCTCGTCGGTGAGCGACTCCACCACGTACGAGCCGGCGAAGGGATCGACGGTCGCGGTGATGTCGGTTTCGTACGCGAGCACCTGCTGGGTCCGTAGCGCCAGCCGGGCCGCCTTCTCCGTCGGCAGCGCGATGGCCTCGTCGTAGGAGTTGGTGTGCAGCGACTGCGTTCCACCCAGTACGGCGGCCAGGCCCTGCACGGCGACGCGGACCAGGTTCACCTCGGGTTGTTGCGCGGTGAGCTGGACGCCCGCGGTCTGAGTGTGGAAGCGCAGCATCAGGGATTTCGGGTTCTTCGCGTTGAACTCGTCGCGCATCACCTGGGCCCAGATCCGGCGGGCCGCGCGGAACTTCGCGACCTCTTCCAGCAGCGTCGTACGGGAGACGAAAAAGAACGACAGCCGGGGCGCGAACTCGTCCACGTCCAGCCCGGAGGCGACCGCGGCGCGCACGTACTCGATGCCGTCGGCAAGGGTGAACGCGATCTCCTGCGCGGGCGTCGCGCCGGCCTCGGCCATGTGGTAGCCGGAGATCGAGATCGTGTTCCAGCGCGGCAGTTCGGTCTTGCAGTAGGCGAAGATGTCGCTGATCAGGCGCAGCGACTCCTTCGGCGGGTAGATGTAGGTGCCGCGGGCGATGTACTCCTTGAGTACGTCGTTCTGGATCGTGCCAGTGAGCTTCGCGCCTTCGACACCCTGTTCCTCGGCCACCAGTTGGTACAGCAGCAACAGCACCGAGCCGGGCGCGTTGATGGTCATCGAGGTGGAGACCTGGTCCAGCGGGATCCGGTCGAACAGCACCCGCATGTCGTCGATCGAGTCGATCGCCACGCCGACCTTGCCGACCTCGCCGTGCGCGATCTCGGCGTCGGAGTCGTAGCCCATCTGGGTGGGCAGGTCGAACGCGACCGACAGGCCCATGGTGCCGGCGTCGATCAGCTGGTGATAGCGCTGGTTGGACTCGGCAGCGGTGCCGAAACCGGCGTACTGCCGCATGGTCCAGGGGCGCTGGGTGTACATCGTCGGGTACACGCCGCGGGTGTACGGATACTCGCCGGGCTGTCCCAGTTTCTCCGCCGGGTCGAAACCCTCGAGCTTGTCGGGGCCGTAGACGGGGGCGAAGTCCCAGCCCGATTCGGTCTGGTGGCTCATGGCCTTCACGGTAGGCCCGCGAACCGCAAACCGGTACGTCACACGCGGTGAGATCCCCCACGTCCCGCGATTACGTCACATTCGCCACGCTCACCGGGTGACCGGCCCGACGGTGCGGCGGGGGAACCGCACCGTCGGGTGATCAGGTCAGGGCTGGTCCAGCAACCAGCGCTGGCAGGGCCCGTTCCAGTAACGCCAGGTGATCAGGCTGGCGTTGAGCTCCGGATTACAGTCGGCCACATCGAGGGCGTTGCCGTTGCTCTCCTGGGTGATGGACCAGGAGCCGTTGAAAGCCGGCTCCACTCGCCATCGCTGGCACGCCCCTTCGCTGTCCGGCATGGTCGCCACCGTCAGCGCCAGCGTGTCGGTACAGCCGAGCACGTCGATGGCCTGTTCCGTACTCGGCTCGACGATCTTGTAGACGTCGTCCCCGAGCGGCTTGAACTCCCACCGCTGGCACGGGCTGTCCGGGTACCAGATGTACATCCGCATCGCGGAATCAGGCCCGCAGTCGATCACGTCGAGCGCCTTCTCGCCGTGTACGGCACGGATCCGGTACTTGCCGTTCGGCTGCGCCGGGTTGAAGGCGGCCCGCAGGATCCACTGCTGGCTCGCCTCGGCGGCACAGGTCCGCTGAACGATACTGGCGGCTTCACCCGTGCTGCCTTCGGTCGGAGACGCGCACTTGTCGCTGTGCGCGAACTTCAGCCGGACCACCGTGTCGTAGCTACTGCCTTCCAGGTACTCGATCCGCAGCTGCTGGTTCGACGTACCCATACAGGGCCATTGCAGGACACCGACCTCGTCGCCGTGCAACTGGTTGTAGACATCGAGGCACCGCGGACGGCCGTCGGCGATGTTGCCCTGGAAATGCGCGGTCTGGATCTCGAACTGGTCGATCCCGGCGATCTGCTTGATCCGGAACCGCTGGTTCAGCCCGCCCAGGCAGGTGTGCTGGACCAGCCGCTCGCCGTCGGCCTGGTTGTTGTTCCAGACGTCCAGGCACTTGCCGGTGTTGCGGTTGACCAGTTCGTAGGTCCGGTTCTCGATATCGAAGCTCGGCCCGGTACTGGCCCCGACGCGTGGCTCCTTCCACCCGCTGGTGGCCGGGCCGAACGACGTACCGGTCGAGGTGAGGGTGTAGGCCTCGCGGCCGCCACCGTCCAGCGAGTAGATCAGCCCGACGTCTTCCTTGCCGTCGGCACTGAAGTCACCAACGGCCAGCGCGGTCCTGGCCGGGTCGAAGGTGGTCGTGTCGCGCCACCACTCCGCCAGCGCGAAAGCGGTACCGGTGGACCGGAACACCTTCAGCGAGGCGTCCGTACCGCTGTTCTCGTAGAGCGTGACGACGTCGTCCTTGCCGTCACCGTTCACGTCCGCGACCTGCGGCTTGCTGCGCTCCCAGCAGTACGCGCCCGCGCCGCTGTCGTGCAGCACGGCCGGCGTCGCGCTGAACGCCGTACCGGTCGACTTGAAGTACCGCGTGACCGTGCGGCAGCCACCCTGGTTCTGCATGTCGACGAGATCGGCGAGCTTGTCGCCGTCCACATCGGCGAGCAGCGGCGCGCTGCCGGACCACGGACTGGTGGTCTGCAGCGATTGCACCGGCGTGGTCAGGGCCGGCCCGAGCCAGGTCAGCGTGCGCCAGCTGGTACCGGCCACGTTGAGCTGGGCAACGATGTCGGACTTGCCGTCGCCGTTGACGTCACCGGCGATGATCCGGGCAGTGCTCAGCGGCCAGCCGTTCGCGCCGCTGTGCCAGACCGGCGCCGACTCGAAGTCGTACCGCTCGCTGTTCGACAGGCCGCGGTACATGCCGATCCGGCGGCCCGCCTCCTCCCGGAGCAATACGGTGTCCGTCCGGCCGTCGCCGTCGAAGTCACCCCGGACCGGCTTGGTCCGGTACATCGCGAAGCCACCGTTGGCGCCGCTGTCCCAGGCCAGCTGCCCGGTGTGCAGACCGCCGCCCGCCTTCGAGACGATGTTCCAGACGGCGGTTCGCCCGTCGCCCTGGTCCAGCACGGTGGACAGGTCCGCGCGGCCGTCGCCATTGACGTCACCCCGCCGCTTGACCGGCACCTGGGTGAGCTTGCTGGCGCTCAGCTGCCAGACCGTCGGTTCGTCGCTGACGTTGTTGGCCGCGTCGACCGCCTTCACGTACAGCATCTTCGCGGGCATCGTCCCGGTCGCTGTCTGCCAGACAGTGAGCGGGATCTGTGCGACGCCGCCCGGGCCTGCCTTGATCCGGCTGGTGATGCGCTCCGGCTTGAACCCGTACAGGTATTCCGCGACGTCGCCGTCGCCCGGCGCGGGCCGCAGCGTCACGGTGCCGACCGTGCGGGCCGGGATAGCGGCCTCGCCATCAGGGAAGTCGGTGGACTCCAGTACGGCGCCCAGCGGCTTCTTGGCGTCGACCTTGAAGTGGCAACGCTGGGTCGACGGGCCGAACTCAACCCCGTCGTCCGGCACGTTGTCGTTGCTCCGAGCGGTGTAGTAGTACGTCTCGCCGTCCGCCAGCACCGCGCGGTCGATGGCCGGCCAGGCGAAGGCCGACCCCGACGTGGTGTTCGCCGAGTCGATCTCGTGCACCAACGCGTCGTCCGACGCCTTGTTGATGGACAGCCGGGTGGTGACGTTGTCGCCGTCCTTGTCACTGGCCACCGCGGAGAACGAATAGCCCGACAGCGGCCAGCTGACCACGATCGGCGCCGCCTTCGGAGCGCACGGCCGGGCCCGGGTGAAGTTGACCCGGCTCGGCTGGTTGGGCACGTTGTTGAAGTTGACCACGAGCTTCGCGGTGTGCCCGTGGAACCTCTTCCACTGCGAGATGTCGGATTCGTTCGGTGCTTTCAGCCCGAACGTCATCGTCGACTGCCCGGCGTCGGCGATCTGCTGGGCCGCACCCTTGATGCCGTCACCCGACCACGACATCAGCATGTCCGGTTGACCGCCGCCGGTGCGCGCGTTGCCGTTGGCGTTGCCCAGATGCCATCGCCAGTGGCCGGCGGTGTTGCGCCAGGTGGCCGGCTGGTTCCGGTCGAGACCGTGCGTCCACCACAGCTCGGTCGGGGTCGGCGAGCCCGAAGAACTGTGGTCCAGCCAGATCTGGAACGAGGCACCGGTCACCCGTGCCCCGGCGAGATTGCCGTCCCCGAACTGGAAGAACGAACGGTAGGTGATGACGTTGTCGTACGACCGGCCCACCTTGGCGCCTTCACCACGGTCGTAGTCCCAGTAGGACTGGTCCGGGTGCTCCGCACTGACGTGAGTCCACAGGTAGTTGTTCACCGCCCAGGACGGATCGATGAAGACCGGGTAACGGGTGGTCGGTGCACTGAGCAACTTCTGGTCCGGCTCGATCACCAGCTCCCGAGCGGAGCCGGTGGTCGGAATACTGGCGTGCCTGGTCCGCGGCTCCTGCTGCGGTACGGCGGTGGGGCTGTCCCACATGACCGCCTTACCGGCCGTGAACAACGCCTTGCCACTGGCGTCGGCGGCGATCGTCGTACCGTCCGCCTTGGTGGTCAGCTTCAGCCCCGAGCCACTGATCGGGAAGCGCAACCGCTTGAGCGCCGGGTTCTTGGCCGCCTCGCGGTTCTTCACCACCAGCACGTGCTGGAAGCCGGTGGCCTCGACCCGCACCCGCAGGTCCACGCCGGGGAACACCTCGCGGTACGTGGCGGTGTCACCGTCGAGCACCGGCTTGGGCAGCCGGTTCTGCCAGGCCATCCGGACCTGCTTGGTGTTCTTGCCCAGGGCAACAAGCTTCTCGTCCCCGCCACCGGACAACCGCAGGTCCGTCACGATCAGGCCCGGGCGCACCGAACCGTCCGGCTGGAACTTCAGCAAGGTGTCGATGGGCGCCCAGCCCGGGCCCTTTCGGGCCCGGACCGGATACGCGTACTGCTCCATCGTGTGCAGTCCGGAGGGCTCGCGGAACACCTGGGTCGTTTCCGACCTCAGGTGGTCCAGCTCGACCCGCTGGGCTGCTTTCGGCTCGCCGGACCCCACGGGCCCGGCGGCTTGCGCCGCCGAGTCCGTGGTCAGCCCGAGCGACGGGAGTAGCAGCGCCGCGGCAGCGAGGCCACCAACCGCCATTCTCGCTCTCATGTTGATCCTTCAGTCAGCTGAACGAATGGTCGAAGGTGCGCTCGCGCCGGCGGTCCGCGCGGCACGAGCGCACCGGATCACCACAACTTGAGGACGTCGAAGGCGTGCATGCCACGACCTGCCCAATAGCCGGCCAGCGTGCCACCGATAACGCCGATGGCGGCACCGACCGCAGCACCGACGATGATGCCGGGCGGCCCACCGAACACTCCGACAGCAGCACCGACCTTGGCGCCGACGGTGGCACCCACCACGGTGCCGGCCACGGTGCCGACCGCACCGCCCACCGCGCCGCCGACCACCATGCCGGAGTTGGAGTAGGTATCGCGGCTCAATGCCTCTTCGTCCTGAGCGGGAGCTTGCGGCTGCTCCTTGGCCTTCTCCTCTTCCCGCCTCTTCTGCTCCTCGACCTGTTTGCGGTTGGCCTCTGCCGCGAGCTGATCGGCCTTGGCTCGCACACCGACCTGGAAGGCCACCGCGTTGAGCCGGTCCGTCTTGCGATCCAGCGCCGCCATACTGGAATTGGTCGCCTTGGCCGAAGCCAGTGCCTTGGCCATCTCCTGGGCGTCCGGCCCGGCTTCCTTGATGAACCGTTTGGTGACGATCTTGATCACTTCTTTGGTGTGGAATCGCACCGTGCGAACGATCTCCTTGTAGACCGTCACCTGGCGGGCCACCTCGGCCACCAGCGACTGCGCGAAGTCGTGCATGCCGAAGGCTTTTGCCAGCTTCGCCAAGAAGGTGTAGATGACGATCTTCACGTAGACCGTGATGACCTCGCGCTTCAGCTCCTTGATCCGCTTGGTGTGGTAGCGCACGATCGTCTTCAGCTCGGTGACCGTCTCGGTCCGGTACCGCTTGCCGTCGGCATCGACCGAACTGACCGGGCTGTTGTTCGCATACGCATAGGCGTTCAGCTGCTGCGGATCGGCCGGATCCACCACCGGGTCGACCGAAATGAACCGGCCGGTGGTCGGGTCGTACTCACGAGCCCCGAGGTGAACCAGTCCGGTGGACGAGTCCTTGGTGCCGCCGACGAAGTCCCGTTGGCTCGGCCACGCGGCAGGTACCGCGCCGCGCGCCTCGCCGTACGGGGTGATCCGGCGTCGCTGGAAGGCCTGCGTCGCCGCGTCCACCATCAGCGTGGCCGAACCGTGGTGATCGGAACCGAGCCAGGTCAGCTTGCCGCTCGGATCGGCCGAATTGGCGACCCGGACCCCGATGGTCTGCTTGCCGAACTTGTAGTGCCGCGTGCCGACCTGGGTACCGTCCGGCTTGAGCAGCACCTCGGTTCCACCGAGGTACAGCGTCGTGCCGGTGCTGTCCTTGCGCAGCAATCGGTTGCCGTCGGCATCGTAGATGTACTCGGTCTCCTGGGTGCCCTTCTTGACCTTCGTCAGCTTGCCTTCGGGATCGAAGTCGAAGGTCTCACCCACACCGGCGACGGTCCGGCTGGTCTGGTTGCCGGTCTCGTCATAGCCGTACTCGTTGACCTTGGTGCCCTGCGGGCCGGTCGTGGTGATCTTCTGTACGGCGTGCGGCCTCGGCTGCCCGGCCGCCGGGTACTCGTAGGTACTGGTGGTCGCACCGGCCGAGGTGTTGCGGGTCTCGGTCTTGCGATTGCCGATCTTGTCGAACGTCCACGAGTGCCAGTACGGCGCGGGTCCGCCGAGTTGGCTCGCGGCCGTCGGCTGAACGGCGCAGTTGCCATCGCCCGGCGTCCAGGCCTTGGTCAGGCGCTTCAGCTCGTCATAGTTGAAGCACTGCGTGTCCTTCGGTTCGGTGCTGCCGGTCGCGGGAGCGTCGACGATCTTCGTGACGTTACCCGCGTGATCGTAGGTGTAGCTCTGGTCCAGGATCCGCTGCGGTCCAGGGGTCTCCCGCTGGCTGATGGCCCGGGTCAGGCGGCGCGTCGCCTCGTCGTACACGTAGGAGTGACGCAACCACTTGCCGTCGGTCGGCTGGACCTCGAGCATCGTGATGTCGCCGAAGGAGTTGAACTCGGTGCCGGTGACGTAGCTGCCCAGCTCGCTCGACATGCCGGTCGGCAGGTCGTTGCTGTCGTACGTGGTGGTCAGCTTCTCCGCCGGCAACCCGCCGACGGACGGCAGCGACACCGACTCCAGCAGGCCGTTCGCGGTGAAGGTCTGGCTGCTGGAGTAGGTCTTGGCCAGACCGCCCTGGGCCGCCGGAATCGTGATCTCGGTACCAGTCGGCTGACCTGCGGCGGAGTAGCCGGTGACCCGGGTCGTGTAGGCGTGGCCGTTCACGTACCGCGTCGAAGTGCTCGGTGAGCCCTTGGCGATGGTGTCGTAACTGCGCTCGACCCGCAGCGGGCCGTCGGCCGACTCCTCGCGGGCGGACGTCTGACGACCGATCTGGTCATAGGCGTAGAACAGCTTGCTGCCCTTGGCGTCGGTGGTCGACGTCACCTGGTCCAGCTCGTTGTAGGTCATCGTGGTGGTGCCGCGATCCGGCTCCTCCACCTTGATCCTGCGGCCCTGGAGGTCATAGGTGTAACGCCACACGTTGCCGGCCGGATCGGTGACCGTGGCAAGCTGCCCGGCCTTGGTGTAGGTGTAGCTCGTCTTGTCGAAGTCACCACTGGGGTCCGGGGTGTTGTACGTCCGCAGCTCGGTCTGGCGGCCCTGGACATCGGTGATCTTGGTGGTCGCCTGCTCACCCGTCGGCGGGTTGGTGGTCTGCCGATCCGGTTCGTGGCTGTGGGTGGTGGCCCACTTCTCTTCGTTGTACGACCACAGCGACTCCTTGACCGGCCGCTCGATGGCGTCGTACGTCGTCGACTTGCGCGCGGGCAACTCTTCCTCGACGGGGTCGAAGACCACGTTCCCGGGCGGCGCATCGTTGTAGTAAGGGGTGTTCTCGATGGTCGGCAGACCCCGCGAGTCGTACTCGTAATCGGTGATGACCCGCCCGATGCCGTCGGCCGAGGCCTTCTGCACCTGCCGCTTACGCTGCAGGCCGTCCAGGATCTCGTACGTCGTCTCGACGGTGTTGTCGGCTTGCAGACTCTTTGTCTGCACCACGCCAGGCTCGTCGACCCCACCGAAGTAGGTGTGCTCGACGCTGGGCGTCTCCGACTCGGCACGACCCGGCAACCAGATCTTGTTGATCCGGCCCAGCCCGTCCCGCTTCGACACCGTCTCGCGACCGGCGACGTCGACGACCTTCTTCGCCTGACCCCAGGCCGGGTCGAGCTCGGTGCTCGAGGTATGCCCGTTCGGCAGCGTAACGGTGGTCTTGGTGACCGGGCCATCAGCCGGGAGATAGGCGTACTTCGTGGTCTGCCCCAACGCGTTGGTGTCGGAGGCCTTGCGACCGTTCTCGTCGTACGTCGAGGTGCCCACGGTCTCGTAGCTCGGAACGCCGGCGGCGTTGTAACCCGATACCCGCTGGGTCTCGACCGGCTTGGGCTCGGTCGGCGTGGTGCCGCCTTCGTATCGGACCAGCTCGTCGCTGACCACGTCGTCCTTGGTCCATGGCTGGTCACACGCCTTGGCGACGGTCTGCGTCCGCGACGGCAGTTCGGCGATGCCCTTGGCGGCATTGCCCACGTACTCGTAGCGAGTACAGGTGTCGTCGCTGGTGCTGGCCAGGTCGTTGGCGTTGGACGACTCGGTGAGCAGACCGGTGGCGGTGTACTCGTTCTTGGCCGAGGTCTCCCGCCAGCCGCCGCCCGGCTTGGCCTCCCACCCGCGGACCGACTTCTGCTCGACCTTGAACGCGCTGGTGGTGCCCCAGTCGCGGGTCCGCGTCGAGGTGGGCGGCGACACCCACGGCTCGGTGATGGTGCGCTCGGCGATGACGCCGTTCAGCAGCTTGCTGCTCTCGCGCTCCTGGCCGGCCAGCACGTTGGCGTCCTCGATCCGGGCACCGGTGGAGTCCACCACGTCGACGTCCTTGACGCCGCCGGCCTTGAGCTTGTCGCCGTCCATGCCCTGGAAGTAGCGGTGTTCGGTGACCGACTGCGGACCGGCCGGATTGCCCTTGGTGACGATGACGCGTTTGTACCCACGCCACTGCGACCAGGTCTTGCGGCCGATCTCGACCAGGCCGTCCTCGTCGTCGTGACGCCAGGCCGGGCCTTCGGGATAGGTCACCCGGGTCTCCACCGGCACCATGCCGCTGACCCGGTCGGACTCGGTGACCGAGACGACGACGTACTTGTGGAACCAGTCCTCCCGCTCGTCCAGTGCGCTCGGCGGGGTCCACTTCATCGGGTGGCAGCGCCGGTTGTTCTGGTCGACTGCCGGCACGTTGCCGGGCAGGCTGCAGTCCTTGCCGGAGTAGGCGATGGCCAGCGAGCCGCCGGAGCCGTAGTGGATCGCGCGGATGCGGAACCAGTCGAGTAGCGGCTGGCCGCTGCCGTCGTCGACGCGGTTGGGCATCGCGACCTTGTCGAAGTTGACCTCCGGGGTGTTGACCGCGGAGCCGACCTCACCGATGTGCGTGATGGCCTCCAGCCAGAGCCGGGGGTTGGTGTTGTCGCCGGGGTTGGGGAAGCTGTGCCGCAGGATCCAGGAGTCGACCGGTGCGAACGCGCTGCCGCGCCAGACCTCGGTACGGATCTTGCTGAGCTTCTTCTTGGTCCAAAAGCTCGGGCTGGTCCGGGTGCACCGGCTGGTGCTCGTGCACTCCTGGTCCAGCGGGGTGTCGAAGTAGGCGGCCGGAGCACAGTTGGCGCCGGTCACGCAACGCTCGGTGGTGTCGAAGTGAACCCGGGCAACCGGCTTCTCGCTGAACACCTCACCGGCGGTCTGGCCGTAGTCGATGCGCTTGATGTTGCCCGCCCGGTCGTAACTGCTGGCCGTGGTCTCGCTGCCGTTGCGGGCGTAGTTGTTCTTTTCGACGTCGTAGAACAACGACATCGTGTTGCCGTGCGGATCGACGACGTAGTCGAGGTTCCACCGGTAGGCCTGCTGACAGAACGAGTCGGCGAAGGCGGCCTTGTTGCACTGCTCGCCGCCGTGGTTACCGGCCACCGGAACGGTCCAGGCCGAGTTGGTCGGCTGGGCGTTCGGGCTGGGGATCTTGTTCAGGCCGAAGTAGAACTTGGTGCCGTCCTTGGTCGTGATGACCCAGTACTCACCGGTCTCCGCCGCGGTACCGCCCTGGTCGCCGTTGTCCGCACCGGACAGCCGCTCGACCTTCGTACCGTCGTCGGCCTTCGGACGCCATTGGCCGGTGGCGTCGTCCCGGACGAGTTCGCCACCCTTGCCGTTCAGCGTGAACGTCGCGTTGTCGGTCGCGAAGCACAGGTCGCCGACGGCCTTGGCGCCGTTGTTGCCGGTCTGCTCGGATTTGGCCGAACAAGACGCGTACCGGCGCTCGATCGAGCCACCAGGCGACAGCTCGAACCCCTCACCGACCCACGAACTCTGGTTGTTCGTGCCCGAGGTGCGGCCGTCCACGCTGCCCGAGGAGTACCCGAGGCTGATCTGAGCCGTCGGGCCGCCCGTGCCGGGTGGCGTACGCATGGGGTATTGCCAGTTGAAGTCACCCGACGAGCCACCCACCGACCATGAGGCCGTGGGTGACAGGTTCGTATTGCCGAAGTCACCGGCAGGTCCGGCGGCGGCCGCCTCCATCGCGAAAAGGCCGGTCGCCGGTACGTCGGCGCTGAGCGTGCCCGCTCCGGTGTTACGGGTCTTGACCGGCGTACCGGCGCAGTTCGCCGCCGCGGGCGTGACGGCGGCACAGGCGGGCAGCTGGACCAGACGGAGCCGGGTCGCCCAGTCGGCGCCATAGGCGTGCCGGAACGACTGGTAGTTCAGCTCCAGCGCCACCTTGCCGGGCGCCTTCTTCGCCTTGTCGGTATTGGTGAGTTTCACCAGCACCGACGCACCGCGGCGGCCGAGCAGATCCACCTTGACGGTGCTCGGCGCGGATCCGTCGGTGGTCGCGGCACCGACCGCGACCGGCAGCGTTCCAGCTGCCTTCTTCGCGGGCCGGACGCCGGAAAGTCTCGCGTTCCAAGTGGTTTCAGGCAGTACGACGTCAGCGGTGCCGGCCGATGGCCAGACCACGGCCGGAGTCTTCACGACGTCAACGGCCAGATCCGGCTCTCGCGGCTTGACCTTGACGTTCGAGCCACGCACCGCCTTCACCTTGGCGGATTTGAACAGTGGCTCGTCTTTGACGGGTGGAGCCGGAATGGCCCCCGCCGGGGCTGCCAGCCCCACGATCAGGGTCACCCCGACCACAACGGCCAGGGCACCGCGAACAACGGATTTCGACACAGGACCTCCCAATCTAGGCAAGATCACTGTGAGGTCACCGCATCACGGCCTCAACGACTTTCCACGTCGCTCAAATAGCCGTTCGGGCCCGATCCGCCCGCCCGGGGGCCGATCGCTCACAGCCGAGAATAACGATGGAGAGGCGCCGAAATCCGCGTCGGAGAAGGACAATCCGGGACGTCCGCCGCCGCGTGGACGACGTCAGCCCGGTCGCGGCCGTACGGCGAATTCCGGTTCGAGCGCCGGTTCGCCGGTTTCCCGAATTCCATCACGGTCGAATGGTGGAGGCAGGCAACAACCCTGCCTCCACCGGGTTTCAGACCGTGGCGGCGCTGGGGTCCCAGTCCTCGGGCAGGATCTCGGGTACGTCGACGGTGCTGGTGACGTCGACGAAGGCGCCGGAGTCGACCGACTCGCTGACCGAGACCATCACGTCCACGACGTGGTGGGCCAGGTCACCGGTGGCGCGGTGCGGGCGGTCGGCGCGAATGGCGCGGGCCATGTCGAGCACGCCGGTACCGCGCTCGGCCAGGGCCTTCACGTCGGCGACGGTCTCCCACTCGCCCTCACGGCGGATCAGCTTGATCTCACCGTCGAAGCGGTTGGGATCGGGCAGGGCCAGGGTGGCCTCGGTACCGGTGATCTCGACGAAGCCGTGCCGGCCGAGCGGTGAGTCGAAGCTGAAGATGTGCTGCGACGACTGGCCGCTCTCGAACTTGGCGATCATGCTCACGTGGCTCGGCACGGTCACGTCGAACTCGGTACCGGCCAGCGGGCCCGAGCCGATCGTGCGGGTCGGGCGCGAGGTGGAGCCGATACCCGCGACGGCACCGACCGGACCGAACAGCTGCACCAGCGCGGTCAGGTAGTACGGGCCGATGTCGAACAGCGGGCCCGCGCCCTCCTGGAACAGGAAAGCCGGGTTCGGGTGCCACGACTCCGGGCCGGGCGACTGCATCAGGGTCAAGGC
This sequence comes from Kribbella deserti, assembly GCF_042434725.1. Lineage (NCBI taxonomy): Bacteria > Bacillati > Actinomycetota > Actinomycetes > Propionibacteriales > Kribbellaceae > Kribbella > Kribbella deserti. Next base: position 51,582 of record NZ_JBHLTC010000032.1, on the reverse strand, counting down.
GGTCAGCGGCGTACCGATGTCGCCCTTCTCGATCAGCCGCCGGGCGGTCTGCAGACCCGGGCCGAGAAAGGTATCCGGCGCACAGCCGAGGCGGACCCCGGCGTCGGCCGCCGTGGCAAGCAGCTTCGCACCGCTGTCGCGGTCCATCGCGAACGGCTTTTCGCTCCACACGTGCTTGCCTGCGGCAACGGCTGCCAGGGCCACCTCGACGTGGGCGACCGGAATGGTCAGGTTGACCACGATCTCGACGTCCGGGTGGCTGAGCACGGCCTCCGGACCACCGTGGGTGACGATGCCGAACTCCTCGGCCTTCGCCTGGGCCGCCTCGGGCCGCAGGTCGCCGATCGCGTGCACGACCACGTCCGGGAAGCTGGTCAGGTTCTTGATGTAGGTGTCGCTGATGACACCCGCGCCGATGACGCCGACGCCGACGGGTCCGGTGCTCATGCCTGCTGCCCCTCGCCGCGGAAGTCCGCCTCCAGGAACGCGTAGCTGCCGCTGACCGCGTCGAAGATCTCACCCTCGAAGTCGTCCAGCTCGACGACCGCGAGCCGGCCCGGCGCGGCGGCCAAGAAGTCCTTGACCGGGATCGTGCCCGAACCGACGGCGACCTGCGCCTTGTTGTTCAGCGTGCCGTCGCCGTCCTTGATGTGCAGGGCGACAACCCGCTCACCGAGGCGCTCCAGCAGTGCCGGTACGTCGGCACCGCCCACCGCGGCCCAGTAGGTGTCGATCTCCAGCACGACCTCGGGCGCGAGGTGCTCGACAAAAACCTCGAGCGCGTGCCGGCCGTCCAGCATCGAGGCCAGCTCGAAGTGGTGGTTGTGATAGCCGATGGTGATGCCGTGGCGCTCGGCCTGGTGCGCGACCTGGTTCAGCTGAACCGCGATCTGCTTGACCTCTTCGGCGGACTGCCAGCGGGCCGGGTCGGTGAAGGGGTCGATCACGGTACCGATGCCGAGCCGCTTGGCGGCGGCGAAGGCCGGCTCCAGCTCGCGGCCGAGCAGACCGGCGTGGGTGGTCGGCGCGGTCAGGCCGTGCTTGGCCAGGCCGTCGGCGAGCTTGGACTCGAATTCGACGAGGCCGAACGGCTCAACCTGCCGGTAGCCGATCTCGGCGATCCGGGCGAGGGCGGCATCGAAGTCCCGCTCCAATTCGCCACGAACGGTGTAGAGCTGGAGGGATAGGCGGTCAGAGAGCACGGTTGCTCCTCGAAGCGGCGGTCAGGTCCGGGAGAACGCTCTCTCCCTCTTGCAGGAGATCCTACGGACCCTTGTGCTTAACCGGTCAAGCGTAATGATCGCAGTCTGGACGATGACTATCGGTCATCGGCTGGTTACCAGCCGGTCGGCCATCGGTCGGCAACCGGTTGACGGCCGGGGGCCGAGGCGTCCACGGCTCTCCCGCTGCCCGTCATACCCACTTCGCCGAGGGTTCATCCAGGCTCGGGAACCTCGGGATGTGCGCATCGTGATGGTCGCCGAGTCCTTTCTGCCACAGATCAACGGTGTGGCGAACACGGTTCGTCATGTCACCGACCGGCTGCTGGCCCGTGGGCACCAGCCGCTGATCATCGCCGCCGGAGCCGGGCCCGATCACTACGGTGACGTGCCGGTCGTGCGGGCCCGCAGCTTCGGTATCCCTGGCTATCGCGCGTTCCCGGTCGGTCTACCCGATCCGGCGATCGAGCGGGCTATGGCCGACTTCAACCCGGACCTGGTTCACCTGGCGTCTCCGTTCGCGCTAGGCGCCTGGGGGCTACGTAGCGCCCGGCGGCTGGGTCTACCGACAGTGGCCGTCTTCCAGACGGATATCGCGGGATTCGCCCGGCAGTACCCGTGGGCGGTTCGAGCCGACCGTGGCGTCTGGGCCTGGGTACGGCGGTTGCACTCGCGTTGTGACCGCACACTCGCGCCTTCGTCCGCCTCGATGGCCCAGCTGATCCAGGCCGGCGTACCGCGGGTACATCACTGGGGTCGTGGCGTAAACCTAGACCTGTTCAACCCGGGCCTGCGCGATGAAGCCTGGCGCAAGGAGATCGCCCCGGACGGCCGGCCAATCGTCGGGTACGTCGGCCGGCTCGCCGCAGAGAAGCAGGTACGACGCCTGAGCGAGCTAGCCGATCTCGGTTGCCAGGTGGTGATCGCCGGCGACGGTCCGGACCGGGCGGCGCTGGAACAGACCCTTCCGGGTGCAACCTTCCTAGGCATGCGCCGGGGCGAGGACCTGGCAAGGATCTTCGCCAGCCTGGACGTGTTCGTTCATACCGGCGAGCACGAAACGTTCTGCCAGACGATCCAGGAGGCTCAGGCCTCTGGCGTGGTGACGGTCGGTCCTGCGGCTGGTGGTCCTGTAGACCTGATCAGGCCAGGTGAGACCGGCCAACTGTTCGACCACCGAACCGCGGGTGCGTTGCGGCAGGCCGTACACGGACTGCTGGTGGATCCCGCCGCGCGACAGGCCATGGCCGAGGCCGGACGCCGCCGCGTGCAGTTCCGCACCTGGCCGGCGGTGGTCGACGACCTCGTGGACCGGCACTACGCCGAAGTTCTCAGCGCGACCACTCAGAAGCGGGCGGCCTGATATGCAGCGAATCGCTCAGCTTGCGAACTTCGTCGGCCCGACCTCGGGCGGCATGCGGACCGCGATCGACCATCTCGGCCAGGGCTATCGCGCCGCCGGATTCGAGCGCGTGCTCGTCACCCCGGGCGAGCGGGACAGCATCAGCGAGGACGAGAACGGCGTACTGATCCGGTTACGCGCGCCCCGGATCGGCGGCGGCTACCGGTTGATCGCCGAACCATGGCGGGTGATCGAGGCGCTCGAACGGTTCCGGCCGACAACCGTGGAGATCTCGGACAAGTCGACCCTGCTGCCGGTAGCGCATTGGGCCCGTCGCCAGGGCATCGGGTCGATCCTGTTCAGCCACGAACGGCTGGACGCGATGGTGTCGCTTCGCACCGGGCGGCAGCTAGGGATCGCCGCGGGCGTTGGAGCGTTATACCGGCTGCTCGGCCGGACGTACGACGCGATCGTGGTGACGTCGCGTTTCGCCGCTGCGGAGTTCGGCGAGGTGACGACGCCTCTAGTCCGTATCCCGCTGGGGGTCGACCTGGACACGTTCCACCCGTCTCTAGGGTCACCGGCCGCGGACGGCGTACTGAAGCTCGTACACGCCGGGAGGCTCTCCCGGGAGAAGAGCCCGCATCTGGCGGTTGCGACGGCCGTGGAGCTGCATAGCCGGGGTATCCCCTGCCGGCTCGACGTCTACGGCTCGGGCCCGCACCTGGACGAACTGGTCGCCATAGCCGGGTCTGCGCCCGTCCACTTCCACGGGTACGTCGATGGGCGGGTAGAACTCGCGAGGCGTCTTGCCCAGGCGGACGTGGCTCTGTCGGTTTGCCCGGGCGAAACGTTCGGCCTGGCGGTGTTGGAGGCCTTGGCCGCTGGAACGCCCGTAGTCACCGCGGACACGGGTGGCGCTCGTGAGCTGCTTGATGCCCGTTCGGGCGCTTGGGCCGCGCCTAGGCCGGATCACTTGGCGGACGCCGTACTGGAGGTTGCAGGCCGTCCCGAGACCTCCAGCCGTACCGCCGCCCGGGAGCAGGCTGAGCGATACGACTGGCAGACCTGCGTTGACCGAATGCTTGCCCTGCACAACCGGCTCACCTGGAACCGTCATGCCGCCTAGGTGAGGTGGTCGTAGTCCCCGCGGGTCCAGGCGATGTGGCGATCGGCCGAGAACCGCAGAATGGCCCGGGCGTCGGCGGAGATGACGTTATCGAAGTTGCCATAGACCCGGTCGAACTCGTACGCCTCGACGGCCTTGGTGACCCGGTCCACGACCGCGCCCGACAGCGGGATGCGGTTCGGGTAGCTGCGCATGAAGCTGGCGGACTTACCACCCGGGTTCGGGAAGATCGTGTCGCCGCTGAGCAGTACCCCGCGCCCGTCGGCACCGGCGGCCCAGTGCACGACGGCACTGCCCTTGAAGTGACCACCCGGCTGGAACAACGTCACGCCCGGCAGGATCTCCAACGGCCCGGTCCAGGTCTCGATGACCGGATCCGGCCGCGCCACCCACTCCTGGTCGGCCTCGGCCACCAGCACCGGAACTCCCCCGAGCGCCCGGCTCCACTCCACCTGGACGCCGTACATGTGCGGGTGGCTGGCCACGATGGCCTTCACCTCGCCGTGTTCGCGGACCAGCGCGGCGCCGTCGGCGTCGACGTACCCGATCGGGTCCCACAGCAGGTTGCCGGCCGGCGTCTTCAGCAGCTTGGCCTGCTGGTCGATACCGACGCCCGGCTCGGACTCGACCGCGAGCAGGTCCGGCTCCCGCTCGGTCAGGCGGACCTTGTGCCCGGCCGCCTGCAGTTCCTCCAGCGTGGTCCAGTGCTGGCCGTCGACCGGCACCCACTGCCGCTCGTCCGCGCAGATCGCGCACACGTCCGGTCGCGCAGCGTGCTCCACCGCGCAGGTCTTACAGATCCACATTCGCCCTCCCAGATCGGTTGTTGCCCATAGCGTCCAAGTTGAACCCCAGTGGAGGTCAAGCCCACGGGCGAGAGCGATGTCACATGGGTGGAGGCCAAGTCCGCGACCGGCTGCGGTTAGCATCGAACACGGCCTGGTTTTCGCCGGGCCGAGCCTAGATCTGCGGGCCCTTCTGACGGCCACCGGCGGCGACGCCGACGACGACTGCCAGCGATGCCCTCAGTCGGCTCTGGTCGTCGTCCGATCGGAGGATCGGTTTGCCCAGCAAGCCACTGACCCGTCCCCCCGGCACCCTCTACCGGGGCCATGAGGGCATGTGGTCATGGGTCGCTCACCGGATCAGCGGTGTGGGGATCTTCTTCTTCCTGTTGGTGCACGTGCTCGACACGGCGCTGGTGCGAGTGTCGGCCGACGCCTACAACGAGGTCATCAGCACCTACAAGAACCCGATCGTCGGCCTGATGGAGGTCGGACTGGTCGGCGCGATCCTGTTCCACGCCTTCAACGGCATCCGGCTGATCCTGGTCGACTTCTGGGCCAAGGGCCCGCGCAACCAGCGCAAGATGATGATCGCCGTCGGCATCATCTGGATCGCGCTGTTCGTGCCGTTCGTGGTCCGCCACCTGACGCACGTGTTCGGAGGGCACTGAGCATGAGCACCCCAGAGATCGTCACCCCGCGGTCCAGCAGCCGCTCCCGTTCGCTCAAGGGCGGTGGCCGGAACCGGTCCGGGCAGACCAACTTCGAGCTCTACGGCTGGCTGTTCATGCGGCTGTCCGGCCTCGCCCTCGTGGTGCTGGTACTCGGCCACCTGTTCGTCAACCTGTTCCTCGGCGACGGCATCCAGGGCATCGACTTCGCCTTCGTGGCCGGTAAGTGGGCCAGCCCGTTCTGGCAGGTCTGGGACCTGCTGATGCTGTGGCTGGCGATGCTGCACGGCACCAACGGCATGCGCACGATCATCAACGACTACGCCGAGAAGGACCAGACCAGGTTCTGGCTGAAGATGTCGTTGTTCTCGGCAAGCATCGTCGTGATCGTGCTCGGCACCCTGGTCATCTTCACCTTCGACCCCTGCCTCGACCCCAGCTCCACGCTGTCGGTCTGCAAGTAAGGATCTGTTGTCATGCAGCGCCATCAGTACGACGTGGTCATCGTGGGCGCCGGCGGCGCGGGTATGCGCGCCGCCCTCGAGAGCAGCAAGCGAACCCGGACCGCCGTACTCACCAAGCTCTACCCGACCCGGTCCCACACCGGCGCGGCCCAGGGCGGCATGTGCGCCGCGCTGGCCAACGTCGAGGAGGACAACTGGGAGTGGCACACCTTCGACACGGTCAAGGGCGGTGACTTCCTGGTCGACCAGGACGCGGCCGAGGTGATGTGCCGCGAGGCCGTCGACGCGGTGCTCGACCTGGAGAAGATGGGCCTGCCGTTCAACCGGACCGCCGAGGGCAAGATCGACCAGCGCTTCTTCGGTGGACACACCCGTAACCACGGTGAGGCCGTCGTACGGCGCTCCTGCTTCGCGGCCGACCGTACCGGCCACATGATCTTGCAGACGCTGTACCAGCAGTGCATCAAGCAGAACGTCGAGTTCTTCAACGAGTTCTACGTGCTGGACCTGCTGATGGTCGGCGGCCGCGCCACCGGCGTCGTCGCGTACGAGCTGGCCACCGGCGAACTGCACATCTTCTCGGCCAAGTCGATCGTGTTCGCCTCGGGCGGTTTCGGCAAGGTCTTCCGTACCACCTCCAACGCGCACACCCTGACCGGTGACGGCATGGGCATCGTCTGGCGCAAGGGCCTGCCGCTGGAGGACATGGAGTTCTTCCAGTTCCACCCGACCGGCCTGGCCGGCCTCGGCGTACTGCTCTCGGAGGCGGCCCGCGGTGAGGGCGGCATCCTGCGCAACAAGGACAACGAGCGGTTCATGGAGCGCTACGCGCCGACCGTGAAGGACCTCGCGCCCCGCGACATGGTGGCCCGCGCGATGGCCAACGAGGTGCGCGAAGGCCGTGGCTGCGGTCCCGACGGCGCCTACGTGATGCTCGACCTGACGCATCTCGAGCCCGCGCACATCGACGCGAAACTGCCCGACATCACCGAGTTCGCCCGGACCTATCTCGGCGTCGAGCCGTACACCGAGCAGATCCCGGTCTTCCCGACCGCGCACTACGCGATGGGCGGCATCCCGACCAACATCAAGGGCGAGGCGCTGGCCAACAACGACGACGTCATCCCCGGCCTGTACGCCGCCGGTGAGGTCGCCTGCGTATCCGTGCACGGCGCGAACCGGCTCGGCACCAACTCGCTGCTCGACATCAACGTGTTCGGCCGCCGCGCGGGTATCGCCGCCGCCGAGTACGCCGCCGAGGTGGACTTCGAGGAACTGCCCGAGGCCCCGGAGGCCTTCGTGGTCAACCTGATCGAGGGCATGCGCGACGCCGAGGGAACCGAGCGGGTGGCCGCGATCCGGGCCGACCTGCAGGCCACCATGGACCTGAACGCGCAGGTCTACCGGACCGAGGGCTCGCTCAAGCAGGCGCTGTCCGACATCGAGGGGCTGAAGCAGCGGTTCGCCCAGGTCTCGGTGCAGGACAAGGGCAAGCGGTTCAACACCGATCTGCTGGAGGCCGTCGAACTCGGCTTCCTGATCGATCTCGCCGAGGTGCTGGTGGTGTCCGCGCTGGCCCGCAAGGAATCGCGCGGCGGTCACTTCCGCGAGGACTACGACAAGCGCGACGACGTCAACTTCATGCGGCACACGATGGCTTACCGCACAGTCTCAGTTGACGAAGACGGTAACGAGATTGTGAACATCCGGCTGGACTACAAGCCGGTCATCCAGACCCGCTACAAGCCGATGGAGCGCAAGTACTGATGGACGTCAAGGTCAAGATCCTCCGCTACAACCCCGAGGTCTCGCCCGACCCGGAGTGGAAGACCTACTCCGTCACGCTGCAGCCGACCGACCGGGTGCTGGACGCGCTGCACAAGGTCAAGTGGGAGCAGGACGGCACGCTGACCTTCCGCCGGTCCTGCGCGCACGGCGTGTGCGGTTCGGACGCGATGAAGATCAACGGGCGCAACCGGCTGGCCTGCAAGACGCTGATCAAGGACCTGAACCCCGAGAAGGAGATCACCGTCGAGCCCATCAAGGGCCTGCCGGTGCTCAAGGACCTCGTGGTCGACATGGAGCCCTTCTTCGACGCCTACCGCTCGATCATGCCGTTCCTGGTCACCGACGGGCACGAGCCGACCCGCGAGCGGATCCAGTCCCAGGCCGACCGGGACCGCTTCGACGACACCACGAAGTGCATCCTTTGCGCTGCGTGTACGACGTCCTGCCCGGTCTTCTGGTCCGACGGCCAGTACTTCGGCCCGCAGGCCATCGTCGGCGCGCACCGGTTCATCTTCGACAGCCGCGACGAGGGTACGGAACAGCGCCTCGAGATCCTCAACGACAAAGAAGGCGTCTGGCGCTGCCGAACCACCTTCAACTGCACCGAAGCCTGCCCCCGCGGCATCGAGGTAACCAAGGCCATCCAGGAAGTAAAACGCGCCCTAATCTTCCGCCGCGTCTAACCCCCTCCCCCAGGGCCCGGCCGTGTCCCCCGACACGCCCGGGCCCTCCCCACATCCCCGATCATCGGACCCTTCCGACGCGGCGTGTCCCCGTTCATCGGACCCTTCTGACGCGGCGTGTCCCCGTTCATCGGACCCTTCTGACCACGCCGGCCTCGGCAGCCGCCGCGGCTGTGACTGTGACTGTGGCTGTGGCTGTGACTGTGGCTGTGACTGTGGCTGCGGTTGGCACCGCCTCGGGATGCCACCACAGCACCACCGGGGCTAGCGCGCCGCCGCACCACCTGGGCGCCGCGGCGCCACCGAGGTTGCATTCACTCGTCGGACTCCGCCCCTTCCCGTCGCCCGCCTGCACCCTCGCCGCTCGGGGCGCGAGGGCGGATTCCGCCGAACGAATGCCAAGCCAGGCACGCGGCTGCGTGACCGCCGGTGGTCAGAAGCGTCCGATGAACCCCGACACGCCGCGTCAGAAGCGTCCGATGAACCCCGACACGCCGCGTCACAAGGGTCCGATGAACGGAATACAACGGGCGGCCGGGCGTGGGGCGAGGGGGTGGGGGTGGGGGTGGGGGTGGGGGTGAGGTGGGTCACAGGGGGCAACTGAAGGGGGGCGCCGGAGGTCGTTGGGGGAGACGGTGGGCTGGGGGCTGGAGGGCCGGATGAGTGGGCAGCAGGAACGGGTCAGGGAAATCTATGACGGGTGTTACCGCCGGCTGGTCGGCCAGTTGTTCGCGATCTGCGGGAGTTTGAGCGAGGCGGAGGACGCCGTTCAGGAGGCGTTCGTCCGGGCGGTGGAAAAGCCCCGGCGGTTCGCTCAGGTCGACAATCCGGAGGCGTGGTTGCGAACCGTCGCGCTCAACGTCGTACGGACCAGGTATCGCCGGGCCAGCCGGTTTCGCGGGCGGTTGGCCGAGGCGATGCCACCACCGGTTACGGAGCTGCCGGGGCTTTCGGCGGATCACGTCGCGCTCGTGGCTGGGCTTCGCCAACTGCCGTACGAGCAGCGCGAGGCGATCACGCTGCACCACGTCGCGGACCTGCCGGTTCGGGAGATCGCGGGAATGCTCGGCGTACCCGAAGGAACGATCAAGGCGCGGCTGGCCCGAGGGCGGAGCCGGCTCGCACCGCTTGTGCACGAATTCGCCGACGACGCCGAGGAGGTTGACCATGTCTGAACTGAAGGACCTCGCCTGGTCGGTCCAGGAGCAGGTCGAGCCCGCGCCGTTCGACGCGATCCAGCGCAAGGGCACGAAGCGCCGCCACCGCAAGCAACTGCTCGCCGCCGCCGGCGTTGGCGCGGCAACCGCTGTCGCGATCCTGGCCGTGCTGCTGCCGACCGAGCTACGACGGAGCGAAAGTCCCCCGGTTGCCACGCAGCCGAACACGTCCGCCACCGCCCAGCCGGGACCGAGCCGCGAGGGCGAGGCGTTGATCAAGTCGGCCGACGCGACCCTGGACAGGTTTCACTACGGCACGTCTGCCAGCTGGATGGCCGGCTGGAGCGATTGCGAGCCACAGCCGTGCCGCTGGGCCGCACGACTGCACCGCGACGGCGTCAGCGTAGCGACCTCGGTACGCAATTTCGCCTTCACACCGGTGCAGTACGGCGACGAGGTGCACGCGATCGCTCTGCCGCAGAACAAGGCGTCAGGCGATCCACTCATGGCCAGCTTGACCAACTTGGGCTACCAGGAACGCCCCCTACGCAACGTCGCGGCCACGAGCACCTTCGGCAGCGGCGAGGTTCTCATCGGCGCAGGCGAACTCCGGGTGCTGAACGTGGCCAACGCGACGCTGCGGCCACTCCGGCTGCCCTTCAACGAGGTCGCCCACTCACCGGTGCAAGGACCGAACAACCGCTGGTGGATCGTCAGCCAAGCCGCCGGCGCCAGTACGTCGACGCCCTGGCACATCTCCTGGACCGACGACGGCGGCAAGAGCTGGAAGCGGCATGCGGTCACCGACGGCCACCGGCCGAGTCGGGTGGCGGTCAGTCATGACGGACAGACGGTGATCGCCACATCGTGGAAGGACGGGGCAACGGTTGAGGCGATCGGGTCGATGGTGTTGTCGAGCGATGGCGGCAAGACCTGGCGCAAAGTGACCGGGCATCCGTTCGCGCGGCTGGCCGGGCCCGTCGCGTTCGGCGGTGGGACCGGGGTGATCGTCGGCCAGGGTGGTGAACTGAACGCGCCGCCGACCGCGTACCGGATCAACAGCAACGGCACCGCCGTCAAGACCGACGGCTGGCCGCAACTGCGCGACGATCTCGCCGGTGACGGCAAGTTGCTCTACGGCAAGAGCGGCCCCACTTCGGTTGCCGTGAGCAACAACCGCGGCAAGGACTGGCAAACCGTCACACCGCGCTAAGGATGCATCCGTGCCCCTTTGAGCACCTTGTCGACGGCGTTCTTGGGCCCGTACAACGCAAGGCCGACCAGGTCGAGCTGGTTGGCCGGTACGGCGCGCACCGCCGCGCGGTTGTCGACGTCGTTGCCGCTGGCAAACAAGTCGGAAGTGAAGATGGCCAGCGGCAACGAACGGCCCACGGCGCGCGAGTGGGCCGCCACCAGCACCTCCTTGCCACCCTGGAAGACCAGCACGGGCTGGCGGAACATCGGCAGGTACCGCGTCCCGTCCGCGTCGGCGTACGGCGCTCCGATCAGCTCGGGCACTCGGGCACCCAGGCCGCTGACAAGGAAAGCGGTCACGTTCAGGCGTTGCCAGCCGAGCAGGTCGTCCCGCAGCAGCACGGCGATCTTGGTATCGAAGTTCACCGCCTCACTCTCGCCAACGAGCCGGCCACGCGTCTTGTACGTTTTAAACGTGGAGTCGAAGGTCATGGCGTGGCGCCCGCCGGTGACGGGTATTCGCGAGGTGCTGCACGCCCACTTCCCGGCGCACGCGTATCCGAGCCACGTGCACGACGCGTGGACGTTGATGGTGCTCGACCAGGGCGTCGTACGGTACGGGCTGGATCAGCGCGAGCACGGCGTCATCAACTCCGAGGTGACGGTGCTGCCGCCGCAGGTGCCGCACGACGGCCGTTCGGTCAGGCCCGGCGGGTTCAGCAAACGGGTCATCTACCTCGAGCCCGACGTCCTGCCGCTGGATCTGATCGGGGCGGCGGTCGATCACCCTGGCCTGGTCGATCCGGTCTTGCGGCAGCGGCTCCACCAGTTGCATAAGGTGCTCGCGCAGCACCACGAGAACCTCGAGGCCGAGAGCCGCCTCACCCTGATCAAGGAACGTCTCGGGCAGCACCTCACCCGGCGCTTCCAGGCACCACAAACGAAGGACCCGAGCCTCGCCGTACGCCTGCGCGAGCTGCTGGACGCCCGTACGGCGGAGGGCATCACGCTGGCGGAGGCCGCCGGCGAACTGCACGCGCATCCGGCGCATCTGGTGCGGGCCTTCAGTAAGGAGTTCGGCCTGCCACCGCATCGGTATCTGACCGGGCGCCGGGTCGATCTGGCCAGGCGGTACCTGCTCGACGGACAACCCGCGGGCGAGGTCGCCGTACGGGCCGGGTTCTACGACCAGTCACACCTGAACCGGCACTTCCGCCGGCTGCTCGGGGTCAGTCCGGTTGCGTTCGTGCGGCCTTGAGGGCCTTCGCGCCCCACGTGCCGAGCACGGCGGCGATGCCGAGGTTGACCACGATCAGGACGCCGTGGGCCACGTAGTAGCCGGTGGGCCGCCCTTCGGTCTTGGCCAGGTTCTTGATGAACGTGGCGTAGGTGACCACGTTCCAGACGGCGACGGCGATCAGGACCAGAGCATGCTTGCGTTCGAACTTCACGGCTCTATTGTGCGCTGCCGCGATCGACCATTCGCAGCAGCTGGGTGCGATTCGCGACACCGAAGCGCCGGTAGAGCCGGGTCAGCTGCGACTCGACCGCCTTCACGCTGAGGTAGAGCGCCGCCGCGATCTCCCGGTTGGTGGAACCGTCCCGGACCATCGCCACGATCTGCAGCTCGTTGTCGCTCAGCTCGGACGGCTGCCGGGTCCGGCTCGGTACGTCGAGGCGGGCCAGCTCCGTCTCGGCCACCTCCCGCCAGGCCGGCGCGCCGCAACGCTCGAACTGCTCGATCGCGTCCAGAAAGGCCGAGCGGGCAATCGACCGGCGCCGGGCCTGCCGTGCGATCCGGCCGCGGGCGAGTTCGCAACGGGCCAGGTCGAGCGGGTAGTACCGGTCGCCGACGGTGGAAACCGTGTGGTCCAGCATCTCCAGGGCCTTACCGGGGTCGCCCTGTTTCGCGACCAGCAAGGCCTCCACCCGGCCAAGGCCGACCAGCGTCACCGGGCGGTCGAGCTTCACCGCACGGGCACGGATATCTGTGATCACGGTCGAGGCCTCGCCGGTATCCCCGGAGGCGATCAGAGCCTCGATGTAGTCGGCGTGCCACGGAATGACGGCGGGGTCGTACGGCATGGCGGCATCGCGGAACTTGTCGATCGCGCCGAAGGCCTCCACGGCCCGTTGCGGATCACCGAGCAGCAGCGCGGCCATACCGCAGCTGGCCAGCGCGGGACCGGTCCACTCCTCGTTGTGGACCTCGTTGCACCGCTCCAGCGCCGCCTCGGCGAGATCCCGCGCGGCCTGCGCCATACCTCCGGCCCACTCGGCGCGGGCGGCGACCACCATCGCGACCTCGGGCTCGTCGCCGATGTCGAGCATCAGCTGGAGGCATTCCTGCCCGGCGACGAGGGCCTCCGCGCCACGGCCACTGCGTTCGAAGATGGCCGTCGCGGAGATCAGTACCGAGGCCAGCCAGTGGATCGCGCCGACCGCCCGCACCTCGTCGGTGAGCGCGGTGATGGCCGTGACGGCCTCGGCGGTATGCCCGCGGAACAGCTTGCGCATCGCGGCCATCTGGCGGGCGTGCACGACGCTCTTGGTCAGCTTGAGGCCCTCGGCCAGGCTCGCCGCCTCGGCCAGCAGCCGGTCGGACTCACCACTGGTACTGCCGAGGTGGATCTCGACCGAGCTGGCCGCGTTCAACGCGTCCACCACGGCCTCGGTATCACCGCAGCGGCGGCCGAGCTCCTCCGCGATCCGGGCGTCCTCGGCGGCATCGCGCAGCCGCCGATCGAAGTAGGCGCTCGCGCTGCGCAGGATCCGCACGCGGGCCTCGAGCCGGTCGTCACCCTGCGCGTCGGCGAAGGCCTGGTCGAGCAAGGCCAGCCGCTCGTCCCGGTCGGACCAGACGGCGTCGATCAGCAGCAGCGAGGCCTCGACCCGGCTGGCCGGATCCGGGGCCACCTGTACGGCGAGCCGGGCCACCTCGGCCGACTCGGCCAGATGCCCGGCGGAGGCGGCGGCCTCGGCGGCATTCGTCAGGCGGCGGGCCCGATCGGCGGGGGCCTCGGTCGGCGTACGGTCGGCGGCGAGGCGCCACAGCGTCGCTGCCGCGCCGGGCGCACCCCGGCCACCGGCGACCGTGGCGGCCTCGTCCAGCGAGGCGGCGAGGCTCTCGTCGGCCTCCTGGGTGGCAAGAGCACGATGCCGGGCGATCTCCACCGGCTCGTCGACCACCGCGGCGAGCCGGGCGTGGGTTTGCCGGCGGGTCGCGGACGTCGCGTCGGCGTACACGAACTCGCGCAGCAGCGGGTGGCTGAAGCGCAGCCGGCCGGCGGAGATGTCGATCAGGCCGACTCGTTCGGCGTCGGCCAGTTCCGCGTCGATCGGGTGGCCGATCGACAACGCGAGCTGCGCGACGGTCGGCCGCGGTGAGGACGCGGCGTGCAGCAACAGCTCGCGGGTGGCCGGATCAAGGTCGGCCAGGCGATCCCCGAGCAAGGTCTTCAGCCGGCTCGACACCGGCAGCGGATCGTTCGGCGAGACACCCTCGGGATGCCTGAGTACGGCGCGTCCGAGCTCGAGCGCCATGAACGGATTGCCCGCGCTGGCGGCGAAAATCCGCCGGGCCGTACGCACGGGCAGTGGCTCGTACAACCGGCTGCGCAACAGCGCGAGCACGTCCTGCTCGGTCAGCGCCGGCACCTCGACCTGCAGCACCGGCTCGGGACAGGCCTCGGCCATCATCGGCAGATCCCCGTCCGCGACCTGCTCGGTGGCGAGCATCTGCACGCCCTCCGTAAGCCGGCGGGCGCAGAACGTCAGCACCTCCAGGCTGGACGGATCGGCCCACTGGATGTCGTCCACCACCAGCAGCACCGGGCCGTTGCCGGCGAGCCGCCGCAGCACATGCAGTACGGCGAGCCGCACCGCGAGTTCGTCGCGAACCGAGTCGGGCGCACTCGCCTTGAGCAGCGCGACCTCGAGCGGCTGGCGGAGATGGTCGGGTAGGACCTGCCAGGCGAGTTCGAGCTGGTCGGAGAGCAGGTCGAGCAGAGTGACATACGGCAGGCCGGCTTCGCTTTGTGACGGCGCGGCACTGAGCACGCGGCAACCGGCGCGCGCCCGTTCCGCCACCAGCGCGCGACCGGTCGCGGACTTGCCGATACCGGTCGGGCCGTAAAGCAGCACACTGCCGCCGCTTTCGAGCTGTTTCCGGGCGCGCTCGACCAGGCCGGCGCGGCCAATCAGCTCGTCGTCAGTCATCCGACACATTCTCCCGAAGGTTCACCGTCCCCCACCATCACAGCTCGATGCCAATGGACACGTCGAGTGTCATACCAGTAAACCTCCCCGTCACCCGCCGGACGCAACATTCGGCCCTCGTGCGTGGCGGTTTTGCGTCACATGAGAAATGCGCGCAATAGTGCCGCCGTTCCACCGAGGTGCTCGTCCATCGCCTGACGCGCCGTCTCGGCGTCGCCGGCGAGGATCGCGTCGACGATCAGCTGGTGCTGCTGATCGGAGTGCTCGATGTTGCGTTCCAGCAGCGGGATCGCGTCGAGCAACTCGTTCAGCCGCATGCGCACGTCCGCGACGGCCGACGTGAGCGAAGGCGATCCGCTGACTTCGGCGATCGCGAGGTGCAACCGCGAGTCCATTCGCCGGTAGTCCCCCAGCTTGGCCGAGGCAGTGTCGGCCAGGCAACGGTTCAGGTGTTCGCGTTCGGCCGCGGCCAGCTCGCGGGCGGCGGCCGCCTGGGCCGCGCCGCATTCCAGTGCGGAGCGCAGCACCAGCGCGTCCTCGAGTCCTTCACCGAGTTCCAAAGCGATCTTGCGTTTTGGCCTGGCCCGCGGCTTGGGCAGCCGGTCGTTGACGAACGTGCCGCCGTACCGGCCGCGGCGCGATTCGACGTACCCCGCTTCGGTGAGCACCCGGATCGCCTCGCGCAAGGTGACCCGGCTGACGTTCAGCCGGGCGGCCAGATCACGCTCGGCGGGCAGGCGGTCACCAGGCGCGACCACGCCCAGTTTGATTGCCTGCAGCAACCGTTCGACCGTCTCCTCGAACGGGTTACCCGTTCGTACCGGCCGGAACAGCGCCTCATCCGCTCCGCTCACACGGGTCAGCCTAGACGGGCGTTACGTAAGCGCCGGAGATGCCGCCGTCGACGAGGAAGGTGTTGGCGGTGATGAACGAGGAGTCGTCGCTGGCCAGGAAGGCGACCGCGGCGGCGATCTCCTCGGGTTCGCCGAAGCGGCCCATCGGCACGTGCACCAGGCGGCGGTTGGCCCGCTCCTCGTCCTTGGCGAACAACTCCTTCAGCAGTGGGGTGTTGACCGGGCCCGGGCACAGCGCGTTGACCCGGATGCCCTGGCGGGCGAACTCCACGCCGAGTTCCCGGCTCATCGCCAGCACGCCGCCCTTGGAGGCCGAGTACGAGATCTGCGAGGTGGCCGCGCCCATCACCGCGACGAACGAGGCGGTGTTGATGATCGAGCCCCTGCCCTGCTTCTGCATGTACGGAATCGCGTACTTGCAGCAGTAGTAGACCGACGTCAGGTTGACCTCCTGCACCTTGCGCCAGGCCTCGATCCCGGTCTCCAGGATCGAGCCGTCCTCCGGCGGGGAGATGCCCGCGTTGTTGAAGGCGATGTCCACATGGCCGAAGACGTCGTTCGCCTGCTTGAACAGGTTCTCGACATCGGTCTCACTGGTCACGTCGGTCTGCACGAAGAGGCCGCCGACCTCGTCCGCGGCGGCCTTACCGGTGGTGGGATCGAGATCGCCGATCACCACCTTCGCGCCCTCGGCGGCGAGCCGCCGCACGCTGGCCAGGCCGATCCCGCTCGCACCACCGGTGACGACCGCGACCCGGTCGATGAGCCGGCTTGCCTTGACGTCGGTCATATCTCAGTCCTCCGTGCTGATGAAGATGTTCTTGGTCTCGGTGAACGCGTCCAGCGCGTCCGGCCCGAGCTCACGACCGAGCCCGGATTGCTTGTAGCCGCCGAACGGCGTCGAGTACCGCACCGACGAGTGCGAGTTGACCGACAGATTGCCGGCCTCCACCCCACGGGCCACCCGCAGCGCGCGGCCGACGTCCCGGGTCCAGATCGAGCCGGACAGGCCGTACTGCGAGTCGTTGGCGAGGCGCAGCGCGTCGGCCTCGTCCTCGAACGGCACCACCACCACGACCGGGCCGAAGATCTCCTCGGTGACAACCCGGTCCGTCTCGTTGACCGGCGCGAGCACCGTCGGCGCGAACCAGTAGCCCGGCCCGTCCGGCTTGCTACCGCGGATCGCGACGGGCGCGTCGTCCGGAACATAGGCAGAGACGCGATCGAACTGCGTCTTCGAGATCAGCGGGCCCATCTCGGTCGCCTCGTCGGCCGGATCGCCGACCTTGACACCCTGGACCGCCGGTTCGAGCAGCGCCATGAACCGGTCGAGGACCTTGCGCTCGACCAGGATGCGCGACCGCGCGCAGCAGTCCTGGCCCGCGTTGTCGAACACCCCGTACGGCGCCTGGGCCGCGGCCTTCTCCAGGTCCGCGTCGGCGAAGATCAGGTTCGCGCTCTTGCCGCCGAGCTCCAGCGTCACTCGCTTCACCTGGTCGGCACAGCCCGCCATGATCTGCTTGCCGACACCGGTCGAACCGGTGAAAACCACCTTGCGCACCTGGGGATGGGTGACAAAGCGCTGGCCGACCACCGTGCCCTGGCCGGGAAGGATCTCCAGCACGCCCTCCGGAAGACCGGCCTGCTTCGCCAGCTCGCCAAGCCGGATCGCGGTCAGCGGCGTGAGCTCGGCCGGTTTGAGTACGACGGTGTTGCCCGCGGCAAGCGCCGGGGCGAAACCCCAACCCGCGATGGGCATCGGGAAGTTCCACGGCACGATCACGCCAACCACGCCAAGCGGTTCGGCGAAGGTGATATCGACGCCTCCGGCAACGGGAATCTGCTTGCCGAACAGCCGCTCGGGCGCCGCCGAGTAATAGGTCAGCACATCGCGGACGTTGCCGGCCTCCCAGCGGGCGTTGCCGATCGTATGGCCGGCGTTCTCCACCTCGATCCGGGCCAGGTTCTCCAGATCGGCGTCAACCGCGTCGGCGAAGCGCCGCAACAACCGGCCGCGGTCCGCCGGGCTGACGTTACGCCAGGTTTGAAAGGCCTTCGCGGCCCGGTCGATCGCCGCGTCGGTCTCTTCGACCGAGGCCAGCTCGATCGAGGTGATGACCTTTTCGGTCGCCGGGTTGATCACGTCGTACGTCACTTCGCGGCCCTTTCTTTGCGCGCTTCGGCAATGAGTGCCGTGAATAGACGGAGGTCGTCGGGGAACTCCTCGGGATGCCACTGCACGCCGAGCGCGAATCCCTTGCCCGGCAATTCGACCGCCTCGATGGTGCCGTCGTCGGAGCGGGCGGTCACGCGCAGTTCGCTCGCGACCTTGTCGATGGCCTGGTGGTGATAGCACTGCACGGTGGTCAGTTCGCCGAGCACCTCGTGGGTCAGGCTGTCCGGTTCCACCTTGACCTCGGTGGTGCCGAAGACCGCGGGTTTCGGCCGATGGTTGTTGTGGGCAACCACGTCGGGCAGGTGCTGGTGCAACGTGCCGCCCAGCGCCACGTTGAGCATTTGCAGTCCGCGGCAGATGGCCAGCAGCGGCAGGTCGCGTTGCAGCGCGGCGTGGATCAGGATCGCCTCGTGCTGATCCCGCCCGGGCCGGGTGTCGACCGTCTCCGGATGCGCCTCGGCGCCGTACCCGGCTGGATCGATATCGCAACCACCCGCGATGACCAGACCGTCCAGGATGTCGAGGACCTCGGGATCGGTACCGACCGGCGGCAGCAACAGCGGTACGCCGCCCGCCGCGTCGATCGCGTCGAGATAGACCCGGGGCAGCAGCGCCGCGTCGCGATGCCAGACACCCCAGATCGTCGGCTCGAGATAGGTGGTGATACCGATCCGCGGCCGGCGCTCGGCGAGGTCAGAGGCGTTCAAAACCACGGATCCGCTCCCAGTCGGTCACCGCCGCGTTGTAGGCGTCCAGTTCGACCTTGGCGGCATTGACGTAGTGGTCCACCACGTCGTCGCCGAAGGCGTCGCGCGCGATGGCGCTGGTGCCGAAGAGCTCCGCCGCCTTGCCGAGCGTGGTCGGCACGTGCGGCTTGTCCGAGGTGTAGGCGTTGCCCTCGAACATCGGCTCCAGCTCCAGTTCGTTCTCGATCCCGTGCAGGCCCGCCGCGATCAGGGCGGCCACGGCCAGGTACGGGTTCACGTCGCCGCCGGGCAGGCGGTTCTCCACCCGCAGGGATTCGCCGTGGCCGACCACCCGCAGGGCGCAGGTGCGGTTGTCCAGGCCCCAGGCGACGGCCGTCGGCGCGAAACTGCCGGGCACGAATCGCTTGTAGGAGTTGATGTTCGGCGCGAGCAGATAGGTGAACTCCTCCAGGCAGGCCAGCTGCCCGGCGATGAAGCCCTCCATCAACCGGGAGAACCCGTGCGGGCGGTCTCCGGCCAGCACCGCCTCACCGCTGGTCGAGCGAAAGCTCAGATGGATGTGGCAGGAGTTGCCCTCGCGTTCGTCGAACTTCGCCATGAACGTGAGGCTCTTGCCGTGCAGCGCCGCGATCTCCTTGGCACCGTTCTTGTAGATCGAGTGGTTGTCGCAGGTGCGCAAGGCCTCGTCGAACCGGAAGGCGATCTCTTGCTGGCCGAGGTTGCACTCGCCCTTGGCGGATTCGACGTACAGCCCGGCGCCGGTCATCGAGTTGCGGATGTCCCGCAGCAGCGGTTCCACCCGGGCGGTGCCGAGCAGGGAGTAGTCGACGTTGTACTGGTTGGCCGGTTCGAGGCCGCTGTATCGCTTGTTCCAGGCCGTTTCGAAGGTGTCGTTGAAGACGATGAACTCGAGCTCGGTACCGACGTACGCCACGAGGTCGCGCTCGGCGAGGCGGTCGAGCTGCTTGCGCAGGATCTGCCGGGGCGAGGCGGGCATCGGACTGCCGTCGAGCCACTGGATGTCGCAGATCACCATCGCCGTACCGGGCAGCCACGGCACCAGCCGCAGCGTGTCGAGGTCCGGAGCCATCAGCAGATCGCCGTAGCCCTTCTCCCACGAGGACATCTCGTAGCCGTCGACCGTGTTCATGTCGACGTCGACCGCGAGCAGGTAGTTGCAGCCCTCGGTGCCGTGGGCCAGCACCTCCTCCACGAAGTACCGCGCGCCACATCTCTTGCCCTGCAGGCGCCCCTGCATATCGGTGATGGCGACCAGGACCGTATCGATCTGGCCGAGACCGACCAGATCGCGCAGTTCGGAGACACTCAGCTTGCCGTTCGACGTCACGCGGGCTCCCGGGCGGTTGGCGGTCTATTGGTCTGCCGTCAGTCCATTGAAGCCATGGTAGGCCGCCGCACCACTGCGATGTCAATGTGCGCGATCCCTTGACATCACCCGGCCCGGCGGCCAGACACTAGTGGTCTGGCCGTAGACCATTGACTGCCCAGCTCTGGTCCGGCCCGGCGAGCGGAGACCGCAGCGATGAAGCGTAAGGCGAACGTCGACTACCAGCAGGTCGGCAAGGAATACCTCGAGCACCGGCAACTCCGGAAGGGTGCCGCCGGCTGGGTGCTACTGGCCGGCCTAGGCGTGGCGTACGTGATCTCCGGCGATTTCGCCGGCTGGAACTTCGGCCTGGCCGAGGGCGGTTGGGGCGGTCTACTGATCGCAACCGTACTGATGGCCACGATGTACACTTGCATGGTCTTCGGCCTGGCCGAACTGGCCTCCGCCATCCCCGTGGCTGGAGCCGGTTACGGCTTCGCGCGGCGCGCGCTCGGTCCACTCGGCGGCTTCGCGACCGGCACCGCCATCCTGATCGAGTACGCGATCGCCCCCGCGGCCATCGCGACCTTCATCGGTGGGTACGTTGAAGCGCTCGGGCTGTTCGGCCTGACCAGCAGCTGGCCCGTCTATCTGGCGTGCTACGTGATCTTCGTCGGCATCCACCTGTACGGCGTGGGCGAGGCGCTCCGGCTGACAATGGTCATCACCGCCATCGCCGTGGTCGCACTCGTGGTGTTCGTGATCGCGATGATCCCGCAGTTCTCGGCGGACAAGCTCTTCGACATCGTGCCGACCTCCGCCGCGGGCGCCAACGAGTTCATTCCCTTCGGGTACGCCGGAGTCCTGGGCGCGCTCGTGTACGGAATCTGGTTCTTCCTCGCGGTGGAAGGCGTACCGCTGGCCGCCGAAGAGGCGCGCGATCCGCAGAAGGACATGCCGCGCGGCATCATCACCGCGATGCTGATCCTGCTGGGATTCGCCGCGTTGATGCTGGTCTTCGCGCCCGGTGGTGCCGGTTCCAGCACGATCGCGAACTCGGACAACCCGTTGCCGGAGGCCTTGCGTACGGCGCTCGGCGGCGGAACGTGGGTGGCGGATTTCGTGAACTACGTCGGCCTTGCCGGGTTGGTGGCGAGCTTCTTCTCGATCGTTTATGCGTACTCACGACAGCTGTTCGCGTTGTCGCGGGCGGGGTATCTGCCGCGATTCCTGTCGGTGACCGGCTCGCGCAAGACGCCGTACCTGGCGTTGATCGTGCCGGCGACGGTCGGCTTCCTACTGGCGGCGATCACCAAGAACGGCGCCTTGCTGATCAACATCGCGGTCTTCGGCGCCACCGTGTCATACGTGCTGATGATGCTGGCGCATATCGTCCTGCGGGTCCGCGAGCCCGGCCTCGTTCGGCCCTATCGCACGCCCGGCGGCATCGTGACCACGTCGGTTGCACTGGTGCTCGCGGTGGCCGCGGTCATCGCCACGTTCATCGTGGACGAACTGGCCGCCGCCATCACCGCGGGCATCTTCGTCATCGCCATCGCCTACTTCTGGTTCTACAGCCGCCACCACCTGGTCGCCTCAGCCCCGGAAGAAGAATTCGCCGCCATCCACCAAGCCGAATCCGAACTCTCCTAAGCCCGTACTGACTTTGCGACGATCGGACCCGTTTGCCGCTCGTCCGCTGCCTGTCACGTACAGGCGGCCTCGCAGCGGCAGAACGGGTCCGATCGTCGCAAAGTCGGTTAGACCTCGGCAGCGCGAAGGGGAAGGTGATTACGGGGCGAGGCCGGGTTCGGGGGCGGCGTACGACGGGACTGGGGGGTTGTCCGTGGCGCCGAGGAGGCGGCGGGTGAGCGTATCGCGGGCGGAGAGCAGGTCGTCGGTGGCGGCGCGGAGGTGGGTATCGCCGGGGATGGCCGAGCCCTGTTCGGCGGCGAGCAGCACGGCGCGGCGTACCAACTCCTTGGCGAACGACGCGGTCGTACCCTCGGTCCGTTCCACCACCTCGGCGACGCATTCCGGACTGAGCGTCAAAGCCGGTCCGTAGAGCGACAGCAGCCGCGCCCGACCCGGCGCATCCGGCAAAGGCACCTCCACCGCCAGGTCGATCCGCCCTGGGCGCTGACTCAACGCCGGCTCCAGCAGATCGGCGCGGTTGGTGGTGAGCAGGAAGGCCACGTCGGCTTCCTCGGTCAAACCGTCCATCTCGTTGAGAACCTGGAAGAGCAGCGGCCCACCACCACGAGAAAACTCGCGAGACTCCGCAACCAAGTCACAGTCTTCGAGCACGACCAGCGCGGGCTGGAGCATCCGGGCCAGCGCACAGGCCTCGGCGATGTACCCGATGCTCGTCCCGGCCAGCAGCACCACGGTGAACTCGGGCAACCGCGACAGCAGGTACCGCACGGTGTGGGTCTTGCCAGTTCCTGGTGGGCCATAGAGCAGTACGCCGCGGCGGAGGTGCTGCCCCGCATCGCGAAGCGCCTCGCGGTGTTCGGCGATTCCGATCACCTCGCGCTCCACCCGCTCCAAAACCCCCTCGGGCAGTACGACGTCCTCCCGGGCGATTCCCGGCCTCGGGTGCAGCCGGAACGGCCCAACACCATGACCGAATTCGTGTCCCTCGAACGACACGATCTGGCCGCGGAACACGTTGCGCTCGCGGATCAAGCCGGGCAACGCGGCCAGGAAGCGCTGACCGGATTCCTTGCTGAGAGCAACCACTTCGAGCTGGACGTTGTTCCTGCCGTACTGCGGATTAGGTGCCCGCAGCAACGTCACGTACCGGTCGTCGCCTTGCTTGCCCAGATAGAACCCGAAAGCGACACAATCCATCTCCTGGTCCACCGAGATGGACAGCCGCTGGTAGTCCACCGAGCCGATCGCGAAGCGGTACTGCTGGGCGGCGATCTCGAGTAGTTCCGCGAACGGATAGTGCCCGCGGTCGGAACCAGCCAGGCCGACCAGCTCGAACTCGTCAAACCAGGCCTCGACCGCGAGCTGCACGTTCGGGAGGTCGAACGCGGGGAACGTCGCCGTCACCACCGGCAAGCTGGTCGCGTCCACCCCGAGATGCTCACTCAACCGAGGCCCAAGCGCCTCCCGGCCGGCCGCGACCGGCGGCATCTGCATCCGCTCCAGAAACCCCTGGAACAGCCTGGTGAACTCCGCGATCTCATCCGGTCCAGTCATCAGTCTCCCCAGCTCCCGATCGGTCCGCCCATCCTCCCCTTCCCCAGGTCCACGACGACCGGGCCACCGTCTGCGTTCATCGATCGGCAGGGGCGCGTCACAAACTAGGTGCTCACATATTGAGACAATTGGTCCCGAATAGCGGACGCGGTGTCTAAGGTGAGCGTATGTCCGACGACGAACAACGGGGTGCGTCGTATCGCTGGGTGGTTTTGCTGACCGGCCTGTTCGCGATGACCGCCGGGGCCGCGTATGCGCAGGGGCTGGCCTCGATCACGCCGGCTCTGCGCGCGCATTACGGCATCGGCCTCAGCACCATCGGCGTACTGCTCGGCGCGGTCAGCCTCGGTATCACCCCGGCGGTGTTGCCGTGGGGCCTGGCCGCGGACCGTTGGGGCGAACGACCCGTCATGGCCGTCGGCATGCTCTCCGGCGCCGCCTCCCTGCTGCTCCTGGCCCGGCAGGAAAGCATCGCGGCCGTCCTGGCGCTGCTCGTCGCGGGCGGTGCGGCCAGCGCCTCGGTGAACGCGGCGAGCGGACGTGCGGTCATGCAGTGGTTCCCCGCCAAGGGCCGGGGCCTCGCGATGGCCATCCGGCAGACCTCGTCGCCGCTAGGCGCCGGTCTCGCCGCGCTGGTGCTGCCGCCGGTGGCCCGCGCGTACGGCGTACCGGCGGTGTATCACCTGCTAGCGGCGTTCTGCACCGTCGCGGCGATCGTCGTACTGGCCTTCATGCGCCCGTTCGTGCCCTCCGCGCCGGTCATGCCGTCGGCCGCACCCAAGGTCGCACACAAGGTCGCACACAAGGCCGCACTCAAGGCGGCACTCAAGGCGGCAAAGGCCAGTACGACCGGCAAACCGAGGTCGATCCTGACGGACCGGCGCCTGTGGATCGTCAGCCTCGCGGCCGGGCTACTCGTCGTACCGCAGTTCGCGCTGACCGCCCTGCTGGTCGAGTACCTCACCACCGCGCAGGCCGTCGCGGTCAGTTCCGCCGCTCTCGTACTGGCGATCGCACAGGCCGGTGGCGCCGTCGCCCGGCTGGTCAACGGCGCCTGGACGGACCGCACCGCCGAACGGATCGGGCCGTTGGCGATCGTGGCCGGGCTGATCTCGGCCGGATGTGCTGCCGTCGTTCTAACGGCCGGAGCACCGACGCCGGTGGTCCTGGTGGTCATCGTACTGGCGGCGACTCTCGCCATCTCCTGGAACGGTATGGCCAACCTGGTGGCGGCCGAGCTGGCCGGACCGGAACAGACCGGCGCCGCCATCGGCCTCGAGAACACCGCCGCCTTTCTCGCGGCCGCCGCGACACCTCCGGTCCTCGCCGTCATCATCGAGCACAGCTCCTGGACCGTCGGCCACCTGATCCCGGGCGTGGCCTCGCTGATCGCCTGTGCACTCCTGGTGCGGGTGAGACGAGACATCCGCCAGGCGGCCGAATTGCCTACTTCTGCCGTGGCACGATCCGGACAGTAAACGGCTAGGCACTTCCCGTCGTTCCGCTCAAAATCTCCTCAACCGGCCGCCCGCCCAGCGGCCCGATCCGAGGAGCGCACCCCATGCGATCTCTCATCACCCGCCCCCGCGCGATGGCCGTCCTGGTGGCCGGCCTCGCGCTCACCTTCAGCCCGCTCGGCGGGTCCGCGTCGGCCCAGCTGCCCGTCGACGGCCTGGACTCGCTGAACTGCGTCACGCCCGAAGGCATCCCGGCCTCCGCGGCGGCCCGTGGCGGCAACGACGCCGACCACCGCGCGGTCAGCGCGGCCGAGATGGCCCAGATCGACGCACGGACCGCCGCGATCGTGAAGGCGAAGCAAGCCCGTGGCCTGGCGCCCGCGGCCGGCCGGCTCGCCGCCGCGAACGTGCCGGTGTACGTACACGTGATGCGCAGCAGCTCCGGCGCCGGCGACGTCACGAACACCCAGATCGCCCAGCAGATCGCCGTACTGAACTCGAACTTTGGTGGTTCGGAGTCGAGCCAGGCCGCGAACACCGGTTTCACGTTCACGCTGGCCGGGACCTACCGGTACAACAACTCCACCTGGCACACCGACGGCCAGAGCACGACGTACCGCGCGCAGACCCGTAAGGGCGGCAAGAACGCGCTGAACATCTGGCTGGTCAACTTCAGCTACCTCGGTATCGCCACCTTCCCGTGGGACTACGCGTCGAACCCGTCGATCGACGGCATTCGCGTGCAGTACACCTCGCTGCCCGGTGGTAGCGCCGCGAACTACAACCTCGGCAAGACCGCGACGCACGAGGCCGGCCACTGGTTCGGGCTCTACCACACGTTCCAGGGCGGTTGCACGAGCACGAACGACCGCGTCTCCGACACCCCGGCGCAGAGCAGCTCGACCAACGGCTGCCCGGTCGGCCGCGACTCCTGCTCGCTGCCCGGTCTGGACCCGATCCGCAACTACATGGACTACTCGTACGACTCTTGCTACAACCAGTTCAGCCCCGGTCAGAGCAGCCGGATCAGCAGCATGTGGACGGCGTACCGGGCCTGATGGCGGTTACCCCCTTACGGCGACTGCCCCCAGGAGCGGCATAGAGTGCCCGCGATGCGTGTCTTTCTGACCGCTCTGGCCGCCACCGCACTGGTGGCCGTGCCGGCAGCGACGGCGAGTGCCGCCGACGGGAACCCCTTCACGGGTCCCGTCGGCGGTACGCGGCTGGGAACGACCGCCACCGTCGAGTCCGAAGGTGGACAGCCGCCGCCGGTGGTGAAGGCCGGCGCGTGGCTGATCGCGGACATCGGTACGGGCGAGGTGCTCGCCGCGAAGGCGCCGCACGCCCAATTGAGACCCGCCAGCACGCTGAAGACGCTCACCTCGCTCGTATTGCTGCCGAGGCTGAACAAGACCGACAAGATCGTCGGCAAGTACGAAGACGCCGCCATCGAGGGCAGCAAGGTCGGCGTTCATCCTGGTCTGACGTACAGCGTGGACCTGCTCTTCCAAGGGCTATTCCTCGCCTCCGGCAACGACGCGGTGAACGCCCTGTCGAGCCACGACCAGGGCGGCGTACCCGCGACGATCGCGCGGATGAACGCGACCGCGGCTCATCTCGGCGCCTTCGACACCCACGTCACCGATCCGACCGGCCTCGACGGCGACGGCCAGCTCAGCAGCGCCTACGACCTCGCGTTGTTCGCCCGCGCCGGACTGGCCCGGCCCGACTTCCGGCGGTACGTCTCGACCAAGCTGATCACCTACCCGCTCGCGGACAACGCCGGGCGATACCAGGTGGCCAATCAGAACAGCCTGCTCTTCAAGTACGACGGCGCGATCGGCGTCAAGACCGGCTACACCACCCTCGCCCGCAACACCTTCATCGGTGCCGCGACTCGCGACGGGCACACCCTGGTGGTCACGCTGCTGAACTCCCCGCACGGCGTGACGGCCGACGCCGCCACCTTGCTGGACTGGGGTTTCGCCAACCGGGACAAGGTCGAACCGATCGGCCGCCTGATCACGGCCACGGATGTCGCCGCCGCCCGAGGTGGCCAGGCGACGAAACCGCGCGTGGTGAATCGCGCCGGGACCTCCGGCCACGAGGACACCGCCCCGGCCACTCAACCGGTCCGCGTACCGGTCCACCTCGGCGGCACCGACATCCTCGGCCTACCGATCTGGCTGTTCCTGCTCCCCCCAGCGGCCCTCGCCCTCTTCTATTTCCGCCCCCGCCCCGCCCCAGCCCCCGCTCCCGCTCCCGCTCCCGCCGCACCCTCCGCCGCCGCTAACACGGCGTGTCGCCGTTCATCGGACCCTTGTGACCAGGCGTGTCGCCGTTCATCGGACCCTTGTGACCAGGCGTGTCGCCGTTCATCGGACCCTTGTGACCGGGAACGATCGCGCTGAGCTTCGTACGGCGCTGCGGCGCGCGGCCGAGGGCGTCGTACGGCGTGAGGTCAGTCCTTGCGGAGGAAGGTGCGGACGGCGCGGGTGGCGCCGAGGCCCAGCGCGGTTGCGGTGGCGCCGAGGACCGCGCCGGCGGCTACCGCGACCGTGTCGGCCTTGCGTTCCGGGATTGGAACCACCTTGTACTTGATGCCGGCCGGGCCCTGGATCAAGTCACCGGCCTTCCGCGCGGAATCCTCGCGGGGCGACGTACCGGTCGGCAGTGCGGCGCGGGCCGCCTCGGCCGCCTCGCCGGTGTGCCAGCGATGGTCGAGGGTGGCTTCCTTGGTCCAGGCGGCGATCAGCATGATCACCCTGGTCATCAGATAGATCCAGACCAGCAGAGCCAGCGGAAGCGCCAGCGTGCCGTAGGCCGCGTTGCCGCCGAGCACCTTGTTCACATAGAGATTGCCGAGCTTCTGCGCCGCGAAGAACAGGATGCCTCCGGCAACGGCCGCGATGACCGCCACCTTGCGCGGCAGGATGATCCGGGGCATCGCGGTCTGCATGTAGAGGAACAACAGCGCACCCGAGGCTATACCGAGGATGGCGCTCAGCCCCTGCAGGCCCCACTTCGCGAGCCAGGTTCCTTCCATACCGGCCCATTCCACGATCTGGCCGACCAGTCCACCAAGGATCGAGGACGACGCCGTCGCGAACAGGCCGATCAGACCGAGGCCGACCAGCGCGCCGAGGTCCACCAGCTTGAGCTTGATCGCGTTGCCCGGCTGGTCGTCCAGCTCGTGCATCGATCGGATCGAGGCCCGCAGCGAGTCGATCCAGCCCAGGCCGGTGATCAGCAGCGAGGCGCCGGAGATCAGACCGATGCTGCCCGCGTTGGCGACCAGGCCGTCGATGTCGATCTTGTCGCCGATGCCGGGCAGGTTCTCCCGCAGCACCTTCTTGACCGTGCCGACGCGCTCGTCGCCGAGCAGCGCGGCCGTCACCGCGGCGGCCAGCACGATCAACGGGAACATCGACAGGAACGCGAAAAAGCTGGTCGCGCCCGCGAGGCGGTTACCCCGGCGGTCGCCGTACCGCTTCCAGGCACGCCACACCTGAGTCCGCGAGAACCGCGCCCAGACCGCCTTGGCCCGCTCCTTGATCGCCATTGACAACCATTACCCCGTCGCTAGGTTCCCATTCGTGCGGCGGTTCGCCACAGCCTGAACGGCGAACCGTTCACGCGAAGGTCAGCCTGCCAGGGGGAAGTCGCGTTGCGGGCGCCACACACCGTCCGAGCCGTGTTCGTAACGGCTGAAGGCAACCACATCGAAAAGGCAGTCGTAGTCCGCGAGCGCCTCGTAGGCCCGGTCCAGCAGTTCCTTCTCCAGGTCGTGCGCGATCGTCACGTGCGGGTGGTACGGGAAGCGCAGCTCCACCTCGAGCGGGCCGGACCGAACCTGGCCCTGCAGCACCTCACACGACGAAATGCCCTCGGTGAGCGGTACGAACACCACCGGCGAGATCGGCCGGAACGTCGCCGTACCGCGCAGCCGGATCCGGAACTTCGGGAACCGCGCGGCCACGTCGGTCAGATGCTCGTCGACCAGCTTGAGATCTTCGTCGGCGATCTCGGTCGGCGGCAGCAGCGTGACGTGGGTCGGGATCGACGAGGCCATCGGATCACCGAAGTCGGCACGGTGCTTCTGCAACTCCGAGCCGAACGGTTCCGGGATCGGGATCGCGACGCCGATGGTCGTCATCGCGTGGTGTCGTCGGAGACGGCGGCAGACATGCCGCTGATTCTGCCAGCGAAGGGGCCGACCGTCGCACCCGGGAGGCCCACAATGGTCATACCGTTCATCCTATGCCCACTTCACCACGCGCAGTGATCACCGCCCCCGGTGGTCTGGGCGGCCCCTGCGCGCCGCTGCCGATGTTCGCCACCGACGCGGCCGTCGCCCGGGGCGCCGAGGCCAGGCCCATCTGGTGGCAGCACGTTGACGAACTGAGAGCACTGCCCGAAAACGAGATCGGTGCTCTCGTTGCTGCCCAGATCGCGCCGCACGTGCGAGACTGCGATCCCGCCGGCACCTTGCTGGTCGGGAAATCCCTGGGCAGTCACGGGTCCACTGTTGCGGCGGACAACGATCTGCCCGCGGTCTGGCTGACGCCGCTGCTGACCCAGGAATGGGTCGTCGACGGCTTACGCCGGTCGGCCGCACCGTACCTGCTGGTCGGTGGAACGGCCGACCCGTCGTGGGACTCCGCCCTGGCCCGGGAACTCACGCCGTACGTGCTCGAGGTCGACGGGGCCGATCACGGAATGTACGTACCCGGACGGCTCGCGGCCTCCACCGCCGTACTCGGGTAGGTTGCGACGGCGGTGGAGGACTTCCTCGATCAAGTGGTCTGGCCGGCCTGATCGCTCAATTGCCGCGAGTGAAACCCGAGGTAGCTGTCGGACGATCCGGTTTCGTCGCCGAAGCCACCGACCCAGAGCCTGCCCTGCCGCACTCGCCGAGGCGAACAGGTTGGCCGCGCCCGCTGGGTCCGCCTGCCGTTCGAAGCCGTTCTTGGTCATACGCAGGACGTAGGGTCCGTCCTCCCGCGTTTCGCCGACCGCCACCGGGAGCCCACTCACCAGACTGAGGGAGTTGAGCTCGGCACCCTCCGCCGGAGTTGCCACCTCGGTCCAGGTCTTGCCGTCGTAGTGCTTGACCCGTCGAACGCCGCTACCCACAGGTCGCTGGCGGACAGCGCTTCAAGGTCGTAGGGATAGCCAGGACTACCGATCACGCTGTCGTTGAGAGGCGCCCACTTCCTACCGTCGTAGCGATAGGCGAATCCGCCCTCCGGAGTCTCGGCACCGCCTCCGTTGTGCGGACTCACCGCATCGACGTCGAGTAGGCGTCCGGCGGCGAGAGGCTGCCGCGTCGGCTGCCAGGTCACGCCGTCCCACCGGGCGGCGACCGGCCGGAAGCCTTCGCGATCATTGAAGGCGCCGACGGTCCAGAGCGCGGTGCCACCGGGATCGATCGAATAGGGCACGTAGGTCTTCAGCCCGGTCGGCGTCTCGTGCCACTCGTGCGGATCGGCAGTTGCGGCGTGGGCCGCGGGAGCAAGCGGCACCATGGCAGCGGTCAGGCCCGCGACCACGGCGAGCCGACGCCGGGGACCGCCTGCGGCACGTGCGGTGGCGAACTTGCTGGACATATCGCGATCGGCGCTCATGATCGCCCTTCTTTCCATCGGCAACAGGCTGTCGAAGGACCAAGAGCGCGTCAGAACCGGCTTGTTACAGCCGCACCAAAGTCCGCCTGTGCGGGAGGCGGTTAGTCGCGGCGGTACTTGGGCACGGACTTGTCCTGCTTGAGCGTGTCGGCGGCCTTCTGCAACCGATTGCTCCACTCGGCCGACGTCAACGCGCCGGCCATGAACGCGCCGGTGGCGTCCGCCGCGGTCTGCGCGAGCGTGGGGTACCACCGGTCGAAGTACCAGCGAATGACCTGGTCACCGGCGAGATCGAGCAGCTTCCCGGCGGACCGCACCGCCGTACTGGCCTGCTCGCTGTCATACGCACCCCGTACGACGGTGAGGGTGTTCGTGGTGGCGGCGTACGCCGAGGCCGCCGGCGCCGACAGCATGGCCCGGATGAACTCGGCACCACCCGCCGGATTCGGGGCCTTCTCCGCCAGCACCACCGGCTGTTCGAAGGCCACGTGCACGCCGTTCGGCAGCTTCGCGTCATCGAGCGGCGGAATCGCCAGCGCGGTCAGGCCGAACCCCTTCGGCAGCACCTTGGCCATCTCGTTCTCGAGCCAGTTGCCGCAGGGCAGGAACGCCGCCTTGCCGGTCAGGAACCGGGTCTGCGAGGCGGTGTGGTCGAGATCGTGTGACCCCTTCAGCACCAAGCCCCGGCTGGAGAGTTCACCGAAGGCCTTCAGCGCGGACTGCAGGCCCGGGTGATGCCAGGCGCCGTCCTCGAGGTTGTCGAGGGCAACCATCACCTCGTGACCACCGGATTTCGCGGCCTGGGTGAGGATCGGCTCGAGGATGTAGTACGGATGGGCGCCCGCGAACGTGAACGGCGCCAAACCCTTGGCTTTCAAGGTGATCGCGGTCCGGATCAGCTCGGTCCAGCTCCGCGGTACCTCCCAGCCGCGCCGCTCGAACAGCGGCGCCGAGTACCAGATGGCGTGCACGGTGGCGACGTACGGAATGGCGCGCGCGGTTCCGTCGTACGAGCCTGATTCGAGGGTGCCCGGCACCAGGCTGTCACCGACGGTGCGTTGCGGCCGATCCCAGGAAGGGGCCTTGAGCAACGGCGCGAGGTCGGACAGGCCGTTGCCGGCGACAAGGTTGCTGAGGGCAAGTTGATCGGGGCCCGAGTTGTGCACCACGTCCGGCGGATTGCCGGCGTCGAACCGGGGCTGCAGCGCCGTGGCCAGCTGCGGCAGGGCCACCACCGTCGCCGTGGCCTGCGGGAACTTCTGCTTGTACAGCTCGAGCGGCACCTTGGTATCACCCGACCGCCCGTCGGCGACCGCAACGTCCAGAACGCTGTCCGCGCCCACCCCGAACGGATTGTTCGGGTCGGGCGCGGAGGGCGCGGGCTTGTCTTCCGAGCAACCGGCCAGCGTCAGCACGGCCGCCGAGGCCAGGGCCTGGCGAAGGACAGCGCGGCGGGTCGGCCGGTGGTCGGGGTTCACGAGTCCAGAGGCTACTTCAAAGTGGCGCCGGTGAGACCCGCCTGGACCTGCCGGTAGAAGATCAGGTACACCGCGACGACCGGGACCATCGCGATCGTCAGGGCCGCGAACAGCGCGCCCCAGTCGTTCTCGTAGCGCTGGCTGCCGAGCAGGGTGGCGATGCCCTGGGAGAGCACCGGCTTCTGCGGCGACAGGAACGACGGCAGCACGAACTGGTTCCACTGGCCGAGCACGTTGAAGATACCGACGCTGAGCAGACCCGGCTTGGCCATCGGCAGCATCACCCGGAAGAACACCACGGTGTGCGAGGCGCCGTCGACCAGCGCGGCCTCGGCGATCGACTGTGGCAGCGTCCGGAAGAACGCGTGCATGAAGAACACCGTGAACGGCAGCGAGTAGGCGATGTAGACCAGGATCAGACCCTGGTACGTCGAGATCATGCCGAAGTTCTGCACCACGAAGAACAGCGGCACGATCGCCAGGAAGGTCGGGAACATCATGCCCGCGGCGAACAGGTAGTAGATGAAGCGGTTGCCGGGGAACTCGTACCGGGCCAGCACGTAGGCCACCATCGAGCCGAACAGCATCGTGCCGATGACACCACCGGTGACCACGACGGCGCTGTTCAGCAGGTAGTCGCCGACGCCCTTGCTCCAGGCGCGGGAGAAGTTCTCCCACAGCAGTTCCTTCGGCAGCGCCCACGGGCTGTCGCCGAAGATCTCGCCGGTGCTCTTCAGCGAGGCGATCAGCGCCCAGACGAACGGCACCGTGACCAGTAGCGTCCAGGCGATCAGCGCGGTGTGCGAGAACACGTTGACCGGGCTGAACGAACGGTCCTTGGCGCCGGCGGGCTGAACCACCGGCGGGTTGACCGAGGACTTGCCCTCGACGTCCAGTTGCAGAGTCATCTCAGGTTCCTCAGTATTCGATGCGATCGCGACGGGTGGCCCGGAGCATGACGGCGGCGATGATCAGGGTGAGGAAGAACAGCACCACACCCATCGCCGAGGCATAACCCGCGCGGCCGTACTGGAAGCCGTTGTCGGCGATCTGCAGACCCATCACCTGGGTCGAGTTGTCCGGGCCGCCGGGACCCGCGGTCATCACCGCGACCAGGGCGTAGGCGTCCAGGGCGAGGATCGCCAGGTAGACCCAGGACGTCTGGATCGTGTCCCACAGCAGCGGCAGGGTGATCCGGAAGAACGTCGACAACCGGGTGGCGCCGTCGATGATCGCCGCCTCGAAGATGTCCTTCGGAATACCCGACATGGCCGCGTTGAACAGCACCAGGTAGAACCCGACGCTGCCCCAGATCAGCACCCACATCACGCAGTACAGCGCCAGGTTGGGATCGGCCAGGAAGCCCGAGGGCCCCAGGCCGATCTTCTCCAGCACCGAGTTGGCCAGACCGCTGTCTTGTGAGTTCAGCACCACCGACCAGATGACGGCGATGACCGGAACCGACAGGACCTGCGGCATGAAGAAGGCCAGCTTGTAGAAACCGTTACCACGGACCCCCTGCACGCCCGCGCTGTTCGCCCGGCCACCCACGTTGAGCAGGTAGGCGAAGAACAGCGCGAGCAGGATCGTCGCGGTCGGCAGACCGATCAACAAGATCACGTTGTTGCCGAGTGCCGTCCGGAAGACGGCGTCGTTGGCCAGGGTCTTGAAGTTCTCCAGACCGACGAAATTGAACTTCGGTGAAATGCCCGTCCAGTCCGTCAGCGAGTAGTAGAACGCCTGGGCGAACGGTGAGATCACGAAGATCGCATACAACGCGAGCGGTATCGCGAGGAAACTCGCGACGAACCGATAACTGCCGTGCCGCATCTCTCTCCTAATGCAGGGGGCTGAGGATCACTTTTCGCGGGTCCGCTTGACCGTCTTCGGGTCCTTGGCGGTGTCGTCAGCGATCTTCTGGACGCGGTTCATGAACTCGTCGGCCGTGACGCGGCCGGCGCACAGCTCGGCCACAACACTGTAGACCGGCTTGTTCATCGTGGAGTACCACGTGGTGAAGTACGTGGTCCAGTTGTTGTCGGCACCCGAGGTCAGCAGCGCGCTGGACGACTCGGCGCCCGGGCTCAGCTTGAGGCCCTCGGCGGCACCCTTGACGATGGTCGGCGAACCGGTCATCTCGGTGAACTTGCCGGCACCTTCCTTCGACAGCATGATGCGCAGGTACTCCATACCGCCGGCCTTGTTCTTGGCCTTCTCCGGCACGATGAAGCCCTCACCGGCGCTGATCTCGGTGCAGTCGACCGGCAGCTTCGAGCCGTCGAGCAGCGGGGTGTAGGCCGCCGTGGTCAGGAAGTCCTTCGGCGCGACCGGCTTCTGCTCGTTCTCCAGCCAGGAACCGCTGGGAATGAACGCGGCCTTGCCCTGGTTCCAGGCGGTCTGCGACTGGATGTGGTCCAGACCGTCCGTGCCCTGCATGAAGTAGCCCTTGCCCTTGAGCTCGAGGATCGCCTCGGCCGCGGCCTTGATCGACGGCGACTTCCAGGCGTTCGGCTCGAGACCGTCGATCGCGTGGATGACCTCGTGGCCACCGTGCTTGACGGCCATGTCCAGCAGTACCTGGCCCATGTAGTACGGGTGCTTGCCCTGGTAGGCGATCGGCGCGATACCGGCCTTCTTGATCTCCTCGCACAGCGCGAGGAAACCCTTCCAGTCCTTGGCCGGCTCCCAGCCCTTCTCGCTGAAGAGCTTCTTGTTGTACCAGATGGCGTACACGGTGAGCACGTAGTTCATCACCAGCGGCTTGCCCTCGAGCTGGGCCGCCTCGATCGCGATCGGCTCGATCGCGTCCTTGACCTTGACGTTCGGGTCGTCGATCGACGCCGCGTCCAGCAGCGGGGTCAGGTCGGCCAGCTGACCGGTGCTCGCCAGCGTCGAGAACGGCAGCAGCGAGGCGCCGGCGTTGTCGATCACGTCCGGCGGGTTGCCACCGTTGAAGCGCGGCTGCAGCTGCGGGGTGATGTCGGTGATGCCGGCGTGCTTGATCTCGGCGCCACTGAACTTCTTCTTGTACAGCTCCTCGTGGAACTTGGCGTAGTCGTCGCCGTAGCCGCCCTTGAAGATGACGACATCGAGCGGCGCGTCGGCCTTCACACCGAACGGGTTCTCGGCGGTCTTCTCGCCGCCACCGTCGCTGCTGCTGCCGGTGTCACCGCCACCGCCGCTGGCACAGGCGGACAGCAGGGTGCCACCGCCGGCGGCCATCAGCGTGGCGACCGCGCTGCGCTGCAGGAACGCGCGGCGCGACGGGTTGAGGGGAGCGGTCATTGGTCCACCTTCCAAATTGTTTCAGGCAGTACGACGGATCCGGCCGTCGTACCTTGCTTCCAGGACGTGATTGTGGTCGTCCCCGCCCGGGATGTTCGCGGACAGATAGACCGGCGGAGTCTCACCGGCTTCGGTCAGCCGTCGTACCACTTCGGCGACGAGCAGTTGGGCCAGCAGGGCGGCGGTGATGGACGACACGGCACAGACACTGCCACCACCGGGCAGCTCCAGCACCGAGTCGCCGTACGGCGCGCCGTTGTCCAGTACGACGTCGGCGTGATCGATCAACTTCGTTCCGGATGGATGACGGGACTCGACCCCGGAAGTGTGTTGCAGGGAGGTAAGGGCGATCAGCTTGTGGCCCTTCTCCTTGACGATCCGCGCCAGCTCGACGATCGAACCGTTCACGCCGGAGTTCGACGCGATCACGAAGATGTCGGCGGCGGCCGGAGCGGTCAGGTCGTAGAGCCGGGCGGCGACCGTGGGATCGCGCTCCAGAATGCCGCTGCTCAGTACCTCGCGCGGTTCGCCACCGAGTAGCACCAGATCGCGCAACGCGATCCGGTTCGTCGGCACCAGTCCACCGGCGCGGCCCGCGATCTCCATCGCGAGTGCCTCGGAGTGACCCGAACCGAACGCCTGCACGACACCGTCGGCACGCAACGATTCGACGACCAGATCGGCGGCCGTCTGAATCGGGCCGTCCGCCTGCGCCGAGACCGCGGCCATGATCGGTGCCAGTGCCTCCAGATACCCCTCCGCACTGACCGTGCTGGCCATGTACGCCCTACCCCTCAACTCGTCCATCTGTCGCATCTGCGCGCATCGCGACACACTTGGTGCCGACAAGTGCGCAACTTTGCGCTTTGCTGGACAGAACTTTTCTCACCTGGCACCTAAAGTCAAGGCTCATCTCGTTCTTCTCGTCAGATCGGGACCGTTGCGTGACCTTGATCGAAAGTGTTCATAACACCCGCTCTTTGCGCAGTTTGGAGTAACGCAGATGACGAATGTGGGCCTTGTTCCGGAACCAGCGCGGAAGGTGGTCTCCAGGCCAGCGAGCCCACTGGTCCTGGGCGGAGACCTGGGTGGAACCTCGACCCGGATCCTGATCGCGGCCCATGACGGCACGGTAGTCGGCCGCGGGTCCGCCGGTGGCGGCAATCCGACCAGCCATCCGGCCAGTGCCGCGGCCGCTCTCGGGCAGGCCTTGCGGCAAGCGCTCGCCGGAATCGACCCGAAGACCGTCGGCGCCGCCGTGATCGGCGCGGCGGGCGGCGCCGTACTGGCGAATCCAGAGGTGCGGGCCCGGTTCGACGCGGCCTGGTCGGACGCCGGTTTGACCTGCCACGCGGACTACATCGGCGACCTCGAAGTCGCTTTCGCGTCAGGCACAGCCGAGCCTGACGGCACCGCGCTGATCGCGGGCACGGGCAGCGCCGCGGGCGCCGTCGTCAATCACCGGCTGACCCGTACGGCGGACGGCCACGGGTGGTTGCTCGGTGACGACGGTTCCGGCTTCTGGCTCGGCCGCGAAGCCGTGCGCAGTGTGTTGCGCGCTCTGGACCTCGGTCAACCGACGGGCACGCTCGGTGCAGGAGTGATCAGCGCGCTGTTGCCGGACGGTCCCAGCTCGATCACCCCCCGGCGGCCCGGTTTCGACCAGCTGCGTGACGATTTGGTCTGCGCCGTGAATGCCCAGCCGCCCGTCACCTTGGCGGCTTTGGCCCGGGTCGTAGTGGACGCGTACGACGCCGGCGACCCGGCCGCGCAGGCCCTGGTGAAACGCGCAGCCGAACTGCTCACAGAGACGGTCAGCCGGATCAGGACAACGGAAGACACCCGTCCCTTGGTCCTCGCGGGAAGTGTCGCCGGCGACGGCTCACCAGTCGGTCAGGCCCTACGCAAAACCATCGCCGAACGTTTCGCCGGCGAGGTCCGAACCGCCCGCGACGGCGTAGGCGGCGCAACCTGGCTAGCCCTCTCCGCCCTGGACCCCGCCCTAGCCACCCCCACCGCCCACACCACCCTCACCCGCCCCCACTCCTAACAGTGATGAGCTGAGGTCCGCGAGGATATCCACCCTTGCCGCCCGATCCCGATCCCCTGGGCTGCCCGTCCTTCGCCCCGTTTCGCCCCGGCCTGTCGCCGTAGGTCGCTGGTTCCGGCCCGGTGCGCGCCTCTTCGCCTTGGCGCTCAGCTGGGTCCGTCGAACAGGCCCTGGTACGGCGCATGCCCGGGCCGGCTACCGGGTTGCGAGCCGACTACCGGCTTTTGGTAGACCCGCTACCGACTTTTTGCGCGACTACCCGGTTCCAACCAGGTAGTCGCGCAGATACTCGGCAGCCGACCTCGGGACCACCCCGACCACCCCGACCACCACGTCCACCACGTCCACCTCGACCCACCGTCGACCTCGACCCGCCACGCGAACCCAGCATGTCGCACCACGCGAACCCGGCGCGATGACGCAGGCCCGGCGCGGAGCATGCGGAACCACCCGAGTCGACCGGCCATACCCCACCCGTCCCCCTGATAGCCCGCTGTCCTTGGGTCGGGTCGGCCCGGGTCAAGGGCGCGCACGCGTCGCCGCAGGCGATTTCCAACCCTTGACGCGGGCCGACCCGGCCCGACAATCCGCGACTCCTCAGGGGGACGGGTGACCACGGAATTTCTCGGCCCCGGTGAGGTGGTGCACTCGCGACCACTCGCGACCACTCACGCGCACCCGCACCCGCGACCACTCACGCGCACTCACGCGCACTCGCGACCACTCGCGAGTGACGACGCATGCCCTCATCACACCGGCCCTGCCGATCGTGCCCGGCCACAATCCCGCCGACAACCGGTCGGCCTCCGTAGGAGCATCCCCCTTCTGACCAGAGGCCGCCGCCTGCCGCACGTTGCATTCATCGCCGAATCCGCCCTCCGCCGCGTATGGGCCAGTGCAGGCCGGCGGTGAGTTGAGGGCGGATTCGGACCGATGAATGCCCAGCCAGGGTGCCGCTAGATGTCACTGCGCACCCGCGTGGGATTCCAAGGAAGTGCTTGACATCTGGGTGGTGTGCGGCGGATATTCCAAGCATGTCTTTGGAATGGGAAGGGCGTCGGCGGCGGTTGCTGGATGATGCGACGGCTATTCGGGCGTTGGCGCATCCGGTGCGGCTTGAGTTGCAGTCGGTCTTGGGGCGGGAGGGACCACTGACCGCGGCCGAGGCGGCTCGGCGGCTGGGGATCAGCCAGGCGTTGGCCTCGCATCACCTGCGGCAACTCGCCAAGTACGACTTCGTGGAACCGGCGCCGGGCAAGGACAACCGAGAAAGGCCCTGGCGGCTGGTCTCGATCTCGCAGACCTGGCGAGGGGCCGATGCGACTCCGGAAGGCGCGGCCGCGGCCGACGTACTGGAGCAGTTGCTGGCGGAGCGGGCCTTGAACACCTTCCTCGACTGGCAGGAACGGCGTAAGAGCGAGAGCCCGGCTTGGCGCGACCACAGCGGTATCGGCCATGCCGCGGTGTACCTGACCGAGGAGGAGCTCGCCGAGGTGGACGACCGGATCGAGGCGGTGCTCGCGGAGTACATCGAGCAGCGCCCGATCGACGACAAGACCACGCGACCACCGGGCAGCCGGCTGGTCGACATCACCCACTTCGTCTCGGTCCTGCCACCCGACGACGCACAACCCACCGAACCCGGCAAACCCGTCCAGGCGGCGGGCGAAGGCGGGACCGCTGTGAGGGAAAACGCCCAGGGAGAAGGCTGAGATGCGCGAGTTGGGCAGGTTGTTGCGTGGGCAGCGGGACTACCGGTTGATGCTGGGGGCCGGGTTGATCTCGTTGACCGGGGACTGGATCCTTCGGGTCGGCTTGGCGTTCCAGGTGTACGTGCTCACCGGGTCGACCCTTGCCTCCGGCGGAATGATGCTGGCGTCGTTCCTGCCGCACATCCTGCTCGGCTCGCTCGCGGGCGTTTTTGTCGATCGCTGGGACCGCCGGCGCACGATGATCGGCGTCAACCTGCTGCATGTGGCGACGCTGATGCCGTTGATCGTGGTGCGGGATGCCGGTGATCTCTGGATCGTGTACGGCGTCGCGCTGACGCAGAGCTGCCTCCAGCAGTTCTTCGTACCGGCCGAGCAGTCGCTCGTACCAAGGCTGGTCCGGCCCGATCAGCTGATCAGCGCGAACGCCCTGACCGGCCAGACCCACGACATCTCCCGGCTGACCGGCGCGGCCCTGGGCGGTCTGCTCGCCGGGTTCGGCGGACTCCCCCTGCTGGCCATCGCGGACGCCGCCACCTATTTGTTGTCGGCGGGCCTGCTCGCGCGGATGCGCCACCAGTCACCCCGGCTGCTCGCCGAACGGCTGGGGCTACGGCACGCCGTACGGCGATTGCGGGCGGAATGGGCCGAGGGCCTTCGGATCAGCATGGGTGGTTCCGGCCTGCGGCTGCTGTTCGCCTTCGGCGTGGTGACGAGTATCGGCGAAGGCGCGATGGGCACGTTGTTCGCGCCGTTCGTGCGCGACGAGCTGGGCGGTTCCGAGGTGACGTACGGCTGGATCGTGTCCAGCCAGGCGGTCGGCGGCATCGTGGGCGGGCTGGTCGCGGCGGCCTTCGGCAGACGGCTCGGCGCGGTACGGATGTGGGGCCTGGGCGCGTTGACCTTCGGCCTGATCGACCTGACGCTGTTCTGCTACCCGCTCTGGTCCGGCGCGCTCTGGCCCGCCTTCGTTTGCATGGTCGTGGTCGGCGTGCCCGGCGCGTTCATCACCGCCGGCACCCTGACGGTGTTCCAGCAGCTCACCGACGACGCCTCCCGCGGCCGCGTGTTCGGCGCCTTCTTCGCGGCCGAGGGTGGCGCCTGCCTGATCGGCATTCTGGCGGCGGGCGTGCTCGGTGAAGCCGTCGGCATCATTCCGATCCTGGTCGTCCAGGGTCTGGCGTACGTCGTCGCCGGCCTGGTGGTGCTGGCGTTGCGCCGGGCCGTCAGTCCTCCGAAAGCGCAGCCTGAGCAGGTTCCTCAACCGGTAGCCGGCTGACCCGGACCCGCGCGACGCGACGGCCGTCCATCTCGGTGACGGTGATCTTGTGACCGTCGATCTCGACCTCTTCGGTTGCCTCGGGCACCTTTCCGAGCCGGGCCGCGACAAAGCCGGCCACCGTTTCGTACGGCCCGTCGGGCAGTTCGAGGCCGGTCTCCTCGGCGAAGTCGTCGAGGTTGAGCAGGCCGTCCACCTCGACGTCGCCGCTGCGCAGCCGGGTGGTCTCGACCGCGGCCTCGTCGTACTCGTCCTTGATGTCGCCGATCAGTTCCTCGACCAGGTCTTCCAGCGTGACGATGCCCGCCGTACCGCCGTACTCGTCGAGCACGATCGCCAGGTGCGTACTGCGGCGGCGCAGCTCGGTCAGCGTGGGCAGCAGCTTGGCCGTGTCCGGCAGCATCAGTACGTCGCGCGCCAGGTCGCCGACCCGGACCTGCC
Source organism: Kribbella deserti (assembly GCF_042434725.1). NCBI lineage: Bacteria > Bacillati > Actinomycetota > Actinomycetes > Propionibacteriales > Kribbellaceae > Kribbella > Kribbella deserti. The sequence continues at coordinate 11,331 of NZ_JBHLTC010000032.1, read as the reverse complement.
GCGTCGCGATCTCGGGATCGAACAGGTCCCGCACGTGCACGAAGCCGACGATGTCGTCGGCCGAACCGTTCATCACCGGATATCGCGAGTGCGGGCGTTCGGCGGCGAACTTGACCGCCTTGTACGCCGGCATGTCCGCGTCCAGGAAGTCGACCTCGGTCCGCGGCACCATCAGCTCGCGCAGCTGGCGATCGCCGGACTGGAACACGTCGTCGACGATCCGGCGCTCCTCCTCCCCCAGCGACTCGTGCGCGGAGACCAGATCGCGCAGTTCCTCGTCGCTCATCACCTCGCGGTTCGCGTCCGGGTCACCGCCCAGCGCGCGAACGACCAGGTCGGTCGATTTCGACAGCAGCCAGATCACCGGCCGGGCCACCGAGGCGATCCGGTCCACCAGCGGCGCGAGGCCGAGCGCGAACGTCTCCGCCCGTTGCAGCGCGAGGCGCTTGGCCGCGAGCTCACCGAGCACGATCGAGACGTACGAGATCGCGATGGTGATCAGCACCAGCGCGAGGGTGTCGGCCAGCGACGGCGGCAGTTTCAGCTCTTGCAGTTTCGGCGAGAGGCTGTCGGCCAGGGTGGCACCACCGAAGGCGGCCGACAGGAAGCCCATCAGGGTCACGCCGATCTGCACGGCGGACAGGAAGCGGTTCGGGTCCGCGGCCACCCGGGCCACGGTGGCGCCGCGCTTACCCCGCTGGGAGATGGCCTTGAGCTGGCTTTCCCGCAGGGAGACCAAAGCCATCTCGGCGGCGGCGAAAACTCCGCCGATCGTGACGAACACAAAGATCAGGAGAACGTTGAGCAGGGTTTCGTTCATGGCTGGAAGTTCCTAGCGCCCTCTCCGGCATGGCAGTAGAAGGCGCTTACTTCGGTGTTCGTCGTCCATTCCTCCAGGGTAGCGGCGGCTCCGGCCGCCCGACACCACTGCCCGTGCCCTTCACCCGGCCCTTACCTTCGGGCACCCGATGCGACCCGCCGGGAAAAACAGTCAAGGCCCACCAGCATGCATGTTTGAATTTGTTGACTTATGATCGGCTTGCGGTGGAAAGCATCCGGCTCCACCACCCGGCTCAGGGAAGTCAGTCGATGATCACTACGCGTGGCGCCCGGCGAACGGACACCTCACTGTCCGACGGCAGGGACCTGTTCTACTTCGATGTCCAGGACACTCCGGCCCGCGAGCCGGTGCCGGACGAGCGCGGGCTGCCGCAACCACATCCGCAGGTCGACCTGCGGACCGATCCGCTCACCGGCGACGTGATCACCTACGCCACGCACCGGAACACGCGCACGTTCATGCCGCCCGCCAACCAGTGCCCGTTGTGCCCGAGCAAGCCGGGCAACCTGACGGAGATCCCGGCGCCGGACTACCAGGTGGCCGTGTTCGAGAACCGTTTCCCGTCTTTCGCGGGGCCAGGCCGGTGTGAAGTGGTGTGTTTCACCAGCGATCACAACCGCTCGTTCACGGACCTGTCGATGGGCCAGGCCCGGCTGGTGGTCGAGGCCTGGGCCGACCGGACCGCCGACCTGAGCGCTCGCGATGACGTGGAGTACGTCTTCTGCTTCGAGAACCGCGGCAAGGAGATCGGCGTCACGCTGAGCCACCCGCACGGGCAGATCTACGGCTACCCGTTCCTGCCGCCACGGATCCGGACGCTGATGGCACGCGCCCGCGAGCACCAGGAGGCCAAGGGCAGCAACCTGTTCGCCGACATCCTCGCGGCCGAGCGCGCCGCCGGGACCCGGGTCATCGCCGAGAACGGCACCTGGACCGCCTTCGTACCCGAAGCCGCCCGCTGGCCGGTGGAGGTGCACCTGTATCCGAATCGCCAGGTGGCCGACATCGCCGGGCTGACCGCGACCGAGCGGGACGACTTCACCCAGCTGTACCTCGATGTGCTGCAACGGCTCGATGGCCTGTACGGCGATGCCCTGCCGTACATCGCGGGCTGGCATCCGGCGCCCGTCCGGATCGACCGGGACCTCGGCTACCTGCACCTGGAGGTGTTGTCGATCCGGCGGTCCGCCGACAAGATCAAGTACCTCGCCGGCAGTGAGTCGGCCATGGGCGCCTTCATCTCCGACACCTCGCCCGAAAACGTGGCCGAGGCTCTCCGAAAGGTCAACGCGTGATCGCCGAACAGTTCGAGCAGGTTTTCGGTACCCGTCCGGACGGCGTCTGGCGCGCTCCCGGCCGGGTCAACCTGATCGGAGAGCACACCGACTACAACGACGGCCTGGTACTGCCGATCGCGCTCTCCCAGCAGATCGTGGTCGCCGCGGCCGCGCGTCCCGACGGCCGGCTGCGTTTCAGCTCCACCCAGGGCCGCGACGTGATCGAGGCGGACCTGGCCGCGCTCGAGCCGGGCTCGGTCTCGGACTGGGCCGCTTATCCGGCCGGCGCCGCGTGGATTCTGCGCGAGTCCGGGTACGACGTGGGTGGCGCGAATCTGCTGATCGATTCGGATCTGCCGACGGGCGCGGGTCTCTCGTCGTCCGCGGCACTGCTCTGCGCGTCGGCCCTCGCGCTGCTGGAACTGCGTGGCATCGAAGTGGCGCCGGATGAGGTGGCCCGTCTTGTCCAGAAGGCGGAGAACATCTACGTCGGTGCGCCGGTCGGTCTGATGGACCAGATGGCCTCGATGTGCTGTACGGAAGGGCATGCGCTGTTCTTCGACATCCAGGCGATGTCGATCGCGCAGATCCCGTTCGACCCCGCGGCGGCCGGCCTGCAGCTGCTGGTGATCGACGTGAAGGCGCCGCATCGCCACGTGGACGGGGAATACGCCGCGCGCCGCAAGAGCTGCGAGGCCGCGGCCGCCCAACTCGGCGTACCGTCCCTGCGGGCTATTTCACCGGAGGGTCTGGACGACGCGCTGGCTCGGCTGGATGACGAGGTCGATCGTCGCCGGGTGCGGCATGTGGTCACCGAGATCGCCCGGGTCGAGCAGGCCGTTGAAGCGATGCGCGCCGGGCGTCTTCGCGATGTGGGGGCGTTGTTCACGGCGTCGCACGTGTCGATGCGGGACGACTTCGAGATCACCGTGCCGGAACTCGACGTCGCGGTCGATGCCGCCCTCGCGGCCGGAGCCCTCGGCGCACGCATGACCGGCGGCGGTTTCGGCGGCTGCATCATCGCCCTGGTCGAGGCCGCCGCGGCCGACACCACGCTCGCCGCCATCGAAAAAGCCTTCGCCGACCACGGCTTCACCGCCCCCGCCCCCCTACCCGCCACCCCCAGCCCCGGCGCCTCCCGCCTCACCTGAACCACCCAGCACCGGATCCACGCGCACGCTGCGATGGCGCAAGCACTGCGTCGATTGGTCTGGATTCGACCGCCCTCGCGGCGGATCAGCCATCAAGCAACAGCCCGGGGGCGAATCCTGCCCAATCGACGCAGGGCTGAGGTGGCTCCGCTTGCATGCCGCCACCCGGCGCTGGCCTGCAGGGGTGAGGCTCAGGGGGCTATCACTAGTTCGCAGCCGGTTCTGTGCATGGCTTTGCGGGTGGGGGGTGGCAGGCCTGGGTCGGTGACGATGATGTTGATGTCGTTCCAGCCGGCGAAGGTGCTGAGGCCGATGGTGCCCCACTTGGTGTGGTCGGCGACCAGCACCACCTGGCGGCTGGCGGCGATGAAGGCGCGGTTGGTTTCGGCTTCCATCAGGTTCGGCGTACTGAGCCCATGCTCGGCATCAACGCCATGCGCACCCAGGAACAACATATCGAGATGCAGTGACTGCAGGGCCGCCGTGGCGATCGGTCCAACCAGCGCATCGGACGGCGTCCGAATACCACCGATCAACACGACAGTCCGATCCGAACGGCTGTTGCTGTGGAACACGTCCGCGATCCGCGCCGAGTTCGTCACCACGGTCAGATTCTCGATCCGCAGCAGATGCCGGGCCAGCGCGTACGTCGTCGTACCGGCCCCGATACCAACCGCGCTATCAGGACGCACCCGGCTGGCAGCGGCCTGGGCGATCGCGTGCTTGGCGGTCGATTCCTGCGTGAGCTTGGCGTCGAAACCGGGCTCGTGCGCGCTGCGCAGACCGACCGAGGTGGCTCCGCCGTGCACCTTGTGCAACAGGCCGCTGGAGTCCAGCGCGTCGAGGTCGCGCCGGATCGTCATGTCCGACACCCCGAACCGTTCGACCAGCTCGGCAACCGTGATCGCGCCCCGGCTGTTGACCTCGGCAACGATCGTCGCCTGGCGCTGGGCGGCCAGCTGTCCACCCCGCCCCCGGGCCGGCTCGGTGCTCTCAGACGTGTTCACGCCCACAGCCTAGTGCGGGCAGACGCCACGCAGGGGAAAGTCGGAGGCGCGGAGGTGGGTTGGTGGGAGAACCTAGGGGCATGAGGTTTCCCGAGGATGTGCCACTACTGACCGATGGCGTGGTGACGTTGCGCGCGCACGAGCCGGCGGATGTCGAGCCGGCGTACGCGATGTGCCAGGACGCGGAGATGCAGCGCTGGACCACCATCCCAGTGCCGTACGAGCGCGAGCACGCGGTGAACTTCGTGACCGTGGTCATTCCGGCCGGCTGGCGGGACGGCGGCTTCTGGGCCTGGGCGATCGAGTACGACGGCCGCTTCGCGGGCACGATCGACCTGCGCGGTGGTGAGGCCAAGGGCGGCGAGCTCGGTTTCGGGCTGGCACCGTGGGCCCGGAACGCGGGTGTGATGACCCGGGCGATCCAGCTGGTCCTCGGGCACGCCTTTGGCGAGTTCGGCTGGCACCGGGTCACGTGGCGGGCCGTCAGCGGTAACTGGGCCTCGCGCCGGGCCGCGTGGAAGTGCGGCTTCCGGCGGTTCCAGACCCTGCCCGACGCCGCCCTGATCCGCGGCGTACGGCACGACGAGTGGATCGCCTCGATCACCAGCGACGAGGAGCGCGTACCGCAGGGCAACTGGTTCACCATCCCGGTGGTGGAGGGCGACGGGATCCGGCTGCGTCCGCTGGACGAACGCGATATCGACCGCACCGCCGAGGCCTGCGCCGACGAGCGGACCCAGCACTGGCTGTCCGGTATGCCCGCGCCGTACACCCGTGAGCACGCCAAGGATTTCATCGAGACCCGTCAGGAGTGGGCCGCCGCCGGCAGCGGGGTGTCGTGGGCGATCGCCGACGCCGCCGACGACCGGCTGCTCGGCAACGTGAGCCTGTTCGAGATGACCCACCGGATCGACAAGACCCTGGCCGAAATCGGCTACTGGGGTCACCCGGAGGCCCGGGGCAGGGGCGTGATGTCGGCGGCCGTCGCGCTGGTGATCAAGCTGGCCTTCACTCCAATCGAGCAGGGTGGGTTCGGCCGGCGCCGACTGGTCCTGTTCGCGAACGAGCCCAACTCGGCCTCGCGCCACGTCGCCGAGGCCAACGGCTTCACCCAGATCGGCATGGAGCGCGCCGCCGCCCCACTGCGCGACGGCAGCTACGACAACCTGGTCATGTTCGACCTGCTCAAGACAGAGGTTCGCTGAATGGAGCTCCGCCAGGAGGCCGTCCGGCTGCGGCTGGGCAAGACCGACTTCAGCTGGACGGTCGAGTACGACGGCCGGGACGCCGGCACGATCGACCTGACCCCGACGGGCGGCCTCGGCGGTGACCTGCGGTTCAACCTGCTGCCAGCGGCCGGGGTGCAGGCGTTGCGACTGGTGACGGCGTTCGCGTTCGAGCGGCTCGGCTGGGAGATCCTGGTCTGGCGATCTCCGGCCGGCCGCTGGGATGCGATGCGAACCGCCTGGGAAGCCGGGTTCGGCCAGTTCACCTACGTCGACGGCGGTACGGCGTACGAGGGGGTGCGCTGCGAGGAGTGGCTCGCCACGCGGCGGTCGAAGGACCCGGCCGAACCGCGTACGCCGTGGTGGCAGATCCCGGTGATCGAAACCGAGCGCTTCCGTATGCGGCCGCACGGGCCGTCCGACCTGGAGCGGATCGTCGAGGCCGCCTCGGACGAGCGAACGCAGTACTGGGCGCCGCACTTCGCCTCGCCGTTCACCCGGGCCGACGGCGAGACCTATCTGGACGCGCGCCTTTGGATGAGCGCGACCGGTACGGCGATCAGCTGGGCGATCGCCGATCCGGACACCGACGTACTGCTGGCCAATCTCAGCGTGCTGCACCTCGAGGGTGACGACTCGGGCGAGATCGGGTTCTGGGCCCATCCCGAGGCGCGCGGCCGTGGGCTGATGACCGAGGCGGTCGGGCTGGCCATCCGGCACGCGTTCACCCCGGTGGCCGAAGGCGGGCTCGGGCGGTACCGGCTGGTGCTGGCCACCGCCCGCGGTAACACGGCCTCGCGACATGTTGCCGAGGCCAACGGATTCGTGGCGGCAGGCATCGAACGGGAGGCCGAGGTGATGCGCGACGGCACTCGCCAGGACATGGTCTGGTTCGATCTGTTGCGAAGCGAATCGCCTTTCCCCTCGCCGTGAGGCGCTTCGGCTGCTTGAATTCGACAGTGACCGATCGTGAGGAGCTGGTTCGCCAGTGGCAAGCCGGATGGTCGAAGTCCCGGGGCTGGACGACCGTTGTCGATGAGGATGGCCTCCTGACCGTTCGGGCAGGTGAGCAGGGCCGCGCCATGGAGTACGTCGTACTGGACGCCGACGCGCATCCCGAACGGCTGGAACGGGCCGCCGGTCTCGCCTTGGCGACAACCGGCGCGCGCGGTTCGGCCTGGGTGACGGTGGTCACCGACGACCGGGAGGCGCGGGCGGACGAGCTGGCCGAACTCGGGCTGGAGATCCAGCGCGACAAGGAGTGGCTGATGACGATCCGATTGTCGGATCAGCCCAAGCTCCAGCTGCATCCGCGTTATGCCCTGGTCTCCGAACTCGAGTCCGACGTGATCATCACCCGCGCGACCATTCACGGCGCCGTCGCGTCCAGCGGCCGGATGGCCGTCGTGGGCACGGACGCGATCGCGGACCGGATCGAAACCGATCCACAGCATCGCCGCCGCGGCTTGGGCAGTGCCGTGATGGCCGCGCTGGTCGAGGCCGCCGCGGCCCAGGGCGCCACCCGGGGCGTGCTCGCCGCCTCCAAGGACGGCCTGCGGCTGTACCGATCACTCGGCTGGAAGGTCGCCGCGGACATCGTGGTCGGCCGCTCCCGCTGACAGTGAGGATGGAAGGACGGCAGGACAACTCCGCGGTCGCGGCTCGCTGAGCGAGCGGAACGGGGTGAATGCCAGGGGCAAGTTAAATCTTGAGTGGTCAGCCACCTGCCGGACCCGCGATCCGCTAGGGTCTGCGTTCGTACTTCGTGACACGGGGACTTCACGACGACAAAGGAATCGCTGACCCATGACCGACTCGCCTGTTAGCGGCCGGCATCGCAAAAAGGCCCGTCGAGGTGTGATCGGGCCCGTGGTGAGCGCGCTGTCCGTGCTGCTCGCCACTGCCCCTGTGGTGTGGGTGATGACCAGCGACCGCGGTGATGCCGTTCAGGATCGCCAGGCCACGCTGCGCAACGTCGCCGAGGACGATCCCGGTACCGAGCGCGGCAGTGAAGCCATCGACAACCCCGGCGACAAGCGCACCGAGGTTGTTGTCACGGTGACGCTGCCGCACGGCAAGGTCGTCAAGACCACCAGTACGCCGCGCGGCGAGAGCTCGCTCGGCCCGGGCATCAGCAACAGCCCGACGCCGGATCCCACCGTCGTACCGACGCAACCCAGCAAGCCGACACCCACGGCCGGTACGACCACCACGCCGCCTCCGACCACCACCATCACGGTCCGGCCGACGCACACCCAGACCGTCGAGGTACCGACCCGAACCCCGGACAGCACCACCAAGCCCACGCGAACGCCGACGAAAACCGTCACGGTCGAGCCCACTCCGGACCCGACCACGCCGCCCCCGTCGAAACCGCCGCCCGGTGGCACGAACGCGCAGGAGCGCGAGGTGCTCGACCTGGTCAACGCGGCCCGCCGCGAGTACGGCTGCCGCCCACTGCGGCTGAACGACGCCTTGGTCCGCGCCGCCGGCGGGCACGCCTCGGACATGGCCGAGCGCAACTACTTCGATCACAAGACGCCCGAGGGCAAAACGGCCTCGCGGCGAATGCGAGACGCCGGCTGGAGCGGCGAGACGTACGGCGAGAACATCGCCGCCGGCTATTCCACCGCTCAACGGGTCGTCGCGGCCTGGCTGCAAAGCGACGGCCATCGCGCCAACATCCTGAACTGCCGTTTCACCGAAACCGGCGTCGGTTACGACTCCGGCCAGGTGCGGGAGGGGTACAGCCCAGGTAGCTGGGTTCAGGATTTCGGCGGCTGACCACTTTGCGTGACCGGCCGTTTCCCGCCAGTGCAGCGGCCGTTCCGCCATTCAGTCAGTACGGATCGACAGGTATCGAAACGATCTGGCGGGGGTAGTCCCCCCCAGGTCAGGGTCTGCCGTTTCCTTTGCTCTTCAGGGAATCGGCTGGACGAGGTGAGGTACGTCTTGGGGGCGACCGTGAAGGGATTTACGCAAGCATGTCAGAGCCCGGCGCCACCCGGCGGCCGCACAGCAGGCGGAAGAACGACTCCAGGCGGCTGAAGCCCCTGATCGTGATCGGGGCCTTCGTGGCCGTGATCGCGCCCATCGCCTGGATCCTCGTCCAGGAACCCGGCGGAGGTCTCGCCGACGAGTCGGTTCCGTACGTCAGCCGCGAGGACGATCGCTACAGCACGCCCAGTCACGAGGATCCGCTCGCCGACAGCACGCCCGGCGACATCCCGTCCACGGCCCCGCTGCCGTCGTCCACGCCATCCACCCCGGGCAGCACCCCGACCCCGACGCCGGGCGTGACGCCAACCGGTACGCCGGATCGTCTCGACACCGAGACCCCGGCCCCGACCACGTCGCCCACGGACCGGCCGACCTCGATCGGCACCATTCCCGCGACGTACCGCCCGACCACCACACCCCGGCCGACGTCCACCCAGCCGACCAGCGGCGGCACCACCAAGCCGACCCAATCCACCAGCCCCACCACCACGACGCCGAAGCCGACCCCGACCGAAACCACCCGCACCCCGACGGACACCGGCGGGATGACGGCGGCCGAGCGGGAGCTGTTCGGCAACATCGAGATCGCGCGCCAAGAGGCGGGGTGTGCGCCGCTGAAGCGCAGTACCCCCCTGACCCTGGCCTCCCGCGAGGATGCCGCTGATCGTGCGTCCAGTGGACGAATGGATGGAGGGAGCGCGTCGTACGCCGCCGTTGGTGCCAACGACATGACCGCCAAGGAAGCGATGTCCAGACTGCTCGATGACCACAGTTCAACTGTGCTCAACTGCAATTTCACTACCCTGGGCGTCGGTCAGGCCAAACACAGTTACCGGAACTGCCTGCTGTTCATCTGCAGCAGCGGCACGCGCGTGTCCTGGGTTGTCGACTTCACCTGATCGGGGCACGTAAGCGAGACGGAACCGCGGGTTGCTTGAGCCGGAGTGATCCGCGGGGTTAGCTTGTGCTCCACTCACTTCCCGTGGGAGGTCGGATGTACAACGACGACCCGTACGACGACGCCCCGCTCGGACCGGCGCATCGCGGCATTCCGCCCGGCGCGCACAACGACCGGAGGCCGGCCGAGGCCCAGCGGATGGGCCTGAGCCGGCATACCCAGGAAGGCGCACTCATCGAGTTCGCCGCACAACTCAACGCGACCAAGCCCGCGCATCGGTTCATCGCGTTCCTGATGCTGATCACGTTCGCCACGCCCGTGCTCTTCACGATCTACCTGCTGCTCTGACGTCGTACGTCCGAAGAACCTGGGCTCAAGGTTCTTCGGACGCGCTGACGCTCAGCGGAGCTTGCGCTGGAGGTTCTCGTCGAGGGCGGCGAGGAACTGCTCGGTGGTGAGCCAGAGCTGGTTCGGCCCGATCAAGGTGGCCAGGTCCTTGGTCATCTTGCCCTGCTCAACCGTCTCGACGCAGACCGCTTCGAGGGCATCGGCGAACGCGACCACCTCCGGAGTGTTGTCGAGCCTGCCGCGATGCCGAAGGCCGCCGGTCCACGCGAAGATCGAGGCGATCGGATTGGTCGAGGTCGGCTTGCCGGCCTGGTGCTGCCGGTAGTGCCGGGTGACCGTTCCGTGTGCCGCCTCGGTTTCGATCGTCCGGCCATCGGGGCTCATCAGCACCGAGGTCATCAGGCCGAGTGAGCCGAATCCCTGCGCGACGATATCGGACTGCACGTCGCCGTCGTAGTTCTTGCACGCCCAGACGTAGCCGCCTTCCCACTTCAGCGCGGAGGCCACCATGTCGTCGATCAGCCGGTGCTCGTAGGTCAGCCCGTGCTGTTCGAAGTCCGCCTTGAACTCCGCGTCGAAGACCTCCTGGAAGATGTCCTTGAACGCGCCGTCGTACGACTTGAGCACGGTGTTCTTCGTCGACAGGTAGACCGGTAGTTCGCGCTGCAGGCCGTACGAGAACGAGGCCCGGGCGAAGTCCTCGATCGACTGGTTGTAGTTGAACATGCCCATCGCCACGCCACCGTCGTCGCCGTAGTCCGCGACCACGTGCTCGACCGGCTCGGAACCGTCGGCCGGCTGGAACTTGATCGTGAGCCGCCCCGATCCAGGCACGCGGAAGTTGGTGGCGTTGTACTGGTCGCCGTGCGCGTGACGGCCGACGATGATCGGCTTGGTCCAGCCCGGGACCAGCCGCGGAATGTTCGCGAGCACGATCGGCTCCCGGAAGATCACGCCACCAAGAATGTTGCGGATCGTGCCGTTCGGCGAGCGCCACTGCTGCTTAAGCCCGAACTCCTCCACCCGACCCTCGTCCGGCGTGATCGTCGCGCACTTCACGCCCACGTTGTACCGCTTGATCGCCTCGGCCGCGTCCACCGTGACCTGGTCGTTCGTGGCGTCGCGATGCTCCAGCCCCAGGTCGTAGTACCGCAGGTCGATATCGAGATACGGATGGATCAGCCGGTCCTTGATGAACTGCCAGATGATCCGGGTCATCTCGTCCCCGTCGAGCTCGACGACCGGGTTCAGCACCTTGATCTTGGCCATGGACGTACCACTTCCCCTCAACAAGTTTCTCTTGACGTCAAGATACATTATCTTGACGTCAAGAGAAATCCCTCGTCGACCCCCACCGCGAATCGGCGTCCAGGCCACAACGCAACGTCGGCGCAGCACGTCGGTCGGCCGTCACTTTGGACGGGCGCAACGTCGGCACAGCACGTCGGCTCGCCGTCAGCTCGAACGGACCCGACGTCGGCGCAGCCGCGACGGGCCAGTGCCGACTTTCGGCGCGACTACCCGGCTGCAGAGCCTGTTGCGTTTTGGGTGTGGCGCGGGTTGCTGGGTGGGTTCGGGGTGTT
>NZ_JBHLTC010000031.1:0-26486 GCF_042434725.1 Kribbella deserti | reverse complement strand
ACAACAAACATGAACTTGCGCAACATACGCGTCCACTATGCAGCTCTCAGAACACAGCCACAATCCCAGCAGCACTGGTCGATAGTGGCTACATGTTCTACAAGAGTTACGGTGACCATAGCGTCGGGGAAACACCCAGTCTCCATTCCGAACCTGGAAGTTAAGCCCGCCAGCGCCGATGGTACTGCGACCGGGAGGTCGTGGGAGAGTAGGACGTCGCCGGACATTCACACTGTTAAGGGCCACCCGGCAACGGGTGGCCCTTAACATTTGTGGAGGCTCTACCATCTAGCCGAGGGCATTTTGTCCGGCCCTGGCTTGTTAGCTCTAGATGTCAGCGCTGAGCTGAGCGTCTGCACCAATCTGTGTTCGATCGATAGGAGTCACTGTGGCCACGCCACCTCGTTCACCCCGTTCCGGTCCTGGCGATCGCTCAGGCCGGGGCTCTTCAGGCGGGGGAGCAGGGCGTTCCGGCGCCGGCCGTGGCGGCAATGACCGCTCCGGCTCCGGCCGCGACGACCGCTCCGGCGGCCGCGGCGCTGGCCAAGGCGGTTCTGGCCGTTCCGGTGGGCCTGGTGGCTTTGGCGGCGGTCGTTCCGGCGACGCTGGTCGTTCGGGTGGTCCTGGCCGTTCTGGCGACTCCGGTCGCTCGGGTGGTTCGGGCGGCGCTGGGCGTGGCGACGGTGGTTACCGCGGCGATGGACCGCGTACCGGTGGCGGAGCCCGTTCAGGTGGATCCGGCGGTAGTTCTTGGTCTGGCGGCTCCGGCGGCGGTGGACGCTCCGGGGGTCCGTCGAAGTCTGGCGGTCCCAGTTCGTCCGGTGGCGGACGCAGCTTCTCCGGCGGCGATCGCCGTGGTCCCGGGGGTCCCCGTCGCGATGACCGTGGCGGCTACGGCGAGCGCAATGAGCGTGACGACCGCGGCGGTTACGCCGAGCGCGGCGACAACGACCGCTTCGGCAGCCGTCCCCCGCGCGACGACCGTGGTGCCGGCTCCGGCGACCGGGGCGGACGCCCGGCCGGTGGGAACGACCGCTGGGGCAGCAGGCCGCCCCGCGACGACAACCGTCCGCCGCGTGACGACCGAGGCGGTCGCGACGACCGCGGCTCGTACGGCGACCGGGGCGACCGTGGTTCGTACGGTGCCCGCCCTGAGCGTGGTTCGTATGGCGGTCGCGACGACCGTCCGGCCCGCGACGACCGCTTCGGCAGCCGTCCCCCGCGCGATGACCGTGGTGGCCGCGACGACCGCAGCCGCGACGACCGCAGTCGCGACGACCGGGGACGCGATGACCGTGGGTCCTACGGTGCTCGGCCGGAGCGTGGATCGTTCGGTGAGCGTCCGGCTCGTGGTGCGGGTGGCCGCGATGACCGTGGCGCCGGCGCGCGCGGTTCGGCCGGTGACCGTGGTGGGCGCGATGACCGTGGGCGCGATGACCGTGGCGGCGATCGCGGGCGGGATGACCGCAACCCGTTCGCGCGCGGCGGCGACCGGGCCGTGTACGGCGAGCGTTCGAGCCGTCCGGCCGCTGGTGGTCGTGGCGGACGCGACGAACGTACTGGCTACAGCGACCGCGCGAGCCGCGATGACCGTGGCCCGGCCGCGGGGGGCCGTGGAGGCCGTGACGACCGTGGTGGGCGTGACCAGCGCGGCAGCGGACGTCCGCCCGCGCCGCGTGGTGGACGCCGTGACGACCGTCGCGACGATAGAGGTCGCGGACCGCGCGAGGAGCAGCCGGAAAGGGTCGGACCTCGCAAGGACGATCCGCCCATTCCCGCGGGTGTAACCGGAGCTGAGCTCGACCGTTCGGTGAAGCAGGAGCTGCGTGGTCTGCCGCGTACGCTCGCCGACCTGGTCGCCCAGCACCTGGTCGCGTCCGGAATGCTTATCGACCACGACCCGGAACTGGCCTACCAGCACGCGAAGACCGCGCGCCGGCTGGCCGCACGCCTGGGTGGGGTGCGCGAGGCCGTGGCGGTCACGGCGTACCTGGCAGGTCATTACGACGAGGCGCTGACCGAGTTCCGCGCCGTACGGCGGATGACCGGTAACCAGGAAGTGCTGCCGACGATGGCTGACTGCGAGCGTGCGCTCGGGCGGCCGGAGAAGGCGCTCGCGTTGTCGCGCGAGCACCAGGTCAAGGATCTCGAGCTCAGCTCGCAGATGGAGATGCTGATCGTGGCCGCCGGCGCGCGTCGCGACATGGGGCAGACCGCTGCCGCGCTGCAGACGCTTGAGGTACCTGAGCTGAACAAGCGGGTCCGGGTCGAGTGGCTGGCGCGTTTGCGCTACGCGTACGCCGACACCTTGGCGGAACTCGGCCGGGAGGAAGAGGCTCTGGTCTGGTTCCACCGTGCCGCGGGTGTCGACATCGACGGTACGACGGACGCCGCCGAGCGTGCGGCCGCGCTCGAAGGCCTCGAGTTCATCGATCTCGACGAGGACGATGACGAGGACTACGAGGAGTCGGGCGACGCCATCATCGATGTCACCGAAGAGCCCAAGGCAGTGCACGTGACCGCCGACAGCTCGAACGACCTGGACGAATTCGGCGAGACGATCAACGCCGACGAGACCAACGCCGACGAGGACGAGCAGGGCGACAGCGACGAGTCCCACGTACCTGCGGAAGACCAGGCTGCCGAAGACGTACACGTCGAGGACGTGCAGGTCGAGGACGAGGCTGCTGACGACGAACAGGACGGCGACCAGGGCGATGTTGCGCCTGGTGGGGTGACCGAGAAGTAGCGGAGGGTTGCCGTCGGGCGGTTCCCGGACGCGGCGCGCGCGGTTTCACCACGGCAGCGCGCCGGGTCCGCGAGAATTGCCCGATGGCGGCCATCGCGGTGGACTTGTCCCCGGCCTCGCCGGTCGGGGTGTTGGTGACGGGATCGTTGCTGTCCGGCGCCGCCCGGCTGCGGCGCTCCGTGGCGATGGTGGAGGCGTCTGAGAACGACGGCGTCCACCAGGTGCGGGTGTCGTGTCGACGGCTCCGCAGCGACCTCAGGCTGTTCCGACGTCTCCTGGGCGGTGATCAGGTCGTACTCCTCCGCAAGGAGCTTTCCCAGCTAGCAATGAGCTGTAGCCAGGCGCGCGACCTAGAGGTCGTTTCGACGCTCATCCGGGATAACGCCACTGGCGAGGACGACGCGGACTACGTCGCCACAATCCTTCACCTACTGGCTACCAGCCTCACACGCGCAGTAGCGGGTGCAGAAGACGCAGTAGCCAGCCAGCGGACAGCGATGCTCCTAGACCTACTAGACGCCGTGGCAGCCGCTCCCGAACTTCGAGCACGAGCCGACCGCCCCTGCGGCAAGGTCCTCCCGCGCCTGCTGGCGTCCACGCAGGCCAAGTTCACAGCGGCTGCGGACCAGCTCACTGCGTGGTCGCCGGATCAGCAGTGGCACGACGTACGGCTCGACGCCAAGCGTCTTCGGTACGCCGCCGAGAGCATGTCCCGCGTTCTAGGCGAAGAGGCGAAGGAAATCGCGGCACGGGCCGCCAAGTTCCAGGAGCTGATCGGCCAGCATCAAGATCATTGCGCGGCCGCCGACACCCTCTGGTTGTTCCTCGACGAGGCGGACCGGCTGGGCGACGTCGAAATGGGCTTCGCCCTCGGCCGCCTGATGGAACGCCATCGAGCCGCCCGTCGCCCACTCCGCGATGAGTTCCTCGCCCTCTACCATCGCGACTGACCATTCGCCGGCCATTCGCGCACCGGGACAAGGGCGGGCGGACAGACGCGTCCACTCGCGGGTAAGGGGCGGCGGTCAGAGCGTGCGGAAGAGCAGGCCGGTGCGGGGTTTGGGGCCGAACGAGGTGGCCTTTTGCGGGAGGCGGGCGCCTTGGGCGGCGGTGGCGAGGACTTGGTCCAGGCGCGGCGGGTCCAGCTCGACGACGGCGGATTCGCCGGAGGCCTGTTCGAGGGCGTCCGCCAGGCGGTGGTGGAATCCCACCCGCGAGGCGTCGATTCCCCAAGCAGGGAAGAGCTCTTCGTGCAGCAGCGACACCTCCGGCTTCGTTGGGGCCGAGGCCTCCGCGCGGTACAGCGTGAGCCAGGCCGTGCCGTCGTAGACCGACAACCGGTGCGGAAGGTCCTGCCGTCGGCCGGGCGTGACCTGCCACCCTTGCGGCGTACGGGCGGACACGATCTCCAGCGACAGACCCGGAACGGTCCGGTGGATCGCATCCAGGCTGAGCGGATGACGGCCGTGATCGACGAGCATCGCGAGGCCGAAATCCGTGCCAGGGCGGTCGGGTTCGCGGCGACGACGTTCGAGGTAGGCGGCGTACCGGTGATGGCCGTCGGCGATCAGGGCCTCGTGCCTGGCCAGGTCGGCGGCGATGGCGTCGAGCGTCGCGGGCGAGTCGATCCGCCAGATCGTATGGATGGCGCCGTTTTCGGAGTCCGCGACCAGCCACGGCACGCCCGCGCGGGCCTCGTCGACGGCGTCGCTGGCGGCGCCGCCCCCGGTGTACGCGAGCAGGATCGGTTCGAGGTCCGCGTCGGTGGCCTCCATCAGCGTGAATCGATCGTCCACCCAGTTCGGCATCGTGTCCTCGTGCGGCAGGACCACCTGGCCGGTCGGATCGAGCCCGACGGCACCGATCAGGCCGCACAGGAAATCCTCGCCGAGGCGCTGTTCGTACACGTACAGCGCGGGCCGTGAGTCCTGGACGACGACCCCGCCACGCTGCCAGGCGGTGAGCCGCGAGGACGCTTGGTCGTACCGGCTCGGGCCAAGATCCGAGTCGCGTGGAAGGATGAGCCGCACCATGTTGTGGAGATCAGAATCAGTCAGCCGCCGGACCAGCGCCGGCTCCAGTACGTCGTACGGCGGCGAGGTGACCGCGCCCAGGGTGCTGACCCGCCCGGCGACGAATCGCCACGCGCGCAACGGCTCCAGCCGCAACGGCTCCAGAGCTGTTGAAGGCGTCGGCCGCGTGACGGGATGCGGCTCGTTCCGCGACTCGGACATGAGCCGCATCGTACGGGGACGGTCATGACCGCGGGCGGCAAGCACGGCCAGTCGCCGGCGCCGCTTTCGGCGTGCGACCAGCCCCTCGCCATTCGGTACGACGTCGCGCTGCTCGACCTGGACGGCGTTGTGTACGTCGGGCCCGATCCGGTGCCGGGTGCACCCGAGAGCCTGCGCAAGGCGGCCGAGGCCGGGCTGCGCCTCGGGTACATCACGAACAACGCGAGCCGTCCGGCCGAGGTGGTCGCCGAACACCTGAGCTCGTTCGGCCTCGACGTCACCGGGGAGGACGTGGTCACCTCCGCCCAGGCGGCGGCCCGGCTGATCTCCCAGCAGTACCCGGCCGGCGCGAAGGTGATGGTCGTTGGTGGCGAAGGCCTGTTCGCGGCCCTCGACGAGTACGGCCTGACCGCCGTCCGCAGCAGCGACGAGGACCCGGTCGCGGTCGTGCAGGGATTCCACCCGGAGGTGAACTGGGTACTGCTCGCGGACGGCGCGCACGCGATCAACGCGGGTGCCAAGTGGTTCGCGACGAACCTGGATCTCACCATTCCCACCGCGGCAGGCAAGGCGCCGGGCAATGGCGCGCTGGTCAAGGCCGTGCGCGAGGCCGTGGACGTGGATCCGGTGGTCGCCGGTAAGCCCGAGACGCCGTTGCTGCTGACCAGCATCGAGCGGTTGAAGGCCGAAGCACCGCTGATGGTCGGGGATCGGCTCGATACCGATATAGCGGGCGCCTACGCCGTGGGCATTGCCAGCCTGTGGGTGGCGACCGGGGTCAACGACGCGATCGATCTGGCCGCCGCCCCGCTGGAACAGCGTCCGACGTACATCGGGGCAGGGCTGAGCGCGTTGGCCGAGAAGCACCCCGCGGTCGAGGTGGACGGCGGCATGCACTCGTGCGAGGGCTGGATCGCCGAGGTAACGGATGGCGCGGTCGTGATCGAAGGCGAAGGCGAGCCGTACGACGGCCTGCGCGCGATCCTCTCCGCCGCCTGGGCCGCCAACGACGACGCCGAAAGTAAGGACAAGGTGGACGTTCGCGCCGCGCTGATCAAGGTTGGCCTGGCGAAACCGTGAACGCACGCTACCGTGGCTGGCAACGAACCCCAGCCTCAGCGAGGAGGCCATCATGGTGATGGATGCACTGCGCGGTTATGTTCAGCTGGCCAACGGCCTGACCGAGGTCACCAAGCAGCGTGCCCAGGCGGCCGCCAAGGCGCTGGTGCAGCAGACCGGCGCGGAGACGCTGACCACCGGCCTGACCACGAAGGTGAGCGACCTCGCCGAAGAGATCGTTGCCACCAGCAAGAGCAATCGCCAGCTGCTGCAGGCGATCGTGGCCAACGAGGTCGAAGGCGCCGTCGCGAAGCTCGGTTTCGTGCGGGCCGAGGAGGTCGCCGGGCTGGCCCGCCGGATCGAAAAGCTGGAGAAGGAACTGGCCGAGGCCTCGAAGCCCGAGCCGGCCGTGACCACTCCGCCGATCAAGAAGGCACCCGCGAAAAAGGCCGTACCCGCCAAGAAGACCGCTGCCAAGAAGGCCTGAGAGTGACCGAATTCCCGTCTGAACAGCCGTACCACGGTCCGGATCCCGACGCCGAGCCCCAGCCCGAGGACTTTCCCGCCGACGAGCCCGGTTACGAGACCGAGCCCGTGCGCGAGGAGAGCCACCCGCTGGTGGAGGAGACGATGACCCGGCTCGACGAGCTGCGCGAGCTGCCGGTTTCGGAACACGGCGAGGTCTACGCCGCTCTGCACGAGCGGTTGCAGAGCGCCCTGGCCGAGTCCGACGGCGATCCCAGCTGATCGACGGCGGCCCGAGCGACTGTGGCTAAAGCGGTACGACGTGCCCGGCTGGACGCCGAGCTGGTCCGGCGCGGGCTGGCGCGTTCCCGGGAACACGCAGGCGAGTTGATCGCCGCGGGCCGGGTGAAGGTTTCCGGCACGGTTGCGAGCAAACCGGCCACTGGGGTCGGGGCTGACGCTCCGATCCTGGTGGACACCTCCGAGATGGATGACCCGGGTTATGCGTCCAGGGGAGCCCACAAGCTGGTTGGAGCGCTAGAGGCGTTCCAGGAGCTCACTGTTACCGGCAAGCGCTGTCTGGACGCGGGAGCTTCTACTGGCGGCTTCACCGACGTCCTGTTGCGTAACGGCGCGGAGCACGTTTTCGCGGTAGACGTCGGCTACGGCCAGCTGGTGTGGGCGCTGCAGACTGATGAGCGGGTCACGGTGATGGACCGGACCAACGTGCGCACGCTGTCTCCCGAGGCGCTGGGGGAGCAGGTTGAGCTGGTGGTGAGCGATCTGTCGTTCATCTCGCTGACACTTGTTCTGCCCGCACTGATCTCGGTGACGCAGCCGGAGGGGGATCTCGTGCTGATGGTCAAACCGCAGTTCGAGGTCGGTAAGGAGCGCCTTGGCAAGGGCGGCGTGGTCCGCGACCCCGAGTTGCGGGCCGACGCGGTCCGCGGGGTGGCGGCCAAGGCGACCACGCTGGGCTGGGGAATAGCGGGGGTCGCGGCCAGTCCGTTGCCCGGTCCGTCCGGAAATGTCGAGTATTTCCTGTGGATACGGCGTTCGGCACCTCCGCTCGATGAGACGATGCTCCGGATGGCCGTTGAACAAGGGCCACAGTGACTACCGATGGGGAGGACGGGGTGGCCGTGAGCGAGCCGCGTCGCGTGCTGCTGGTCACCCATACCGGCCGCGAGCACGCCATCGAGGTGGCCCGGAAGGCCCATCGCCTGCTCACCGACGCCGGCATCTGCGTGCGCGTTGGTGGTAAGGACGCGGACATCCTGGCGCTGGACCCGGTCGAGGTCGCGCACGATCCCGACAAGGCCGCGCTCGATGTCGAGCTGATCATGGTGCTCGGCGGCGACGGCTCCATCCTGCGCGGCGCCGAGCTGGCCCGCCCGCATGGCACGCCCGTACTAGGTGTGAATCTAGGCCACGTCGGCTTCCTGGCCGAAGCTGAGTACGAGGACCTCGAGCGCACCGTGCAGTCGGTGGTGGATCGCAAGTATGTGGTCGAGGAGCGCATGACGCTCGACATCTCCGTACACGCCGAAGGGCAACTCGTCACCGAGACCTGGGCGCTGAACGAGGCCAGCGTGGAGAAGGCCGCCCGTGAGCGCATGCTCGAGGTGATGGTCGAGGTCGACGGCAGGCCGCTGTCGCGCTGGGGCTGTGACGGCGTGGTCTGTGCGACGCCGACCGGGTCGACCGCCTACGCGTTCTCCGCGGGCGGTCCGGTGGTGTGGCCGGAGGTCGAGGCGATTCTGATGGTGCCGCTGAGCGCGCACGCGTTGTACTCGCGGCCGATGGTGGTCGGGCCGCGGTCGACGGTGTCGATCGAGCTGGTGCGCGCCTCGGAAGGCCTGGGCGTGATGTGGTGTGACGGCCGCCGCACGGTGGAGCTGCCCCGCGCGGCGCACATCGACGTACGACGTGGCAAGACCCCGGTGCGGCTGGCGAGGGTGCACGAAGCGCCCTTCACCGATCGCCTGGTGGCGAAGTTCGACCTGCCGGTGCTGGGCTGGCGGGGCACTGCCGAGCGTAAGAACGGACGGTCTGGCTGATGTTGTCCGAAATCCGGATCACCGGACTCGGGGTGATCGAGGACGCGACCTTGGACCTCGACCCCGGTTTCACCGCGGTCACCGGCGAGACCGGTGCGGGCAAGACGATGGTCGTCACCGGCGTGAGCATGCTGCTCGGCGGC
Organism: Kribbella deserti; assembly: GCF_042434725.1. Lineage (NCBI taxonomy): Bacteria > Bacillati > Actinomycetota > Actinomycetes > Propionibacteriales > Kribbellaceae > Kribbella > Kribbella deserti. The sequence continues at coordinate 17,776 of NZ_JBHLTC010000031.1, read as the reverse complement.
CGGGCCGACAGTGGCCTGGTCCGCCATGGCGTACGGCGGGCCCGGGTCGAGGGGCGAGCCACCTCGGTGCCGAAGTCCCTGGTCCAGCAGGCGGAGGACCGCGGCGGGGAACTCGATGACGGCGAACTGCTGATCGCGCGCGAACTTTCCTCCGAAGGGCGTTCGCGGGCCTTCCTGGGCGGTGCGAGTGTTCCCGTGAGCGTGCTCGCCGATGTATCCGGTGATCTGGTCGCGATCCACGGCCAGGCCGACCAGTGGCGCCTGCTGCAGCCGATCCGCCAGCGCGAGACCCTCGACACCTTCGCCGGGAAGCCGGTGCTGGAGCCCCTCGCGGAGTATGTCGCCGCCTACCGCCGGCATCGCGAGGTGGAGGCCGAGCTGACCGAGCTGGTCACCCGCCAGCGCGATCGGCTGGCCGAGGCCGACCTGCTGCGCTTCGGCCTCGAGGAAATCGCCAAGGCCGAACCGCAACCCGGCGAAGACCTGGAACTCGCCGCCGAAGAGGAACGCCTCGCATATGCGGACGGCCTGCGTACGGCGGCCACCACCGCGGCAGGCGCGCTCGCGGCGGAGGACCTCGACGCGAGCCGGCCCAACGACGTATTGGGGCTGCTGTCGCTTGCGAAGCAGGCCCTCGACGGTGAGCGCGAGCACGATCCGACCCTGGCGGGACTGGCCGATCGGGTTGGCGAACTCGGCTATCTCGCGGCGGACCTGTCCGGCGAACTGTCGTCGTACGCGTCGGATGTTGATACCGATCCGGCCCGGCTGTCCGTGGTGAGCGAGCGGCGCGCGTTGCTGACCTCGCTGGCCCGCAAGTACGGCGACTCCGAGGGCACGGTCGACGAGGTGCTCGAGTGGTCCAAGCGCTCCGCGGCGCGACTGGCCGAGCTCGACGGCAGCGACGAGCGGGTCGAGCAGCTGACCGCCGAGCAGGAAGATCTGCAGGCCCGGTTGACCGAGTTGGGCGGCGTCATCGCGACCGCCCGCCGGGACGCCGCCGAGCGCCTCGGCAAGGCCGTGACCGGGGAACTGGGTGGGCTCGCCATGCCGCACGCGCAGCTCACGGTCGAGGTCCACGACAGTACGCCGGGGCCGTTCGGCGCGGACGAGGTCGAGTTCTGCTTCGCGGCGAACCCGGGTAGTCCCGCGCGCCCGCTGCAGAAGGCGGCCTCGGGTGGTGAGCTTTCCCGCGTGATGCTGGCGCTGGAGGTGATCCTGTCGGACACCCATCCGGTGCCCACGCTGGTCTTCGACGAGATCGACGCGGGTATCGGTGGACGCGCGGCCGTGGAGGTCGGTAAGCGCCTTGCCAAGCTGGCCGAGAAGACCCAGGTGATCGTGGTGACCCACCTGCCGCAGGTGGCGGCGTTCGCGGATCGTCACGCGGTGGTGCTGAAGAGTGACGACGGTTCGGTCACCACCAGTGGGCTGGTCGCGCTGGATGACGATGCCCGGCTGAAGGAACTGTCGCGCATGATGGCCGGCCTGGAGAATTCCGACGCCGCGCAGGCCCACGCCGAGGAACTGCTCGCGCTGGCGGCGGAGCGTCACGGCAAGGGCGGAAAGAAGCGCGCCAAGAAGTAGCGGCGGAGCCTGTCCGTGATCGGCCTTGCGGCTGCGAATCTCTAGACACCAGGGCTCAACCACCTTTACAGTGCACGGCCCGGTCCGCTGACATGGCAGGATGGCAGTCGCGATGAGACTGCCCACCTTGAGACGTACACGCCAGCCCGAACTGCCCGGAATCCACGGAGTGGTCCGGCTGGATCGCCGTACCAAGAACCTCACGAAGCGACTCAAGCCCGGTGAGATCGCGGTGATCGATCACGTTGATCTGGATCGCGTCAGCGCCGAGGCCCTGGTCGACTGCAAGGTGGCCGCGGTCATCAATGTGGCCGACTCGATCAGCGGCCGTTATCCGAACCTGGGCCCCGAGATCCTGGTCGAGGCCGGTATCCCGCTGGTCGACGGCATCGGCCGCGAGGTCTTCTCCACCTTGCACGAAGGCGAGAAGATCCGCCTGCACGACGGTGTGCTGTACCGCGGCGAGGAGGTGCTCGCCAAGGGCGCCAGCCAGGACAGCGAGACCGTCGCCGAGTCGATGGACGACGCCCGCGCGGGCCTGTCCACGCAGCTTGAGGCCTTCACCGCCAACACCCTGGAGTACCTGCGCCGCGAGCGGGATCTGCTGCTCGACGGTGTCGGCGTACCGGAGATCCACACCCCGATGGACGGCCGGCATGTGCTGATCGTCGTGCGGGGTTACGACTATCGCGACGACCTGGTCGCGCTGCGGCCGTACATTCGCGAGTACCGGCCGGTGCTGATCGGGGTCGACGGTGGCGCCGATGCCCTGGTGGAGAACGGATACGCGCCGGATCTGATCATCGGCGACATGGACTCGGTCACCGACGACACGCTGAAAAGCGGTGCCGAGGTGGTCGTGCACGCGTACCGCGACGGGCGCGCGCCTGGTTCGGACCGGCTGGAACGCCTTGGCGTGCAGTCGATCGAGTTCCCCGCGACCGGAACCAGCGAGGACGTCGCGATGCTGCTGGCCGACTCCAAGGGTGCCTCGCTGATCGTCGCGGTCGGCACGCACAACTCGCTGGTGGAGTTCCTGGACAAGGGCCGCTCCGGTATGGCCAGCACCTTCATCACCCGGCTGCGGGTGGGCGCGAAACTGGTGGATGCCAAGGGCGTCAGCCGTCTCTATCGCAGCCGCGTTTCCACGTTCCAGATCATCGCGCTGATCACCGCGGGATTGTTCGTGCTCAGCGTCGCGATGGTGTCGATCGACGCGCACACGATTCTGTGGTCGATCCTGAAGGCGCGCTGGAACGAAATCTACTTCAATGTCCGGGAGCTGTTCACGTGATCGACTTTCGCTATCACATCGTCTCGATCGTGGCGATCTTCTTCGCCCTCGGTGCCGGTGTGGTGCTCGGCGCCGGGCCGCTGAAGGGCACCGGCACGCAGCTTGTGCAGGATCAGGCGCTGAAGGACCGGAAGGATCTGGTCCAGGCGCGCGAAGAACTGATTCAGGCGAAGGCGCTGGACAAGTACCGCGACGACTACGTCTCGAAGGTGACCGCCGGTCTGACCGACGGCAAGCTGACCGGCAAAAACGTCGCGGTCGTGACGATGCCGGACGTCGACGGCGATCTGGCCAACAACACCGTCGAGACGCTGGAGAAGGCCGGGGCGCAGGTCACCACCCGCGTTTCGCTGGACGCCAAGCTGTTCCAGGCCGACCAGCGCCAGCTGATCGACCAGCTCACCACCGAGCTTGTCACCGCGGACGTCACCTTCACCAAGGACAGCACCACCTTCGAGCGGACCGGCCAGATCCTCGGCCGCGCGATCGCGGCGAACGCCGAAGGCAAGAACGTTGACGGTGACGCCACCAAGATCCTTGGCGGCCTGACCGGCTCGAAGCTGTTCGGCCTCAAACCGACGCCGAAGCAGCGCGCCAGCCTGATCGTCGTGATCGCCGGCAAGACCCCCAACCCGGCGCCGGACACCTCCTCGTACTCCGACGCGGTGGACCTGGCCGAGGGTCTCGACCGGGCCAGCAGTGGCGTGGTCGTCGCCGGTACGCCGGAAAGCGCGCAGAACGGTGGCTACCTGAAGTCGCTGCGCGGTGATTCCGACGCGGCCAAGGCGGTTTCGTCGGTGGACGTCGCGAACATGCCGAGCGGGCGGGCCACGATCGTTTTCGCCCTGGTCGAGCAGGCCGAGGGCAAGGCCGGTCAGTACGGCGGTGTGGACGCGAAGAACGGGGTTGCCCCCAGCGCTGCTCAGGCGAAGGACAACTGATGGGACTCGGCCGGATCGCCGTCGCCCTGGCCTCGGCCGCCGCGACCGGTGCAGTCGAAGGAGCGACCCAGCGCCTCTCGGAGGAACAGCGGGAGCCGTTCGAACGGATCAACCACCGGGGCGAGCCAGTCACCTTGCTGGAAGGGCCGATCGCGGTTCTCGGCGCGCTCTCCGGTGTTGCCGGTGACCACGCGACGCCAGTCCGGGTGCGTGCAGCCGCTCTGCTGGCCGGATCGGTCTCGGGCGCTGTCGGGGCCTTCGACGACCTGCACGGGACTACCCAGGCCAAGGGGTTCAAGGGTCACTTGAGCGCGTTGAGCCGGGGTGAGGTCACTAGTGGTGCGATCAAGATCCTCGGTGTCGGCGTAAGCGCTCTAGGCGCTGCGGCGCTCCTGCCGCGTAAGTCTTCTGGGTTCGCCCGTGCTGCCGACGTAGTGCTCGATACGGCGCTTATCGCCGGCACGGCCAACCTCACGAACCTGCTGGACCTCCGGCCCGGTCGAGCCCTTAAGGCCGTTGCGGCCCTCAATGCCCCGGCCGTACTGGCCAAGGGCCCGGCTGCGGCCGTAGTCGGCGCAGCGGCTGCTGTTGCGCCGGCGGACCTTGAGGAACGCTCCATGCTCGGCGACTGCGGCGCGAACGGCCTGGGCGCTATGACGGGTACTGCGCTTGCCTCCGCGTTGCCGAGGCCGTTCCGCCTCCTGGCCACCGCTGGCGTTGTCGCGCTCAACCTGGCCAGCGAGAAGGTCAGTTTCACCAAGGTCATCGCGAACAACCCGGCCCTCGACGCCGTCGACCAGTGGGGCCGACGCCCCCGGTGAGCGTTGGCCGTCGGCTGGCTCAGGCCGCCGTACTGGTCGCCGCTGTCACTGTGCTGGCCCGCGTAGTCGGGTTCGGGAGATGGCTGGTCTTCTCGAAGACGGTTGGTGCGGGTTGTTTGGCCGATGCGTACGCGACGGCCAACCAGTTGCCGAACGTGTTGTTCGAGATCGTTGTCGGCGGAGCGCTCGCGGGCGCGGTGATCCCGGTACTGGCCGGTCCGGTGGCTCGGGGCGATCGTGCTGCGCAAGGGCGGATCATCGGCGCGCTGCTCACCTGGTCGTTCGTGGTGCTGCTTCCCGTGGCTGGACTGGCTTGGCTGCTCGCGGACCGCTACACCAACGCCATGCTGGATCCGGGCGCGGAATGCGGTGGAACGGCTGCAACCGCCACGAGGATGCTGGTGATCTTCGTACCGCAGATCTTCGGGTACGCCGTTGCCGTGGTGGCGACGGCCGTGTTGCAGTCCCACCAGCGTTTTGCGGCCGGCGCCGTGGCTCCGCTCGTGTCCAGCCTCGTGGTGGTCGGGACCTACCTGGTTTTCGCCACGCAGGCCCCTCGCGCGGATGAGGCCTCGTCCGGCGCGGTGGACCTGCTTGCGTGGGGGACGACCGCTGGCGTCGTCGCACTCGCGTTGAGCGTGTTGATCCCGATGTTGTTGCTCCGCCTGCCTATTCGGCCAACCCTGCGGCTGGACCCTGGGGTCGGGCCGGTACTGCGACGGTTGGCCCTTGCGGGATTAGCGGTATTAGTCGCGCAGCAAGTGGCTTACCTCGCTACGACGTACTTGGCGAATCATCGAGGGGCCGCAGGCAGTATCGCGGTCTACACGTGGGCGAACGCGGTCTACCTGCTGCCGTACGCCGTACTGGCCGTGCCGATTACGACGGCGGTATTCCCGCGCCTGGCTGCGGCGTACTCGGCTGGTTCGTCGGACTTCGACCAGGTGGCGTCGACTTCAACCCGGGCCGTACTGCTGGCGGGGGGAGCCGGGGCGGCGGCCTTGGTCGGTACGGCGGTACCGGTGGCGCGGATCTTCGCGTACGACGACGGGCGGGTTCAGGCGGCGCAGGCGGATTCACTCGCCGCGGGCCTTCTTTGGTTCGCGCCCGGGCTGATCGGCTTCGGCCTGCTCATGCACCTCGGACGGGTCTTGTACGCGCGTCAGGCGGGTCGGCACGTCGCGGTGGTCACTGGCATCGCGTGGTTGTCCGTAGCGGTTCTCGGGTTCGTGGTCACTTCCAGGTGGGACGGCGTTGACGTAGTCGGTGCACTGGCGGCTGCGATGTCCTGCGGCATGCTCGGCGGTTCGCTGGCGCTCTTGGTCGTCCTTCGCCGTCTGGCCGGTCCTGCCGTTTTGAGCGGGTTGCCGCGCGCTGCGGTGGCTGCGGTACTTGGGGCGATTGCCGCCGGGTTTATCGGGCAGTTGGTTGCCTCGCCCGCTGCAACTGGTGGTTGGGGCCGATCGTTGCTCTTTGCACTCCTGTCGGGCCTGGCGGTTGTGGTGATCTACGTGCTCGTGGCGGGTCTCACGGCACGTCAAGACCTCAAGCTGCTCATCCGTCGAGGCTGACTTCCGGCGAGTAGGATCGCCGAATGCGTGTTGGGTTGGTGCTGGCGGAGTCCCGAGGCGGGATCGGGCAGCACGTCGCCTCCTTGGTCCCCAGGTTCGTCGCGGCGGGCCATGAGGTCGTCGTGTGCGGCCCACCCGGTACCACCGCGCATTTCGACTTCGGCCAGGCCCTGGTGGTCTCGAATCCCGCGGGCCTTCGTGGTTGCGATGTCATTCACGCCCACGGCTATCGCGCCGGCATGACCGCGCTCAAGGACCGCACGCGCCTTCGGCCACTCATCGTGACCTGGCATAACGCTGTGATCGCGACAGGCCTTCGTGGACACGTGATGCGCCTTGGGCAACGTCTAGTGGCTCGCGGTGCCGACGTGACGCTCGGAGCCTCCACGGACTTGGTGGAACTGGCTCGCGGTCTAGGTGCGAAAGACGTCCGGTTGGCCCCTGTAGCCGCTCCGGCGTTGTCGGAGGCCCACACCTCGCCTGAGGCCGTTAAAGCCGCTCTAGGCATCGGTGAGGCCCCGCTAGTACTTGCTGTGGGCCGGCTGGCTCCCCAGAAGGACTACTCGACGTTCCTGTCCGTGGCCGCGCTTGTCGCCTCTAAGCAGCCTGACGTGGTTTTCGCCGTCGTAGGCGGTGGACCTCTCCAGGAGGACTTGCAGGCCCGCATCGACGCCGAAGGCCTTCCGGTTCGTCTGCTCGGTCACAGAGATGACGTAGGCGATCTACTCCGTGCAGCCGACGTATTCCTACTGACGTCGCACTGGGAGGCCCGGGCCCTGGTAATCCAGGAAGCCCTGCAAGTCGGCGTACCGGTTGTGGCCACGGCAGTGGGCGGAATTCCCGAATTGGTGGGAGAGGCGGCTCTGCTGGCTCCAGCCGGCGACACGCCCGCGCTCGCGGTCGGCGTACAAACACTTTTGGCGGACTCCGAAACGGCGTCCACCCTGCGTGAACGAGGCTGGAAGTTGGCCGGAACATGGCCGGACGAGGACCAGGTGGCGCACGATTTGCTGACGCTCTACCAGGGCCTGGTCACGAGTACCCCAGAGAACAGGTAGGCTGAAGGCCCGTGGACAGAGCTTCGTTCTCGCAGCAGACCAAGCACGTATTCGTCACCGGTGGCGTCGCCTCCAGCCTAGGCAAGGGGCTGACGGCGTCTAGCCTCGGCAGTCTGCTGACGGCACGCGGCATCCGGGTCACCATGCAGAAGCTGGATCCCTATCTCAATGTGGATCCCGGCACCATGAACCCGTTCCAGCACGGCGAGGTGTTCGTCACCAACGACGGCGCCGAGACCGATCTGGACATCGGACATTACGAGCGTTTCCTCGATCGCGACCTCTCGCAGGTCGCCAACGTCACCACCGGCCAGGTGTACTCCTCGGTCATCGCCAAAGAGCGGCGCGGCGAATACCTGGGCGATACCGTGCAGGTGATCCCGCACATCACCAACGAGATCAAGGACCGGATGCTGGCCATGGCCGGTCCGGACGTTGATGTCGTTCTGCACGAGATCGGCGGCACGGTTGGTGACATCGAGTCACTGCCGTTCCTGGAGGCGGCCCGCCAGGTCCGTCACGACGTCGGCCGGGACAACGTCTTCTTCCTGCACATCTCGCTGGTGCCTTACCTGGCGCCGTCGGGTGAGCTGAAGACCAAGCCGACGCAGCACTCCGTCGCGCAGCTGCGCTCGATCGGTATCCAGCCCGACGCGGTCGTGTGCCGCGCGGACCGGCCGATCCCGGACAGCGTCAAGCGCAAGATCTCGCTGATGTGCGACGTCGATGTCGAGGCCGTCGTGGCCGCGGTCGACGCCCCGAGCATCTACGACATCCCCAAGGTCTTGCACGCCGAGGGCCTGGACGCCTTCGTCGTACGGCGGCTCAACCTGCCGTTCCGCGACGTCGACTGGACCCGGTGGGACGAGCTGCTGCGGGTCGTGCACCACCCGGCCGACGAGGTCACCGTGGCGCTCGTCGGCAAGTACATCGACCTGCCCGACGCGTATCTCTCGGTCGCCGAGGCGTTGCGCGCGGGTGGCTTCAACAACGACGCGAAGGTGCACCTGCGCTGGATCGCGTCGGACGAGTGCGCGACGCCTGAGGCGGCCGCGAAGCTGCTCGGCGACGTGGACGCGATCTGCATTCCCGGTGGTTTCGGCGTGCGCGGTATCGAGGGCAAGATCGGCGCCATCCGGTACGCCCGCGAGTCCGGCATCCCGATCCTCGGCCTGTGTCTCGGCCTGCAGTGCATGGTGATCGAGGTGGCCCGCGACCTGGCCGGCCTGACCGAGGCGAACTCGAGCGAGTTCGACCCGGACGCCGAGCAGCCGGTTGTCGCCACGATGGAGGAGCAGAAGGACATCGTTTCCGGTGCGGGCGACCTCGGCGGCACGATGCGCCTCGGCCTCTACCCGGCGAACCTGGCCGAGGGCTCGATCGTGCGCGATCTATATGGCGCGGGGCTCGTCCAAGAGCGCCACCGGCACCGCTACGAGGTCAACAACGCCTACCGGGACAAGCTGGAGACCGCTGGTCTCGTGTTCAGCGGTACCTCGCCGGACAACGAGCTGGTCGAGTTCATCGAGCTGGACCGCAAGCTGCACCCGTACTTCGTCGCCACCCAGGCCCACCCGGAGCTGCGGTCACGGCCGACCAAGCCGCATCCGCTGTTCTCGGGTCTGATCTCCGCGGCCCTGGACCGTCAGCGCGAGTCGCGCCTGCCGGTCGAGGAGCCCAAGCCGGCTGAGGCGGCCGCGGGTTCGACCCCGGTCAAGAAGGCCAAGGCGTCGGCGGCGAAGGCCTGATGGATCAGCCAGAGGTCCGGTTCGGCGCGGGGCTGCGGGACGAGCCCGAGTCCTGGCCGGTCAGCGAATCCGAGATCGTGCACGCGACGGGCCGGGTCATCTCGGTCCGGCGCGACCGGATCGAACCGCCGGGCGGCGAGCCGTTCACCCGCGACATCGTCGAGCACCCGGGCGCGGTCGGCGTGGTGGCGCTGGACGACAACGAGCGCATGCTGCTCGTCCGGCAATACCGCCACCCGGTCCGGCACCGGCTGCTCGAACCGCCCGCGGGCCTGCTCGACATCCAGGGCGAGGACTACCGCGTCGGCGCCGAGCGGGAGCTATGGGAGGAAGCGGCTACCAAGGCGGCCGACTGGCGCGTGCTGGTCGACGCGTTCACCTCGCCGGGGCTCACCTCCGAGGCCGTGCGCATCTTCCTGGCCCGGGACCTGTCCGCCGCCGAAGAGGTCTACGACCGTCTGCACGAAGAGGCCGACATGGAGGTCGTCTGGTCGCCCCTGGCCGACGTCGTGAACGCCATCCTCGCCGGCGACCTGCACAACCCCATCCTGGTCATGGGCGCTCTAGCCGCCTGGACCGCCCTCCACACCGACGGCGGCTTCACCACCCTCCGCCCCGCCAACGCCCCCTGGCCCGCGAAAGACGCCTGACCAGCTGTACGCAAAAAGGACCCCGCGTCAGGTGGCGCGGGGCCCTTTGCGTGGTTGGGCTTGGTCAGCCGGTGCGGCGGGCCAGGAGGATGTCAGTCTTCAGGTTGGGGGCGCCGTCGACCGGGGTCGGGTTGTCGGCGGTGGGCTTGATGCCGCCCGCGTTGACCCGGTCGAGGGTGGCCAGGCCCAGTCGGTCGATCGAGCCGAAGACCGTGTAGTCGGGCCGCAGCCGGGAGTCGGCGAATACCAGGAAGAACTGGCTACCGTTGGTGTTGGCACCTGCGTTTGCCATGGCCAACGTGCCGCGGGCATAGACCTTGCGGGTGCCCGTGGTGTCGCCGGGCCAGTTCGGTAGGTCGGTGGGCAGCTCATCCTTGTACCGGTAGCCCGGGCCCTTCTCGCCCGTGCCGCTCGGGTCACCGCACTGCAGGACCTTGAGCGTCGGGTACTGCGTGAGGCGATGGCAGGTGGTGAAGTCGTAGAACCGCTTCTTGGCCAGGTGGAGGAAGCTCTGCACCGTGCAGGGCGCCTTGGCTCGGTCCAGCGTCAGGAGCATCGGGCCCTGGTTGGTGGCGAGTAGAACCTTCACCCGGCCCTTGTCCGGCGTGTGCGCGGGGTCGGGTGGCAACGACACCGGCCGGGCAGCCGGGTCTTCCGGGGTCTCGGTGTACTTGCAAGGTCCCTTGGTGACTTCAGGCGTGTCATCCGGCTTGTCCGCCGCGTACGTCGTTCCAGTGGTTGCCACCAGCCCGGTAATAGCTAGGGCGGTGGCGGCGATTGTTCGTGCTACTCGCATGTCAGGGGGTCTCCCTCAGGAATAGGCGACGGTAAAGAGCCGCAGGCTGGTATCGCCTGGCAGCGTCACGCTAACCGGCCGCTTGCCCGACGGGAAGTCGAACGGCTTGGTCGCGAAGATCTTCACCTGGACTGAACCGCGAGTCCGCAGGTCTCGCCGGAGACTTCGGCGAGAGCGGTGGCGACGATGCGGGCGTTCGCACGGAACTCTTCGTCCGGCAGTCGCGGCAGCAGTTCGTCCCACACCGCGATCATCGGTCCACGCAGCTGCATCTGCCCGAGCGGTCGGCCGTGGAACCAGACATGGAAGTGCGAGCCGCCGTCACCCCGGCGATTGAAGTGACACCGCGCGACACTGTCGATACGCCGCACCCGCCTCGGTCGTCCGCTGCAGCATCGGGCCGAGCGTCGCCAATAGCTCCGGCGGCAGGTTGTCGAGCCGGTAGTGCTCCCGCGGCACGAGCAGCGCCACCATCGGCAGGCCGGGCTGGGTAATGCCGGCGTTCAGTCGCCACTGGCCGTCCTGCCAGATCGCGAACTTGTCCGGCTGCTCGCAGCTCACACAAGCGCGTCCGCCCTCTTCACCGGCTCGAGGCGGTTCGGGCAGTACTGGCGCGGCTGGATACGGTCTGAGAATGACGAATAAGCCCGCGTTGGCGGTTGCCTTGGACCTGGAGCAGCACCCCGAGGGCGGGTGGTTCCGTGAGACGTGGCGGTCGGAGGTGACCTTCGAACCGCCTGGGTACGACGGTGGGCGCGCGTCGGCGACGGCGATCTACTTCCTGCTGGCGCCGGGGGAGGAGTCGCGCTGGCACCGGGTCAAGTCGGCCGAGATCTGGCTCTGGCATTCGGGTGGGCCATTGGCGTTGACCCTTGGTGGTACCGGCGAAGACCCGGGCGAGCCGGAGACGTTCGTCCTCGGGCCGGACGTGACGAACGGCCAGCAGCCCCAGCTCGTCGTACCGGCCGGGGCATGGCAAGCGGCCCGCCCGGCCGACGAGGTTGAGGTGCTGGTGTCGTGCGTGGTCTCACCCGGCTTCGACTTCGCCGACTTCGAACTGCGCTGAAGGACGCGCTAGCGCCGGAGCCGACTTAGAAGAGAACCGTCGCGAGGGCTTCGTAGCCCGGCAGCAGCTCGAGATCGGTATGGCCGAGCTGCTGGATGACGACGTGATCGGCGCCGGCCTCGAGGTGCGCGGTGAGGCCATCGCTGATGTCGACGGCGGTGCCGTGCAGGACCAGGTCGTCGATCAGCCGATCGCTGCCACCGTTGTCGATATCGTGCTGCGCGTAGCCGATCCGGCGCAGGTTCTTGCGGTAGTTCGTCAGCCCGAGATACGGCTTCTCGACGTACGGCCGGCCGATCGATCGCGCGATGTCGTCGTCGATCTCCAGCACCACCTTGTGTTCCGGCGCCAGCAGCACGTCCGGCCCGATCAGCTCGCGCGCCTCGCGGGTGTGCTCGGGCGTGGTGAGATACGGAATGGCGCCGGCGGTGCGTTCGGCCGCGACCTTGAGCACCTTCGGGCCGAGCGCCGCGAGCATGCGTCCCTCGACCGGAACCTTGTGCTCGTCCAGGCGGTCCAGGTACTCGGTGATCTTGTCGTACGGCGAGCTGTAGACCGCGCTCTGCTCGGGATGACCGATGCCGACGCCCAGCATGAAGCGGTTCGGATAGGCGTCTGCCAGCCGGTGGTACGACGCGGCCAGCTCGACCGGATTGGCCGTCCACATGTTCACGATGCTGGTACCGATCACCACCGAGCGGGTGGCCTTCAGCAGTTGCTCGGCCGCGGCCAGATCAGCGGTGGGGGAACCACCGAGCCACATCGTGCCGTACCCGAGCTGCTCCAGCTCGTAGGCCAGCTCCGGGCTCCACTTGTGCCACTGATGCCAGACCCCGAACCGTCCCAGCTCGACCGTCACGCCCTGCTCCTCTCGTCGGTGCGCTCATTTCACCACGAGGCAGGAGCCGCGCCGTCAGCTGTCCAGCACATCGAGCAGTTCACGCGGGATCTCCTCGGCGATGAAGTGCCCGCCGGGCAGGCCCGCGCCGTCCAGATCGACGGTCCAGCGCGACCACACGTCGAGTACGTCGAACCACTTCGGCAGATCGCCGCGTTCGCCCCAGTAGACCCGGACCGGGCAGGTGATCCGGTGCCCGGCGGCCAGGTCCGCTTCGTCGTGCGCCCGGTCCACCGTCGCGCCGGCGCGGTAGTCCTGGCACATCGCGTGCACCACGTCCGGATTCGCGATGGCGGCCAGGTAGTCCTGCAGCGCCTCGGGATGAAGCTCGATGGGATATCCCGAAATCGCCGGACTGCCGTCGGGAAAGAGGTAGCCGGCGGGGTCGCGGTTGATCTCGTCCTCGGGTTCGGGGAACGACCGGGCGAGCTTGTTCCAGTGCCACTCGCGGAGCTGGTCGGCCGGTTGCTTCTCGGCGGCATGCCACATGTCGGCCGTCGGCACGATGTCCAGCACGGTCAACCGCGAAATCGAGGCCGGGTGATCCAGCGCGAGCCGGTAGCCGACCCGGCCACCTCGGTCGTGCCCGATCACCTCGAACCGCTCATGCCCGAGGCGGCCCATCAGTTCGACCTGGTCGGACGCCATGGCTCTCTTCGAGTAGGCCTCGGCCGAATCCACCAGCGGCAGCCCGGAGCCGCCGTACCCCCTCAGATCGGGCATGACGACAGTGCGGGTCTCGGCCAGCACGGGCGCCACCTGATGCCACATCACGTGTGACTGGGGGTAGCCGTGCAAGAGCAGCAACGGCGGTCCTGAACCGCCTATGCGGACGCGAACGTCGAACTGGGCAAGCCGAATCGTCTGTACTTCGAAGTCGTCGAACACCGAGATAGAGGTACCCGCGAAGGCCTTGAATGATGCGGCTGTCTCACAGATGCGCGGCGATCTCGGGGATGCGTTGGTCGAGGTCTGCCAATTGCCGCTCGGTTCGCTCTGGCTCGCCGACCTTGCCGAGATTGAGCATGCCGGGATCACCTGCAACCTGCCCGGCCCGGATAACCCGGACAGAACGCGCCATACGTGCCGTTGCGCCCTTGAGGATCTCCAGCGGGTCGATGTCGCCGTACGCCTCTGCCATCATTCGAAGACGTGCAGCCCGGTACGACGCGGCGACGGGCTCGCCAGACGCAGGAGTGGCTAGGGGCACCGAATTCCAAGCAGCGAAGGCGATGTCGTCCAAGGGCTTGCCGGGACCTGCCATATCCCAATCGATCACGCCGACGAATCCGGCCTTGTCGCCGATCCAGTTGTAGTAGCCGAAGTCGTGCATGCAGACGATCTCGTCCGGCTTGAGCTCCGCAAGGCTGGTTCGCCATTGGACAACCCCTGCAGGACGGTACGACGCGACCACGCGGTGATACTGCCTCAACCAACTTAAGGCCGTCGCTAGTACGTCGTCCGCCGGTGGCTCGGTGTAGGCGTCACCTGGCAGATAGTCGAGGATCTCGCGCCCCTGAGCGTCGAACCCGTGCACTCGCGGTACGCCGGATAGACCGTGGTCCGCGAGATGCTGGAGTAGTCCGTGCACCGCGGGCGTCCACGGGCCGGTAGGCCGTCGCACCGTGTCACCGACCCGCACCGCGCCGCCGACGTTTCCGCCCGGCAGAGCGATCTCTTCCATCGTCAACCCTTCTCGATGTGGCGAAAAAGGCCTGCGCAAGATCTTCGGCAAATTTGGTGATCGGCGCAGGAATTGTGGTGAGAACGGGTACCGGGAGCAAACCTCACCGGCCGTTGGGACGTCATACAGGAGTGTAATCGTTCCGCAGTGCGGCCGTGTGCGCGTCGCGTTAAGAACAGACCATCCAGTCCGCTGGTATGAACCCTGGAGGCTTACACTCGGCATCGACCTGGCGATTGCTTCACCCCTCAAGCCGGCTGGGCCGCGCGGTGCCACGAACCCCCGTGAGCCGCTCACCTGTGACGAACAGAAGGGCAAGTTGTGAAGGTCGGAGTACCGAAGGAAGTCAAGAACCACGAGTACCGGGTCGCCATCACCCCGGCGGGCGTGCACGAGTTCGTGCGCAACGGTCACGAGGTTCTGATCGAGAAGGAAGCGGGCGCGGGCTCGTCCATTCCCGACGCCGAGTTCGTCGCGGCCGGAGCTCGCATTCTCGACTCCGCCGATGACGTATGGGCCGATGCCGAGCTGGTGCTGAAGGTCAAGGAGCCGGTGGAGGAGGAGTACCACCGGATGCGCAAGGAGCAGGTGCTGTTCACCTACCTGCACCTGGCCGCGAGCCGCGACTGCACCTCCGCGCTGCTGAAGTCGGGTACCACCGGAATCGCCTATGAGACCGTGCAGGCGCCGGACGGATCGCTGCCGCTGCTCGCGCCGATGAGCGAGGTGGCCGGCCGGCTTGCCCCGCAGGCAGGCGCCTACCACCTGATGCGGACCGGCGGCGGCCGTGGCGTTCTGATGGGCGGTGTCTCCGGCGTGCACGCGGCCCGGGTCGTCGTACTCGGCGCCGGCGTCTCCGGTATGAACGCGGCCGCGATCGCGCTCGGCATGCAGGCCGAGGTCCAGCTGCTCGACCGCAACATCAACCGTCTCCGCGAGGCCGACCGGATCTACCAGGGCCACCTGCAGACCGTCGCGTCCAACGCGTTCGAGGTCGAGCGGGCCGTGCTGACCGCGGACCTGGTGATCGGCGCGGTGCTGATCCCGGGTGCGAAGGCGCCGATGCTGATCAGCAACGAGCTGGTCTCGCGGATGAAGCCCGGCAGCGTGCTGGTGGACATCTCGATCGACCAGGGCGGCTGCTTCGAGGACTCGCGCCCGACCACGCACGCCGATCCGGTCTACCCGGTGCACAACTCGCTGTTCTACTGTGTCGCCAACATGCCTGGCGCCGTTCCGAACACCTCCACGCACGCGTTGACCAACGTCACGCTGCCGTACGCCGTGGAGCTGGCCAACCTCGGTTGGCGTGACGCCCTGAAGAAGGACCACAGCCTGGCCCTCGGCCTCAACACCCACGACGGTCACGTGACGTACGGGCCCGTCGCCGACGCCCACGACCTGGACTACGTCGGTCTCGACGAGGTGCTGGCCTGAGCACGGAGCTCACCCGGGCCGTCAGCTCGTACCTCGACCACCTCACGGTCGAACGCGGGCTGGCGGCCAACACCCTTGCGTCGTACCGCCGAGATCTCAAGCGGTACGTCGGATTCCTGGCCGAGCAGTCCGTCACGGACCTGGCCGGCATCACCGAAGCGTCGGTCTCCGCCTTCCTGATGCGACTGCGCGAGGGCGACGCCGACAACCCGCCGCTGACCACCTCCAGCGCGGGACGAACCGTCGTCGCGGTGCGCGGGTTCCACCGGTTCTGCCTGCGCGAGGGGTTGACCGGTGTCGATCCCGCCGCCGCGGTCAAACCGCCGCCACCACCTCAGCGTTTGCCGAAGGCGTTGTCCGTGGACGAGGTGACGCGCATCCTCACCGCCGCCGCGGGGGAGGACGTACTGGCCGCGCGCGACTCGGCTCTACTGGAGTTCTTGTACGGCACGGGCGCGCGTATTTCCGAAGCGGTCGGGCTGGACGTCGACGATATCGACGTGGAAACCGGCGCGGTCCTGCTGCGCGGCAAGGGCGGAAAAGAACGCGTTGTGCCGGTGGGCTCGTACGCGTTGGAGGCGTTGTCCGCCTACAAGGTGCGGGCCCGTCCGGAATTGGTCGGGCGGGGGCGTGGGACGCACGCGCTGTTCTTGAATGCGAGGGGCGGACGGTTGTCCCGGCAGAGCGCTTGGACGGTTCTACGCCGGGCGGCGGAGAAGGCCGGGGTCGCGAAGGAGATCTCGCCACACACGATGCGGCACTCCTTCGCCACGCATCTACTGGATGGCGGAGCCGACGTACGGGTAGTGCAGGAACTCCTCGGCCACGCCTCGGTCACCACCACCCAGGTCTACACCCTCGTAACCGTCGACAAACTCCGCGAAATCTACTCCACCTCCCACCCACGCGCTGTGTGAGTTTGGCCAGCTAGCGGCCCTTTTACCTTTTGTTCGCGGGTGGTCGCAGCTGGTCCGGGGATGGAGGTGCCTGGCTGGGCGCCGTTCGGACCAGCTGCGACCACCCGCGAACAAAAGTAGGCCGCTAGCGGCGGAGATATGGCGGCACCTCCGTGGATTGAAATGGCGCCATCATCCGGGGGCAGGGCCGGGATGCCGCGACGGGCGGCAGGAGGGCTTGGCGGGAGAGTGGCTGGCCACTCGGCCGGTGGTTACCACCTGGGAGTCCGGGGTGGTAACCCACCGGCGCAATGGCCAGCCACCCGCAGGGCGCCGCCACCAGACGCCGCAACCGCTGGTCAGCTGCCGAACGCCGCGACGGCCGCCCGGCCGCGTGCGTGATGCCACTACCCAACCACGTGGCCGCTGGCCGGGTGTGGGACGCCGCGATGGCCGCCAGATGCAGGACCGGGCCGGGTTCGGGACCTCGGTGGGGTCGGGTGTCGTTGGTCTTCCGCGTTGTCGGGCCGGTCGTCTCGGCCAGGGGTTCGAACAGTCGCGCCTTGGGTGGTCTGGACGGGCGCGGATGCCGGGTTTCGTCCGGCTACCGGGTTTCGGGCTGACTACCGGGCTTTGGGATGGCCACTGCCGAGTTGTTTGACCGCTACCCGGTTGCAGCCGGGTAGTCGTACAAGAACCAGGTAGTCGTACGAAACTTCGGCAGCTGGTCCCTTCAATCGGCCACCTGACCCGCCAACCGGCCCCAACCACCCGGCCAGGCCGAGACGACCCGGCGCGGAGCCCCGCAGCAACCCCGCGCCGAGCTCGCGGTAACCCCGCGACGATCCGTTGTGGAGCCTGCGGCAAACCTGGCGCGGAGCTTGCGGCAATCCGGCGCCGAGTCGGCGGTGAACCGGGTGCGGCAGCGTGCGGCAATCCCGCGCCGAGTCGGCGGTAAACCCGGCGCGGCAGCGTGCGGACCTCCCCGAACCCGGGCAGGCCTCACCCGTCCCCCTGATAGCTGCCGCCTTTGGTCGGTTCGGGCCGGGTCAAGGGCGCGCAGCGTCACCGGAGGTGATTCATAACCCTTGACGCGGTTCGGACCGACCTGACAATTCGAAGACCCAGGGGGACGGGTGACCACAGCAACAGCCGCATTTCACGTCCGACCGTCACAGGGTTTTCCACAGCCGCAATCTGGCGTGCCCGCGAGTACCGCGAGTACCGCGAGTGCCCGCGTGTGCCCCGCGCGTGGTCGCGTTGTGACGTTGAACCGCCCCGGGTTTGGTGCACCCTCGGTTATGTGTGAACGACTGATCGGTCGTTTCG
>NZ_JBHLTC010000030.1:0-377379 GCF_042434725.1 Kribbella deserti | reverse complement strand
ACAACAAACATGAACTTGCGCAACATACGCGTCCACTATGCAGCTCTCAGAACACAGCCAACACACCCAGCAACACCGGTGAGATTGGCTCATGTTCTACAAGAGTTACGGTGACCATAGCGTCGGGGAAACACCCAGTCTCCATTCCGAACCTGGAAGTTAAGCCCGCCAGCGCCGATGGTACTGCGACCGGGAGGTCGTGGGAGAGTAGGACGTCGCCGGACATTCACACTGTTAAGGGCCACCCGGCAACGGGTGGCCCTTAACATTTGTGCCCCCCCTTTTTCCGCATTCTCCCGATCGGCCGTCTCTCCCCGATTGCCCGCTCCCTGTGGTGCGGAGTGCCACCGCACGAAGGCGATCACTGAGGGCTGGCCGGAATGAGTTGCCGGCCATGGCCGGTCACGTCGACGGCTGGAACGGTCGTGAGGTCCGGTCGGTGTGCCTCGGCGAGGGCTTCGGTAGCGGGATAGGCTCAGGCCGTATGACTCAGGTGACCGTCGCCAGGACCCTCGAGGGTCAACTTCCGTTCTTCCCCAACGCCATTCGTCTCCTGGACGGGCGCATCCTGGTCGTCTATCGGGAGGGCCGGCACCACGTCAGCAGCGTCGGCCGGATCGCCATGGTCGAGAGCCCCGATGACGGCGCGACCTGGTCCGAGCCGCGGATCGTCGTCGATACCCTGCTCGACGACCGCGACCCCATGCTCGTACAACTCAGCACCGGGGACATCCTGCTCAGTTACTTCCGCATCGACTGGCACAAGCTCCCTTGGGAAGTCCCCGGCGTAGACGTCATCCGCTCCACCGACGGCGGCCACACCTGGGGTGAGCCCGTCGAGGTCGGCTCCACCATGCGTCAGGAGACCGACGAGCGGTGGCACCGTTTCCGCGCCGGTCATATTGCGAGCCACGGCCAGATCCTCGAACTGCCCAACGGCGATCTGCTGGCCCCTGTGTACGGCGTCTTCCCCGGCGATACGCACCACTCCGCAAGCGTCGTACGGTCCACCGACAAGGGCGGGACCTGGCGCGCGGAGGACGAGGTGGTGATCGGGCGCAAGCCTGGCCGGATGTACGTCGAGCCGGTGCTCACGCTTCTCCCTGGTGGTCAGGTGACGGCCTTGCTCCGGACGGACCAGGACGCCGAGTTGACCCGTTCTGACGACAACGGCCATACCTGGTCGACGCCCGAGCCGCTCGAACTGCACGCCTCGTCGGCCGACACGATCACTTTGGCCGATGGCAGCGTGCTGCTCGCCTACGGCGACGTCTCGAAGCGGCTCAACCCGGGCCGGCCTACCCTCGCGACGATCATCACTGATCCGCTGGGGCCGTGGGACAAGGGAGTTCAGCACCTGGTGCACGATGCCGGCGCGGAGACGTTCGACCAGGCCAACCCGGCTGTGGTCGAGCTGTCGGATGGCCGGCTGCTGATCATCAGCTACGACATCTTCCAGCGAGAGATCGTCGCCGTCTTCCGTGATCGCGCCGCCCTGACCTGAGCCGCCCGGCGAACTCGTTCGGCCAGCGGGCCGGCGAACCAATCCGACCAGCGGCAACGCATCCGGAAGGCCCATGCTCGAGTTGCCAGTGATCCGCCGGTTCACGCTGGCTCGTACCCGGCACGGTGAGCTGCCTTTCCTGCCCACGCTCGCGCGGCTGGCCGACGGCCGGCTGCTCGCGGCGTACCGGGTGGCAAGGGCGCACACCCACTGCGTCGGCCGGATCGCCGTCGTCGAGAGCTCCGACGACGGCACCACCTGGTCCGAACCGCGGATCGTCGTCGACACCCTGCTCGACGACCGCGACCCCATGCTCGTACAACTGACCACCGGCGACATCCTGCTCAGCTACTTCCGCATCAACTGGCACACCCTGCCCTGGGAAGTTCCCGGCGTAGACGTCATCCGCTCCACCGACGGCGGCCACTCCTGGGGAGAACCCACGCCCATCGGCTCCACTATGCGGCGTGAGACCGATCAAAGTTGGCGGGGCTTCCGGACGGGTCACATCGCTACGCACGGCCCGATCCTGGAACTGTCCGGTGGTGATCTACTCGCGCCCATCTACGGCGTCGCGCCCGGCGGTACGGCGTACGTGAGCAGTGTGGTCCGATCCACCGACAGCGGCCATACGTGGCCAGAGTCGAGCGAGGTCATTCTGGGCGCCGGGTACGTCGAACCCGTCCTGACGCTGTTGCCGAATGGCCAGGTGACGGCACTGCTCCGGACGGATGACGGGTCGCCTGGACTCTCAGGGCCCGCCACAACCGACGTACGGGCGCGTCTGACGCGTTCCGACGACCACGGCCACACCTGGTCGTCGCCCGAGGTTCTACGCCTGCAGGCGTCTTCTGCGGCGACAGCCACTCTCGCGGACGGCGGGGTTCTCTTGGCCTACGGGGATCTCGCGGACAGCCCACGCAGGCCGACGCGGGTCACGGTGATCGACGATCCACTGGCGTCCTGGGACGGCGACAAAGGCCCGATCGTGCACGACGCAGGTAGAAGTGCCCTGGAGACCTACGACCAGGCCAATCCCGCCGTGGCCGAATTGCCCGACGGGACGTTGCTGGTCGTCAGCTACGACATCCACACCCGGGAGGTGGTCGGCGCGGCCCTAGGTCGTCGCTGATCTCCCGGATCTGGAACTACTCTCCGAGCTCCTTGGCCATCAGTGCGGTCGTACGGCCGTCGGCGTGGCTGAGTTTGCCGACCTCGGTGAAGCCCCGTTCGGCGTGGAAGGCGAGGCCTGCGGTGGCCGGCGGGTTCGAGTTGATCTCGCAGACCAACCGCTCGAACGGCCGGGCGGCCTTCTCGAGCGCCCGGTAGATCATGCTGGCCGCGCCTTTACGGCGGAAGGGCTCAGCGGTCACCACCCGGTCGACGTACAGGAACTTGGCACCGTAGGTCTCGGAGAACCATTGGTAGTCGAGGCGGTCGTGCGACGCCCCAGGGGTAAAGGTCAGCGCGAACGCCGCGACCTGGCCGTCGATCTCGACGACGGCGGAGTGCGCGGAGATCAGCCGGAGCCAGTCCAGCCGGTCCGGCGTAAGGGTGTTGGGGAGGTGGGCGGCAGAAGCTGTATTGATCGCGAGTACGGCGGGCTCGTCTGCGGTGGTCATCGGGCGAAGCTTCACCGAGCCACCTTCCCATGCCGGACGGCTCTGGGGGCAGGGGGAGATCAGGGGATGACCCCAGCCGGCCCTGAATCCTTTACCTCGATCTTGGGAATGACCTGGTCATGTGCCATGTTGAGTCAGGTGTACTCAACTTTGCCGGATCGATCACACCGGTCCCCGGCGATTTGAACTCCGGGCTCCGGCCCGGCAACATTGAGTCCGCATCACTCAACTTCGTGGAGGTAACGCACATGGCCCGCGCGGTCGGTATCGATCTCGGTACGACGAACTCCGTCATCGCCGTACTCGAAGGTGGCGAGCCCACCGTCATCCCCAACGCCGAAGGCGCCCGTACGACGCCCTCGGTCGTGGCCTTCGCCAAGAACGGCGAGGTCCTGGTCGGCGAGGTGGCCAAGCGCCAGGCCACCACGAACGTCGACCGCACGATTCGCTCCGTCAAGCGTCACATGGGCGAGAGCTGGAACGTCGACATCGACGGCAAGAAGTTCACCCCGCAGCAGATCAGCGCCTTCGTGCTGCAGAAGCTGAAGCGCGACGCCGAGGCCTACCTCGGTGAGCAGGTCACGGACGCGGTCATCACCGTGCCGGCCTACTTCTCCGACGCGCAGCGCCAGGCGACCAAGGAGGCCGGCGAGATCGCCGGTCTGAACGTGCACCGGATCGTCAACGAGCCCACCGCGGCCGCCCTGGCGTACGGGCTGGACAAGGGCACCGAGCAGACCATCCTGGTCTTCGACCTCGGCGGCGGTACGTTCGATGTCTCGCTGCTGGAGATCGGCGACGGTGTCTTCGAGGTGAAGGCCACCAGCGGTGACAACCACCTCGGTGGTGACGACTGGGACCAGCGCATCGTGCAGTGGCTGGTGACCCAGTTCAAGAACAAGAACGGCACGGACCTGTCCGGCGACAAGATGGCCATGCAGCGTCTGCAGGAAGCCGCCGAGAAGGCGAAGATCGAGCTGTCCAGCGCGGCTGAGACCTCGATTCACCTGCCGTACCTGAGCCTGACCGACTCCGGCCCGCTGCACCTGGAGGAGAAGCTCTCCCGGGCCGAGTTCCAGAAGCTGACGAACGACCTGCTCGAGCGCGCCCGCGCGCCGTTCAAGGCCGTCATCAAGGACGCCGGTATCGACGTGTCGAAGATCGACCACGTCATCCTGGTCGGCGGTTCCACCCGGATGCCCGCGGTGGCCGAGCTGGTCAAGGAGCTGACCGGTGGCAAGGACCCGAACAAGGGCGTGAACCCGGACGAGGTCGTCGCGGTCGGCGCCTCCCTGCAGGCCGGCGTGCTGAAGGGTGAGGTCAAGGACGTCCTGCTGCTCGACGTGACCCCGCTGAGCCTTGGTATCGAGACCAAGGGTGGCGTGTTCACCAAGATCATCGAGCGCAACACCACGATCCCGACCAAGGGCTCGGAGATCTTCACCACCGCCGAGGACAACCAGCCGTCGGTGATGATCCAGGTCTACCAGGGTGAGCGCGAGATGGCCCGCGACAACAAGTCGCTCGGCAACTTCGAGCTGACCGGCCTGCCGCCGGCGCCGCGCAACGTGCCGCAGATCGAGGTTACCTTCGACATCGACGCGAACGGCATCGTGCACGTCAACGCCAAGGACCTGGCCACCGGCAAGGAGCAGCGGATGACGGTCACGGGTGGCTCCGCGCTGCCGAAGACCGACATCGAGCAGATGGTCCGCGACGCCGAGCAGTACGCCGAAGAGGACCGCAAGCGCCGCGAGGCCGTCGAGAACCGCAACCAGGCCGAGGGCCTCGTCTACCAGACCGAGAAGTTCCTCGGCGAGAACGAGGACAAGATCCCGGACGACGTGAAGACCGAGGTCAAGGACGGCGTCGAGGAGTTGAAGAAGGCGCTCGAGGGCACCGACGACGAGGCGATCAAGGCCGCGTCGGAGAAGCTCGGCCAGTCCAGCCAGAAGATGGGCGCCGCGATGTATGCGAACGCTCAGGCCGCCGGTGGCGCCGACGAGAACTCCGCCAACGCCGACTCGGCGAGCAACGACAGCTCTGACGACGACGTGGTCGACGCCGAGATCGTCGACGACGAGCCGAAGGCCAAGCCGGAGGGCGACACCAAGTGACCGATCGACCGTCCGAGTTCGGTGACGGCGAGCCCGTCGTCACCGACAAGCGCCGGATCGACCCAGAGACCGGCCAATTGCGCGAGACCGCGAAAGCGGCCGGCGGACCCAGCCCGGACCCCGCGGCGGCCCAGCCGCCGCGGGACCCGTCCGATCTGATCGGCCCCAGCGCCCAGGAGGCTCTGCTCACCGAAGCGCTCGCGGAACGTACGGCGGACCTGCAGCGGTTGCAGGCGGAGTACGTCAACTACAAGCGCCGGGTCGACCGGGACCGCGAGGCCAATCGCGAGCTCGTCATCGGCTCGGTACTGACCGAGTTGCTGCAGACGCTGGACGACATCGGCCGCGCTCGCGAGGCGGGTGAACTCGAAGGCGCCTTCAAGGCCGTCGCCGAGTCCGTCGAGCGGGTCACCGAGAAGCTCGGCCTGGTGAAGTTCGGCGAGGTCGGCGACGAGTTCGACCCCCGGATCCACGAGGCGCTGATGCACAACTACTCCGACGAGGTGGATCGCCCGACCGCGACGCTGGTGATGCAGCCGGGTTACCGCCTCGGCGAGCGCATCCTGCGCGCCGCCCGGGTCGCCGTCTCGGAACCGACCGAGCAGCTCCCCGAGGCAGCCGCCGACAACAAGCCTGAGGAATAGCGATTCCCCGACAGGAGGTGAGGCGTCGATGAGTACGAAAGACTGGTTGGAGAAGGACTTCTACAAGGTTCTCGGCGTCTCCAAGACGGCAGAGCCGGACGAGATCAAGAAGGCCTACCGCAAACTGGCGCGCAAGTACCACCCGGACTCCAACGCCGGGGACGCCACTGCGGAGGCCAAGTTCAAAGAGGTCTCCGAGGCATATGACGTCGTCGGGGACGCCAAGAAGCGCAAGGAGTACGACGAGGCCCGTCGGCTCTTCGGCAGCGGAGGCTTCCGCATGCCGGGGAGTGCCGGCGGCCAGGGGCAGGGCTTCGGCTTCGACGTGGGCGACCTGTTCAACCGGTCCGGCGCCAGCGGTAGTGCCGGCGGCGGTCTGGGCGACATCCTCGGCGGCATGTTCGGTGGTGGTGGCCGGACCACGACCACCAGCTCCACCGCGCGGCCGCGCCGGGGCGCCGATATCGAGACCGAGGCGACGATCGAGTTCGCCGAAGCGGTGAACGGGGTGACCGTCGCGCTGCGCATGACCAGCGACGCGCCCTGCAAGACCTGCCGCGGTACGGGCGCGAAGTACGGCACCGTGCCGAAGGTCTGCCTCAAGTGCGAAGGCACCGGTATGCAGACCTCGGTGCAAGGTGGCGTCTTCGCGATGACCGAGCCCTGCACCGAGTGCAAGGGCCGCGGTCTGGTCGTGGACCAGCCGTGCGAGACCTGCCACGGTTCCGGCCGTGGCCAGTCGAGCCGGACGATGCAGGTCCGGATCCCCGCGGGCGTCACCGACGGCCAGCGGATCCGCCTGAAGGGCAAGGGCGCGGCCGGCGAACGAGGTGGCCCCTCCGGCGACCTCTACGTCACCGTGCACGTGAACGGACACCGCATCTTCGGCCGTCAGGGCGAGCACCTGACGCTGACGGTGCCGGTCAGCTTCACCGAGGCCGCGCTCGGCGCCGAGATCAAGGTCCCGACCCTCGACGGGTTGCCCGTCACAGTTCGCATTCCGGCTGGTACGGCGAACGGCAGCAAGCTCCGCGTCCGCGGCAAGGGTTCCGTCCGCCGTGACGGCACCAAGGGCGATCTGCTGCTGACGATCGACGTACAGGTTCCGCACGACCTCACCGCGGAGCAGCGCGCCAAGCTGCAGGAGTTCTCCTCGGCGTCGGCACAGCCGGATCTACGAGCCGGGTTGTTCGGGACGGCGTGATGACCATGCCGTTCACGGGCCAGCCGACCTGGGACTGGGACGACCGCACCCCGATCTATGTGATCTCCGTGGCGGCCCAGTTGGCGGGAATGCATCCGCAGACCCTCCGGCAGTACGACCGGCTCGGCCTCGTCGTTCCTTCCCGGGCGACGGGCCGCGGCCGGCGCTATTCGGCGTACGACGTGGCGCGGCTGCGGTATGTCCAGCACCTTTCGCAGGAAGAGGGCGTCAACCTCGCGGGGATCCGGCGCATTCTCGACCTGCAGTCCGAGGTGGAGGACCTGCGCAAGCGGGTCAACCAGTTGCTGGCCGAGGTGCAGCGTGGTGTCGGCCCGATGGCCACCCAGCGGGTCAGCCGGATCTTCTCGGCCGGACCGGCTGGTGACGTCATCGCGATGGGCCGCCAGCAGACCACCACCCGGTGGATCCGAACCCAGCCGCTGGAGCTCGGCCCGCGCTGATAAACCTGAGCCGTGCTGAAAACCTGAGCCGCGCTGAAGAACTTGAGCAAAACGAAACCCCCGGCCGCTCGAGCGCCGGGGGTTTCGTTATGCCTGCTGGTCCAGCGACTAGTCGGTGCCGAACTCCATCGCGGCCCGGTCGAGCGCCTCGGCCTCGTCGTCCGGGGCGTCGCCGCCGCGGGACGCGATCGCCTCCGCGCCACCGGCCGGCATCGCGCCGATCAGCTCGGTGTGGGTGGCCCCGATCAGCCCGAGTCCGGCGTACTCCTCGAGCTTGGCGCGGGAGTCGGCGATGTCGAGGTTGCGCATGGTCAACTGGCCGATCCGGTCCACCGGGCCGAACGCGGCGTCCTCCGTGCGCTCCATCGACAGCTTGTCCGGGTGGTAGCTGAACGACGGGCCCGTGGTGTCCATGATCGAGTAGTCCTCGCCACGCCGCAGCCGCAACGTCACCTCACCGCTGACGGCCGAACCGACCCACCGCTGCAGGGACTCCCGCAGCATCAGCGACTGCGGGTCGAGCCAGCGGCCCTCGTACATCAACCGGCCGAGCCGGCGGCCGTGGGCGTGGTAGTTCGCGATCGTGTCCTCGTTGTGGATCGCGTTCAGCAGCCGCTCGTAGGCGATGTGCAGCAGGGCCAGGCCGGGCGCCTCGTAGATGCCGCGGCTCTTGGCCTCGATCACCCGGTTCTCGATCTGGTCGGACATGCCCAGGCCGTGCCGGCCGCCGATGGTGTTGGCCTCCTTGACCAGATCCACGGCGGACTCGAACTTGGTGCCGTTGATCGTGACGGGCCGGCCCTGCTCGAACTGGATCGAGACATCCTCGGTGGCGATCTCGACCTCGGGGTCCCAGAACCGCACGCCCATGATCGGATCGACGATCTCGATCCCGTGGTCGAGGTGCTCCAGGGTCTTGGCCTCGTGCGTCGCGCCCCAGATGTTCGCGTCGGTGGAGTAGGCCTTTTCGGTGCTGTCGCGGTAGGGCAGCCCGTGGGCCACCAGCCACTCCGACATCTCCTTACGGCCGCCGAGCTCGGTCACGAAGTCCGCGTCGAGCCAGGGCTTGTAGATGCGCAGGTGCGGGTTCGCGAGCAGGCCGTAGCGGTAGAACCGCTCGATGTCGTTGCCCTTGAACGTCGAGCCGTCGCCCCAGATCTGGACGTTGTCCTCCAGCATCGCCCGCACCAGCAGGGTGCCGGTGACGGCGCGGCCGAGCGGGGTGGTGTTGAAGTACGTCCGGCCGGCGGAGCGGATGTGGAACGCGCCGCAGGTGATCGCGGCCAGGCCCTCCTCGACCAGTGCCTCCTTGCAGTCCACCAGACGCGCGAGCTCCGCGCCGTAGGCCAGCGCGCGGCCCGGGACCGAGTCGATGTCGGGCTCGTCGTACTGCCCGATGTCGGCGGTGTACGTGCAGGGGATGGCGCCCTTGTCGCGCATCCAGGCGACCGCCACGGAGGTGTCGAGACCTCCGGAGAAGGCGATGCCGACGCGTTCGCCGGTGGGCAGCTGAGTAAGCACCTTGGACATGGCCTAAGTATGCGACCGATCGCATAAATATTCAACTCGCCGCAAAACCATCCACTCATGACGGCTGGTCAGAAGGGTCCGATGAACGCCGCCACGCTTGGTCCCTCAGGGCCGATGGGAGCCCGTGGTCTGGTCGCAAGGGGCCCGATGACCGCGCTCACGTCTCCACGCCACGCGTCACCGAGATCTCGTCGTACACCACTCTGCTGGACTCAATTGCGCCCGCTGCCGCGTTTTTGCGGGACTACCTGGCTGCAACCGGCTAGCCGAGCACAAACCTGGCAGTCGGCACACCACAACCCGTTAGCAGCGGTACAACCCGGTAGTCGCGCCCACAACCCGTTGGTGCTGGAAGTGCTTGGTGAGTCCACGGGACGTTTTTCCGCCGCAGGAATGTCCAGTGGACTCACCAAGCCGGGCCTGCCAACGATTCCCCGCGTCGAGGCGTCGCGGCTGGTCACAAGAGTCCGATGACGCGCCACCCCTTGGTCACAACGGTCCGATGAACGCCGACACGCCCGGTAACTCGGGTCCGATGACACGCCGGGGTGCGGTCAGAAGGATCCGATGAACGCCGACACGCCCGGTAACTAGCGTCCGATGAACGGTGACGCGCCGGGTGGCTAGCGTCCGATGAGTGACGGGGTTGGGGTGTCGGGGCGGGGGCGGCGGGTGGGGGTGGGGCGGGTGAGCAGGAGGGCGGTGGTGAGGATGGCGGCGGAGGCCAGGGCGTAGGAGTTGCCCAGGACCAGGTTGTAGCCGCGGTGGGTGAGTTCGAGGTCGTTGAAGTGCGGTGCCCACCATGGCAGGCCGAGGGTGAGGCTGACCGTCCAGAACACGCCGACCAGGGTGAGTACGTGCCGCACCGGGCCCTGGGTGCGGTAGATCCACGCGGCCAGGGCGATCGTGACCGGCAGGGCGAAGACGAAGTGGCCGGTCCAGGAGATCGGTGAGACCAGGCCGATGGTGAGCAGTACCAGCAGGAAGGCCTCGAACGGATAACCCCGCTGGTGGACCTGCTTGGCGGCGATGATGCCGAGCACGCATGCGATCACCGCGGCCATCGGCCAGAGCATGCCGGCCAGGTCGGCGTCAGCGAGTACGCGCGTGAGAACCCCGCGGATCGACTGGTTCGCGACCATGTACGCGACGCCCGGGCGACTCGTATCGAGCATGTAGCCGGTGAAGAAGTCCGTTGTCTGCAACGGCATCACGATCGCCC
The DNA here is from genome assembly GCF_042434725.1 of Kribbella deserti. NCBI lineage: Bacteria > Bacillati > Actinomycetota > Actinomycetes > Propionibacteriales > Kribbellaceae > Kribbella > Kribbella deserti. The sequence continues at coordinate 367,075 of NZ_JBHLTC010000030.1, read as the reverse complement.
CGAACACCATCGTGCCAACGGTCGCGACCGCGGCGACGACGGCCTCGCGGTATCGCTTGCAGGCCAGTAGGTAGAAGAGGAACAACCCGGGCGTGAGCTTGATACCGATGGCGATACCGAGCAGCGCGCCGCGGAACCGCCGCGGGGTGTAGCCGAGCACGTCCAGCATCACCATGGCCAGCAGGATCAGGTTGATCTGGCCGAGGTGGAAGGTCATCCGGATCGGTTCGTACGCGAGACCCGCCACGGCGCAGGCCAGGCCGACCAGGGTCAGGCGGTGCCGGGACCAGCCGAGGCGGGAGCTGTGCCGCAGGCCGAGGCTGCGGTTGGCCGCCCGGACGGAGATCATGCCGATCGTGATCAGGCTGATCACCGACAACGCGGTGATGGCGATCCGGGCCGCGCCGGTGCCGACCAGGGCGAACGGTACGAACAGCAGCGCGGCGAACGGCGGATAGGTGAACCCCAGCGCCATGCCCGGATTCTGCAGGTGGGCCGAGTAGATGTCCTGGCCGTCCAGCAGCCCTTGGGCGGCGACCACGTAGACCCGCAGGTCGTACATGTCGTGGTCCGCGCCCCACTTCAGCAGGCAGGCGGCGAACAGGACGACGACGATGGACCCGTAGCCGATTTTGCGGGCCGGCGAGAGCCGTTTGATCCGGTCGATCTGCAGACGGAGATCGGGGGCCGGGCTAAGGGTCATGCGCGGAGCTTAGTTAACGCACAGGGTCGTCACGGCTTCAGGGAGTAGGCCTTGCTGATCTCTTGACGCAACCGCCCACCTGCCGCATCGGTCGCCTCAACCCGCAAACTCGGCGCGGCGCCCGCCTGGCTGCGCGGATGCACCACCGTCGCGACGTACTTGCCGCGGGCGTACGGCTTCAGCCGCAGCGTGTGCCAGATCTCACCGTCGTACGACAGCTGCAGCCGGGCCGAGGTGATCCGGCTGGCTCGGGCGCCCGCCTGGTGCCGAAGGCCGAGAGTGATACGAACGGGTCGTCCGGCCGATACGGCGCTCAACGGGCCTGCCTGGGGTAGGTCGAGGTCTGCCACCAGGAGCGGCAGCAACTCGCTCTCCGCCTGGGTCGAGCGGAATTCCCAGCTGGAGACGACACGGGTGGAGTACCGCCACCAGGGCAGATCGCGCCGAGCGTCCAGGTCGATCCGGTACCGCCCGGGCTCGGCCGGTACGTCGAAGTCCATGAAGGCCGACTCCACCTCGCCCACCGAGAGGTCGTCGCGCCATACCTTCAGGGCGTACTGCCCGCTGCCGTCGAAAGGCTCGGCGTACTGCTCGGGTCCATGCCCGAACGGACTGAGCGCCACCAGCAGGGACGTCCCGCGGCGGACCACCCGGGCAGGGCCTTCGCCTCCGGCGGGCAGACCGCTTGCGGCGACAGGCATCACCCAGCGCGCCCGGGTCCGCTGGCCCGCGCGATAGGTGCGATCGACCGAGCGCAGGCCGAACGGACTACCCGTGCCGCTGTTGTTCACCACCAGGTAGTCGCTCCAGCGGGTCGAGTTGCCCGAGAGGTACGACGTCCGCCGGTGCGGCGCCACGAACGCGGGCATCAACCAGCTGCCGTACGACGTACCGGCCGGGGTCAGACCGCTCCGGGTCTCCGAGTGCAGCACGCCATCGGTATGACTTCCGAAGGTCTCGTCCATCTGGGCCAGGTCCTGCGGTTGTACCAGCGCCGACGCGTCCCGAGGGATACGCCCGGCCCAGGGCACCACCAGGTCGTACACGTACGGCGTCGCGGCCGTGCCGACGAGGCGGACCGTAACGGCCCGAAGGTGTTTCGCCGCGATCAAGTCATGCGCGGCCGCCCGGCTGGTCCGCAAAACCGGAATGCGCGCACCTTCCGGCGTGAAGAACGGGCCATCGGCGTCGATCCCGGGTTTCGCGGGGTCGTAGAACAGGACGGCCGCAGCGCCCGCCTTCTCGGCGGCGAGGGCCTGTTCCCCAACGGGCTTGGTGCTGGAACGCGCGATCACCGCGAGGCCACCGGTCAGATCGCCGGTCGAGACCACCCGCAGGTTCTTCGTACCGGTGAAGCGCGGCCCGAAGAAGTAGTCCGTCACTGGCAGCGAGCCACCATCCGAGCGAATGGCCCGGTAGGGCGGTACCTCCCAGCGCACGCCGGTGCTGAACTCCGTCCGGCCGGTACGGCGAGACGTGGGCGTCGCGAAGAACCGCCGGGGCGTGCCGATCGTGAGCGCCCCGACCGTGAAGGAATCGCCCCGAACATAGGTCATACCGCGTTCGCGCGCGGCCAGACCAGGCCGCTTCGCCACCGCGGCGTCGACCGGCACGGCCTTGCGCGCGTCCAGCGTGATCGTGGTGGCACCGCGTACGACGACCTCCGCCGAGGCGAGCGCGAAGTCCTCCACCCGGGTGTCGGTGGCGTCCCGGCCGAAGATGCCGGCGACCTCGTACCGCCCAGGTGGAACGCGCAGTACCGCCTTGCCGTTCTCCATCCGTACGCCGGAGCCGACCGCCGCAGGCAGTTCGCCGCCGTCCGGGCGATCCACCGCCAGATCGGACGCGGCAGGACTTCCGTCGAGGTTGTAGCCGCGCATCGCGAGGTCGTATCGCTCGGGCTCGTTGTACCAGCTGAACAAGGTGACCAGCGGATCGCCAGTGGCCTCAGTGGCGGTGATCCGCCCGCTGTGGGCGCCGATCCCGGCCTTGCGACGGTCCACCGTCACGGTGACAGTGGCTTGACCGCGGGCCGGAATCACCACGGCGGTCTTATCCAGCTTGAGGCCTAGGTCAGTCTTGAACCGGAGCGTGACCGGAACGGCGCTCGGGTTGCGGTAGAGCAGCGTGCGCTGGACCGCGTCGCTTGCGGGGTACGGCCAATGCAGCATGCCGAGATCCAGTTCGCCGGAGTCGACCGACACGGTGGGCGCGGTGCCCTGGTCGGCGTCCACTCGGCCCACGCCCTGGCGAGTGATCGCGCCGCCGGGCTGCGGATCGGCCGTCGACAGCAGGCGGGCCTTGAGCTGACGGCCGTGCCACGACGGGTTCGCCTGCGCCAGCAGAACGGCGGCGCCCGCCACGTGCGGCGCGGCCATCGACGTACCGGTGAGGCTGGTGTAGCTGTCGTCGATCGGGCTGCCCTCACTGGTGTTCGCGGCCCGCGGCGCGATCACGCCGGTGCCGGGAGCGGAGATCTCGGGCTTGACCGCGCCGTCGGTCAGCCGCGGGCCACGGCAGGACGAGTCGTTGCTCTTGCCATCGATCTGCAAGTTGCCAACGGCAATCGCCTCGTCGGCGGCCGCGGGGGCAGGGGTTTGCTGCTGGCCGTCTTCGTAACAGTTGCCTGCAGCAACGATAAAGAGAGTGTCGTGCTTGCGGCTGAGCCGGTTGATCGCCTGCGACATCGGATCGCTGCCGTCACTGGCGTCCGCGCTGGCCAGGCTGAGGTTCACGATCTTGGCGCCGCGGGCAACGGCCCATTCCATGCCCGCGATGATGGCCGATTCGCTGCCGCCGCCCTGGTCGTCGAGCACCTTGCCGATCAGGAGCGAGGCCTCCGGCGCGACACCGCGGTACTTGCCGCCGGACGCCGCGCCGCTACCCGCGAGAATGCCCGCCACGTGCGTCCCGTGGCCGACCTTGTCGTCACTGGTCTGCGCGCTGCTGAAGTTGCGGACCTCGGTCAGCCGGCCGGCGAAATCGGGATGCTTCGCATCGATGCCGGTGTCGAGTACGGCGACCTGCACGCCTTTGCCGGTGAGGCCGCGCTTCCAGGCGGCGGGTGACCCGATCTGGGCGACGGTCTTGTCCAGCGCGACGGTGACTTTGCGGTCCAGGCTGATCCGGCGCACGTTCGACGCGCGCAGCCGCGAGGCCAGGCCGAGCCAGAACGTGCGGGCCGAGGCCTTCTCCACGATGGCGGCCTGCGCGCCGAGGCTGCTCAGCACCCGGGTCGCCGTACCGCCGGGAACGAGATCGCGCAGGGCCGGTCCGGGCAACCGGTACGACGGGCCGTCGTACTCGAGGATCACCGGTACGCCCGGGGAGCGGGTGTCGTCGCGGCCTTCGGCGATCAGCGTGGTGACGTCGAACAGGTCCCGGTCGAGCCGCCCGGAGGCCACATCGGCGAGTGCGGCCGACGGAATCACGACGGTATGGCCGCCACTGCGGGTGATCACCGCGGACGTGGACGAACTGCCCGGTCCGGGCTCGAACAACACCTGGTCCAGCGCGCCCGGGCGGGCGGTCAGCAAGACCCGGTCGCCGGTGATCAGCGTGACCCGGATGCCGTCCTTCGGCGGCGCGGGCCGATCGGCGGCGGCCGGCGTGGACGCGGCGGAGGCGGCGGGCAGCTCCGCGGAACTGGGCAGGTGGGGCAGCAGAACGGCGCCCGCCACTAGGACGGACGCGATCCGGTGGGCGCGCGGCAAGAGGCCTCCTCGGCCGAGGGTGATCGAACGGTGCCGAGGCGGACGGCCGGGTGCGTTGCCGCACCCGGCCTGACTTTAACCCGCGGGACGCTACTTCAGGCCGTAGGCACGGGTGATCTGCTGGCTCAGCTTGCTGCCGGCCACGTCACTCGCCTCCAATCGCAGCGACGGCGCCTTGCCCGCCTGACCGGCCGGATGCGTGACCGAGGTGGCGAACTTGGCTGGGCCGACCTTGGCCAGCGGCAGGCTGGTCCAGGTCTTGCCGTCGTAGGAGATCTCCAGCTTCGGCTTTGCGAACGCGGCCGTCGCGCCGGAGCCGTGCTGATGACGCAGGCCCACCGTGATGACGGCCGGGCGGCCCACCTGGACCTGGTTGAGGCTGTCGGCCTGCGGTACGTCCAGATCCGCCAGCACCAACGGCATCCGCTCGTCCGCGCCGCCGAAGGGCCGGAACGCCCAGGTCGACTTCACCTGGGTCGAGTACTTCCACAGGCTGTTCTCCCGGTTGGCGTCGAGCATGATCCGGTAGTCCGCTGCCTCCTCGGGGATCTGCACGAACAGTGCTGCCGTATCCGTCTCCGAGGCGATCTGCTCACCGTTGCGCTCGACCGTCAGGCTGCCGCTGAGCGCGTTGCCCCACGGACTGGTGAACAGCTCCGGCCCATGGCCGAACGGGCTCAGCGCCACCGCGAGCCAGTCCCCTTCCTCGCGGCCGACCCGGGCCATCCAGCTGTGGCCGGCGGGCAGCGCGCTGTTCGCGATCGGTGTGTTCCAGCGCACGGACTGTCTGGTCCCGGCACGGTGGACTCGTTCGAGGGAGTTCGCCTCCCACGCGTCCTCCGTGCCGTTGCCGTTGACGAGCATGCTGGCCCACTGGACGTTGTTGGCCAGCACGTACGACGTACGTGGCACGGGCGTCGCGAACGTCGGTACCAGCCAGCCGCCGAAGTTGCCGCTGAGCGGTGTCGTGGCGTGGCGGGTTTCCGACGTCGGCATGCCCGCGACGTGCGTGCCGAACACCTCGTCGATCCGGGCCAGCTGATGCGACCGGACCGAGGCGATCGCGTTGGCCGGAACCTGGTTCGCGTACGGCATGGCGAGGTCGTACAGCACGGGCGTGCTGGCGACGCCGGTGATCGTGACCGGGCCGCCCTTCGCGAGCAGGTCCACCGCGACGGCGCGAGAGGTCCGCATGGCTGGGATGACCGCCTCGCCACCCGTGCCGATCGCCCACCAGGGGGAGGTGCCGCCCAGACCTGGCCGGTCCGGGTTGTACAGCAGCGCGGCGGCGGCACCGGCGTCCTCGGCGGCCTTCGCCTGTACGCCGTTCCAGTCGTCGTAGGTGGACCGGATCAGCGCGAGTTTGCCGCGTACGTTGCCGAGCTCCTCCGGTTTGGCCGATCCGGCGTCAACGACCTCGAGGGTCTTCGTACCGGTGAAGCGCGGGCCGAAGTAGAAGTCGAGCACCGGCACGCTCTGACCGTTGGCCTGCGCGCGGTACGGCGGCAGTTCGAGCCGGGTAGCGACGCTGAATTCGCTCTGCCCGGCGGTGACCTTGGCCGTCGGGGTGGCGTAGAAGTCACGCGGTGCGCCGGTGGCCTCGACGCCGACACCACCGGCCCAGTTGCCGTTCGCCAGCTCGCGCATGTAGCTCATCCCGGTGGTTCGCGGGGCCAGGTCCTTCCGGTCTGCCACGTCGAGCTTGACCGGCTTGGCCAGTCGCGCGTCGAGGGTGATGGTGGTGTCCTTGGTCAGGTTGGTCTCGGGCCCGACCACGACGCTGAACTGATCCCGGCCGTGCTCGGTGGTGTTGTTCTCGTAGAACACCGTCGACACCTCGTACCGGCCCGGAGGGAGCCGGATGGTGGCCTTGCCGTTGACCATCCGCAGGCCGTCGGGGCCGAGGCCGGTCTCCTGACCGTCCAGGCCGTCGATCTTCAGGTCGGCGTTCGCCGGGCCGCCGTCGCGGTGGATGCCGTTGATGTTCAGGCTGTACACCTCGGCCTCGGCCAGCCAGCCGACCGTGGTGACGAGCGGGTCGGCGCCTTCGGCCGTCGCGGTGATCCGGCCGGACACCATGCCCGGGCCGTTCGCCGCACGATCGGCGGTGACGGTGACCTTGGCTTCCCCCTTCGCCGGTACGACGATTTGGCGGGCGCTCAGTTTCGGCGCTGCCGCGGCGGGGTTCGTCGAGGCGGCGAGCTGCAGGGTGACCGGCGCATCGCCCGGGTTGCGGTAGGTCAGCTCGCGGGTGACGACATCCTGGGCCGGGTAGGGCCAGGCCAGAACGCCCAGCTCGAGTTCGCCGGTGTCCACCGTCACGCCCGCGGCAGTCGACTGGTCGGCGTCGACGCGGCCCGCGCCCTGCTCGGTGACGGAGCTGCCCTCTTGCGGATCGGCCGTTGAGATCAGCCGGGCGCGGAGCTTGTCCGCCTTCCAGTCCGGATGCGCCTGCGCGATCAGGGCGGCGGTACCGGCCACGTGCGGGGTGGCCATCGACGTACCGCTCAGCGTTGTGTAGTGCTCGCCGACCGGCTGGCCGATCTGGCCCTCGGCGGCTTTCGCCGCGACGATCCCACTGCCCGGTGCGGAGAGCTCGGGCTTGAGGGCGTGATCACCCTTGCGCGGACCGCGGCAGGAGTCGAACGCCGCCTTGCCGTCCCGCTGCAGGTTGCCGACGGCCAGCGCGTGGTCGGCGGCGGCCGGAGAGCTGATCGAATTCGGCAACGGAAAGAAACAGTTGCCTGCGGCAACGACAAAGAGAGTGCCGGTGTCGGTGCTGAGCCGGTTCACGGCCAGCGAGAGGTCGTCGGTGCCGTCACTCGGCTGCTGGCTACCCAGGCTCAGGTTCACCACATCGGCGCCCTGGGCCACGGCCCACTCCATGCCGGCGATGATGCCGGCGAACGAGCCGAACCCGGTGTCGTCGAGCACCTTGCCGTTCAGTAGGTCGGCCTCGGGTGCGACACCGCGGTACTTACCGTCGGACGCCGCACCGGTTCCCGCGACCGTGCCGGCGACGTGTGTGCCGTGCCCGACCCGGTCGACCGTGTCGGCGGACTCGGAGAAGTTCGCACTGGCGACCACCTGGCCGGCCAGGTCCGGGTGGGTCGTATCGATCCCCGTGTCGAGCACGGCCACCTTGACGCCCTGCCCGGTCAGACCACGCTGCCAGGCGGCCGGTGCGCCGATCTGCGCCACGCTCAGATCGGTATTCGCCGTCACCCGGCGGTCGAGCGAGATCCGCTGGATCGTGCCGGCGACCCGCTCGGTGCTGCCCGGGGTGAGGGAGTCCCAGAACTTGGCCGCCGCGTTCTTCCGTACCGCGGCGGCCCGCGCGCCGATGCTGGTCAGCACTCGCGTCCGCGCGGCGCCGGGAAGGGCCGCCTGCTTGGCCCTGCCGACCGCGCTCGCGGGCGAACCGGCGTACCGGATGATGACGGGCAGGTTCTTGCTACGCGCGTCGTCGCGGTGTTCCGCGATCAGCGTGGTGACGTCGAACAGCGTGCGGTCGAGCTTGCCGCTGGCCACGTCCTGCAACGCGGCCGTCGGGGTGACGAAGGTATGACCGCCGGAGCGAGAGATGGTGGCGGCGTCGGAACGGCCACCGGCCGACGGGATGAACGTGACGCGTTCCGGCTGGCCCGGCCGGGTGGTGACCTGAACCTGGTCTCCGGTGATCAAAGTGATCTGGTACGACTTCCCGCCAACTGGTTCCTGCTTGCGCGGGGCCGCCGCGCTCGCTGGGGTTGAGGTCGATCCGAGTATCAGGGCTAAGCCCGCTAAGGGCGCGATCCATTTCGGTTGCAAGAGTCCTCCAGACAGGGCGGTGCGCGAGGGTGCTTCCGAGCTGAAGACGCCGCTGATACCCGAGGGGTTCTGCCGCCGCCCCAGCCCACCACCTATACGACTCCCGCCCGGTCAGCGGTTGCTCGACTTCCCCAGGCGGAGGGCGTTCGGGGATGAGGGGCGGGTAACACGGCGATTTGACCCCGGATGGCAGAGTTGAGTGGAATGGACTCAAGTCTCGGTACGTTGTTCCTGGTGAGCCCCGGTAGAGGTGGGCTCGAGGACTGTGGCTGGACGTGGCTGGAAGGAAGGGCCGGAACTGATGGATGTTCAACGGTTGACGACGCTTGCGCGGGAAACCCTGTCGGTGGCGATCCGTCAGACCTCCTCGGCGGGTAACCCGACCGTGGAACCGATTCACCTGCTGTCCGCTCTGCTGGCACAGCCGGAGGGCACGACGGTGGGCCTGCTCGAGGCGGCCGGAGCGGACGTGGACGGCGTCCGGCGGCGTACGGCGGAGCAGCTCGCGCGGTTGCCGCGTACGAGTGGTGGCAGCGTGCAGGCGCCGAGCCTGTCGCCGAAGACCACCGACGTGCTGAACCAGGCGGAGCAACGCGCCCTCGGGCTGGGCGACGAGTTCATCTCCACCGAGCACCTGCTGGTCTCGCTCGCGACCGTGGACGGCCCGGCCAAGTCGGCGCTCGAGGTGACCGCGGACGCGCTGCTGAAGGCGTTCGACGAGGCCAGAGGCAACCGGCGGATCACCTCGCCGGAGGCCGAGGGCACCACCAAGACCCTGGAGAAGTACGGCGTCGACCTGACCGAACGCGCGCGCGAGGGCAAGCTGGATCCGGTGATCGGCCGGGATTCGGAGATCCGCCGCGTCGTGCAGGTGCTGTCACGCCGGACCAAGAACAACCCGGTGCTGATCGGTGAGCCCGGCGTGGGTAAAACCGCCGTGGTGGAAGGCCTCGCACAGCGGATCATCGCGGGCGACGTACCGGAATCGCTGCGTGGGCGCCGGCTGATCAGCCTGGACCTGAGCGCGATGGTGGCGGGTGCCAAGTATCGCGGTGAGTTCGAGGAGCGCCTGAAGGCCGTACTGACCGAGATCAAGGAGTCGGACGGCCAGGTCATCACGTTCATCGACGAGTTGCACACGGTGGTCGGCGCCGGTGCGTCCGGTGAGGGCGCGATGGACGCCGGCAACATGCTGAAGCCGATGCTGGCCCGCGGTGAACTGCGGCTGATCGGCGCCACCACGCTGGACGAGTACCGCACCCGGATCGAGAAGGACCCGGCCCTGGAACGCCGGTTCCAGCAGGTGTTCGTCGGTGAGCCGAGCGTGGAGGACTCGATCGCGATCCTGCGCGGGCTCAAGGAGCGGTACGAGGCGCATCACAAGGTCGCGATCTCGGACAGCGCCTTGGTCGCCGCCGCCACGCTTTCGAACCGCTACATCAGCGGCCGGCAGCTGCCCGACAAGGCGATCGACCTGGTCGACGAGGCGGCCTCCCGGCTGCGGATGGAGATCGACTCGTCCCCGGTCGAGATCGACTCCCTGCGGCGTACGGTCGACCGGCTGAAGATGGAAGAGCTCGCGCTGTCGCGTGAGGACGACGCCTCCAGCCAGGACCGGCTGGCCCGGCTGCGTGCCGATCTGGCCGACCGGGAGGAAGAACTGCGCGCGCTCGAAGCCCGATGGGAAAAGGAGAAGTCGGGGCTGAACCGGGTCGGCGAGGTCAAGGAACGCATCGACGAGCTGCGCGGCCAGGCCGAGCGTGCCCAGCGCGACGGCGATCTCGAAACCGCCGCCCGGATCCTGTACGGCGAACTGCCCGAGCTGACCAAGGAGCTCGAGGGCCTCGCCGCGTCCGAGTCGGTCGAGCCCGGGCCGGACGCGATGGTGCACGACGAGGTCGGCCCGACCGAGATCGCCGAGGTGATCGCGATGTGGACGGGTATTCCGACCGGCCGGCTGCTCGAAGGCGAGACCGGCAAGCTGCTCCGGATGGAGGACGAACTCGCCGGGCGGCTGATCGGCCAGCGGACCGCGGTCAAGGCCGTCAGCGACGCCGTACGACGAGCCCGCGCGGGTATCTCCGACCCGGACCGTCCGACCGGCAGCTTCCTGTTCCTCGGTCCGACCGGTGTCGGTAAGACCGAGCTGGCAAAGGCCCTTGCGGACTTCCTGTTCGACGACGAGCGGGCGATGGTCCGGATCGACATGTCGGAGTACGGCGAGAAGCACAGCGTGTCCCGGCTCGTCGGCGCCCCTCCGGGCTACGTCGGCTATGAAGAGGGTGGCCAGCTGACCGAGGCCGTGCGGCGCAGGCCGTACTCGGTGATCCTGCTGGACGAGGTGGAGAAGGCCCATCCCGAGGTCTTCGACATCCTGCTGCAGGTTCTCGACGACGGCCGGCTGACCGATGGCCAAGGTCGCACGGTCGACTTCCGCAACGTCATCCTGATTCTGACCAGCAACCTCGGTTCGGCGTACCTGGCCGATCTGACCATCGACGACGCGGTCAAGCGCGACCAGGTGATGGCGGTGGTGCGGCAGTCGTTCAAGCCGGAGTTCATCAACCGGCTGGACGAGATCGTGCTGTTCGACGCGCTCGGCAGCGAGGAGCTGACGCAGATCGTCGGCCTGCAGGTGAAGGCGCTGCAGCGGCGGTTGTCCGATCGCCGGATCACGCTGCAGGTCGGCGAGGACGCGCAGGAGTGGCTGGCGCTGACCGGCTACGACCCGGTGTACGGCGCCCGCCCGTTGCGCCGCCTGGTCCAGTCGGCCATCGGCGACGAACTCGCTCGCGGTCTGCTGGCCGGCACCATCCGGGATGGCGACACCGTGGCAGTCAGCCTGAACGAAGCCAAGGACGCCCTCGACGTCCAGGCCGTTCAGGCCTGATCTGGGATCATCGACCCAGGACGCAACTTGCGTCCGCTGGAAGGATCGCCCCCTGATGAGTGAGCAGCATGAGTGACCAGCACGGGCCGCCCGACCCCGGCCAGCCACAGCCGGCCGACCCGGGTCAGCCGCGGCCTGAGTCTGACGCACGGCCGGAGTCTCAGCCGCGACCGGAATCGCGGCCGCAGTGGTCGCAGCCGGAGTCTCAGCCTGAGCGGCCGGGGCCTTATCAGGGGCCGGGTGTGTTCGGTCCCGGTGCGCTGGCTGGGGGGTCTGTCGGCGGGCAGCCCGGTGACGCCAACTCGGCGTACCCGGGTGGCGCTCAGCCCGGGTGGCCCGCGCCGGGCGCTCAGCCGGGTGGCTATCCCGGTGTGCCTGGTGGGTATCCGGGCTGGCAGGGGGCGCAGCCGACCCGGCCGCCACGGCAGGTCGTGGTGGCGTCGATCATCTCCGTCATCATCGGCGTGATGTCGCTGCTCGGCGCGCTGGTCGCGATGACCTCGGCCGGTGCGGAGATGGCGGCGACACTGGGTCAGCCCGATGCCGCGGGCATGCTGCCGGTGCTGTTCCTGATCTGCGGGCTGGTCTACATCGTGCCGGCGATCTTCCTGCACAAGCGGGCGCGGTGGGCCCGCATCGTGCTGATGGTGGTGGCGGCCCTCGGCGTACTGGGCGGCATCTTGTCCCTGCCGGCCAGCATCATCGGAATCGCCTTGCACATCGGCATTCTGGTGATGATGGTTCAGCCGCCGACCAAGCAATGGTTCGGGGTGCGGCACTGATGGAGATCTGGGTCAATCCGACGTGTTCCAAGTGCCGCAGCGCGACGGCGGCGCTCGACGAGGCCGGTATCGCGTACACGGTTCGCCGCTATCTGGACGACCCGCCCACGGTGGCGGAGCTGGCCGCCGTGGTCGAGCGCCTCGGCGTGGAGCCGTGGCATGTCGCGCGTCCGGACGGCCCGGCCGCCGAACAGCTGAAGGCGCTACCGCGCGACGAGGCGAATCGGCAGGCCTGGCTGGAACTTCTCGCGGCCAATCCGTTGCACATCCAGCGGCCGATCATCACCGCCGACGACGGTACGACGGCCATCGCGCGTACGCCGGAGGCGCTCAAACCGTTCATCGGCGAACCCGTGATCCGGCAGCCCCGCATCGATCGGCCCGGCCCACGTGACTGAACGCCCGGCCGGCAGCGGGCCGGTTTGTTGCGGCCTGCTTCGCGGGCGGCCGCTGGATGAACGCGCGGTGAGGCAATGCCCGGCGGCAGGCTGACCCAGCCGGACCGGCAGCGCATCGCCGCATTGCTGGCCGACGGCCTCGGTTATGCCGAGATCGCCCGGGAACTCGGCCGCCCGACCTCCACCATCAGTCGTGAGGTGGCCCGCAACGGCGGCCCCGGGAACTACCAGGCGGATCGGGCCCACCAGGCCACCGCACAGCGCGCCCGTCGTACCAAGCCGAGTCCGGCGCCAGGCACGGCCGCTGCAGCAGAGGATGCGTACGGGCGGGATGCCGAGGCGGCTCGGGAGTTCCAGGAGCAGTTCGCCGCGCTGATGGTGCAGACCGGGTTGCCGCGGATGGCCGCGCGCGTACTGGTCTGCCTGTTGACCACGGATGAGGGCAGTTCGACCTCGGCCGAGCTGGTGGAACGGCTCCGGGTGAGTCCGGCGTCGATCTCGAACGCGGTCGGCTATCTGGAAGGCCTCGAGCTGATCTACCGCGAGGCCGATCCTCGCAGGCGACGCGAGCACTACGTGATCTACGACGACGTCTGGTTGCGCACCTGGAAGGTCAGCGCGCGGCAGAACGCCCAGTGGGCCGAGACGGCCGATCGCGGTGTCGAGATCTTCGGCCCGGACACCCCGGCCGGGGTGCGGCTGGAGGAGATGCGCCAGTTCATCGGCCGCCTCAGCGAGGACATGGCAGGCGGTCCGAGTGAGTCGGCGCGGAACGACGCCCTGACCGTGACCGCCGCGCTTGTCCATGCCAGGACGGCGCTCACGCCGAGCCAGCTGGCTGCCGCGCTGGAGTGGCCGGCCGAGCGGGTCATCGAGGCCCTGCATGACGCCGAGTACAACCCGGACCTGGTCGATCCGGTCGCGCTCCGGCGTACCAGCTCAGGCGCCTACACGGCCGAGGCGCGCCCCGGGCGGCTCACCGATCTCCAGCTGAAGGCATTGAGAGGCTAGAGCTTGGCGAGGCGGGTCAGGGCTTCGTCGATGACCTCGTCCTGCTTGCAGAAGGCCCAGCGCACCAGCGGGCGACCGGCCTCGACGTTGTCGTAGAAGACCTGGTGCGGGATCGCTACGACCCCGGCCTTCTCGGGCAGCATCCGGCAGAACTCGATCCCGTCGGTGAACCCGAGCGGCCGTACGTCCGTCGTGACGAAATACGTGCCCTGCGGGCGGAAAACCCCGAACCCCAAGGCGGACAGGCCGTCGCAGAGCCGATCGCGTTTGGCCTGCATGGTGGCGCGGAACCCGTCGAAGTAATCGTTGCCCAGGGCAAGCGCTCCGGCGATGGCGGGCTGGAACGGCGCACCCGATACGTAGGTGAGGAACTGCTTGGCCGTGGTCACCGCCGTCACCACCTCGGGCGTTCCGGTGACCCAGCCGATCTTCCAGCCGGTCACCGAAAAGGTCTTGCCCGCGCTGCCGATGCTGACCGTGCGCTCGGCCATGCCCTCGTACGACGCCAGCGGGATGTGCCGGCCGCCATCGAAGACCAGGTGCTCGTACACCTCGTCGGTGATGACCACGAGATCCCGCTCGACCGCCAGTGCGGCGATACCGCGCAACTCGTCGTCGGTGAGTACGGTCCCGGTCGGATTGTGCGGCGAGTTGATCAGCAGCACCGTCGTACGGTCCGTGACGGCCGCCCGGAGTTCGTCCAGGTCCAGCCGGAAGTCGGGCGCGCGCAATGTCACCGGGACACGCTTGCCACCGGCCAAGGCGATACCGGCCGCGTACGAGTCGTAGTACGGCTCCAGGGCGATCACCTCGTCACCAGGCTCGACGTACGCCAGGAGCGCGGCGGCGATCGCCTCGGTGGCCCCGGTGGTTACGAGGACTTGGGTGTCCGGGTCGTACTTGAGGCCGTAGAACCGGTCTTGGTGGGCCGCGATCGCCAGGCGCAGTGCGGGAATCCCCCGGCCCGGCGGGTACTGGTTCGCGCCACCACGGATCGCCTGGATCGCGTCTTCCAGGATCGAGTCCGGGCCGTCGGTATCGGGAAACCCCTGGCCTAGGTTGACCGAGCCGGTACGCACGGCCAGGGCGGACATCTCCGCGAAGATCGTCGTACCGAGACCATGCAGACGTTGAGCCAGTTCACGCATACAACCGACCCTAGGCCATCTCCCGCGAGTGAGCGCGTCCAATCGCGGGAGGCAGGGCAGGCCGGCGGGGGTCGTGGGAGGGCTACCAGGTGGTGGGTGGCGGGGGTGGAACGACTACCGGCCGGTCCTCGCACAACATCGGTCCGGTGGCGCCGGTAGTCCAGTTGCCGTCGTTGCTGTCTCCGACCAGGCGTACGTCGAACTCAGGCGTTCCGTCGAACTGGAAGGTGCCGCAGTTGTTGACGAAGGGCGCACCCACGTTGCGCGCGTCTACGTTTTCGAAGCTGGCCCAGCCACCTACGCGGGCGTTGACCACGCTGGTACCGGTGCCGTCGACCTTGGCGTTCCGGACCACCACGTTGGTTACCTCGTACTGGTCCTTGACCGGCCAGTCCACGACGAACATGAACGCGTTGTACGTCGAATCCAGGAACGCGCTGTCAGTGATCTCGATGCGGGCGTCCATGTCCGACTGCAGCGCGTAGAGCCAGATCGCGCCGAGACCGATGTTCCAGTTGAGATCGCGCGGAGCGCCGCGCACGGTGGTGTTGCGCGCGAAGACCAGCTTGCCCTCGAACGGCGTCGAGGTGAATCGCGAACCGGCGTGCAAGGTGCTGCCCTCGCGAATCGGATCGGCCACCAGATTGTCCGTGACCGCGTTGTCCCGGCCGCCGTAGATCGCGATGTTGTTGGCCAGTACGGGGGTCTGGACCGTGTTGTGGTCGTAGACGTTGTTGTGG
The DNA here is from genome assembly GCF_042434725.1 of Kribbella deserti. Lineage (NCBI taxonomy): Bacteria > Bacillati > Actinomycetota > Actinomycetes > Propionibacteriales > Kribbellaceae > Kribbella > Kribbella deserti. The sequence goes on along the minus strand of NZ_JBHLTC010000030.1, from coordinate 351,880 downwards.
TTGACCAGGCCCCGGTCGTTCGCCTCGGACCACATCGCCAGCCCGTCGTCACCGCTGTTGCGAATGAAGTTGTTGGTGGCGCGGACGTGGGAGACCCCGAGGTGCAGGTTCAGGCCGTCGGCGATCGAGTCGACGATGATGTTGTCGCGAATGGTCAGCCCGCTCATCGGGCCGTCCAGCCAGATCCCGACCTTGGTGTGCCGGATGTACAGGCCCTCGATGGTCGAACCACCGCCGATCGCGCCGCCGATCCCGTTCACCTGGTCGGTGTCGATCCGTTCCCGCACGTCACTCTCGATGGCGAAGTCGGCCAGGTGCACGTTCGTACTGCCGCCGGCCTCGGCGTACTTGCCGTAGAACCCGGGGGCGGTGTGGATCGACTTGTCCGGCGCGGGCTCGGCCAGCGGTACGACCTTGCCCTTGATCACGGTCCACCAGTTGCCGGCGCCCTGGATCGTTACCTTGTCGACGACGATATGCCGGTTCACCTGGAACGTCCCGACGGGGATGAACACCTTCATTCGCAGGGCTTTCGCGACCGCGATGGTCCGCTCGATCGCGGGAGCCGCGTCGCGACGGCCGGTCGGATCGGCGCCGAAGGCCAGTACCGACAGGGAATTCCGCGGCTGCTTCGCCGGGGCCTGGACCAGTTCGAAATCGGCCAGGTCCAGCACGTACCAGTCAGCGGAGGTCTTGCCCGGAACGCGGAAGCGGATCCGGTCGCCCGCCTGGTAGGTCTTCCCGAGCAGCAGGCGTTGCTCGTCATAGAAGTGGTTCGGCCGGAACGGCTTCGCGACCGGATCCGGCTCCGGCTTCCACCAGCCGGGCTTCGGGTCCACGTTCGGGTCGTTGGAGAACGGATACATGCCGTACAACCAGGCGTACTGCGAGGTGAGCGTCATCGTGTGCCGGTGCCGCCCGTTCACGAGTACGTCGAGTGGCGCGGTGATGCCGCCACCACCAACGGCGTCGGGAATGCTGTACCGCAAGGTGAGGGCGTTCGCCGGCCGGGAAAGCGTGAACTCGACGTACTGGCCCTTCGTGGTGAGCCGCACCGCCGTACGACCCGACGCCTCGGCGGGCAGGGTGTAGGCCTCGCGGCTCGGGCCGATCCGCTCGCCCGTGGTGACGGCGTTCTCGGCCTCTTGCTCGACGAAGGCCACGTTCGCGCCGCGGCCTTGCACGAGGGCCGGGTCGAGTCCGGCGCGGGTGATGACCGGGATGGGTGGAGCGGCGGAAGCGCTGGTGCCGGCACTGGCCAGCACGGTGGTCGCGAACACGGCGGTCGACGCCAGCACGGCGATCTGACGGCTACGGGACATGGACGGCCCATCCCTCACAACTAAAAGCGGCACGCACTCCACGCCCGCCACCCGGACCATACGCACCATCACACCCGCCTGCAAGATCTCAACACCACCCCGCAATTTCCCAACACCCATCCGCCCCCACCCAGGCGTGTCGCCATTCATCAGACGCTTGTGACGCGGCGTGTCGGGGTTCATCGGACGCTTGTGACCAGGCGTGTCGCCGTTGATCGGACGCTTGTGACCTCTGCTGGCGGCAGGCCTTGGATTCGGGCTGGCACGGAAGCAGCTGGTCGCTTGTGCCCAATTGGTCACAAGCGTCCGATGAACCCCGACACGCCGCGTCACAAGGGTCCGATGAACCTCGACACGCCGCGGGAGGTGGTCAGATTTTGGGGGTGGGGCGGAGGGCTCGGAGCCAGAGTTCGGTTTGGGCGATGTGGGCGGAGGCGGCTGTGGCCGCGGCGGCGGGGTCGCGGGTTGCGATGGCCGCGAGGATCGCGCGATGGCCGCGATCGCTCGTCTGCTTGATCGCGTCGAACTCTTCGCCCGGCTCGAAGATCCGGTAATGCCCGCCGCGTCCTCGGATCACGCCGGTGAGCGCCGTGACGGTCGGATTCCCGCCGGCCCGGCAGATCGCGCCATGGAATTCCGCGTCCAGTGCCTGGATCTCCGCCGCGTCGGTGGTCGCCTCGAGCTGATCGAGGATCGCGCCGAGATGGGCCTCCAGCTCCGGGTCTTGCCTCGCTGCCGCCGCGGCCGTCGCGTGTGACTCCAGCACGCGTCGTACCTCCAGCAACTGCAGAACGCCTTCGAGTGGAATCAGCTCCACCGACAGCGAGAACCGGCTGATGATCTCCGCCGGATCCAGCGCCGACACGTACGTGCCGGAGCCGTGCCGCGACTCGATGACGCCAAGCGCCGCCAGTGACCGGGCCGCTTCGCGCAGGGAGCTCCGGGAGACGCCGAGCCGGTCACACAGCTCGGGCTCGGGCGGGAACTGCTCGCCCGGCCCGATGGCACCGGACGCAATCATCTGCCGTAGCCCGGCCAGGGCCTTGTCCGTCGCCGCCATCCGGTCCACCTCCACTCTCGAGCCTCGTCACCATATCGCGTTGACGAGGGTAAGTCCTCAGACCACTATCGGTCACCTTGTGATCACATGGCTACCCAGGAAGCGCAAATCTGGTTAGTGTGCTGAGACGGCACGCAGATTCATCAGATGTCCGATGGGTTCCCCCGCACCCTGCGCGTCGTCCACCCGGAGGAGAACAAGCATGCGGTACCGACCAGTGAAGTTACTCGCAGCTCTTTCCGTGGCCGCCTTGGCAGTGACCGCCTGCGGCCCCGGCCCGGCCGAGAGGGCCAGCGAGGGCACCACCTTGCAGATGGTCGAGAGCCTGACCAACCCGACCCGGACGGCTTTGCTGAAAAAGCTGATCGCCGACTTCGAGAAGGCCAACGCCGGGATCAAGGTGCAACTGATCTCGCCGCCGACGAACCAGGCCGACCAGAAGATCCAGCAGATGCTGCAGTCCGGTAAGGGCGTGGACGTGCTGGAGGTGCGCGACTCGACCGTAGGCCCGTTCACCAGCAACAAGTGGATCTACGACATGTCCCCGGAGTTGAAGGGCTGGGAGGGTCTCGACGCCCTGACGCCCAACGCCCTCAAGGTGGCGCAACAAGGCGGCAAGTCGTACATGGTGCCGTACGGCTTCTACGGCCTCTCCCTGTTCTATCGGAAGGACCTGATCCAGCAGGCCGGTTTCAGCGGTCCGCCGAAGAGCTGGACCGACCTGGCCGAGCAGGCGAAGAAGATCAACGACCCGTCCAAGAACCGCTACGGCTACTCGTTCCGCGGCGGCAAGGGCGCGAGCGGTAACGCGATCGCGGTCATCTCGGCGTACGTGATCGACGAAATCAACCGGGACAACGCGTTCAAGCTCACCAACGGCAAGACGATCTTCTCGTCGCCGAAGGCCGTCGACGCGCTCACGACGTACCTTGACCTGTTCAAGACGGCCTCGCCGCCTTCGTCGGTCAGCTGGGGCTATCCCGAGATGGTGCAGGGCTTCACGTCCGGAACCACGGGATTCCTGCTGCAGGACCCGGAGGTCATCGCGACCGTCAAGGAGTCCAAGTCGATCAAGGAAGACCAGTGGGGTACGGCGCCGCTACCGGTCGGTCCTTCCGGTAAGGCCGCCCAGCCGCTGGCCAACGCCGGCTGGGGAGTCGCCGAGGGCAGTACGCATAAGCCCGAGGCCGTGAAGCTGGTGAAGTTCCTGACGTCGGGTGACGCGGCTATGACGTTCTCCAAGGAGAACAGCCTGGTTCCGATCCTCAAGAGCGCCGCGGACGACCCGTACTTCAAGGACGGCCCGTGGGCGTCGTACGTCGCCATGAACGAGTCGCCCGACACATACATCGTGGTGACGCAGCCGCGCGGTGTCGCCTGGTCCACCGAGTGGGAGAACAAGGCCGACAGCGAAGTGCAGAAGCTGATCACGGGCAAGGCCCAGCCGGCGGAGATCCTCAAGGGCTGGGACGAGTACTGGACGAAGAAGTGGGCCGGTAACTGATCTATGGCCGCCACAAAATCCGTGTCCGGCCGGAAGCAGTTCACCGGCCGGACCGGCTTGGTCCTACTTGCCTTCATGCTGCCCGCGTTGGTGTTCGTCGGGCTCTTCACGTTCTACCCGCTGCTGCAGGGCGTCCAGATGGCCTTCAGGAACTACAACCTGAATGACCTGAGTGACACCTCTTGGGCCGGCCTGAAGAACTTCCGGACGCTACTGGGCGACGACATGTTCCGCGGCACGGTGACGAACTCGATCGTGTGGGTGATCGGTTCGCTGGTGCCGCAGTTCCTGATCGGCTTCACGATGGCGCTGTGGCTGCGGCGCAAGTTCCGGTTCCGCGGCACGTACCAGGCGCTGGTGTTCTTCCCGTGGGCCGTGTCAGGCTTCCTGATCGGCATCCTGTTCCGCTGGATGTTCAACGGTGAGTTCGGCGTTGTCAACGACCTGCTGATGAAGACGAACCTGATCGACAGCCCGGTGCCCTGGCTGGCCGACGCCCGCTACGCGATGGTCGCGGTAATCATCGCGAACGTCTGGTACGGCGTCACTTTCTTCGCCATCATGATCCTGGCCGCGCTGCAGTCCGTACCCGACGAACTGTACGAGGCCTCCGCGATCGACGGCGCCGGCAAGGTCCGTACGTTGTTCAGCATCACCATCCCGTCGATCCGCTCGACACTCGCGCTGACCGTGTTGCTGCGAGTGATCTGGATCTTCAACTCACCCGAGCTGATCTTCGGTATGACCGGTGGTGGTCCCGCGAACGAGACCCACATCGTCACGTCGTACATGATCCAGGTGACCCAGGAGGGCGACTACGGCCGCGCCTCGGCGATGGGCCTGATGGTGGTCTTCGTACTGATGGTGTTCGCCGTCTTCTACCTGATGGCGATTCGCCCCCGCGATACCAAGCGAAAGGTGGTGGCGGCATGATCCGCGACGAGTCCACCGCCGGCCGGATCGTCAAGTACACCGGGCTGGGGATCTGCCTGCTGATAACGATCTTCCCGCTGTACTGGATCCTCGTCACGTCGTTCAAAGACCCGGGCACGATCTTCGCCTATCCCTTGCGGTACTGGCCGGAGAAGTGGTCGCTGGACAACTACACCGGCCTGTTCGAGCAGTCGAACTTCGCGATCTACCTCGGCAACAGCCTGCTGGTGTCAACCGTCGCGGCGGCCCTCGCGACCGTGGTGTCGTTGCTGTCGGCCTACGTACTGGCGCGGTTCGAGTTCCGCACCAAGGGCGCGGTGATGGGCGCGTTCCTGGTGACGCAGATGATCCCGGGCTTCATCGCGCTCGGGGCGCTCTACGTGCTGATGACCCGGATGTACCTGGTCGACAGCCGCTGGGGCCTCATGCTGGTGTACGTCGCGGTCTCGATCCCGTTGTGCACGGTGATGTTGCGCGGCTTCTTCGAGAACGTGCCGGCCTCACTCGAAGAGGCCGCCATGGTCGACGGGTGTTCCCGGCTGTCCGCGTTGTTCCGCGTACTCGTACCGGTGATGACGCCGGGCATCGCGGCGTCGTACATCTTCAACTTCGTGAACTGCTGGAACGAGCTGTTCCTCTCGGTCACGCTGCTGAACAGCGACAGCAACAAAACCGTGCCGGCCGCCCTGAACGGTTTCATCAGCAGCTTCAACATCGACTGGGGCTCCATGTCGGCCGCCGCCGTCCTGAGCATCCTCCCCACCATGGTCCTCTTCGCCTTCGCCAGCCGCTACATCGTCGAAGGCCTAACCGCCGGCGCCGTCAAGGAGTGACAGACTGGCGGTATGGCTACTGCGTTGATCACGGGACCTACGGCGGGGATCGGGCGGGCGTTCGCGGACAAGCTGGCGGCGGATGGTTATGACCTGGTGCTGGTCGCGCGGGACAAGGAACGGCTGAACGAGATCGCCGCCGAGATCAGTGGCCGGGCTGGTGTCGACTGCGAGGTGCTCGCGGCCGATCTGACCAACCCGGCCCAGCTCGCGGAGGTGGAGGAGCGGCTCGGGGACGAGGCACGCCCGGTCGAGGTGCTGGTGAACAACGCCGGGTTCGGCGCGAAGAAGCCGTTCTGGGCCAACACGATCGAGCAGGAGGAGAAGCAGTTCGACCTGCTCGTGCGGGCGGTACTGCGGCTCACGCACGCGGCGGTGCTGCCGATGATCAGCCGTGGTTCGGGTGCGGTCATCAACGTGTCGTCCGTGGCCGGGTTCGTGCAGCGCGGCAGCTACAGCGCGCACAAGGCCTGGGTGACGAATTTCTCCGAGGGCCTGGCGGTCGAGCTCCGGTCCAAGGGCGTTGCGGTGATGGCGTTGTGTCCCGGGTTCGTGCACACGGAGTTCCACGAGCGCATGGGCATGGACAAGACGATCATCCCGTCCTTCATGTGGCTCAACGCGGACGAACTGGTCGATGCCGCCTGGGCGGACCTGATGAAGGGCAAGGCCGTCTCGGTGCCGAGCCTGCGCTACAAGGTCATCACCGCTTTCGCGCGCTACACCCCACGTACGGTCATCGCCCGCCTCTCCACCGTCGGCCTCGATGGCCGCCGCCGCACCTAAGCTGCCGCGAGCCTGGTCCGGCGTGCAACCGAACTCTCTTCCGGGCGCGTCACCGCAGTGACAGGACAGGCCGACGAAGAGAGCTGGACGAGTATGCGTACGAGACTGATCCCCGCACTAGCAGCCGTCGCGGCCCTCACGGCCTGCCAGGCCGAGCCCGAACCGCAGCGCGCAGGCCGGTCAGTGGGTCACCGAGTACGACGAGCAGTCCGTGGCCGCTGCGGCGTACAAGAAGGTGGTTGGCGCGATCCGGCTGTGCCAGCCAATACGCGGTTCGGGACCGAAGCTTGTCGAGGACCGCGGGATTGAGCAGGTTCGGATCCTGCGCTGGTCCGACCCGCGTCCGGACGGCGTGAGCCACAGCTACGCCGTGAGCCAGTTCCGGAACCTGATCAGCGTTACCGCCGTGCGTGTGCCCGGCAACGGAATGGCGGCGTCAATCGTCGAACGAATCGCCCGCACCGCCGCCGACCGCCTAGCGGCCACCGGCAACAACTGAGGACTCCTACCGCTTCCAGCTGATCAGGCGGGTATTGGCGGCAAGGGCCGCGAGAGGTTCGCGGGCGGAGCGTGGGCCGCGCATCTGGGCGATCGCCCAGCCGTTGTCGGCGCGCTGCCAAGCAAGGAAGGCCCGATCCGGCACTCCGGACAGCGACAGCCAGAACGCCGGCCTTCCGTTGATCGGCTCGGCCGGCTCACCCGTCTGCCGCCAGGCGGCGCCACCCCAGGTGGCCGTTTCGCCCGGCGCCCACAAGGTGACGTCGACCGCGGTTCCCAGGGCGCCCGGCGACGTGTCGAGCAGCGTCAGCTTCTGGATCTTCTCCCCGCCAGTCCGGTGAATGAGGACGAATGATCCAGGAGCCGGGGAGACGACGTTCGCCGGGCAGAGACTGGTCTTCCCGCTCGAATACCCCCGGAGCAAGTACGGCGGCCGTAACCGCCGCCGCGGCTGTGACAACGGCAAGCCCTCGGCAAGTTCGCACCTTGCGTCGGCCATCCCTGATCGCCTGGTCAACGCTTACGCCGGACTGGCCGGTCCCAGCCGTCCGAAGCGGTGCAAGCAGCCGGGTGGCTTCGCGCTCGTCGATGGCCATGGGCTACTCCCACGGGTCTCGAGCTCCCGGCCGGGCGGGGAGACGGCCTCGGGCGGTTCGGCGATCAGCTGTACGTCGCTCCACCGTAGGCGTCGTTCGTTCAGGAACGCGCGGACGAGGATCTTGCGGACGTACGCGTCCAGGTGGTCCGACCGTCGTGCCTGCGGCCAGTGCACGTACCGCTTGGTGATCGCGGCCTGGACGATGTCGTCGACGCGGGCGGAGTCCTTGCACAGGTTCTGCGCGAGGCGGCGCAGCCACGGCAGACTGGCCGTCACGTACTCGACGTACTGCTGCTCCTGCTGCGTGCGCATCAGCCCACCCCTCAGCCTACAGACCGGTGTGAGCGCGCCGGCGGTTGTATGAGCTGGGTCACACCGCGGCAGCGGCCTTGCGGAATTCCTCCAGCGTGGCGGCGATCAGCGGATGGCTTTCGCCCGCGCGGCGTACGGCGGCGAAGACGCGGCGGACCGGTGCCGGTTCGGCCAGGGGTACGGCGATGGCGCCGGCCAGATCGACGCCGCGAAGCGCCAACCGGGGAACGAGGGCCACCCCCGCGCCGGTGGCGACCAGCGCCGCGACGGCCCGGAAGTCGCCGGAGGTGTGCACCACCAGTGGTTCGAAACCCGCCTGTTCGCAGGCCATCGCGACCACGTCGCGGACGGGATTACCGACCGGCTGGGTGATCCACTCGTCGCTCGCCAGCTCGGCCAGTACGACGGCCTCGGCGGAGGCCAGTCGATGGCCCGCGGGCAGTACGGCGTCGAATGGCTCGGCGTACAAGGGGATCCGGCTCACCCGGTGGTCGTCGGGGCGGGGTGTACCGCGGTGCTCGACCGCCACGGCGATGTCGACCGCGCCGTCGAGCAGACGGGTGATGCCCTCGTGGCCTTCGGCGTCGGTGACCACCACCCGCAGACCGGGGGCCGACTCGCGCAGGCGGATCAGCGAGGGCGCGACCAGCAGGCTGATCGCGGTGGCGAAGGCGGCGACGCGGAGCTCACCGGTAGTGCCGTCGGCGTGTTCGCGCATGGCCTGTTCGGCGCGTTCGACCTCGGTGAGGATCGTATCGGCGTGCCGGAGCAGCAGGCGGCCTGCCGAGGTGATCTCCACCCGGCGGCCGCGTCGTTCCAGCAGCTCCTGGCCGACCTCGCTCTCCAGCGCGGCCAGTTGCTGCGAGACCGCGGACGGGGTCAGGTGCAGCACCTCGGCCGCGGCAGTCACCGTGCCGTGGTCGGCCAGCGCCCGCAACACCCGCAGTCTGCGCACCTCGATCACACCAGACAGGGTCCCACGAGCCGCGATCTGCCCCGAGCTGCCCGGGCCTGCCCCGGCCACACCGGGGCAGATCACAGGGCAGATCGGGCCAGCACAACCGCCGCGAAGGGTTTAGCCGAAGACGTCCGGGTCGCCGCCGGTGCGCTTGCCGTCTTCCAGATCGGCGATGGCGGCCATGTCGTCGTTGTCCAGCCGGAAGTCGAACACGTCGATGTTCTCGGCGATCCGGGCCGGCGTGACCGACTTCGGAATCACCACGTTGCCGAGCTGGAGGTGCCAGCGCAGCACCACCTGGGCCGGGCTCTTGCCGTGCTTCTTCGCGAGCTCCGCCAGCACCGGGTTGCTCAGCAGCTGCCCCTGGGCCAGCGGGCTCCAGGCCTGGGTGACGATGTCGTTCTCGGCGTTGAACGCGCGCAGTTCGTCCTGCGGCAGGCCCGGGTGCAGCTCGATCTGGTTCACCGCCGGGCGGAGCTCGGTCTCGCTGAACAACCGCTGCAAGGCCGGGATATGGAAGTTCGAGACGCCGATGGCCCGCACGCGCTTGTCGGCGTACAACTGCTCGAAGGCCTTCCAGGTCTCGACGTACAGGTCGCGCTGCAGGGACTGCCAGTGGATCAGGTAGAGGTCGACGTACTCCAGGCCGAGCCGGGCCAGGCTGGCGTCGAACGCCTTCAGCGTGGAGTCGTAGCCCTGGTCGTCGTTCCAGAGTTTGGTGGTGACGAAAATTTCGTCCCGGGACAGTTCGGAGGCGGCCAGCGCGCGGCCGACGCCTTCCTCGTTGCCGTAGATGGCCGCGGTGTCGATGTGCCGGTAGCCGCTCGCGAGCGCGGCGGAAACGACCTCGGGCGCGACCTCGTTATCGACCTGCCAGACGCCCAGTCCCAGCTGGGGGATCTCGACGCCGTTGTCCAGAGGAATTAGGGGGACTGTGCTCATCCTCCTATCTCACGCGGTCGCGGGGCCGGAGCCCAGGAATCCGGGGTGTGACAACAACCTCATCGTTGTTCCGTAACCACCTGAAGGCTCTTCGCTTCGGGCTCCAGGAACTCCAGCAGGGCGGTTCCTTCCCGCTCCAGTTCGGATTCCGAACGTTTTCCGGGTTTTCCGAACGGCGTCAGCGTGAGCGTCGCCACGCCGCGCTTCTTGTCCGCTGTCCACAGACCGGCCACTCGACCGTCCACCAGGAAGGTGGCCTTGATCCGCAGGTTCTTCGTGAAGACGGCCGGGCGGTGCTCATCCGCGATGATGCGCTCGCGTTTCGCGTGTGCCAGCAGGAGATTGTCGAACTCGGGCAGGAACCGGACGGGCGCGTCCACGTGTTCGCCCGGCCGCGGTGCATCCGGTAGGTCGTACAGGATCTTTCCGCTCTCATCCTTGAACCGCTCCAGCTCGGACGCGTCGAACAGCGCCTTCGCCTTCGTCAGCCCGGACCAGGTCTGGAAGTCGGTAGGCGTGGCCGGGCCGAACGCGCGCAGGTAGCGCTCGACCAGATCCTTCGGTACGACGTCCGGCGTGGGGGCCTTGCCGAGCCAGTCCTCCGCGAGCGTGAACCGGGCATTCGCGGGGTAGGCCCAGCGGGTGTCGGTCGGCACCATCACGAGCGGAACCAGCATCCGGGTGGTGAAGCCGAGGGCGCGATCGTTCACCTCGGGGAACTGCTCGATCAGCGCGTCGCGAATCTCGGTGAAGGTCAGCGGCCCAGCGGCCAGCAACTTGCGCGCGGCGGCGACGACCGCGGCCTGGTCGAGACCGGCCGCGCGATCACCGAGCAACTTCAGCCCGGCCTCCAGCACCGGCGTGAGCGTGCCCCGGAAGGCCAGGTAGTCGGCCTTGGTGACCAGGTGCAAAGTGCCGCGGAAAAACGTGGCCCGGACCACCTCGCGCTCGTGCACGGCGTGGGTGAGATCGGTGGCGGCGAAACCCGCCAGGCGGGTCCATAGGCCTGCGTAGGGATGTTTGGGCTCCTGCCCCTGCATCCCGGCCAGGCGGCCGACCGCCTCGGCCGGCGTGAGGTCGGCCCGCTCCAGCAGCAACTGCCGCGCCAGCGTTGCCCGGTTGACCGCACGGGCCGAGAGAAGACTCATGCCGCCATCATGTCTGGCCGCACCGACAAAGCCACGTCGATCTGCCCCGAGTTGCCCGCGATCTGCCCTCCCGATGCCCCGGTGCCCCGGCCCAGACTCGATCGGACCAACGCCTGGAGGAACGATCGTGAGCTATTCCCAGCACACCGCGCGAACGCGGGTACCGGCCGACATCCTGGAGCACTACACCACCCGATGGGACGAGTCGGCGCGCTTGTCGTCGACCGTGAAAGGCCGGCTCGAGACCGAGCGCCTGCGCTATTTCCTGACCAGATACCTGCCCGGGCCGGCCGCCCGGGTGGCCGATATCGGCGGCGGTCCCGGCGCGCACGCGGCCTGGATGATCGAGCAAGGCCATTCGGTCGGCCTGCTCGACCCGGTGCCCCGGCACATCGAACAGGCCCGCGCCGCCGGCGTACCGTCGATCCTCGGCGATGCGCGGGAGCTGCCCTGGCACGACGAGACGTACGACGCGGTGCTGATGGCCGGTCCGATGTACCACCTGATCAACGCCGCCGACCGGCGCCAGGCGCTGAGCGAGGCGGTCCGTATTCTCCGGCCGGGTGGCCTGCTGATGGTGGTCGCGATCAACCGCACCGCCAACCTGATCGGCTCAGCCCTCGCGAACACGCTGAGCCGCCGCCGCGAGGTGGTCGAGGACATCCTGCGCAACGGGCACAGCACCGGCAACGAGCGAATGGCTCCGAGCACGCACTACCACGGCACCACCGTGCTGCGGACGGAGTTGACCGTCGCCGGGCTGCGGCCGGTAACGCTGCACGGGCTGACCGGTCCGGGCGGCTGGCTCACCGTCGTACTCGACGCGCATCGCGACCCGGGTCCGCTGCCGCCTTCACTGCTTGATCCGGACCCGCTCACGACCGCACTCGAATGCTCGCGCCTGGCCGACGATCAGCCCGAGCTGGTTCCGTCGAGTTCCCTGCTGCTCGGGGTGGGCTGGCGTGCGTGAAGCGAGAGCCCGTCAGCTGGCGGTCGAGTACGTCGAGCACGGGTGGCCCGTCGCCCGGCTCGCCATTCCGCGTCATGGCGTGTGCCCGTGCCGGCACGGCGCCGACTGTCTGGATCCGCACCTGCTCGACGGCCGGGTGGTCGAGGACCCGAACGAGGCCGCCGCGGCGTGGTCGTTCAAGCCCTGGGGCATCGCGTTGGTGACGGCGCGGTTCGACGTGATCGAACTGCCCGCGGCCTTCGGCGCACCCCTGCACCATCGCCTCAAGGAAAGCTGCCCGACCTCGATCGCCCCGCGAACCCGGCGCTGGTCCTTCTTCCTCACGCCGTTCTCCGTACCGGCCTCTCAGCTGGACCCGATCGGCGGCCGGCTGCGAAGCGGCCCCAAAGCCTGGGTCACCGCCCCCGGCACCTTCACCGAAAGCCACGGCCGAACCCGCTGGCTCGTCCCGCCCTACGTAACCGCCTGGCAAGCCCACCAACGCACTGACGCCTTCGACGACATCCTCAGGCCCTGATGGACGGCCTCACGCGCCGGGCGTGAGGAACCGGTAGGAGCCGACCAGGGTCGCTTCACTGAAGGACGGCGGGCCAGCCACCCGTTCGGCGATCGTCTTCTGGAAGTCGCGGAAGGCGGCGCTGTCCTCGAGTACGTTCTTCTCGGTCTCGTGGACCGCGACGTGCACGAACGTCACGCCGTCGGCCAACCGGAACGTGGCGTAGCGCAGGCCACCCGGGTCGTCGGCGTTGAGCTCGGCGAAGACAGCCTCCACGAGACGTTGGTTCGCATTGGCCGCGTCAGCGTCCTTGGTCTCGTAGCGGACCACGAAGGTCTTGTTCGTCATTGCAGAAGTCCTTTCGATGCGATGGATTCGAGGTTGGCGGAGGCCTTGGGCAGGCCGGGCAGGAAGAACGCGGCGAGGACACCGAGGCCCGCGAAGACGGCCGCGACGAGAAACCCTGCCTGCACGCCCTCGGTCAGGGCGGTCTCCGCACCGCCGGTGGCTCCTGCCGCGGTGGAGACCGCGACCGAGGTGACGATGGCGATGCCGAGGGCGCTGCCGATGTTGAAGGAGGTGTCCACCAGGCCGGCGGCGAGGCCGGACTCCTGCTCGGCAACGCCGTCGAGCGCGGCGATCTGCGAGGCGACGAAGGCGGCGCCCAGGCCCGGGCCGAAGATCAGCAGGCCCCAGAACAAGTCGCCGAGGAACGTGCCATCGGTCGGCACCGAGACGAGCAACAGCGAGCCGATCGCGACCAGGAGCAGCGCGGCGACGGCGACCGGGCGAAGGCCCAGCCGGGCGACGGCCGCCTGACCGGCCATGGCGCCCGCGATCGACATGACGCTCATGACCGCGCTGGCCAGACCGAACTGCAGGGCCGAATAACCGAGCACGTCCTGGGCGTACAACGTCAATGGGAACAACATGCCGTCCACTGAGAGTCCGACGGCGAGAATCACCAGGTTGCCGGTGACGAGTGTGCGCAGCCGGAAGATCCGCAGCGGCACGAGCGGTGCGGCCGAGCGGTACTCGATCAGCAGGAACAACCCCAGCAACGCCACGACGCCGGCGAATCGCGCGACCGTGGTCCCGCTGACCCAGCCGTCTTCGGGGGCATTGGTCAGGGTGTAGATCAGCAGCAACAACGCGCCGGTGATAGCCACTGCCCCCGGCACATCGAACCGTCGCACGCCACTCGTCTGCGCGCTGTCGCGGCTTTCCCGGATCAGCACCGGCACGAGCAGGAAGATGGCTATACCGACCGGAACGTTGAGGTAGAAGATCCACTGCCAGCCGAGGCCGGAGGTGATCACGCCGCCGAGCAGGAGGCCCGCGGTTGCGCCGATACCGCCCAGGCCGCCCCAGATTCCGAGAGCCTGATTCCGCTCGGCCGGGTCGCGGAACATCGAGATAACGATGGCCAGCGCGGTCGGTGCCATGATCGCTGCCGAAATCCCCTGCGCCGCGCGGGCCCAGATCAGGAGCTCACCGGTCCACGCGATCCCGCACACGAGCGACGACAGGACGAACAAGGCGGTTCCAGCGAGGAACACCCGGCGTCTCCCGATCAGATCGGCCACTCGTCCGAAGAACAGCAGCAACCCGCCGAAGGTGATCGCGTAGCCGGTCAGCACCCACTGCACCTGCGCCACGGTGAACTCCAGCTCGCGCTGCATCGCCGGTATCGCCGTCAGCACGATCGTCGCGTCCAGGATGACCATGAAGAAGGCCGTGCCGAGCAGGGCCAGCACCTTCCAACGCCGCGGATCTGGTGGTGCCGTGAGCTGTTGCGACGGTTGAGGTGACTGGCTTTGGTCGAGCTTGTCGTCGGACATCTCCGGGCTCCTTGGGCAATAGGCGGTCCTGTCGGCGACTCCTGTAGTTCTACAATATGATCATCTAATCCTAAAAAACAACTATAAAGATCGAAGCTAGGACTGCTTGATAAGGTGAAGCGGTGACGACCAAGCGCAAGTACGACGACGGCTGCGCTGCCGCTCATGCACTGGACCTCGTGGGTGAGCGCTGGGCGCTGCTGGTAGTGCGGGAGCTGATGTTCGGCCCGAAGCGGTTCACCGATCTCCGCGCGGGGATGCCCGGCGCCAGCCCGAATGTGTTGACGCAACGGTTGCGTGAGCTGGAGGAGGCGGGCATCGTGCACCGTCGCAAGCTGCCGCCGCCCGCCGCGGCCTGGGTGTACGAGCTCACAGATTGGGGTCAGGAACTCGAGCCGGTGGTCGAGGCACTCGGGCGCTGGGGCGCGCGGTCGCCGGTGATGCAGCACGACGCGGCGATGAGTGTGGACTCGTTGATGCTCGCGCTCAAGGCATTGTTCGATCCCCAGCGGGCCCGCGGAACCAGCGCGAAGCTGCTGCTCCGGCTCGGCGAGGACAGCTTCCGGATCGAGCTGTCGGACGACCGGATCCGGATCCGCCGTGGCGTGCTGAACCAGCCGGACGCCATCATCGAAACCGACCCGGACACCCTCAACGCGTTGCTCTGGAGCGACGAGAGCGTCGCCACCGCGATCGACGAGGGCGCCGTCCGTATCACCGGGGACCGCACCTGGGTCAAGCGCTTCCTCGGCCTCTTCCCCTTGCCGGAGCCGGCTCCCGCTGTCCGTCAGCCGTTTTAGGCGACGCCGGAAGCGCTGATCGGTTCGAGTTTTTCTGGGTTGAGTAGCCACATCAGGCGGTCGACGCCCTCGGTGGTCGCGCTGATGGTGACCAGGGCGTACGGCGTGCCGTCTCGCCGGAGCAGTACGGCGGCCCGGCCGTTCGCCTCGACCCAGGTGATGGTCGCGTCGGCCCAGAAGCGGGTGTGGAACGCCCGGACGAACTTGCTGACGTGGTCCCGGCCGACCACCGGGAACTTCGTGGCCCGCGCCAGACCGCCACCGTCGGAGTAGCTGATGACGTCGGCGGCCAGGAGCTTCTCCAGCGCGGGCAGATCGCCCGCCCGCGCGGCGGCGAGGAAGGCGGTCAGCAGCCGGCGGTGCTCGGCCGGAGCGACTCGTTCGGGCTGCTCGGCGGTGAGCTGCTTGCGCGCGCGGCTGACCAGTTGGCGGGCGTTGGCCTCGGTCGACTGGATGACCTCGGCGATCTGGTCGTACGGATAGGCGAAGGCCTCGCGCAGTACGTAGGCGGCTCGCTGGGTGGGAGACAACCGCTCGAGCAGCATCAGCACCGCCATTTCAAGCGCCTCACCGCGTTCGGCACCGAGAGCCGGATCGGCGCTGGTGTCGACCGGCTCGGGCAACCACGGTCCGACGTACGACTCGCGCCGGACCCGGGCCGAGCGCGCGACGTTGATCGCGAGCCGGGTGGTCGTGGTGACGAGAAAGCCCACGGGATCGCGAACGGTCTCCCGCTCGTAGGCCTGCCAGCGCAGCCAGGTGTCCTGTACGACGTCCTCCGCCTCGGCGGAACTTCCCAGTACGCGATAAGCGATCCCGAACAACCGAGGCCGTACTTCGCCGAACACCTCGGCCGCCTCGTCCAGCGCGTTCGTCACCACGCTGGACATCGTAAGGCGGGGCCTAGCGGCGGGCGGTGAGGGCGGTGCGTCCGCGCCGTGCGGAGGCGGCGAGTTCGTACCAGACGGTGATCAAGGCCAGTAGCTCGTCGATATCGCCGACCTGCTGGCGGACCGTGAGCTCACCGAGGCGTTCGCAGCCAGGGATGAACGCGAGTAGCTCGGCCGCCTCCGGGATCTGCAGGTCGAGTTCAACGACCAGATCATCCGGAACGGCCAACAGGCGCAGCGAACTCGCACCCTCGACTGCCAACGCCGCACCTTCCTGAACCAGCTGCCGGGCCACTACCGGGCTCAGGGAGTTCGTGGCGTTCCAGCCTTCAGCGGTCTTGACCTCCGCCGTACCGACGCCGGGCAGTACACGAGTCACCAGGCCGCAGATCTGGTCGTCGCCCGTGACCAGCCCAACCGGCACGCCACGGCTGGCGGCGTACCAGGCGTTCACCTCGGCCTCGGACACCTCCAGCCCGTTGACGCGCATCCGAGCGAATTCCGAGGAGAAGGTGTGTGCCAGCACACCAGGCGCTCCACCCGGCGCGTGGTACCCGACGAAGAGTGCGACGTCGTGATCGGGTGTGAGGCCGTGGGCCATGCACTGCGCCCGCGGCGTTCCGAAGACCAGCCGGGCTCGCGGATCCAGTTCAGCGTGCAGGAGGTTGTCCATCCGGCCGTGGCTGTCGCTAACCGTCACCTCGGTTGCGCCCGCCTCGTACGCGCCGAGGATCGCGGCATTCGTTTCGGCCGTCATCAGCGCTTGTGCGGCCACGTAGCCGGACTGGCCCTGGACCACCTGATCGAGGGTGGCGATTCCCGCGATGCCTTCCATATCGACCGAGATGTAGACCTTCATCCACTGCCCTTCCGCTTCGGCGACTTCTGCGCACCGTAGGACAGCCCGCCCGGTGGCGAAACGTACGTCCCGACGGCTCTCCAGATGAAAATTCGTCCGTCGGGACAGGGTGCGGTCCTACCTGAGACCGGCGTCCGGCGGCAGGCGTTAGGCCAGGGCGGCGCGGGCCTCGATGAAGGCGGCGACCACCTGGTCGATGTCCTCGGCGGTGTGCGCCGCGCTGAGCTGGGTCCGGATGCGGGCCTTGCCGTGCGGAACCACCGGGTACGAGAAGCCGATGACGTAGACGCCGAGTTCGAGCAGCTTGTCCGCAAGCCGTCCGGCCTGGGCCGCGTCGCCGATCATGACGGGCGAAATCGGGTGATCACCGGGCAGTACGTCGAAGCCGGCCTCGGTCATCTTCGTCCGGAACCGCTCGGTGTTCGCCTTCAGCCGGTCGCGGAGGTCGCTCGAAGCACCGATCAGCTCGAGCGCCTTCAGCGAGGCGGCGGTGACGGCGGGCGCGAGAGAGTTCGAGAACAGGTACGGGCGGGACCGCTGGCGCAGCAGCTCGACGATCTCCCGTCGGGCGGAGACGTAACCGCCCGACGCGCCACCGAGGGCCTTGCCGAGGGTGCCGGTGATGATGTCCACCCGGTCGCTGACGCCGAACAGCTCGGGCGTTCCGCCGCCGTTCGGGCCGACGAAGCCGACGGCATGCGAGTCATCCACCATCACCAGGGCGTCGTACCGCTCGGCCAGGTCGCAGATCTCGTCCAGCGGGGCGACGTACCCGTCCATGGAGAAGACGCCGTCGGTCGCGATCAGCCGGTACCGCGCGTCGGCCGCGTCCTTGAGCTGGGCCTCCAGGTCGGCCATGTCGCGGTTCTTGTAGCGGTAGCGCTTGGCCTTGCACAGCCGGATGCCGTCGATGATGCTGGCGTGGTTCAGCTCGTCGGAGATGACCGCGTCGTCCGGACCGAGCAGCGTCTCGAACAGCCCGCCGTTCGCGTCGAAGCAGGAGCTGTAGAGGATCGTGTCCTCCTGGCCCAGGAAGTTGCTCAGGGCATCTTCCAGCTGCTTGTGGATCGCCTGGGTGCCGCAGATGAACCGCACCGACGCCATCCCGAAGCCCCACTCGTCCAGCGCGTCCTTGGCCGCCTGGATCACCTCGGGGTGGTCGGCCAGACCGAGGTAGTTGTTGGCGCAGAAGTTCAGCACCTTGTTGCCCTCTAAGTTGCCACTGCCAACGGAGATGGCCGAGCTCTGCGGCGAGGTGATGACCCGCTCGGCCTTGTACAGGCCCGCCTCCCGGATCTCGCCGATGGTGCCTGCCAGGTCTTCCCGCATCCGGCCGAACATCAGTGCTTCTCCTCCAGGGTGTGATTGGTCCAGTCCAGGATGACCTTGCCGCACTGCCCAAGGCGTGCGGTGTCGAAGGCCTGCTCGAAGTCGCCGTAGCCGAAACGGTGCGTGATCACCGGCGCGAGGTCGAGACCGCGTTCGAGCATCACCGACATCGAGTACCAGGTCTCGAACATCTCGCGGCCGTAGATGCCCTTGATCGTGAGCATGTTCAGCACGACCGTGCCCCAGTCGATGGCGATCTCGTCCGACGGCAGTCCGAGCATCGCGATCTTGCCGCCGTGGTTCATGTTGGCCAGCATGTCGCGCAGCGCCTTGGGTTGACCCGACATCTCCATGCCGACGTCGAAGCCCTCGCGCATGCCGAGGCTCTGCTGCGCGTCCGAGATGTTCTGCTCGCCGACGTTGAGCGCGTGCGTCACGCCGATCTTGCGAGCCAGGTCGAGCCGGTACTCGGACAGGTCGGTGATGACGACGTTGCGCGCGCCCGCGTGCAGCGCGACGGCCGCGGCCATGATGCCGATCGGGCCGGCGCCGGTGATCAGGACGTCCTCGCCGACGACGGGGAACGACAGTGCGGTGTGTACGGCGTTGCCGAACGGGTCGAAGATCGCGGCCACGTCCAGGTCGACCGTGCCAGTGACGTCTCGATGGACCCAGACGTTGGACGACGGCAGCGCGACGTACTCCGCGAACGCGCCGGGCACGTGCACCCCGAGGCCGCGGGTCTTGATGCACAGGTGACGGCGGCCGGCCCGGCAGTTACGGCATTTCCCGCACACCAGGTGGCCCTCGCCGCTCACGAGGTCACCGACGGCCACATCGCGAACACCCGCGCCGACCTCGACCACCTCGCCGCAGAACTCGTGACCGGTGACCATCGGAACCGGCACGTTCTTCTGCGCCCAGGCGTCCCAGTTCTGGATGTGCAGGTCGGTACCGCACAAACCGGTGCGAAGGACCTTGATCAGCACCTCGTCGGCCTCGACGGTGGGCTCGGGCACGTCCTGCAGCCACAGCCCGGGCTTGCTCTCGGCCTTGACCAGCGCCTTCACGGCGTTCTCCCGTCCGTCGATCCTTGCCTTTGGCTCATCGTGGCGCCCTTTCGCTCATCGTGGTGCCAGGCAACGACCCGCGTCCATCGACACGTGCTACACAGCCTTTGCAGTCCCGTTGAAACATCCAGGCGATACTGGGCGGTATGTCACGGGGTGGATTGCGCTGGCTCGGGATCGTGTTCGTGGTCGCCGGGCTGGCAGTACTGGGCTGGGTAGGCTGGCAGTACGTCGGCACGGGCATTACCTCGGGTAAAGCGATGGAAGAGCTCGAGAACGATCTACGCCGCCAGTGGAAGCCAGAGGTGAAACCAGCGGCCAAACCCGGGTTGGGCCAGCCGGTGGCGCTAGTGCGGATTCCGGCGTTCGGTGCCGACTGGGAGAAGCCGATCGTGCAGGGCGTTCGTGAGGACGATCTGGCCAAGGGAGTCGGGCACTACCCGGATACGCAGCTCCCGGGCGAAATCGGCAATTTCGCCGTCGCAGCGCATCGGGTCACGCACGGATCGCCGTTCCGGAAGTTACTGCGATTGAACGCTGGTGACGAGGTAATCGTCGAAACCCGCGATGCGATCTACACGTACGTGCTGGACACCTCGCCGCGCGATCTGACGGTCAAACCGGCCGCCGGCTGGGTCCTGCAGCCCGTGCCCGGTAAGCCTTCGGTGAAGCCCACCAAGGCCATGATCACGCTCACGACCTGTCAGGACCTGTTCCGCTCGCCGGACCGCTCTGTCGCCTTCGGTCATCTCGCGAAGACCGTTAAGAAACGCTGACCGCTTGCGTGCATCGCCCTTCTTGGAACGCAAGGAACTGGCGGGCCCTGGGCGCGGATATGCTCCTAGGCCATGACTGTTGAGCGGGACGCGTTGCTGGAGCAGGTCAAGACCAAGGCGATCGTGCGGGGCCGGGTGACGCTGGCTTCGGGCAAGGAAGCCGACTACTACGTCGACCTGCGCCGGATCACCCTGGACGCCGAGGCCGCGCCGCTGATCGGCCCGGTGCTGCTGGAACTGACCGCCGATCTGGAGTACGACGCGGTGGGTGGCCTCACCCTGGGCGCCGATCCGGTCGCGCTGTCGATGCTCTACGCGGCGAACGCACAGGGCCGCAAGCTCGACGCCTTCGTCGTTCGCAAGGCCGAGAAGACGCACGGCCTGCAGCGCCGGATCGAGGGCCCGGACGTCAAGGGCCGTCGCGTGCTCGCGGTCGAGGACACCTCCACGACGGGTGGATCCGTGCTCACCGCCGTCGAGGCGCTGCGCGAGGCCGGTGCCGAGATCGTGGGTGTTGTGGTGATCGTGGACCGCGCGACCGGGGCGAAGGAGAAGGTCGAGGCCGAGGGGCTGCAGTACCGCTACGCCTTCGGACTCGACGAGCTCGACCTGTCCTGATGCAGGGTTCTTACCTGCTCTTCACCGCCATCTTCCTGGTTCTTGTCGTAGCGCTCGGCTTCCTGGGGCATCACCAGGCGAAGAAGCGGCGGGAGGCGTTCGCGGCGTTTGCCGCCTACAACGGGTGGACCTATCTCCCGGCCGACCCGGCCTTGGCCAGACAGTGGCGGGGCGAACCGTTCGACCAGGGCAGCAACCGCAAGGCGATCAACGTGGTGACCGGAGCGTTCCACGGCCGGTCGTTCGTGGCGTTCGACTACAGCTATCAGACGCGACGTACGGACTCGAAGGGCAGAACCAGTACCACCACCCACGAGTACGGCGTGGTGGTGATGAACATGCCCGGGCGGTTGCCGTACCTGGAGGTCACGCACGAGGGCATCTTCGGTGGCGTCGTCGCGAACGCACTGGGCTTCCGGGATATCCAGTTCGAGAGCGAGCAGTTCAACCGGACCTTCCGGGTGAAGGCGCCGGACGAACGCTTCGGTCATGCGGTCGTTCATCCGCGGATGATGGAGATGTTGCTCGCGCGCGGCGAGATCGGCTGGCGGATGGACGGCGACGCCGTGATCGGCTGGAGCCGTGGCGATCACCAGCCGAACCAGGTGCTGGGCCGGCTGGACCTGCTCAAGAACGTGCTCGACCAGGTGCCGCCGTACGTCTGGCGTGACTACGCGGGCGTCGACCCGCGCTAGGTGCCGCGCGCTGCTCGCCTTCTTGCGCGACGGGCAGGCGGCATACCCCGCGGCGGCGCGAACCCGTTGACGGCATAGCTTTGCGTACGACGCCCGCGAGGTCGAACCCGGAGAGAACCACCTGTGGAAAGTGCGTACGGCTTTGTCGCGTTAGTGGTCATCGTGGCGCTGACCATGCTCGTGAGACATGTGCGGGACGACCGTCGCCGTAGCGTGGTGAGCCAGTTCGCGCAGGCGCAGGGCTGGACGTTCGCCGCGGCGGATCCGGCCCTGGTCAACCGGTGGCGCGGGATTCCGTTCGACGATGGGTACGAACGCGAGGCCCGCAACGTGCAGACCGGCAACCGCAACGGGCGCGCGTTCATCGCGTTCGACTACACCTACGTCACTCGCGGTTCGGGACGAAGAAGCCAGTTGATCCGGGTGAGGCACAACTTCGGCGTGGTCGCGATACCGCTGCCGGGCGCCTTGCCCCCGCTGATGGTGGAACCGCAGAACCGCCTCATCGCGGCCTTGGGCGGCGAGGACTTCGACCTGGAGAGCGAGCGGTTCAACGAGGCCTTCCGGGTCCGTGCCGATGACCAGCGGTTCGGGCACGCCGTACTGCATCCGCGTCTGATGGAGTTGCTCCTGCAGCGCGGGGAACTCTCCTGGCGCATTCACGGCGACACCCTGCTCGGCTGGGCCCGGGGCCGTCACGAGCCGTCCGAGGCGCTCTGGCGGCTAGACCTACTTGCGGAGATCGCGGACCACGTACCGCCGTACGTCTGGCGCGACTACGCGAACGTCGATCCACGCCGCTGACGGTCTAGGGCCCACCTAGCGGGAGCCGAGAGTGAGCGCCGGGAGCGGGTTCGACCCAGGGGAGCATTAGGGTCGGGGGCAGCATCACCCCTACCTCTCGGGAGCAGGCCATGGTCGTCACCGTCATCGTGATCGTCGCGGTTGTCGTGATTCTCGCGATCGCGCTGATCACGTCGTACAACCGGTTCGTCAAGCAGCGGAACCTGATTCAGGAGTCCTGGCGGCAGATCGATGTCGAACTGCACCGGCGCTACGACCTGATCCCGAACCTGGTCGAGACGGTTCGCGCCTTCGCGGCCCACGAGCGGCACGTGTTCGAGGAGGTCGCGCGGCTGCGTACGCAGGCGCAAGGCGTCCAGGGCGCCGCGCCCGAGCAGCGGGCCCAGGCCGAGACCGCCCTGTCGGGGGCGTTGCGCCAGATGATGATCTCGGTCGAGGCCTACCCGCAGCTGCAGTCCAACCAGAACTTCCTGAACCTGCAGCGCGAACTGACCGACACCGAGGACCGGATCGCCGCCGGGCGCCGGTTCTACAACGCGAACGTGGGTGACTACAACACTCGCATCGAGGCCTTCCCGTCGAACCTGATCGCGAACGGCTTCAAGTTCGAGAAGGCCGGCTACTTCGAGGTGGAGGACGCGGCCGTGCGGTCCGTGCCGCAGGTGTCGTTCGGCACTATCGGCGCCGTGGCCGGCGAGAGCGCCCCGCCGCACGTCGGCCCGGGCCAGCCGTCGTCGGGCCAGGTTCAGCCGCAGATGCCGGGCTACGAGGGCCAGCAGAACCCGCAGGCCCTCCCGTCGTACGGCCCGCCCAACGGCGGCCACCCCCAGCAGCAGTACAGCGGCCAGCAAGGCCAGCAGCAGGGTCAGCCGTCGTACGGCCCGCCGAACGGTGGCCAGGCTGGTGGGCCGCCCGCCGGTCCAGACCGTCCTCAGGACGGTCAACCCCCGTTCACCGGCTGACGGACCACTACCGCCGTGAGGCGGTTCTGCCTCAAAGGGCAGCAAAACCAGACACCAATTCAGGCCCGGGAGTAACGAGTAACTCGTCACACCCGGGCCTGCCCTCCCCCCGGTACCGCCGATCACCCTGCCGGAGGGGGATACATCGGACGTACATCGAGGCGTACATCGCGCACCGAACACCTTCCGGTCATCGTCACTAGATGTCACCATGGGGCGGATCGCCAGAGGATTTGGGGGCAGCGCGTGGACAGCCTGAGGTACGAGATCCTCGGACCTTTGCGGCTCCACCACGCCCAGGGCCAGCCGCTGCGCGCCAGTAAACCGCGACAATTGCTGGCCACGCTGCTGTTGCACCCCAACCGGTTCGTCTCCACGGACCTGATCGCGGACGCACTCTGGGAAGGCAGTCCGCCACGCTCCGCAACCGCGAACATCCGCACCTATGTCCGGGCATTACGCGGTGTGTTGCAGGAGGCGGGCCTGCCGACGCCGATCGACACCTCCGCCTCCGGGTACAGCATCGAGGTCGGGGTCGACGAACTCGACGCGAGCCTGTTCGAGTCCTTGCTGGCCGAGGCGGGCCACCTTCGCGCCGTCGGGGACGGCCGCCAGGCGATGGCGTTGTTCACCCG
The DNA here is from genome assembly GCF_042434725.1 of Kribbella deserti. Taxonomy (NCBI): domain Bacteria; kingdom Bacillati; phylum Actinomycetota; class Actinomycetes; order Propionibacteriales; family Kribbellaceae; genus Kribbella; species Kribbella deserti. The sequence goes on along the minus strand of NZ_JBHLTC010000030.1, from coordinate 328,241 downwards.
GGCCTACAACCTGTGGCGCGGCCAACCGCTGGCGGACCTGAACATCGCCTCCGCCTGGGAGGGGTCGATCGCCCGGCTCGACGCGCAGTACCGCAGCCTGGTCGACACCCTGCTGGACCTCAGACTCGAGTACGGCGACGCGACCGGCGCTGCGGTGCTCCTGAGCGGGCGACTGACCGAGGACCCGTACGACGAACAGCTGTGGGCCCGGTTGATCGACGCCCTGGTAGACGCTGGCCGGTCCGGTGAAGCCCGGACGGCGTACCAGAAGGCCACGCGGACGCTAGCCGAGGACCTCGGGGTTGAGCCGGGCCCGGAGCTGCAGGCGGCTGGAGCGCGTGCAGAGCGTGGACCCGGGCGTGCGCGTCCAGCTGTCCTGCAGGCGGTTCCGCCGCCTGAGGAGCCTCAGCCTGGTCCGATGGCCGAGCGCGTCGGGCCGAGGCAGGTGCCGAGCCAGCTGCCGTTGGACCTTGCCGACTTCAGTGGGCGGAATGACGAGCTGATCCGGCTGCGCGACCTCATTTGCGGGCGCGATCCGGTTCGGCCGCCGATCGCCGTGATCTCGGGACCGCCCGGAACCGGCAAGACCGCGCTCGCCGTACGGCTTGGTCACCTGGTTCGGGAGTTCTTCCCCGACGGGCAGATCTACCTGGACATGCGCGGCGCCACCCAGCCACGGGACCCGGCGAGCGCCTTGCACGATCTGCTGCGCAGCCTGGACATTCCGGACTCGGCCGTGCCGGCGGATCCGGATCGCCGTTCGGCCGCCTTGCGTTCGGAACTGGCCAGCCGCCGCGTACTGATCGTGCTGGATGACGTTGGTGCCGCGAGCCAGGTGGTGCCGCTGATGCCCGGTACGGGTGCTTCGGCCCTGGTCGTGACGAGCCGGTCGCGGTTGACCGATCTGGCCGGCGCCGACGTGATCGCCCTGGACACCCTCGATCACGAGGAGGCGAGCGAACTGCTGCGCCGGGTGGCGGGCAAGGACCGGATCGACTCCGACAGCAGGGCCGCTGACGAGATCCTCACCGCCTGCGGCAACCTGCCTCTGGCCATCCGGATCGCGGCCAGCCGTCTCGCGCAGCGGCCCGACCTCACCCCGGCCGAACTGGCTCGGCGCCTGCAGGACGAGACCCAGCGCCTGGACGAGTTGAGCATCGGCGAACTGGCCGTTCGGACCAGCGCGGACCTGAGCTACGACTCGCTCCGCGCCGAGGACGCCCGGCTCTACCGGTTGATCGGCCACCTCGCGGTTGGGGACTTCTCCGGGCGTTCGCTGGAGGCCTTGGCGGCGCCCGCGGCCACCCGGCGCAGCCTGGATCGCCTGATCGAGGCGAACCTCGTGCAGGTCAGTTCGGTGGACCAGGGCGGCCGCCCGCGCTACCGCGTGCACGACCTGCTCCGGTTGCACGCGACCGAGATCGGCGATCCGGGCGAACGGGCGATGGCCGTGGCCGACCTGACCACCGTGCTGGAAGCCTTTCTCGACCGGTGCCGGTGGGCCACGCAGGCCCTGCCATTCGAGTATTTCGGCGTGCTGGAGAGCCAGCCGCTGAAGCCGGATCCGCTGGCGATGAGCGCGAGCGAAGCCGTCACCTGGTTCGACGAAGAACGCAACAGCTTCATCCCGGCGATCCGGGCCGCCGCGCACAACGGCCTGCACGAGCACGCCTGGCGGATCGCCGCGGCCTGGGCGCCGTACCTCGACATGCGGGCTGGATTCGATGACTGGCTCGAGTCGCACCGAATCGGCCTCGCGAGCGCCCGGGCCTGCGGCGATCTACGTGGACAGGCGATCATGCTGCGCTGTATCGGCCAGTGCGCGCTCTACCGCGACGACTGGCCGGTGGCGGAGCGTTCGCTGACCGACGCGCTCGCGTTGTTCGACCAGGTCGGTGACCAGATCGGGTATGGCGTGGCCTCGGTCGGGTTCGGCACCTTCCTGCGCGAACGGGCCACGCTGGACCAGGCCTTCGACCGGTACGAGACGGCCATGACCGCGTTCATCGAAGCCGGTGACGCCAACGGCGAGGCCGTCGCCCGCAGCGCCATCGCGTCGGTCTGCCTGCGCCGCGACGACACCGGTACGGCGGGCCGCCATCTCGCGCAGGCGTTCCTGCTCGGCGTGCGCCTGGGGGATCCGCACCGCGAGGCCAAGGTCCGTCGCCGCATCGCCGAACTGCGCGAACAGCAGGGCCGCCACGATCAGGCCGTACGCCAGTTGCGGGCGGCGTTGCAGATCTTCCTGGGCATCGGCGACGACCACTGCGCGGCGTACACCCGGACCGAGCTCGGTAAGGCCCTGGTCTCGCTCGGCGAGGACGCGGCCGCCCGAAAGGCCCTGCTGGACGCGATCGAGGCGGGGCACCGGCTCGGAGATCGCAGTGTCGAGGCCCAGGCGGCGTTCCAGCTCGGGCAGTCGCATCAGCAGGCCGGTCATCTCGACTCGGCCCGTCGCTATCTCAGCCGGGCCGCCCGGGTCTGGCAGCTGGTCGGCGCGGACGAACAAGCCGCCGAGGCCCGCCGCCAGCTGGCCGACCTCACCCCAGGCCTCGCCGCCGGCTGACCCGCCCTTTCGGCATGAATGCCGAAGAGCGGCGGGAATGTATGGCGGATGTATGTGGGTTCGGCAGGATCTCGGTTGTCGGCGGGGGATAGGGGCCGACGAGGTAGGGGTGACCGAAACACGGCGGGGGGAATGCGTGGAGCCGAGGGCTATGGACCGAGTGTCCAATCCACGCGATGCCGAAGCCGCTCTGGCGTGGGAACTGGAGCGGATCGGATCGGGGGCATGGCAGGGCTGGGCGCTGAAGTTTCAGCGGATGGCCTTCGGTTACGCCCACGACAGCGGTTGGCAGGACGAAGCGGACGCCTTGCGTTGGCTGAATCAGCACAACCTGTTGCACGAGGGGGAACCACCAAGGGGCGCTCTGGTCTGGTACCAGTCGGGGGAGCGCACTTTGGTGGCGTGTTCGGTCGGAGCCGGCCAGATCGTCGGCGCCCTGCCGTACGGGGAGGTAGGCGTCGCCGGCCTCACCGAGGTCAGCGCCGACTACGTCTGGTCTGACCCGCACTTCCCCTTCGCCCACTGAACCGCCGGAAAGCCGGAGACGGCTGAGATCAAGGCAAAGGACCGGCTGGTCAGGCCTTGTCGTGTTTGTGGGCCGCCGCGTCGAAGAGGGCGGTCAGTTCTTCCGGCTCGTCGTAGCGGTCGTCGCGGCCGTCGGCGTTCGCGTCCTTGAGTTCCTTGTCCCGGCGACGGGCCAACGCGAACTCGACCACCATCGGGATCACCGAGACGATGACGATCAGGATCAGCGCCGTCTCCAGGTTGTCGTGCACGAACTTGATCCGGCCCAGGTAGTAGCCGAGCACCGTGACGCCCGTGCCCCAGAGCACCGCGCCGACGCCGGTGTAGAAGAAGAACCGGCGCGGGTCCATCCGGCCGGCGCCCGCGGTCACGGTGATGAACGTGCGCACGATCGGTACGAACCGGGCCATCACGATGGCGCGGTTGCCGTACTTGTCGAAGAACGCGGCGGTCTGGTCGAGGTACTTCGGTTTCAGGAACTTCGCGTCGGGATTCTTGAACAACGAAGTGCCCAGGGCACGTCCGATGTAGTAGCCGGACACGTTGCCGAAGAACGCGGCCGTGGTCAGGATCACGCAGACCAGCCACAGCGGTACGCCGATCGTGCCGAGCGCGACGAACATGCCGACCGCGAACAGCAGCGAATCACCCGGCAGGATCGGGAACAGCAGACCGCACTCGATGAAGATGATCGCGACGGTTCCCCACAGGGCCCAGTCGCCGAGCGCGTTCAGCAGGTACTCGGGGTCCATCCAGCTGGGCATCAACATCGCCGCGAGAGCAATCACGCGCACAGGGTAGCGTCTCGACCCGTGCCGGAAGCCAATCGAGACAATGACCGTCCGCCCAATGACCTGATCGGGGCGGACCTGGTCGGGCCCAGCGAGGTGGGCGTCGGACCCTGGCCGGGTGACTGGCCGGACGATCCGCGCTACGACCCGGAGCTGCTCGCCAACGGTGATCGCCGCAACGTGGTGGACCAGTACCGGTACTGGCGGATGGACGCGATCGTCGCCGACCTGGACGCGCGGCGGAATCCGTTCCATGTCGCGATCGAGAACTGGCAGCACGATCTCAACATCGGCTCGGTGGTCCGTACGGCGAACGCCTTCCTGGCCGAGGAGGTCCACATCGTCGGTAACCGTAAGTGGAACCGCCGCGGCGCGATGGTGACGGACCGCTACCAGCACGTCCGGCACCACCCGCAGCTCGCCGATCTCGCGTCGTACGCCGCTGAGCGTGGTCTACCGGTGATCGGGATCGACAACCTGCCAGGGTCGGTTCCGCTCGAGACGTACGACCTGCCGCCCGCGTGCGTGCTGCTGTTCGGCCAGGAGGGCCCAGGTCTCACCGAAGAGGCCCACGCCATCTGTACCGCCGTACTGTCCATCGCCCAGTACGGATCCACGAGGTCGATCAATGCCAGCGCGGCGGCGGCCATCGCGATGCACGCCTGGATCCGCCGCCACACCTTCAAGCAGTCGCTCTAGTTACTGGGCGTTGGGGATGACGGGATCTCCGTGCTTGGCTTCGCGGTCGGCGGGGCCGGGGTCACCTCGAACAAGGACTCCGCCTTCCGCACGAACGCCGCGTCCAGCCTGTCCTGCCAGCGCGGGCTGGTCACGATCTTCGTGAGCTGCTCCAGGGACAGGGGCGGCGTGGGCCGGGTGCCCTGGCTTTTCCACTCGCTGGAGTTGTCCGCCATCAGGTCGATCTGCAGGCCGTCCTTCCGGCTCAGAATCGCGTTCCACCTCCGATGATTCTCCGGCGCGTGGAAGTTCTTCATGACGATGAGCTTCGATCCGTCCGCCAAGGTGCTCTGCTGGCAGTGGTTGCCAGGCTCCCGAGCCCATTCCTCCGCGCAGAGGTTCTGGTGCTTCTGCCGGGCGACACGCAGATTGAGCGAAGACTTGCCCACCGCGTCGGTATAGGAGAAGCGAACCCAGACAGCACCAGCAGCAACCTCACCCGGGATGCTCGCGTCGCCGCCACGGTAGCCGCCCGTGCGTCCGTCAGGAGGTAGCTGGTCCAGCAGGATCTGTAGCGCGGCCTGCGGGGTGATCGGCACTTGCTGGCTGGTGGACGCGACAGGCCCGGCGAAATCAGCTCCCGACTCATTCGGAGCGAAGCCCCCGGAGCCGGCGTAGGCGAAGACGCCACCTACAGTCGCTAGGACCGCCGTCACCACGACAAGCTGCCCGAGCCGCCGTCGGCGTACCAGCTTCTTTCCGTGAGCCACACCGCCGGCAAGCAGCTTGCCCAGGTCGACCGGTTCGTCGGCCACACCAGCGTCCATGTGATCGCGTAGTTCGGTTTCGAAGTTCATGGGGAATCCCCTCTCTGAGGTGGTCACAGGCCGCTGAGCTCGCGGTACTGGCTGGCCGCGCTGCCGAGTCGTTCCCGCAACCGTGCGAGGGCGCGCATGCTCTGAGTCCGTACGGCGCCCGCGCTGATGCCGAGCAGCGCCGCGGTGTCCTCGACGCTGTGGTCCTCCCAATAGCGGAGTACAACGATCGCCCGGTCCCGTGGGCGCAGTTCGGCCAACGCCGCGAACAACGTCAGCCGCAACGCGCTGTCCCGGTCGTAATGGGAGTCAGCCGGTGGGGCGTCCGTCGGTCGTTCCTGGCTGGTCTTCCGGCGATCCGCGACGTAGGTCCGGATCATCACCTTGCGGCTGTAGGCCACGGGGTTGTCGGCCCGGCGAACGTGCGGCCAGGCCGCGTACAGCTTGCCCAGCGTGGTCTGGGTCAGGTCCTCGGCGGCGTGCCGATTCCCCGCCAGCAGGTAGGCCATCCGGAACAGCTGCGCGCCGCGTGCCGAGGCGAACTCACTGAACTCGTCCAAATCGACACTCATCAGTCCCCTTCTCGTTGCTGGATGACCCTCTCACCCACCAAGAGCACGGAACCGCGCATTCTGTTACACCCCCAACTTCTGGCGCACCAATTTTTTGCGACGATCGGACCCGTTTTGCCGCTGCGAGGCCGCCCGCACCTGACAGGCAGCAGACGAGCGGCAAAACGGGTCCGATCGTCGCAAAAAAACTGGGGGTTACCCCACGAGGGTCTCGACCGGCTGGGGGAAGGCGGCCCAGGCGGAGGTGACCATGTCGTGCAGGGTGCGCTGGGCGCGCCAGCCGAGTTCCGAGGTGATTCGGGCCGGGTTGGCCACTACGCACGCGGGGTCGATCTCCCGGCGGGGTGTGACCTCGTACGGCTCGTGCAGGCCGGTTACCCGGGAGGCCGTCTCCAGTACGTCGAGAACGCTCGCCCCAAGGCCGGTACCGACGTTGTAGGTCCGGGCGATCCCGTCAGCCGCCAAAGCCTCGACCGCCGCCAGGTGTGCCTCCGCCAAGTCAGCCACGTGTAGGTAGTCCCGGATGCAGGTGCCATCCGGAGTCGGGTGGTCGTCGCCGTAGACCTGCGGGCGGATTCCCCGGGTCAAGGCCCGCAAGGTCAGTTGCAGCAAGTTCGCGACGCCTGGATCGCCTAGGGCGGGATGACCGGCGCCTGCGATGTTGAAGTACCTCAGGCTGATCCAGGACAGGTTTTGCGCCGCGGCCGCGTCACGGATCAACCACTCGCACACGAGCTTCGTGGCGCCGTACGGATTGATCGGGTCCGTTGGAGTGTCCTCGGTGACCTCGCCCGCCGGGGGAATCCCGTACACCGCCGCGCTCGACGAGAACACCAGGCGCCGTACGTCGACCGCGCGCATCGCCTCGAGCAGGCTGGCCGTGCCCCGGACGTTCTGGTCGTAGTAGTACAGCGGCTGCTCGACCGATTCGCCGACGGCCTTCTTCGCCGCGAGGTGGATCACCCCGGTCACGTCGTACCGGGTCATCACGGCGGCCAGCGTGGCGGTGTCGAGCACCGAGCAGGTCTCCAGGGCCACTCCGGCGGGCAGCCGGCCGGCCGAGCCGGTGCTGAGGTCGTCGACCACGACGACCTGGCGGCCGGCCCGGACCATCGTCTCGACCACGTGCGCGCCGATGTAACCGGCGCCGCCGGTGATCAGCCAGGTCGGCCGGGGGTGGTTCCACTGCTGCGTGACGGTCATGGCCGAAGCCTTTCGCCGCGGCGCCCGGCGCGGAACGTCCGTGCGGACCAGTCCGGGCCGGGTGTCGGGAGGTGGTCCACGTACTGCAAATGGTGGAGATGGGTCTCGTGCATCGACGCGATCCGCGATCCGCCGGGGCCGGACAGCATGTTGTCTGCCGTGACTTGTCCTGAGCCGCGGCGCCTGAGCCCGTGGGAGCAGAAGTGAGAATTGCCCGTCCGTCCGTCCGGCGCATGGTCGCCGGGGTCGTGCTCGCGCTGGTGGTGACCACCGCGGTCAGCCCGGCGACCAGCTCGGCCGCGGTCACGCCGCGCATTGACTTGAAGGTGCTGGTCGTGAACGACGGCAGCGCGCCGGTCGAGGCCATCGCCAGTGAACTCAGCGCCGCGGGCGTGCCGTTCACCGAGCTCGACCTCGGCTCCGCGACCCGGCCCACCGTGACCGCGGCGTACCTGTCGGACAAGATCGGTACGACGCCCCGGGCCAAGTACCAGGCCGTGGTGCTGCCGAACGAGGCACCGGCCGGTCTGACCGCGGCCGAGTTGACCGCCTTGCACGCGTTCGAGCGGGCCTTCTCGATCCGGCAGGTCAACGCCTCCACCTGGGCCCACCCGGGCGTCGGGCTGAACTACGCGGCCAACCCCGGCTACATCGGATCGCTGGACGGGGTCACCGCGACGGCCACGGCCGAGGCGCGAGCGGCCGACCTGAAGTACCTGGATGGGCCGGTGCCGTTCGAGGACGCGGACAAGGCCATCTCGGAGAGCTACGGCTATCTGGCCACCCCGCTGGCGGGTGCTGCCTTCAAGACTCTGGTCGGAGCGCCGATCCCCGGTACGGCGGAGACCGGTTCGCTGATCGGGCAGTACACGGTCGACGGGCGTGAGGAGCTCGTCATCACCTTTGTGTACAACGAATATCAGGAGCAGTTCCAGTTTGTTGCCCACGGCATCATTTCGTGGATGACCCGGGGAATCCACCTCGGCTACGACCGGAACTACTTCTCGGCGCACATCGACGACGTGTTCCTGGAGGACCTGCGCTGGAGCATCGACGGCAACTGCACGCCGGGTGACGGTTGTCCGGCCGGGGTGCCGGACAACCAGCCCATCCGGATGACCGCGGCCGACGTGGACTACCTGAAGGCATGGCAGGACCGGACCAAGATGCCGCTCGACCAGGCCTACAACGCCGAAGGCGCGGCGACCACCGTCGGCACCGACGCGCTGACCGACAAGTACCGCGCGAACAAGACGTCGTTCCGCTGGCTCAACCACACCTGGTCCCACCCGTACATGGGCTGTGTGCAGGACTTCACCGTGGTGCCGTGGAAGTGCGCCACCAACAGCCTCGGCGCGATCCAGTACATGCCGCGGGCAACGATCGCGACCGAGATCCGGAAGAACACCGACTGGGCCACGTCGGCCGGTGTCACGCTGGACCGGACCGAGCTGGTCACCGGTGAGCACTCGGGCCTGAAGACGCTGCCGCAGATGGCCGTCGACAACCCGAACCTGGCCGGTGCACTGAACGATCGAGGCGTGCGGTACATCGCCTCGGACGCCTCGCGGGAGAAGCAGCCGCGGTCGATCGGCAACGCCGTCACCGTGCCGCGGTACCCGATGAACATCTTCTACAACGTGGCCACCGAGGCCGAGGAGATGGACGAGTACAACTGGATCTACACCAGCCGGGCCGACGGCGGCAGTGGCATCTGTGAGGACAACCCGGCCACCACGACCTGTATCAAGCCGCAGAGCCTGACCACCGGCTTCCGCGACTACATCGTGCCGCTCGAAGTCCGGATCGCGCTGCGGCACGTGCTCGGCAACGACCCGCGTCCGCACTACGCCCACCAGTCGAACCTGGCCGAGGACCGGATCCTCTACCCGGTGCTCGACGGTGTGCTTGAGCGGTTCGGCCAGGCCTACGCCGCGAACACCCCGCTGCTGCACCCGACCATGAAGCAGTCCTCGGCCGTGCTGCAGCAGGCCATCGCGTGGAAGGCGAACCAGTCGAAGGTCACCGCCTACGTGACCGGAACGACGCTCACCGTGCAGAGCAGCTCGTCCGTCGCCGTACCGGTCACCGTGCCGGAGGGCACCCGTCTGGTCGGCCTGCTCGGCTCGACTGGCGCCGTCTTCGGTACGGCGTACGCGGGGGAGCGGTCGGACTACAAGACCGTGGGAGGTCTGCTGAGTGGGTCGTTCCAGCTCAAGGTGCCGGCGGGTTACCCGGCGCCGACGACCACCGCCCCGGCCACGACGGCGAAGACCACGACCACCACGAACCAGCCGGCCCAGCCGCGGGAGCTGCGGGAACCCGCCAAGGTCGGCCCGTTGCGGACCGGTGAGGTGCGGTGGACGTCGCGCTGATCAACGAAGGGACCTATCCCTACGTAAAAGGCGGCGTCAGCCAGTGGTGTGACAAGTTGATCCGCGGTCTGCCCGAGCACCGGTTCCGGTTGCTCACGTTGGTTGCCAACGGCACCGAACGGCAGACCTGGGAACTACCGGACAACGCCGACGGTGTGCGGCCGTTCCCCCTCTGGGGACCGGCCGTCACGCCCCGGCGCGGACGGGACCAGGCTCGGGTGGCAGACGCCGCCCGGGCCGTCCTGGCCGGATCGGTGCTGAACCAGCCGGTGACATTCGAGTGGGGCCTGCGTGAACTCGCGAAACTCGCGACAAACAAGGGCTTTTCGCGTTCCCTGCGTGCCTGCGATCTGGTCGGCTACCTGCTGGAAGTCTGGCCGGATCCGCAGACTCTCACCGTGCACGACGCCATCGTCGCGGCGGAGCTGGTGGAACGATCGCTACTGCCGTTGACCGTGGACCTGGGTCCGGGCCTCGACCTGAGCCACGCCGTGGCGAACGGCCTGCCGACGCTGGTAGGCCTGGCGGAGAAATGGCGCCGCGGAACGCCGCTGGTGATGTCGGAACACGGCGTGCACATTCGTGAGCGCTATCTCGCCTTCCGCGACCTGTCCTACCCGGCGCCGGTGAAAGAGGTTGTGCTCGGGTTCCTCCGGCAACTGGCCGAACTGGGGTACCGCAACGCGGACTTCGTCGTACCGGTGGCCAAGTTCAACGCCCGCTGGGAGTACCGGCTCGGCGCCGACCCGGCCTCGGTGGTACCGATCTACAACGGTGTCGAGCCCGAGCGGTACACCGAGATCGAGGCCGAGCCGGCCGTGCCGACGGTCAGCTGGGTCGGCCGGGTCGATCCGTTGAAGGACCTGGAGACGCTCATCAGCGCCTACGCGTTGATCCGCGAGCAGCTCCCGACCACGGTGTTGCGGCTGTTCGGGCCGACGCCGGAGGGCAACGAGGAGTACGAGAAGCGCTGCCTCGCCCTGGCCGAGCGGCTCGGCGTGGCCGACGGCATCACGCTCGAAGGGCCGGTGCCGTCGAGCCGGATCGCCTTTGAGGCCGGGCATGTGGTCGCGCTGTCGAGCATCTCCGAGGGCATGCCGTACACGGTGATCGAGGCGATGATGTGCGGCCGGGCCACCGTCTCCACCGACGTCGGCGGTACGGCGGAGGCCGTCGCGGGCGCGGGTTCGGTGGTACCACCGCGCGACCCGTCCGCGTTTGCCGAGGCTTGCCTCGACTATCTGCTGGACCCGGACCTGCGGCGGCGGATCGGTCAGGCCGCGCGGCGTCGTTCGCTCGACAACTTCACGTTGGAGAAGTCGATCGACACCTACCGGATGCTCTACACCGCCGCCGTGACGACGGTGGAACGGACCTCGGCATGAGCGCCGACTGCGTCCTGCTCCCCGGCCGACGGCATCCGCAGGCGGTGGACCTCGTCGAAGCGCCGGGTTCGGCTCCGCCGGTTGACGCCTACGAGGTGGCCGCCGCGCTGGAGGCGAGCGGCATCAGCGATCGCACGGCTCAGGAACGGTACGGCCATCCGGACGTGTTCTCCCTGGGGAAGTCTCTGCTGGCGGGCCTTCGCGCGGAAGCACCCGCGCCGGTTCGTGCGGCTCTGGTCGCGGGCCGGATCGACGTACGCCAGACGCTGCAACGCGGTCTGGTCTTTGTTCTGCCCGCGCTGCTGACCGGCGCGGCCATGGGTGAACGTACCGCGCCCGCCGAGGTGATCCTGCTGCTCGTCGCCGTCGCGTACGGGTGGGCGGCCAGCCAGGGCGTCGCGTACGCGGGCTACGCCATGACCGGCGCCGGTTCGTATCCCGAGGCCCGTCGCCTGATGCGCGATCTCGCCGCCCTGGCCTTCCTCCCGGCTCTGATCGGCCTGGGGATCATGGCCTGGTTCGATCCGTCGATCCGGTACGTCGCGGTGGTGGCGATCGGGCAGGTCGCGTTCGTGCTGGCCTCGACCGTGGGCGTCGTACTCCAGCGACCGGGACTGATGCTGCTGGTGCTGATCCCGGGTCTGCTCGTCTCGCTGCCCGACGTGCTTCGGCCCGAGTTGTTGCCAAAGGCAATTGTTTTGCCGGTGATCGCCGTCTCGGTGCTGGCCACGCTCGTGGTAGCGCTGGTGTTGTGCCGTGACGGGTGTCGCGCGGCCCGGCCGGTGACCCGCAGCGTTGTCGCCGATTGCCGGCTCTATGTCGGGTACGGCGCGTGCCTCGCGTTGTTGCTGACGTTGGGGTTGCTCGACGGTTTGCTGGTTCCCGGCGGCGGCGTGGGGATCGGGCTGACGTTGATGCCGCTTGTTGGTGGCGTACTGGTGGCCGAATGGCAGCTGGCCCGTTATCGGAGCCGCGCCGAACTCGCTCTGCGCGCGACCACTTCCGCGGAGCAGTTCGCCGCGATGGTTCAGACGGCCTTGCTGCGGTGTTTCGGCTGGTACCTCGCGTTGCTCCTGACCTTGATCCTGCTGGCGGTGGCCTCAGTGGATCGGCTCGACTTCATCGCGGTGCTGCGCTTCGCCGCCACCGGCCTGCTCGGCTGGTCCTTCCTTGCCGCGTTGCTGCTGGTGGCTCACCGCCTGGTCGCGCCGGTTCTGCTCGTCACCGGGATCGGGGTGGTTCTCGCCGCCGCGCGGTACGTCGTTCTCGATCCGTTGACGGCATTCGATCTTGCCATCGGCTATCTGGCCGTCTGTGGTTCCCTGGCCATGACGCTGACCGTATTGGTCTGGCAGTGGCTCCCAGCCGTGGAGGTTCACCGGTGACCCGTCTCGCCATTCCCTGGTACGTGCATCCGGCCGAAGACCCCGCGCAGTGGACACGTCTCGCGGAACTGGCCGACCGGATCGCTTTCGTGGTCGTGAACGTCGCCAGCGGCCCAGGCGAAGCGGACGACCCGTACTACCCGGAGGCACTCGCTGCCTTGCGGTCGAGCGGAGTCACCTTCTACGGGTACGTCGACACCGCTTACGCGGAGCGCGGCATCGTCCAGGTGGCGGCGGACATCCGCGTCTGGCTCGAGCGGTACGACGTCGACGGCATCATGTTCGACCAGGTCGCCCCTGGCCCGGACGGCCTCGGCTACAACCGGATGCTGGCCACGATCGCGCGCCAGGCCGGAGCCCGCGCCATTGTCGCGAATCCCGGCGTGCGGCCGTGTCCCGAACTGCTCGGCCTGTTCGACGTCACCTGCGTCTTCGAGGACACGGCCGGCTCGCATGGTTCGGTGGTCTCGGACGGCACAGGCGAATCGGCCGCGTGGGCGGTTGGGCCTGAGCGCCTTTGGCACCTCGTGTACGACGTCCCGGTGGAGGAGCTGGACGCTGTGCTGGCCCGGGTGGACGCGGCGGGAGCCGGTCTGGCCTTCGTCACCGACCGGGCCGGGCCGCATCCGTGGACCGGGTTGCCATCGCCGTTGGCAAGGTTTAGCCAGTGCTGAAGCTGGTGCTGTGTGTCGGGCTGTTCCTGTTCACGGGCTGCGCGGCGGATGAGCCGCCGACCGCGGTCCCCAGCCCAGGGCCAACCGCCAGCCCGACCGCGGCCCCTCGGCCCACCCCGGCTTCGACACCTGGTTCGACGCCTGCTTCGAGTGCGCGGCCCACCGCGACTGGGAGCGCGCGGCCGACGTCGAGCGCGACGCCCCGGCGGTGGAGCCCGTCCCCGGGAACGGCGTGGCAGTGGCAGCTCGACGGCACGCTGGACCTCTCGGTCGATGTGCCTGTGTACGACGTGGATGGCGAGCGGACCACGAAGGCCCAGGTGGACGAGCTGCATCGCCGTGGCCGCCGGGTCATTTGCTATGTCAATGTTGGCGCCTACGAGAACTTCCGTCCGGACAAGGCACGTTTCCCCGCGGCGCTACTCGGCAAAGCGCTGGACGGCTGGCCCGGCGAACGGTGGCTCGACATCCGTCGCTGGGATCAGCTCGCGCCGATCATGGCCGCGCGCTTCGGCGCCTGCCGGGCGAAGGGATTCGACGCGATCGAGCCCGACAATGTTGATGCCTATAGCAACGATTCGGGCTTCCCGCTGACCGCGGCCGACCAGCTCACGTACAACCGCCGGATCGCGGCCCTGGCCCATCGGGTTGGCCTTTCCGTGGCTTTGAAGAACGACGTGGAACAAGCCGCGATCCTGGAACCGTCATTCGACTTCGCCGTCAACGAGGAGTGCATGAAGTACGACGAATGTGAGTCGCTGGCCGCGTTTCGCCAAGCAGGTAAGGCGGTTCTGCACGTCGAGTACGACCTGGCCCCGGCCGAGTTCTGCGCCCGGGCCAAGCGTCTCGGCTTCAGCTCGATGCGCAAGCCGCTGGTCCTGCACGCCGGCCGGCAACCGTGCTGAGGACCCGGGCGGACCGCCCGACGCTGCTGGTATGCGACGCACTGCGGGTGATCGCCGAGGCCGTCGCGGCGTACGTCGACAGCCAAGCGGGCGTTCGATCGCTCGGTACGGCCAGCCGGTTGGACGAGTTCCTCCGGCTGCTCGCGACCGAGGCCCCGGATGTCGTCCTGGTGGAACCGCGTGGTCTCGGGTTGTCCGCGGTCGGAGTGGTCCGGATGGTGCACGAGACCCAGCCGCGAGCGCGGGTCCTGCTTGTCGCGGACACGGACGACCCGGCGCAGGTGCTGCCCGCCGTACGTGCCGGTGGATTCGGATGGGTCTCGGCCTCGGATCCGCTGACCGATCTCGAGACCGCTGTACGGACGGTGGCGGCGGGTGGCATGTGGTTGAGCCCGTCGGTGCTGGGGGAGCCGGCGCCGGATGTGGCGGTTCGTTCTGCGGCGGCGAGTCTGGCGGCGGACGAGGCGCGCGGCTTGGTCGGGGCGCTGACGGAGCGGGAGCGCGACGTACTCTCGCATCTGGTCGGCGGGTTCGATCGCAGGGCGCTGGCGCAGCGACTGGGCATCGCGGACAGCACGGCCCGGACGCACGTGCAGCGGGTTATGGCCAAGCTCGGCGCTCGCAACGCGATCCAGGCGGCGGCGATCGGCCGGCGCGCCGGAATTCCAGGCGTAACGCGGGGCTGCTGAGCGCGTTTATCTGTGCAAGGCGAGCTGAGACGTAGTCGACGACAGACTGTGTTCTGTTGGTAACCTACAGTTCGGCTCGACGTTATTGCTGCCCCGATAGTCGGGAGCAGAGCCTTGGCCGTACTTGAAGAAGCTAGTCAGTCCTACTCGGGCGGGGAGGGCTCGCACTGCCGCGAGCCTTACCGGGTTACGACGACGTGGGGGGAAGACGTGAGCTCTGGGGTGCTCGTCCATGGACGTGACGACCTGTCCGCCGTTGCCGTGGTTCCGGTGGTGCAACTACCGACGACCCGGCTATCAACCGATATCTGGCACGACCTGATCCATGAGATGGCCACGGTCCGCGCGCTGACCGCCGCCGCGCTCGCCGCGAACGACGAGACGGCCCAAACCACGCTGCTGACGCTGATCGAGTCCGAGACTCGCGAGGTCACGGCACTGCTGCAGCAGATCCGCGAGGACCACTACTCGGCCGAGCCGGCGGACGTCTCCGTGGTGCTGGCCGAGCTGGTCGAGACACTGGCCGCGACCACCGAGGTCACCCTCCGGCTGGAGCCCGTGCGGGCCAGGCGCATCGGCATCGACCGGGTCTCGCTGCGCCGGGTGCTGCGCAACCTGCTGGAGAACGCGATCCGTGCCGCCGGGCCCGACGGCACGGTCGAACTGGCCGCGCAGCAGACCGACGCCGGACTGGCCATCTCGATCGGCGATTCCGGTCCCGGCTTCGGCCTCGGGCCACCCGGGCTGAGCAGCCGGGGCCTGGTCATCGTTCGCCGGCTGGTCGAAGCGGTCGGCGGTTCACTTCACGTCGGCACCTCACCGCTCGGTGGCGCCCTCGTCACAGTGACGTTCTCCGTTGCCCGCCTCAGCTGATACCGCGCCCAGCGAGCAGGTCGCTGCCGGGCCGGGCCAGCCCGCGACCGACGGTGTGCGGGTGATCGTCTGCGACGACCATCGGGTCTTCGCGGAGGCGCTCGCGGCGGTTCTGCGCGGGCATGGCTATCACGTCGCGGAAGTGGTTCAGGACCCCCGCCACGCGCTGGAACTGATCGCGGCCCAGACGGTCGACCTGTGCGTGATGGACCTGGGCTTTCCCGACGCGGACGGCATCGAGTTCACCCGCCGGATCGGTGAGACCGCACCGTCGGTCAAGGTCTTTGTGCTCACCGCCCGCACCGGACCCGACGTACTGCGCCTCGCGATGGCCGCCGGTGCGAGTGGTGTCGCCTCCAAGGAACGTGGCATCGGCGACGTTGTTCGGGCCATCGGCCGGGTCGCGGGAGGCGAGCTCTACTGCGACGACAGCCTGCTGCGGGACGCACTCGGTTTGGGAGTCGACAGGGACCGGGCCCACGCCCAGTTCCTCGCGACCTACCTGACCAAACGGGAACGCGAGGTGCTGGATCTGCTGATTCAGGGGCATACCACCGACGCGATGGCGGGCCTGCTCCGCATCTCGAAGACCACCGTCCGGACCCACATCCAGTCGGTACTCAACAAGTTCGGCGTCCACTCCCGCCTGGAAGCCGTGGCCTACGCCATCGCCAACGGCATCGTCCCGCCACCGACCTAGCCACCCCAACTTTGCGACACCTCTAACTTGGCGACGATCGGACCCGTTGTGCCGCTCGTCCGCTGCCTGTCAGGTACAGGTGGCCTCGCAGCGGCACAACGGATCCGATCGTCGCCAAGTTAGGGGGCAGCCACCGGCCTCCTAGCGCGAGAGCACGGTCGTCAGCACTTGGTGGAGCGTGGCGGCAGGGTCGTCCGGGACGGTGGGCGAGCGCCAGGCGACGTGGGCGTCCGGGCGGACCAGGAGGCAGCCGGAATCGGGGATCTCGCTGACGCGGGACCAGTCGCCGTACAGGTCGTCCAAATCCCCACCCGGCCCGATCACGTACGCGTCCAGCGGCAGCCCCAGTTCCTCCGACACCACCCGAACTGCCTTGCTCCACGACTCACCGCCGATCCCGGTCAGTAGGACGAATCGCCCCTTGCCCACCACGTCCAACGTGCTGACGGTGGCGCCGTCGGAGTTGAGCCAGCAGTGCGGAATGCGCGCGCCCGGCCAGGTGGTCGGGTGGTAGAACAGCTCCGGATCCCGGTCGTACGACGGCTCCGGCGTGCCGTCCGGTAGTACGGCGTCCGAGCGATAGCGCTGGCCGAGCTCCACCCCATGCGCGTTGAACTCGTAGTCCTTGAGCTCGATCGCCTTGCGCAACTCCTCGCGTTGCGCCGCGCCTTCGGGCGTATCGTCCTTGCGCGACGCGATCGTCCGCCCGGGTGGCGCGTCCGGCGTCATACCCAGCGCCCGGAAGATCTGGCCGAACTGGGTGCGGCTCTTGTTGGACCGTTCCACGATCTGCTGGGCGATCGGCACCCGCTCGTCGTCGTACGTCGCGAGCAGCGCCGCGCCGGCCTGGCCACGAATGACGTGGGCGAGTTTCCAGGCCAGGTTGTACGCGTCCTGGATCGAGGTGTTCGACCCGAGGCCGTTGCTCGGTGGATGCCGGTGGATCGCGTCGCCCATACAGAAGACCCGGCCGCGGGAGGCCTGTTCGGCGTACATGTGATTGACGCTCCACACGGACGTGCTGGTGAGCTTCACGTCGATCGTGTCGTCGCCGACCAGGTTGTGCACGATCTCGGTCGCCATCGCCTCGTCCACCTCGGGCGCGGGCTTGCTGATGTCGTAGCCCCAGACGATCAGCCATTCGTTCCACGGCCGCACCATCCGGACCAGGCCCGCGCCGATCCCGCCGATCTGCGCGCCCGGTTGCAACACCCAGTACAGAACGCTCGGGCGATGCGCGACGTACTTGGACAGGTCGGCCTCGAAGACGATGTTCATCGAGCCCTCGATATCCATCGAGCCGGTCATCGGCAGCGCGATGTCCTGCGCGACCTTGCTGCGACCGCCGTCCGCGCCGATCAGATAGCGCGCACGGATGCTGTACGTCGAGCCGGTGAGGCGGTCGCGAACCTGCGCGGTCACGCCGTCCTCGTCCTGTTCCAGCGACAGGTACTCCGTGCCGAACCGGACCTGCGCGCCACGGCTTGCGGCCGTGTTGATCAGAATCGGCTCGAACAGCGTCTGTGGCAGATCGCACGGCAGGGTCGGCGAGGCCTCGGTGTAGTCGGCCAGCCGGCGTGGATGCGTTCCCCAGGTGCGGATCCGGCCGATCTCCTCCCCGGCGAGGCTGGTGCAGAAGGCGGTTTCGCCCATCAGTTCGTGTGCGGTGCCTTTGCCGGTGACCTCCGCCTCGATGCCCATGTCGCGCATCAGCTCGATCGTGCGCTGGTTGGTGATGTGGGAGCGCGGGGTGTTCGCGGTCCAGCGATAGCGGTTCAAGACGATGGTGTCGATGCCGTACGTCGACAGGAACAGGGCGGCGGCTCCACCGGCCGGTCCACTGCCGACGATCAGCACCTCGGTGTCGTACGCGGTCATCGGGCGCACTCCTCGTCGGTGGCGAGTACCAGGTCGATCAGCGAGGCTTCTACCCCGAAGACCGCGTCGCTATCCAGGTATTCGTCACCGGCCGCGAAGACCAGCGCGATCAACCGGGCATCCCACCTTTTCTGTCGCGACCACTCGCGACAGAAAAGAGCCGAACCGGCCGCGCACGGGATGTGAGCGGCCGGTTCGGTGGAGCTTGGGTGGATCAGTCGGTCTGGGTGACCTTGCGCAGGCCGCGGGGCGCGTCGGGGTCCAGGCCGAGTTTGCGGGCGAGGGCCTCGATCGTGAGCTGCGCCGGGATAATCAGCGTCAGCGGTGCGAGCGTCTCGGGCAAGTCCGGGCCGGGCAGCGCGACATCGCAGCCACTGGCGAACGCGGCGTCGCCGCCGATGCCGAGGATCTTGCTGCCCTTCTCCCGGACCAGGCCGGCCAGATCGATCAGGCCGGGCAGGGCCGGACCGCTCGGAGCGGCGACCAGGATCGTGACGAGGTCGGAGTCGACCACCGCGATCGGGCCGTGCTTCAGGTCGGCGTAGGACAGGCCGCGCACCGGCTGCAGGCAGGTCTCCTCGAGCTTGAGCGCCACCTCCAGCGTCGTACCGAAGGTCAGACCGCGACCACTCGCGAGTACGTCGTGGGCGCCGGCCAGCAGGGCGGCGGCCACCTCGACGTCGAGCTCGAGCGCCTTCGCGGCGACCTCGGGAACCCGGGCGATATCGGCGTCCAGCGTGCCCGGCTTGCTGGCCAGCGCGTCCACGGCGACCGTGATCGCGGCCAGCTGCGTGGTGTAGGTCTTTGTCGCCGGGACCGCCAGCTCCTGGCCGGCCTGAGTGATCAGCGCGACGTCGGCGGTCGAGGCCAGCGGGCTGTCCGCGTGGTTGGTGATACCGACGATGGCGGCGCCGTTGCGCTTGGCCCATTCCGCCGTGTCGACGATCTCCTGGGTGGCACCGGACTGGCTGACCGCCACCACCAGGGTGTTCGACAGGTCCAGGTTCGCGCCGTACAGGGTGGCGACCGAAGGCGCGGCCAGGGACGCCTGGCGGCCGGCGTGGATCTCGGTCAGGTAGCGCCCGTACACACACGCGTTGTCCGACGAGCCGCGGGCCACGAACAGCACGTTGCGGCGCCCGGCGGCCAGCCGGGTGATCTGGTCCCGCAGTGGCAGGACGTGCTCGAACGTCGCCGCCAGCGCGTCCGGCTGCTCGGCGATCTCGACGGACATCTGGGTCCGGGGGGCGGGTACCGACACCACTGAAATCACTGGTCCTATCTGGTCTTAACAGGTATGCTGCGCACGATAGCAGTGAGTGCACCGGGTCCGGCAACCCCGAAAGCTCACTTCCCGCAAACGCGCAAAATCTGTTCGAATGCGCAGGTCAGGAGGGCGAAAGCCGATGGTGGCGACAAAACGCTCCCAGGTTCGGGCGGTGCTGGAGCGACTGATCGACGTCGACCTGCACCCAGGGGACTCGATCCCGTCGGAGCGGGCCCTGGTCGACAAACTGAACGTCTCCCGGGTCACGGTCCGGCAGGCGATCAGCGACCTGGTCGAGTCCGGGGCGCTGGAGCGAGTGCACGGCAAGGGGACGTTCGTCACCGGGCCGCAGGTCGACTCCCAGCTGCACCTCACCTCGTTCTCCCGCGAGATGCGGGCCCGTGGCCTCGAACCCGGCACGGTGGTGCTCTCGGCCACCGAGGTGGAGGCCTCGGACGAGACCGCGCAGGGACTGCGGATGCCAAAGGGCACCCCGGTCATCCGGGTCGAGCGGCTGCGCACCGCGGACGCCTCCCCGATGGCCTACGAGATCGGGTACTACCCCTCCGCGTTGTTCCCGGGCCTGCTCGGCCGCGAACTCGGCACGCTGTACGACGTGTTCGCCGCGGAGTACGACGTGGTCGTCACCTCGGGCGAGCAGACCGTGCGGGCGGACAACGCCGACGGCCATGTCGCCCGGGTGCTCGGCGTGGCCCGGCGAGCGCCACTGCTGGTGCTCGAACGCACGACTTTCGCCGGTCGCAAGGTGGTCGAGCTGTCCTGGTCGGCGTACCGGGCCGACCGCTACCGGCTGCACATGGCACTGACTCCCCGCGGTCCCCGCAGCGGAGGTTAGCGCGAACCACATGATCAACAGGTATGCGCACTGGATCGGTCCTCTCCGATCAGTGGTCTGCTCTGTGATCCCCGCGGGCCCGGCCGGCCAGGTGTCCCAGTGCTTGGGCCACTTGGCGGCAACCGGCCGTGCACCGCAATACTGAAGCCTCATCCACACGTTCTTTGCTGTGAGGAGTACCGCGAGACATGCCTATTGCCACCCCTGAGGTCTACGCCGAGATGCTGGACAAGGCCAAGCAGAACAGCTTCGCCTACCCGGCCATCAACGTCAGCTCCTCACAGACGCTGAACGCCGCCCTGCGCGGGTTCGCCGAGGCCGGCTCGGACGGCATCGTCCAGGTCTCCACCGGCGGCGGTGAGTACCTGTCCGGCCCGACCGTGAAGAACATGGTCTCCGGCTCCGTCGCCCTGGCGGCGTATGCGCACGAGGTCGCCAAGAACTACCCGGTGAACATCGCGCTGCACACCGACCACTGCCCGAAGGACAAGCTGGACGGCTTCGTCCGGCCGCTGCTGGCGATCTCCGCCGAGCGCGTCGGCCGCGGCGAGAACCCGCTGTTCCAGTCGCACATGTGGGACGGTTCCGCGGTGCCGCTGGAGGAGAACCTCGAGATCGCCAAGGAGCTGCTGGCCCTGGCCAAGGCGGCCCGGATCGTTCTCGAGGTCGAGATCGGTGTTGTCGGTGGCGAGGAGGACGGCGTCGCCCACGAGATCAACGAGAAGCTCTACACCACGGTCGAGGACGGCCTGGCCACGGTCGAGGCCCTCGGCACCGGTGAGAACGGCCGCTACCTGACCGCCCTCACCTTCGGCAACGTGCACGGCGTCTACAAGCCCGGCGCGGTCAAGCTGCGGCCGGAGATCCTCAAGGAGATCCAGGACCAGGTCGGCGCCAAGGTCGGCAAGGAGCGCCCGTTCGACCTGGTGTTCCACGGTGGCTCCGGCTCGACCCTGGAAGAGATCCGCTCGGCCGTCGACCACGGTGTCATCAAGATGAACATCGACACCGACACGCAGTACGCGTTCACCCGGCCGGCCGCCGCGCACATGTTCGCCAACTACGACGGCGTGCTCAAGGTGGACGGTGAGGTCGGCAACAAGAAGGCCTACGACCCGCGCGCCTGGGGCAAGCTGGCCGAAGAGGGCATGGCCAAGCGCATCGTCGAAGCCTGCGAGCACCTCCGCTCCACCGGCACCTCGCTGCTGGCCTGAAGCTCCTAGGTCGCGAGTAGTTTCTGCAGACGCTCGGCTGGGGTTTCCCAGCCGAGCGTTTTGCGTGGCCGCCCATTGAGCTGAACCCCGACCGCGTCCAGGTGCTCGCGGCTGTGCACGGCCAGATCGGCGTCCTTGGGAAAGTACTGGCGAAGTAGACCGTTGGTGCTCTCGTTGGAGCCGCCTAGCCAGGGTGACTCCGGATCGCAGAAGTAGACGGGAAGTGCGGTGGAGACAGTGAATGCGACGCGAGCCCTCTCATCGCCGCGGCTGTTTTCGCCCAGGGACCTGGCGAGGTGGGCGGGCAGATCTGGGGCGGTGGCGGCCAGAGCGTCACGAACCTGTTCGGCGGTGCGGCCGTGGGGCAGGTGAAGCAGCATCACGTAGCGGGTGGCACGCTCGACCAGCGTGCCTATGGCCGAGGTGTTCCTTCTGCCGAGGATCAGGTCGCTCTCCCAGTGGCCGGGGAGCGCTCGGTCTCCAGGTACGGCGGGGCGGCCGCTGATCAGGATCTCTTCGGTCGCTGGCGGTGGGGCGGACGCGTCGTTGCCTGGGCGGTCGGTTACGTAGGTGCGGCCGGTCCGGACCGCTTCGGCGAGCTGGCGGCGTAGTTCTCCGCGGCCCTGGATGTAGAGGGCCTGAAAGGTGGTTTCGTGAGCCACTGGCTTCTCCGCTGGACAGGAAGATCTGGCTTCGAAGCGTGCCAGACCGGCCGGGACCGCGAGTGATCAGTGCCGCTTCCGGCTGGGCCAGTGGCTATCCACAGTGGCGGAATTCGTTGTGCTGTTGGGCTTTGGGCAGGGCATCTTCTCCGCGTGAACCCGCAACTGATCGTGATGACCCAGATCCGTGGCGGGGTGTTCACCCGCGCCGACGCCCGCGCGTGTGGATATCCCGACCGCGATATCGACACCCTGCTGACCACCGGCGGCTGGCGCCGGATCAGCCCGGGGACGTATGCGCCTGGCCAGCTGCTACCGGTGACCGACGAGACCACCCATCTGCGCCGGCTCCACCACCTCCTGCGGTACGGCGATCCAGGGCTGGTCGCGAGCCACCAGTCGGCCGTCTGTCTGTACGGTCTGCCTGCCTGGGGCCTCGACCTGTCCCGGCTGCACGTCACCGCCGCGACGGGCCGACCAGGGCGGCACCAGGGCGGTCTGACGCTGCACGTGGCGGGCCTGCCCAAGCCCCGCCGGTGGAACGGCCTGCGCGTCGTCTCCCTCGCCCGGGCCGTCGCCGAGATCGCCGCCACGGCCTCGCTGCAACCCGCGCTGGTCGTGACCGAGGCAGCGCTCTGGGGCGGACGGGCGACCCGCGCGTCGATCGGAGCTGCCGCCAGGCGATTCGAGGCGGGGCAGGCGCGGCGGATCCGCCGGGTGCTGGCCCGGGCCTCACCACATTCCGGCTCGTTGGCGGAGAGCCGGCTGCGGTCGGTGCTTGTCGAGGCAGGCCTACCTGCGCCTTCGGCGGAGCGGCCGCCGCCGATGGACGGGTTCCTGCCCGGCTCCGAGGAAGGAACCACCGCCGTGTGGTTCCCGGAACAGCGCACGGTGTTCGAGTTCGAGCCCTGGCTCCGGTACTGGCGGCCCGGCGATGGCGACGACCTCGCAGGCTTGTCGTACCTGCCTGCCCTGTCGTACGACGCGGCCGGGCCGCCCCCGGTGGAGTACGGGTGGATCGACTGGCCCGAGCTGGATCAACCCGAGGAACTGGCCGAGCGCATCCGCCGTACCTTCGCCCGCGCGGCGGCGCGATCCGGCGTGCGCGTGTTCGACCCGAGCCGCCCGCGGCCGATCCGCCGACGCCCACGCCCGCCTACGCCGTACGAGGACACCGACTGCACCTGCTGACGTCCCGCTCGCACCTGCGTTTGGGCGCTGGTTTCCGGCCCAGAATGCAGAAAACCCGACCACCGGCATTCCGGAGTCGGGATCAGAGCATGAGCTCGGCGCGCGTGGGTATCCAAGGTTGCCAAAGCAGGGGCATATTGGCCTCGCTGGGCGTGAGGTTTCCCTTGCGCTCGTTGCACGAGGCATGTGCGGCCACAGCGTTGAGCCACTCGGTCCCGCCGCCCCGGGACCGGGGTATGACGTGGTCCATGGTGTCCGCGTTGTGCTTGCCGCAATAAGCGCACCGGAACTTGTCCCGCCGGAGTACACCGTGCTTGCTGTACTTCATCCGGCCGGCGGCGTAGCGCCAGTGCGTGACGACATAACGAACGAGCCGGAGCACCCGGGGCACCGGGAACGGGCCAATGGTCCGTTCCCCGTGGGCCTCCTCAACGACGGCGACCTCACGCACCAGCATTCTGATGGCGTGCTGGATCGACACCGTGTGCAACGGCTCGTACGACGCGTTGAGGACGATGACACTCATCGCGACCTCCTGTCCGGTCAGCCCGCAGGATCTCAAGCATCGGTGTCCGGTCGATGAACGGTCAACGGATTTCGGCTGATGGTCACCGGTCCGTTGTCCGCACGATCGGAGCGAATCTGTGCATGAAGTTCACTAATCTGCCGTCAAGTTCATTCGCGAGACTACCCCCGCCCCCACCCACCCCGCCGAAACTCGCCGCCCACCCACCACTCCAGCGCGTCCCCGCGCCCAGACGGCATGACCCAGGCGGCGCATTCCGATGGCAGAGCGGAGGTGGGTCAGGTTGCCGCCGCGGAGCGTCGGCAGGGCGGGGATGAGGGCGGGGATGAGGGCGGCGCTCTGGCGGTGGCAGGCGGGGTGCCGAGGCGCGACGTTGCGGCAGCCGGGGCGGAGGTGGCGAGGCGGGTTTGAGGGGGAACTGGTCGCCGGGGCGGGGGTTGTTCGGGCGATCGGAGAGTATGGGGCCATGGAGTTCAACAATCTGATGTCAGGCCCACCCGCGACGCTTCTCCCGACCGACCCCGCGGCGGCGGAACTCGCCGCCGGTACGCCGGCCGTTGAGGTCGCCGCCAAGCGTCCGACCTCGTCCCTGGCCTGGTCGTTCCTGGCCGAGGAGGCACTCGCCGGCGGACGCACCATCGAGGCGTACGCCTACGCCCGGACCGGCTACCACCGCGGTCTGGACAGCCTTCGCCGCAACGGCTGGAAGGGACACGGCCCGGTCCCGTGGGAGCACGAGCCCAACCGAGGCTTCCTCCGCTGCCTGGCCGTCCTCGGCAAGGCAGCCGCCATCATCGACGAGAAGGACGAAGCCGAGCGCTGCACCACCTTCCTCCGCGACTCGTCCCCCACCGCCGCCGACGAACTCGCCTAACCTGCCCCCTCTTGCGTTCGTCGGGTCCGAATCGCCCTCAATCGCGGCCAAACCTGCTGGTCCGGCAGGGCCGGTGAGGGTGGTTCCCGGACCGACGAACGCAAAGGAAAGTGGCCGTTAGCGGTAGGCCACCGGCGCAATTCGGCCCGGGTGGCGGCCATCACCACGCTGATCATCGACGCGGGCACCACCAAACGCCTCCCGGCCGCTCGCTCAACCAGGGGAGCGCCCACCCGAGCAGCCGAGGCACCGGCCGAGCCGACCTCGGCGCACGCAACACAACCAGGTGCCTTGTTGTGTTTGGTGGTTAGCGGTAGGCGACTACTGGGTGGGTGCTGGAGCGGGCGCAGGCGGCGGCGTATTCGGCGGGGGTGCTGCCGACGACGTCCTTGAACTCGCGGGAGAAGTGGGCCTGGTCGAAGTACCCGAGCTGGATCGACAACTCGGCCAGTTCGCGAATCTCGCCACGGGCCAGGAGTTCGGCGCCGTCGTGCAGGCGGTAGCGGCGTAGCACCCACTTGGGGCCGACTCCCACGTAGCGCCGGAAGAGCCGTTGCAGCGTGCGCACGGGAATGCCGAACCGCTCGGTCACCTGGTCCACCCGGGTGAGGTCGCGATCTTCCGCCATCGCGCCGATCACCTGGAGCACCTGCTGGTACGCCGGATCCTCGGCCGCGTGCCGTTCGGTCAGACGTTCGGACAGGAAGGCCTCCACCACGGCGCGGCGCCGTACGTCGGAGGACTGGCTGAACACCAGATCGGCGAGGCGGCCGGCGTCGTCGAAGACCTCGGCCAACGGCAGTACCTGGTCGCGGAACGCGCCGACGTCCCGGCCGGTGAAGGCGCCGAACCCGCCCGCCCAGAACTTCACCCCGAAGCACCGGCCATGACCGGTGAGTTCGCGGCTGAACTTCTTCGTATAGACGCCGTTGACGAAGGCGCCGCCTGGTTCCTCGAAGGTGACGTTGACGCTGGGATACGGCAGCACCTCGGCGACGTACGGCTCGGACAGCGCCCATTCGACCGACCAGTACCACTCGACGAAGCGGCCGACTCCGGGTCCGGCCGCGAGCCGGGTCAGGGATCGGTGGCGTGCCTGCTCCTGGGGGCGCAGGATGCCGCGTTCGCTGTTGGTGGGTGTCGTCAAAGGCTGTCGCTTTCTTACAAGACCGGGCGGCCCGTCACGGCGAAGACTGCGGGTATGACGAACACGGTAAACCCCATCCCCGACGGTTATCACTCGCTTACCCCGTACCTGGCGGTCAACGACGGGGCCAAGGCCATCGCGTTCTACCAGCAGGTCTTCGGCGCCGAGGTGGTCAGCCGGCAGGACCTGCCCGACGGGCGGGTGGCCCAGGCCGAGCTGCGGTTCGGCGATTCCATGCTGCAGTTGAGCGACCAGATGCCACAGATCGGCCTGCGCGCGCCGAACGGCGAATGGGTGCACTCGTCGCTGGTGCACTACGTGCCGGATGTGGACGCGGCCTTCCAGCGCGCGATCGACGCCGGCGCCCGGCAGGTGGAGGCGGTGCAGACCTTCGTGACCGGCGATCGCTACGGCACGGTGATCGACCCGTTCGGTCATCGCTGGGCGATTCTGACCAAGGTGGAGAACGTCTCGAAGGAAGAGGCCGATCGCCGCGTGATGGAGTGGCTGGAGTCGAACCCCATCGACTGAATCGAATGGCCCAGCCGTTGGCCCGGAAACCACCCGGGCATAAGAAAGCGGCCCGCCGGAACCGTCCCCTGCGGCAGTTTCGGCGGGCCGCTGACTAAGAGTGTGCACGCGATCACGGAAAATGGCAACCCGTCGTATCGAACTGCTTGCGATCCGTCACGGACTGCCCATAGACCGGTCCTAACGCGCAAGTCCGCTAAGCTTTGGCCGCAAGAGCCTGGATGCTGTTGCCACCGGATCACCGGTGACACGCGCGTCCGGGCTTCACCGTTTTCCACGGCAGTGCAATCGCGGCGATGGCGCCGCACGCCGTACGTGAAGAGGAGGGCTGAGATGCCCGCAATCGTGCTCGTCGGCGCCCAGTGGGGCGATGAGGGCAAGGGCAAGGCGACCGATCTGCTCGGCAACACCGGGGCTGAGATCGACTACGTGGTGAAGTTCAACGGCGGTAACAACGCCGGCCACACCGTGGTCATCGGCAGCGAGAAGTACGCGCTGCACCTGCTGCCGAGCGGCATCCTGACTCCCGGGGTCACCCCGGTGATCGGGAACGGCGTGGTGGTCGACCTGAGTGTGTTGTTCGAGGAGCTCGAGGCCCTGCAGGCCCGGGGTGTCGACACCTCGAAGCTGGTCGTGAGCGCCAACGCCCACTTGATCGCGCCGTACAACCGGACCCTCGACAAGGTCACCGAGCGGTTCCTGGGCAGCCGCAAGATCGGCACCACCGGGCGCGGCATCGGCCCGACGTACGCCGACAAGATGAACCGCGTCGGCATCCGGGTGCAGGATCTTTACGACGAGAACATCCTCAAGCAGAAGGTCGAGGGCGCGCTCGAGCTCAAGAACCAACTGCTGGTCAAGGTCTACAACCGCCGCGCGGTGGCCGTGGACGAGGTCGTCGAGGAACTCCTGTCGTACGCCGAGCGTCTGCGCCCGATGGTGGCGGACACCGCGCTGCTGCTGGGCAAGGCCCTCGACGCGGGGAAGACCGTGCTGATGGAGGCAGGCCAGGCGACGCTGCTGGACGTCGACCACGGCACCTACCCGTTCGTCACGTCGTCCAACGCGATCTCGGCCGGCGCCTGCACGGGTTCGGGCATTCCGCCGACCCGGATCGACCGGGTGATGGCGGTCGTGAAGGCCTACACCACCCGCGTCGGCGAAGGCCCGTTCCCGACGGAGCTGCTCGACGACGATGGCGAGTGGCTGCGCCAGCAGGGCTTCGAGTTCGGTACGACGACCGGGCGCCCGCGTCGCTGCGGCTGGTACGACGCCGTCATCGCGCGGTACGCCGCCAGGGTCAACGGGGTGTCGGACTTCGTGCTCACCAAGCTGGACACCCTGACCGGGCGCGAGAAGATCCCGGTCTGCGTCGGGTACGACGTGCGCGGGGTGCGGCACGAGGAAATGCCGATGACCCAGACCGACTTCCACCACGCGAAGCCGGTGTACGAGGAGTTCGACGGCTGGTCCGAGGACATCACCGGCTGTCGCACGTTCGAGGATCTGCCGAAGAACGCGCAGACCTACGTGAAGGCGATCGAGGCCATGAGCGGCGCGCCGATCTCGGCCGTTGGCGTCGGTCCGGAGCGCAGCCAGATGGTGATTCTCGACAACCGCATCTGAGCCGGCCGATCCCTCCTCGCCTTCTGGTGCGCCAGGGCGGGGAGGGATCGTCGTTTGTACAGGCCGGGATCTGGTGTCAGCGGCCGAGGAACGGGATGTCGCGGATCACGGGTAGGTTCCGGACGTCACCCAGGCTGGGCCGTTCCGGCACGTTGACCGAGGGTGTACCGATCGGGGACCAGTCGGGCACGCTGCCGTTGGCGACGTTCATCCAGCACAGTCCGGCGACCGCCAGCAGTGCAACCGCGACCAGCGTGCTCAGCCACGCGGGCCGGAACGCCGCACGCAGGGTGGTCCGGGCGCCGCGGCGCAACGACGAACCGCCCGGGCCGATCCAGGCCGTGAAGAACCCGGACAGCGCCCCAACGGCTACACCTGTCGTGGCGAGGTGTCCCCAGCTCAAGCCCTGGAAGACGGCCATAACGAGTGTGGCCAGGCCACCCATGGTGAAGCCGACTAGTAGCGGCGTAATCAGGCAAGGCAGGGTGATAGCGGCAGCGGTGACTAGATGCAGCGGACTCGCCGCAACCGCCACAAGGCCGTCCGAACGCCCCTTGCCACCCCGAACCTCCCGCCTGCGCAGCAACGCCGTACTAGAGCGATCCACAGACCGGGCGATGACCATCAGCAGCGCAAGTACCCCGAACGCCACCACCGGCAGAATCGCGGCCAGCCCGACTAGCGCCATCAGAACCGCGAACATCAGACCTGAGCGCGTCGGAAGCAGATGCGGCGGCACGGGTGGTGCAGCCTGCTCCCGTCGGGCGAGCGCCTTCTGCGCCTTCTGCTGCTTCTTGGTCGGCGCTGGCACAGCATGGCCGTACGGCGATACCGGCTGCCCGGCCGTCGTCGGGCCTTGCGGCGGGTATCCCTGGTATCCACCGGGTTGCCCGGGCGAATAGGCCGGTGACTGGTACGCGAGCGGCAACGACGCCGGCTGGGCCGAAGTCGGTGCAGGCGAGTACGTCGCGGGGTGGCTCGGCACGGGCGCGTACGGCCCTGCAGGCTGGCCTACTCCGGCAGGCTGGCCTAAACCGCCGGGCTGGCCTAAACCGGCTGGCTGGGCTAGCGGCGGTGAAGGGGTAGAGGTCGTCGAGGCGCGAATCCGGTCTCGCAGCGGGGCGAACGCGGATAGCGGCGGGATGACCGACGGCACCAGCTTGGCGACCTCGACGGGATCCAGCTCGTCGGATTCCTGCTCGGGCTCGTCCTTGATGGCCGGGGTGATCTCGGTCGCGGCGTCGTCGGTGGGCATCACCCGGGTCATCACCCGCGTTGACGGCGGCGGTTCGACCTCGACTTCGCTGGTGACGGTTTTTGTGCTCGGTACGAGGGCCTCGCGGCCCTCGGCGTACCGGCTGAGTCCGGTCATGATCTCGGCCGCGGTCGGGCGGTCGCGCTTGTGCGGCGAGAGCGCCGCCGCGAGCAACGGCTGCAGGCGCGGATCCACGCCTTCCAGGTCGAACTGCCCGGTGTGGACGCGATGCAGCACAACCTCGAACGGGCCCTTGCCGAACGGCCGCCGTCCGGTCAACGCGAAGGCGCAAGTCGCGGCCCAGCCCCACCAGTCGGCCGACTCAGTGACGGCCTCGCCGTCGATCAGCTCGGGCGAAAGGTAACCAGGCGTGCCGATCACCAGGCCGGTCGCGGTCAGCCTCAGGTCGTCGGCGGCCTGGGCGATACCGAAGTCGATGATGACGGGCCGGCCGTTCAGCATCAGCACGTTGCCCGGTTTGAGATCGCGGTGCACCACGCCGACCCGGTGGATCGCCTGCAGCGCCTCGGCCAAACACCCGGCCATCGGCAGCCACCGCTGCGGGGTCAACGGCCCGCGGTCGTCCACATGCTCATCGAGGGATTTGCCGGGCACATACCGTGTCACCAGGTACGGGCGTTCCGCCTGCAGATCGAAATCGAGCAGACCCGCGACGCCCGGATGGTCCACCTTCTGCAAGGTGGCAGTCTCGCGTTCGAGCCGGGCACGGGCGGTCGCGTCGTGGGCGACATGCGGCCGCAACACCTTCAGCGCGACCTCGCGCCCATCCGCGTTCTGGGCGAGATAGACGACGCCCATGCCGCCTTGTCCGAGGCGCCGCACCAACTGGTACGGCCCCACCCGCTCCTCCACGCCGGCCGGCGCGGAAGGTCGTCCCCCTGTAGTGACCATGCCCTCTAAGGTACGTCGGCCCCGGGTCCCACCCTCATCCAGTCACCCCATGCCACAAGTTATCCACAACCAGTTATCCACAGCTGTTGATGACCGCGCGCACTGCCTAGTCGACTGCGGCGCTGATCCGGCCCTCGCGCGGCTCCGGCGGTCCAGGGGTGTCAGAACTCAGCGGTCGGCTTCGGCGATCGTGGTGGTGTCAGCGAGGTAGTCCTCATAGCGAGGCTGTTCGGGGTAGGAGAGCACGTGCCGCACCCAGGAGCGTCGTTCCTGATCGATCACGGCCAGCTCCCAGACACAGGCGGTCGGCCCGCCGCCGGGAATCTCCTCGAACTCCGTCGTACCGAGCGTGGCCCGGAACAAGCGTTGGTACAGGATGTCGAGTTCCCACCGGCCGACCAGCACCCAAAGTGCCTCGGCGCCCTTATGGACGATCAGATAGCCGATCCCGCCGGGCGTCAGACCGGCCACCAGTTCTGACACGGCCTCGACTTCCGCGGCGCTCGGCAACTCCTCGGTCGCCGTGATCCCCGTCGCCTTGAGCACCCACTGCCCGCGCTCGACCACCCCTAGCGCTCGGGTCAGTCGGGGCCGGTAGGCCTCCATTGCCAGCCGGCCCGGCAGTTCGCGTTCCATACTCGAACCCTAGGCCGTCCCCAACTTATCCACATCCGGTTTGGCGGGCTGCTCAGGTCAGAGGGACTTGGAACGCGAGCAGCCCGGCACCGGTGGCGTTGGTGATCAACGGCCCGGCCCCGTTGTGGCTCAGGTAGCTGACGGAGGTCGCCGCTGTGGCAGGCCCCGAAAGGGCGAGGATGAGTTTGCCGCCAGGCTGGTAGCTGACCGAGGTAACCGTGGCGGTGGTTCCAGTGAGGCGGAAGTGGGCTTTCGAGCCTGTATCCACCTTGAGCGCGTCGGCCGCCCGAAGCTGGATCGTCACTTGCCTGCCGTTTGCGGCGAGGGAGGCGCTTGCAGGGTTCGGAGCCGCCACCCCGGACTTCGGGCCGTCGTACAGATCGCGGGCGATCACCGCGAAGTTGTGGTCACCTAACTCCCGGTAACCACCCACCCAGGCGTAGTGGCAGCCATCGTGGCCAGGAAGCCCGTTGGTCGAGAGCACGGTCACGCCGAGGCTGTCGCCCATCTTACGCTGCGCCTCGCGTAGCGCGATCGAGGTGCTGTTACGGCAGGGCGAGGTCCTTACCTGGTGGACGTAGTACTTGCTGCCGCCCGGCAGGGTTTTGCCGAAGTCGGCCCGCCAATCGTTCAAGAGCGCGCTGAAGCCGCTGGTGTGGATCGAGGCGTTGTCGCTGTCCGATTCGCCTTGGTAGAAGAGAACGCCCTTCACCTGGCCGATAAGGCCTGCCGACACCAGGCGCTGCCGGAGCCGCCCGTAGTTCGTCGAGAGGTCGTTGGGTTTGCTGTCGTTCCGCTGGAAGAACGAGATCCGCTGACCGCCGTGAGCGCCGTTGACCAGCGCGACCGGGACCTTGTACGTATCAACGATGCGGCGGCCCAACCGGATCGCCCACTGGCCAACCGAGCCGGACTGGTTCGTGACGTCCCCGGCCGCGTAGTGCCAGACCCGGTCGGCGCCGGAGATCTGCCCGCCCGAGGCCGAGGTGCCGAAACTCCGCAGGTACGGCGATTCCTCGGTGGCGGCGCTGCCGTTGTAGCTGGAGGCCACGGCGTTCGACTGGCCCTGTACGACGTACACGTCGCCGGAGACGACGCCTTCGCGCTTCGCGACGACCCGGTTGATGCCAGGGCCGATGGCGCGGAGTTCGAAGGTGTACTCGTGCAGGCCCGCGTTGATCCGCGGGGTGAACCGGAACGGCTGCGAGGCCGGAGCCGTCAGGGTCCGAGTGCCGCTCGGGCCGCTGATGCGCAGTTTGACCTCGCGCACGCGGGCATCCGTGACCCGGCCCGCGACCGGCACGACGGCTCCGCCTCGGCTGTCCCGGGGGACGAGCTGCCGATCCTGGGGTGACTTCGTCAACGCGACCAGCGAGGGCCGGACGTACGCGGTGAACCGGCGCTGCGTATAGCGGGCCGCGTTGTTCGTGAACGTCCAGTCGGGTTGTCCATCGGTGTTGGTGCCGATGCCGATCGACAGCGTGCCACTGGCCGGTTCGGTGAAGCTGTTGATCGCGAACACGGTGTCCGCCGCCAACCTCGAAGGCCGGGTCGCGCCGATCTGGTGCACCTGAAACGACCCGTAGCCGTAACTGCTGATCGGCCTGTCGTCCGCGTCGAACGTCAGGCCGGAGGCGTTCGCGACCTGGCTGCTGTTGTTCTTCTCGTACTTGTTCGGCCACATCTCCAGGTAGCCGGTCTGGCCGCTGCCGTTGGTCACGCCCGGCACATTGGAGCTGACCTCGAGATCGCCGACGCGTTGCCGGACGAGTTCACCCTGCCGCGTCGGCAGGCCGATCCGCCGGGCAGCCGCGGTGAACGGCTCCATCGCGGTCCAGACCCATTGAACTCCCTTAGGGCCGTCCAGCTCGAGGCAGTAGCCGACGCGGTCGAAGCTGGATCCGACCTCGGCCGTTCGATCGAGTGTGTACGGCAATGGCCGGTTCAGCCAGCCGGCGTTCTGCGGTAGGTCGATCTGTAGTACCGGCACGAAGCCGGCGGCGGCGGTGACAGCCGGATCGCAAGCATTCGCAGCCGTCTCTGCATCCGCATCCGCCTTTGCAGCCGCAGCCGCAGCCGCATCCGTGGCCGCTCCTGCAGTCGGCGCAAGCCTGGAGGCACCCGCTGGCTCGATGGCGGTGATGAGTCCACTGGAGGCCAGCAGCAATCCCGTGCACAGGGCGGTAAGGCGGCGAACTTGAGGCATGGGTCGAACCTCCTGGGACAGACGGCTTCCTAGGTGTAGCGACTGATCACCGTTGGGGCGAGCTTCTAGCGCCCAATGGTCCTATCTATGCGGCCAATGGCCGGTATCTTCCGAAGTTCGGCCGGCGCGGTACTGGCCGGGGTCGGCCTGCCGCGAAAGGGTCGAGTCATGCGGATTGAGATCGTGGCTTTCGACGGTGTGGACGAGATGGACGTGATGGGCCCCTTCGAGGTGTGGGGGAGTGCTGCGCGCCAGGGCCACCTTGAGGTGGTGATGGTCGGGCTTGACGGTCCGGCTGAGATCAAGGGCATGAACGGGCTGGAGTTCCGTGCGACCGAGGGCCTGGCTGCGGCCGGTACTCCCGACGCCGTCTTCGTACCTGGTGGTGGCTGGCTCAGCAAGGCCGAGAAGGGCGCCTGGGCCGAGGTCCAGCGCGGCGAACTTCCCGCCCGGTTGGCGGAGTTGGCACCCGACCTCAGCTGGATCGGCTCGGTTTGCACCGGCGCGATGATCCTTGCGGCCGCCGGGCTGACCAAAGGCCGGCCGTCGACCACCAACCGTCAGGCCTGGCAGGCGTTGCGCGATACCGGTGCGGACGTGAAGGAGAACCGCGTCGTCGATGACGGCAACCTGGTCACGGCGGGCGGCATCACCTCCGGCATCGACCTTGCCCTCTGGATCGTCGAACGCGAGATCGGTCCCGACCTCGCCACCCGCATCGCCACCGCCATGGAGTACCAGCCGCACCGCGACATCTGGCACCGCTGACACCCGCGCCAACCGTTGGCCTCCTCCGCCCTCCGCAGGCCCGCAGCACGCACGTCGATCCTGCCGATCCCGTTGGTCCGTAGCGGGACCGCGGGCCCGGGCGGGTCAAGCGCGCAGGAGGGCTCGGACGGTTTGCACTACGAGTTGGCGGCGTTCGGCGGAGGTCATTTCCCGGACCAGCAGGCTGACCTCCGGCGCCATCGTGCTCCAGAGCGAGGCCTGGTGCAGGACCAGGCCCAGCAGCACCGCGGGCTCGAAGCGCGTTGGCAGTACGCCGTTGGCCTGGGCTTTTGCGATCAGCTCGACTTTTTGCCGATTGCCTGCCAGTACGGAATCCAGTGGTGCTTCCAGGTCGGCGCGCTCGAGCCGGTACCAGGTCGCGAGGCGGGCCATCTCGGGATTCTCCTCGTAGCGGTCGAACAACTGCGCGGCGTACTCCGGGAGATCGGCCGGGTCGATCGGTGTTTCGCGCACGGTCTCGCTGACGAGTTGGTCGAAGACCGCGTCGAACAGGCCGTCCTTGCTGTCGAAGTAGTGGTAGATCTGCGCCTTGTTGCAACCCGCCATCGCGGCGATCCGATCCACTCGCGCCCCCGCGATACCGAACGCCCCGAACTCCTGCAGCGCGGCCTCCAGCAGCCGCTTCTTTGTCGCCTCCGCGTCCCCAACCATGCCGATCATGCTAGGCGACTAACCAGCTAGTTGATCCGCCGCACGCGAGCCCGGCCAGCCGGTTCAGTTCTTTGCTAGCTCTGGGTAGAAGACGGTGAGATCCGCGGCCAGACCTGCCTTGGCCTGCCGGCTCGTCTCGTCCGCGAGCACCTCGTAGGCCCCGGCTTCGATGCCGTCGAGCGCCTGCTTGCTGATCTGCTCCGGAGTGCTCTTGGGCTCGGTAACAGCCGCAGTCATGTCGGTGTCGACGTAACCCATGTGCAAGCCGGTCACGCCGATGCCGCGGTTGAGCAGTTCGAGCCGAATCGCGTTTGTCTGGGACCAGATGGCGGCCTTGCTCGCGGCGTAGGCGCCATGGCGGGCGACCCAGGACAAGGCGGAATGCACATTCAAAATGTGGCCGCCGCCGTTGCGCTCGATGATCGGCGCGAAGGCGCGGGTGACTTCGAGAGGGCCGAAGAAGTTCGTGTCGAAGACCGCACGGATGTCCGCCAGCGACGCATCCAGGTAGGTCTGGGGTGAGTTGGCGCCCGCGTTGTTGATCAGGATCGTGACGTCGGGAGCAGCCTCGGCGAGCGCGGCGATCGAAGCCGGGTCGGTCACCTCGAGCGGCAGCGTCACCACGCGCGGGTCCTCGCTGGGCTGCGGATTCCGGGCGGTGGCGTAGACCTTCTTCGCGCCGCGGGCCAGCAGGTCTGCCACGAACGCCTTGCCGATACCGCGATTGCCACCGGTGACCAGGGCGACGGCGCCTTCGATTGCGGTCATGCTTCTCAACTCCTCTGAACGGAAACCGATCGGTTTCCACCGACAGTAAACCGATCGGTTTCCATTTGCAAGCTGAGTCGGTACGCTCGGACCATGAGCACTTCAACGACCGGCCCACCCGCGCGGGAGCGCCTGCTCGAGGCAGGGGCCGACCTCTTCTACCGCGAGGGTGTCAACGTGGGCATCGAGCTGCTCTGCCGCACGGCGCACGTGTCGAAACGGTCGATGTACCAGATGTTCCGAACCAAGGACGAGGTCATCGCGGAGAGCCTCGCGCACCGCGCGCCCTGGTATGCGGCGCTTTTCCAGCCCGAGGGGGAGGACGGTTCGCCCCGTGAGCGAATTCTCGCCGTCTTCGAGCGGCTGGAGGCGGCGACGCAGGATGAGAGCTACCTCGGCTGCCCCTTCATCAGTACGGCGGTCGAGCTGAAGGATCCCGATCACCCGGCGAGCGTGATCGCCCGGCGGTACAAACAGCAGTTGACGGACTACTTCGAAACGGAGGCCAGTAAAGGAGGTGTGAAGGACTCGTCGTCGCTCGCGGACCAGCTCACGATCGTTTTCGACGGCGCCAACGCCCGGGCCGTCGTACGGGCCGAGCCGCTGACTGGCGTCGCCGTCACGATGGCCACCGCTCTGCTCGACGCCGCGGGCCTGGCCTAAGGCGTCCCGAGAACGTCCGCCCTACCGTCCGCCGCGGCCGGGGTCCGAAGGATGCGCGGTCGTGGGCGGTGCCGGCCGCAGGACGCTACATCGTGGTGAGCGCCCGCCCAGGGAGGTGCTGCGCAGTCGGGGGTGGACCGTGGCTCGGACAGAATGCGGAGATGAGACGTCCCGTGATCGCGCTCGCCCTGCTCTTCGCTGTGAGCGCGTGCGGCACGGAGGTTGCCCCGGGAGCCGGTGGTCGGCCCGGCGCACCGACGACGTCCGCGACCGCGAAGACCGCAAAGCCAACTGACGGCGAAACGTCGTTCGGCAAGGAGCGAGCCACTCCGCCGCCGGCCAAGTGCCCGGCGAGCGGCTTACTCATCACCCGCGGTGAGATCGACGCCGCCATGGGCCTTCGGGCCATCACGCTGACCCTTCACAACTGCGGCAAGCGCGCCGTCGACGTGCAGGGCTATCCAGTCGTAACCGTGCTCGACAAGGTCCGTCAGCCCTTCAAGATCACCGTCGCGCCCGAGACCCCCGACGGCCCGCCGAAGAAGTTGCGTCTGACAACAAAGCAGACCCTGACCGCCGAACTGATCTGGCGGAACACGGTCACCCTCGACACCACGGACGGGCCAATGCAAGCCGCTTATCTGAAAGTGGCTCCGGCCGCGAATCGTCCCGCAAGTCTGATCGAATTGCACGAAACCTTCGGCAACACCGGTAAAGCCCGAGTTACGCCCTGGGCCCGCCCAAAGAGCCAACCCTGAACCGGTTTTCCGATCTAGCCGGACCCTGGCCCTTCCAGTACCGGAAAGGCCAGGGGTTTTGCTATACCGCAAGCGGAGCTAGTGTCCTGAGTCGGAAGTTCGTGCACATCTCCGGCGCCCAGGCACGCACCTCGCGGCGTTGGAGAAACGGCCACGATGCTAGAGCATCGCGACCGCTTCTCCGCCTTGCGATGCACGCACCTGGACACCGGAGCTGAAGCACGAACTTCCGACTCAGGACACTAGTTCGCTGGCGGCCAGCAGGAACGCGCCGACGCCGAAGTCGGCGGTGGTGTTGACGTTGATGGGCTGACTGGATTCCGGGCGGTCGCCGACGCCCTGGATGTAGCCGAGGAATCCGTTGCTGTGCACGGCTGTTGCCACCATTCCGTTCCAGGCTCGCGCCGCCATCGGCAAGTACGTTGCTGACGGCAACAACCTTGTGGCGACGGCGGATGCGGTGCCGTAGGTGAAGAACGACGTGCCGCTGGTTTCCGGTCCTGGTAGGTGCTGGGGATCGCCCAGGTTCACGTTCCAGAAGCCGTCGCCGCGCTGGATCGGGTGCAGCGCCGTGATGAGCCGGACCAACGTCTCCCGGTACTCGGGCACGTTGCGCGCCGTCGACGGCAAGGCCTTGAGTGTCTTGACGTGCGCGCCCGC
The DNA here is from genome assembly GCF_042434725.1 of Kribbella deserti. Classification (NCBI taxonomy): domain Bacteria; kingdom Bacillati; phylum Actinomycetota; class Actinomycetes; order Propionibacteriales; family Kribbellaceae; genus Kribbella; species Kribbella deserti. The sequence goes on along the minus strand of NZ_JBHLTC010000030.1, from coordinate 291,035 downwards.
CACCCAGCCGTTGCCGCGCGACCACAAGACCGGCTTGCCGTTCGGTGAGACGATACCGCCCGGGATGAATCGGCCATCGCGATACCAAAGGCCCAGATCGCTTGCGTATAAGGCATGTACGCGCTTCGTGTGGTTATAGAGCTGGTAGCCTTTGTCCCAGAACGCCGGATCGTTGCGGATGCGCCCGATCCGGGCGAACGCGGGCAGGGCCATGTGCAACGCGTCGTCCCACCACCAGTCATCGTTCTTGTTCGGCTGGTTGGTGATCATCCGGCGCAGAGTGTCGGTGGCGGCCGTTAGCTTGTTCGCCGACGGCTCGATCTCGTAGAGGTCGAGGTATGCCTGGATCGCGTTGTGGTTGTCGGCGTGCCGGGTGGTCACGCCGCCGCGGATTCCGTATGCGTGCTTCTCCGCCCAGGAGCGGGTGTAGTTCAGGTAGCGAGGTTCGCGCGTCAGCCGGTAGAGGGCCATCAGTCCGCTGAATAGTGTCGCGCGGGCCCAGCCGTTGTCGCCGGAGTCGCTGTGCGTCGAGATCCAGTGATCCGCGACCTGGCGGGCGACGGCAACGAGCTCATTGCGTGCTGGCAGTTGGTCCGACGGTGCCACCAAGTCGCCTGAGCGCGACTCGGCGGAGGACGCCGCAAAAGCCTTGTGAGTGGTCAGAATTGGTAGTGCGGGGGCGGCCGCAACAAGTGCGGAGCGGGTCAGAAACTGGCGTCTGTCCATGGGACAAAACCTTTCTTTGTTCCACATCCGAATTGCTATAGCCCTGCATATTGACGCGCTTACGGACTGTCGTCAAACTTCCGAAAAGACGCTGCAAATCCGGCCGGAGCTTGCCGTTCACCGCCCCCTGAACGACGATCGAAGGAACCTGCTCATGCGCCCCAAAGTGCTCTATTCCGTGCTGGCCACGGCGCTCACCGCGCTGCTCGCCGGCACCGTCAGCGGCCCCGCGTCCGCCGTACCGCGTCCGTCCACCGAGCCTGCTCCGTCCGCCGCCACGGCTCCGCCGGCCGCCCAAGCCGACGAAGCCGACGAAGCCGACGAAGCCGACGAAGCCGACGAAGCCGCCCAAGCCAGCCAAGCCGGACGAGCCGGCCAGGCCGTCCACGCCCTGCTTGCCCCGGGCACGTTCGCCCATCCAGGCGTGGGCTCCAGCCGGGCTCAGCTCGACTTCATGCGCTCGAAGGTGCTCGCGAACGCGCAGCCCTGGAAGGCGGCCTACGACCAGATGATGGCGTCGAGGTTCGCCCAGCTGAGCCGGGTGCCGAAACCGCGCGCCGTGGTCGAATGCGGCTCGTATTCCAACCCGAATTACGGCTGTACCGACGAGCGGGAAGACGCCATCGCGGCGTACACCAACGCGCTCGCGTGGTATGTCACCCGGGATGTTCGCTATGCCAACAAGGCGATCCAGCTGATGGACGCGTGGTCCGCCACCATCCGGGACCACACCAACAGCAACGCGCCTTTGCAGACGGCCTGGGCCGCCTCGTCCTGGCGAAGGCCGCCGAGATCATCAAGCACGTGTACGGCAACTGGCCGAACTCCGGGCGGTTCGCGACGATGCTGCGTAACGTCTACGTACCGGAGATCTACAACGGCTCAAACTCCAACGGCAACTGGGAGTTGAGCATGATCGAGGCCCTACAGGGGATCGGCGTGTTCCTGGCGGACGGGGCGATCTACGACAGGGCGATTTCCCTGTTCCGCAACAGGGTTCCGGCCTTCGTCTACCTGGAGTCGGACGGCGCGCTGCCGCGCACGAAGCCCGGGGATGGCCGCGACACCCGCGACGAGATCATCGGCTACTGGCAAGGGCAATCGACGTTCGTGACAGGTCTAACTCAGGAGACCTGTCGCGACTTCACCCACACCGGTTATGGCATCTCGGCTATCTCGCACGTGCTGGAGACTTCCCGGATCCAGGGCATCGACCTCTACCCGGAGTTCGGGGAGCGGCTGCGGCACGCGCTGGGCTTCCAGGCCCGGTGGGAGCGCAACCTGGAGCCGGTTCCGTCCTGGCTGTGTAAGGGAACGCTGCATCGTGGGCTCGGCCCGATCACCGAGGTCGGCTACAACGCGATGTCGAACCGGCTCGGCTACGCGATGGGTAACACCCAGGCGTTGACCGAATCGCGGCGACCGGCTGGTTCGAACAACCTGTTTGTGGCGTGGGAGACCCTCACGCACGCAAGCAATCCGGCGTAACTACGGTCGGGGCCTCGCCTTACTGGAAGGCGAGGCCCTGCCGTCAGATCTGAGCTTCGCCGCGCTTCCAGTAGCCCTGGAACGAGATGGCCGACTTCGGCAGGCCTACGGCGTTGACGAGGTGTCGGCGAGCAGCCTTGATCATGCCTGACTCACCCGCCACCCACGCGTAGTCGACGCCGAACGGGATCGGCGCCGCCTTGAGAGCCTCAACCACCGTACGCGGCGCATCGTCCGGACCGCCGGTGTGCGCGGACCAGGTGATGTCCACGCGGCCAGGGCTCGGCAGGGCGCGGATGTCGCGAATGTCCGGTACCTCGACAAAGACCGTCGCCTGAACGTCGCTGGGCAGTTCCTCGAGAATGCCCGCCAGCGCCGGCAAAGCCGTCTCGTCCGCGATCAGCAGCCGGTGCGTACTCGTCGCGGGCGGCACGTAGTCCACCCCGGAGTGCAGCAGGCCCTTGGTGCTCGACGTGTCGACCGCGAACGGCAGGATCAGGCCGATCGACTGGCCGATCTCCGCTTCCGACACCCAGGCCGAGGCCGGCCCGTTGACGCCGTGCAGCACGAACTCGATGTCGATCTCGGCGACCGCCGGGCGCAGAGCGCGCACCGTATACGTCCGCATGATGAAGCGCTCGTCGGCCTCGGTGGCGCACCACTGTGCGTACCACTCGGGGCCGCTGGGCAGTTTCAGCTCGCCGCCGTTGGGCGGTGCGAGCAGAATCTTGATGCGCTGGTCCGGGCCCGCCGTCACGGCCTCGGTGATACGCGGCGCGACGAAAGTCACACGGCGCAGGTGGGGGCTCAGGTCCTCGATCGACGCCACGGTGGCGAGTACCGAGTCGAACGCGATGGGGCGTTCGAGCACTGTGGTCATGCCTGGGTCTCCGAACGGTTCGCAGGGGTGCAAGGGACAGCACTGCTGGCGCGGCGCTATGCTGACTGCCTCAGGTTAGCCTTACCTAAGAGGATATGGAAACACCATGCCATCGCCGCCCGCCCCGCCGATAGCCCAGGCGCTCGATCCCCTGGCCGTCCGGCGTGACGTCGACCGCCCGCGGCGGAGCAGGCGTGGTGTCACCCTCGCCGCCCTGCTGCTCGGTGTCGTGGTGGTGCTGCTGGTCGTGGTGGCGCTGAGTATCGCGATCGGCTCGCGAGGTATTCCGCTCGGCACCGTGTTCGACGCGTTCCGGCACTTCGATCCTGACAACACCGATCACGTCATCGTGCGCTCGGTCCGGATGCCGAGAACGATCGTCGGCCTGCTGGTCGGTATCGCGCTCGGGCTGGCCGGCGCGCTGATGCAAGGCGTGACCCGCAACCCGCTCGCCGACCCGGGCATTCTCGGCGTCAACGGTGGTGCCGCGCTGTTCGTGGTGATCGGCATCTACTTCTTCGGGCTCACCAGCCTCAAGTCGTACGTCTGGCTGGCCTTCCTCGGCGCGGCCGTCGCCGCCGTGGCGGTCTACCTGCTCGGCTCGCTCGGTCGCGAAGGCGCGACGCCGGTGAAACTCGCGCTCGCCGGGGCAGCGCTGACCGCGATGTTCGGCTCGCTGACAACGGCGATGCTGATCGGTGACGTACAGACGTTCGACCAGTTCCGGTTCTGGCAGGTCGGCTCGCTGGTCAATCGCGACTACGCGATCGCCGCGCAGGTGGCGCCGTTCATCCTGATCGGCATCCCGCTGGCGCTGATCACCGGCCGGGTGCTGAACGCACTCTCCCTGGGTGACGACGTGGCTCGCTCGCTCGGCCAGCGAGTCGGCGCCGCCCGGGCGTTCACCGCGCTCACCGTGGTGCTGCTCTGCGGCGCGGCCACCGCGGCGGCCGGGCCGATCGGCTTCATCGGACTGACCATTCCGCATATCGCGCGCTTGATCACTGGGCCGGACTACCGCTGGATTCTGCCGTTCTCGATGCTGCTCGGGCCGATCCTGCTGCTCGGCGCGGATGTCGTCGGCCGGGTGGTCGCCCAGCCGGCCGAGCTCCAGGTCGGCATCACCACCGCTGTAATCGGTGCGCCGTTCTTCATCGCCCTGGTCCGTCGCCGGAAGCTGGCGGAACTCTGATGGCCGCGCACCTCACCGCCGACCCCGGTACGACGTACCAGGTCATCGCGCGCAGCCGACGGATCGCCCGCGCGCGGGGAATCCTCGTCGGCGCGATTCTGGCGGCGCTGGTCTTCGTGGTGTTCTGCGTTTCGCTGTCGGTCGGGGACTTCCCGGTGCCGGTGTCCAAGGTGGTGCCGTCGATCTTCGGTCAGGGCGATCGGGCCACCGAGTTCATCATCAACCGGCTCCGGCTGCCACGGGCGCTCACGGGCCTGCTTGTCGGCGCAGCCCTCGGTATGTCGGGCGCGGTCTTCCAGAGCATCGCGCGTAACCCGTTGGCCAGTCCGGACATCATCGGCATTACCGCCGGCGCGAGCTTCTCGGCCGTGTTCGCGATCCTCATCGTGGGTGTAACCGGGTGGGCGGTTTCAGGCTTCGCCCTGGTGGGTGCCGTTCTTACCGCCCTTGGCATTTACTTGTTGGCCTGGCGCCAGGGTGTCTCGTCGTACCGGCTAGTGCTGGTTGGAATCGGTGTCGGCTCAGTGGCGGTCAGCGCCACCTCGTACCTCTTGACCAGGTCGAAGGTCGAGATCGCGCAGCAGGCCCTGGTATGGATCACCGGGAGCTTGAACGCCCGTGACTGGACGCATGTCCGTTCACTGTCGTTAGCCCTCCTCGTGCTCGTACCGCTGCTCCTAGTCCTCGTACGGCGCCTGCGGGTTCTGCAGCTTGGGGACGACACTGCCGCGGGTCTAGGCCTACCGGTCGAGAAGTCGCGTCTGGCGGTTCTACTGGTGGGCGTGGCCCTTGCAGCGGTTGCGACGGCCGCAGCCGGACCGATCGGGTTTGTGGCGTTCGTGGCGCCGCCGATCGCCCGCTGGCTTAGCCGTTCGCCCGGGCCCTCGGTGATTCCCGCGGCGTTGGTCGGGGCGTTGGTGGTGAGCGTGTCCGATTTCGCGGGGCAGCACCTGATCGGAGACACCCCGATGCCGGTTGGCGTGATCACCGGCGTGGTCGGCGCGCCGTACCTGTTGTTCTTGCTGGCGAGAGTCAATCGAGTGGGTCGTGGAGGCTAGTCGAATGTCCGAAGAGCACACTCTGTCGGCGACAGGGCTGAAGGTCGCGTACGACCAGCGGGAGATCATCCAGAACCTCTCGGTCGAGATCCCGGCCGGCAAGATCACCGTCATCGTCGGCGCCAACGCCTGCGGCAAGTCCACCCTGTTGCGCACGCTCGCGCGGCTGCTCAAGGCCAAGGCAGGCACGGTCCACCTCGACGGCAAGGACATCCAGCAGATCCCGACCCGCGAGGTCGCGACGAAGCTCGGCCTGTTGCCGCAGTCTCCCAGCGCGCCCGAGGGCATCACCGTCGCGGACCTGGTCGGCCGCGGCCGCTATCCGCGGCAGAGCTGGGTCCGGCAGTGGAGCCGCGCCGACGACGAGGCCGTCGCGGGCGCGATGCTCTCGACCAACGTGCTGGATCTGGCCGATCGCCCGATCGACGAGCTGTCCGGCGGACAGCGCCAGCGGGTCTGGATCGCGATGGCCCTCGCGCAGGAGACCGGCATCCTGCTGCTCGACGAGCCGACCACCTTTCTCGACCTGACCCACCAGTTCGAGGTACTCGACCTGCTGGTGGACCTGAACCGTCGCGACGGCCGCACGATCGTCCTGGTGCTGCACGACTTGAACCAGGCCTGCAGGTATGCGGACCACCTGATCGCGATGAAAAAGGGCGACATCGTGGTCGAGGGCCGCCCGGCCGAGGTCATCACCGAGGCGGTCGTCGAGGACGTGTTCAACCTGGCGGTGCGGATCGTGCCGGATCCTGTTGCTGGTACACCGATGGTGGTTCCGATCGGCCGCCATACCTCGTCGGTGGATTCCCATCGGCCGGACGACATCCGCCCAGCCGTTGCCACCGGCACCCTTCCCGGCGCATCGGGGGTGGGGGTTGGTGGGCAGAACGGCGTTGCCGCGAGCGCTCTCGCCGCCAGCGCGCTGGCCAACGGGATCTGCCGCCCGCAAGACACCTGACGTACGCAGCTGCCTCTGCCGGTCCGCTTGCCACTGCCGTTCCGTCGCTCACACGCCGGGCGGGGGACTCACCGGAGTGAACGGATTCACTCTGGCGAGGGAGGTGCGCGCGGCCGAATCGGGAGCACTGTGGTGATGTGACCACAGCGGTGGAACCAGGCAACCAACCCGAGGCCGTACGACGCCCGGCCGGTTACGGGCTAGCGGATCAGCGGACAGTTCGGCGGCGTACGCGGGTCCGCGATGTGCTGGCGGTTGGGCGGCCGGCGTTCTGGGCGGTGTCGGTACTTCCGTACTACGTCGGCGTTCTACTCGCCACGCACCGGCTGGTCCCGCTGCCGCAGGACTGGCCGCGTCTGATCGCCGGGGCCGTCGTGATGGGCCCGTTGCTGTGGCTATCGGTGCTCGCGATCAACGACGCGTACGACCTGCCCGGCGATCGCCTGAACCCGCGGAAGTCGAAGTCGCCGCTCCTCGACGGCCGAGTCTCGGTCCGGACCGCCAAGTGGATCGCGGCGGTCGCGGGTATCGCCTCGCTGGCGGTCGGCCTCACCGTCGGGGTGGTCTTCGCCTTGGGAGTATTGCTCGCGGCCGTACTCGGCTACGCGTACAGCGTTCCGCCCGTACGTCTGAAGACGCGGGCCGGTTTCGATGTGGCGGTGAATTCCCTTGCTCTGGGCGCCTTTGGCCCGCTCGCGGGTTGGGCCGCCGTGACGTCGGACCTTGGCGGGTTCCCCTGGTTGATGGCCTTGCAGGGCACGTTGGTTGCCGTCGGCCTCTATCTGCCGACCACCCTGGCGGACCTCGACGCGGATCGGGCTGCTGGATACCAAACGATCGCGGTACGCCTTGGCGCGAGTACGACGTACCGCCTGGGCTTCGCGGCCTGGATCGCCGCCGCCGGGTTGTCCGTCGTACTCGCGGCGGCGGATGCGGTGATCCCGCGCAGCATGCTCGTACTGGAGATCGTGATGGTGCCCGTGCTCGTGGCGGCGTACCGGCGGTTGATCGGGCCGGGGCAGACCTTCCAGCGCGTCATCGTGCTGGCCTTCCTCTTCCTTTGCCCGTGCGGCGCGTTCGCCCTGGCGTACGTCGGCATCATCTGAGATCCAGCCGCCCGATGCACACTGGACGGATGAGGTAAGGGAGCGCGAGGCCGGCCAGGAGGGCGCCTAGGGTGCCTAGGGTCAGGTCGCCAAGGGTGTCGGTGTAGGCGGTTTGCAGTTCGGGGGAGTGGCGGACGAACGCCACGTACTCGCCGAGTTCCCAGATCAGGGCGGCGGTGGTGCCGAAGCCGAGGGCCAGCATGGCGGTCAGGCCGCGCGAGGCGTTCCGCGGCGCGAAGGCGAGTAGTACGCCGGCGGTGAGGAAGGCCCAGAGCACAAAGTGCATCGCGTCGTCCCACCAGCTGACGCGGTCGAACAGGTCGAGGCGATTCCCAGCGAGATCCACCAGCCACGGCAGCGTCAGCAACAGATCCGCGACCCACGGAAACGGCCGCCGTACCGCATTCCCGCGGTGCCGGACGGCGTACCAGATGAGGGGCAGGGCCATCGCGCCCAGCGGGTAGACGATCAGGCGGGCGGTGGAGGCTTTGCCCTTGATGCCGCTCAGGTCCGGCCAGATGAGAGCCGAGAGCAACAGCACGGCCAGCAGCAGCTTCGCGGTGATGTCGGCGGCCACGGCCCAGCGGGGCCTGGCGGCGGACAGCGGCAGGGGCATCGTCGTCATGGCTCCATTCAGCCGGATTCGCCGGGCGGAGGCATGAGTAGTGCTACTCGATTCAGCAACCGCGAAACGACTGCACACCGAGAGGAGAACGCCCTCGACCGGCCGGAACCGATCGAGGGCGCGGGGGGTCGAGAAAGGTCAGGCGACCGAAACCAGGTCGACGACGAAGATCAGCGTCTCGCCCGGCTTGATCGCGCCACCGGCGCCACGGTCGCCGTAGCCCAGGTGCGGCGGGATGACCAGCTTGCGGCGGCCACCGACCTTCATGCCCTGGATGCCGGTGTCCCAGCCCTGGATGACCTGGCCGACGCCGAGCTGGAAGGCCAGCGGCGCGCCACGGTTGTACGAGGCGTCGAACTCCTCGCCGGTCGAGTGGGCCACGCCCACGTAGTGAGCGTTGATCCGCGATCCGGCGGTCGCCTCGGCGCCGTCGCCCACGATGATGTCGGTGATCTCCAGTTCGGTCGGCGGCTCGCCTTCCGGGAAGTCGATCTCAGGCTTCTCAGTCATACCCCCAGCTAACCAGATCGTCCCGGCGGTTCACCGGGAGGCCAGCACCTCGCGCAACCGCGTGGCGAACTCGGCCGGCTTTCCGGGCATGCCGTACTCATCGCCGAGGAAGCCGCCGTGGCCGCTCGGGAAGACCACCGGCGTGATGCCGAGCCGCTCCGCGACGGCCTCGCCGCCCCGGCGGGCGAGCTCGCTGCCCGAGTCCTCACCGACGGCGATCACGATCTTGTCCTTGGCCTTCGCGAGGGCGTCGAAGTCCGGTTGGTACGACGTACAGCCGCGGAGGTTCTGCCCGAGCAGTGCGTCGTCGCGCGAGCCGTCGTCCTCCGTCGGCAGGCCGAACATGGCCGGGTCCGGCGCGGGCTGGGACGTGTAGTCCGCCGGGAACTCACCCTGGAAACTGGTGATCGCGATGAACTTGGCCATCGCTGGGCCCATCCCGTCGCGCTGATACGTCTGGTAGATGTCCTCGCAGGCGGCGAGCGCGTTCTCACTGTCCGGGAGGAGCGCGACCAGGGGTGGCTCGTGCGCGATCACGGTCTTCACCAGATCTGGGCGCTTGGCCGTCAGCGCCAGCGCGTTCACCGCGCCGCCGCTGCTCGCGAACAGCTCGACCGGTCCCGCGTCGAGGGCCTCGATCAGCGCCACCAGGTCGGCGGCGTGGTCGTCCGGGGAGAGCTCGCCGGAGCCGTCGGACCGGACACTGCGCTCCACCCCGCGCGGGTCATACGTCGCGACGGTCCGATCGGCAAAGTGCGACGCCAGCGTCGGGAAACCACTCGCGGCCATCGGCGAACCGATCAGCAGCAGCACTGGCTGCTCACGATCGGCCAGGTCACCGCGAACGTCATACGTCAAGGTGGCGCCCGGCACACCGAGCGTATGGGTGACTGGATCCGTCATAACTGCACTCCTCAGGCGAAGTCGAACTGATGCGAGGAGCCTAAACGGCGCCGGGGACAAAACCGGCTAGCGCCGGGTGACGAGGGCCGGATAGGTGGCCAGCAAGGCCAATCCCGCCGCGGCGAGAGCGGCCAACCGGATGCCTTCGATGCTGTCGGCGGCCGCGGTCAGACCGGAGGCCAGGCCGACGATCCCCGCGATACCGATCGCCGTACCGGCTTGGGCCGTGGCGGTGAGTACGCCGGACGCGACGCCGTGGTCCGGGCCGTCGGCCACGCTCACCCCGACCGTCGTGATCGAGGTCGACGCCAGGCCGAGCCCGCACCCCATCAGGAGGAAGGCGGGCAACAAGATGCCGAGGTATGCGCCGGTCGACGGCAGAAGCGCCAGGAGGGAAGAACCTGCCGCGATCCCGACGAGCCCTAGCACGGTAGTTGCCCTAGACCCCCATCGACCGAATACGGCGGGTGCGGCCAGTGAACCCGCCACCACGGCCAGGTTGAACGGTACGAACGCCAGACCCGTTTCGAGCGCGGATCGGTCCCGAGGCCCTTGCAGGTGTAGTACGCACAGTAGGAGCGGTGGCGTGGTTACCGCGGTTAAGACGGCCGTCACTAGGTTCGCCGTACCGAAGGACTTGTCGGCAACAAGACGAGCCGGCACGAGTGGATCCGCGCTACGCCGCTCTACCCACACAAAGGCCGCTGCGGCCACGAAGGCCCCTGCTAGTCCCAGGACACCAGCTAGTACGGCGCCATGCTCAAACCGGGTTAAGGCGAGTACCAGCAGGGTCAAGGCCAGTGTCACCGTGATGGCGCCTGGTACGTCGAGACGCCGCGTGGCCCCGCCGCCCGCGCGGAGCAGCCTCAACGCGAGGGCACAACCTGCGACGGCTATAGGCAGGTTCACCAGGAAGATCCAGCGCCAACCGATGCCAGTGGCCACCATGCCTCCGAGGACCCAGCCGGTCGCACCGCCTCCAGCCGCGGCGGCGGTCCACCAAGCCAACGCACGGCGCCTAGCGTGCCCGTCGCCGTACAGCCCGGTGAGCAGGGCAAGAGCGGCTGGAGCAAGTAGGGCGGCTCCTGCGCCTTGGAAGGCCCTCGCGACGATCAAGGTGCCTAGGTTCGGGCTGAGCCCACAAACGAGTGAGGCCGCCGCGAAGATCATCAGCCCGGCGATGAAGCACCGGCGCCGCCCGGCCACGTCAGCGATTCGCCCACCGAATACGAGCAGCCCGCTGAACGCCACGGTGTAGGAGGTGACAACCCACTGCAACTGCGCCGCGTCCCCACCCAGGTCCGCACCGGTCGCAGGCAACGCCACCGCCACAATGGTCGTATCCAGCACCACCACAAACTGCGCGACGCACAACAACGCGAGCACCATCGCACCCGCGTACCCGCCACCCCACCGCACAAACCGCCCGCAAACAACAACGTCCGGAGGCCCGTGGTGGGGCTCCGAACGTTGCTGGTGTTGGTCAGAAGGGCCCGATCAACCGCGACACGCCGGGTCACAAGGGCCCGATCAACCGCGACACGCCGGGTCACAAGGGTCCGATTAGCGGCGACACGCCGGGTCACAAGGGTCCGATGAGCGGGTTACTTTTTGACGGTGGAGTTGTATTTTTCGATTTCGGGCTGGATGGCTTTGGCGGCGTCGGCCATGGCCTGCTTGGGGTCGGTGCCGAGTACGGCCTTCTCCAGACCGTCTTCGGCGGCCTTGCGGGCTTGCGGCATGACGCCGAGGATGCAGCCGGCCGAGGGGGTGGAGGGCTTGGTGTTGTGGAGCTGGGTGATGGCCGTGGTGAACTGCGGGTACTGCGCGACCCAGGCCTTGTCCTCGGGCAGGTCCAGGGCACGGCTGTTGATCGGGAAGTAGCCCGTGCCGGTGTGCCAGGTGGCCTGCTGCTCCGGGGTGGCCGCGAACTTCACGAACTCCCAGGACGCGCGCTTCACGGCGTCGTTGTGGCCGACACCGTTGATCCACAGCGAGGCGCCGCCGATGATCGGGCCGCCGGTGTCAGCCGCGCTGATCTTGGGGAACGGCGCGGTGGCGAGGGTGAACTTGCCCTTGGCCGCTTCGAGGTAGCCGCGCAGGGAGCCGGTCGACTCCAGGTGCATGGCCGACGTACCGGACTTGAAGACGGCCTGGGCGTCGTCGGTCTTCTTGCCGGTGTTCGGCATGTAGCCGAGCTTGATCATCTGCTGGTACCAGGTGGCGACCTTGACGCCCGGGTCCTCGTCGAACTGCACCTTGGTGGCGAGGTCCTTGCGGCCGTTGTCGTTGTCGCAGTACGTCGTACCGGACTGGGCGATCAGTTGCTCGACGAACCAGCCGTAGATGGCAGCGTTGAAACCGTACTGGACGGTGCTGCCGCCCTTCTTGATGGTGAGCTTCTTCGACGCCTCCATGATCTCTTCGAGCGAGGTCGGCGGCTTGTTCGGGTCGAGCCCGGCCTTGGTGAAGGCCTCCTTGTTGATGTACAGCAAGGGCATCGAGGTGTTGAACGGCATCGAGTTCATCTTGCCGTCGATGGAGTAGTAGTTCGCGATGTTCGGCTCGATGTCCGTCAGCGGGTAGCTGTCTTTCTCAGCGAACTTGTGCACCGGAACGGTCTGCTTCGAGTCGATCATGAAGCGCGAGCCGATGTCGTAGATCTGCACGATCGAAGGCGTGTTGCCCTGCTGTACCGACGTCTTGTACTTGGTGATCGTCTCGTCGTAGTCGCCCTGGTAGACGGCCTGGACCTCGATCTTGCCGCTGTTCTTGGCGTTGAAGGCCTTGACGAGCTTGTCCACGGCCTCGCCGTTGGCGCCCTTCATGGCGTGCCAGAACGTCACCTTGGTGACGCCGGAGGCATTTTCCAGCGCGTCCGCGCCGGGTGCGTCCTGCGCGGCCGCGCTGTCCCCGTCGCCCTCGGAACCGCCACCGCAGCCGGCGGCAACCAGTGCCACCGCCGCCAGCAGCGCCGCCGCGGTCGTCGTACGCCGTTGTCCGACTGATCGCATGTGTACAGCCTTTCTGAAGGAACTACTCATCGGATCGCGCCCGCGGTCAGACCACGGACGATGAAACGCTGGCCGAAGATCACGATGGCCAGGGTGGGCAGGATGGACAGCGTGACACCGGCGAGGATCAGGCCCGGATCGGCCGCCTCCGCGTCGTTCAGCTGGCTGATCCCGATCTGCAGCGTGCGCTGACTCGGTTTGTCCCCGATCAGCAACGGCCAGAAGAACTGGTTCCAGGCCGAGAGGAACACGTACAACCCGACGGCCATCAGCGCGGGCTTGCTCAGCGGCAGCAGGATGCGCCGGATGAACCGCCAGTGCCCGCAGCCGTCGATCACCGCGGCATCACGCAGTTCCGTCGGGAACTGCAGGAACGACTGCCGCAGCAGGAAGACGCCGAAGGCGTTCGCGAGGAACGGAAGCACCAGCGCGATCATGGTGCCGGCGTACGTCGCGGTGAGGCGCTGGTCGCCGAGCTGCCAACCGGTGATGGTCAGATAGTTCGGCAGCACGATCGATTCCCACGGCACCATCAGCGTCGCCAGGAACAGGCCGAACATCACGGTCCGGCCCCACATCTTCATGAAAACGAAGGCGTACGCCGCGAGCACGCTGGTGATCAGCTGGCTCAGGGTGATCACCGACGTCTGCAGGATCGAGTTCGCGTACTGCTGGCCGATCGCGGTACTGGAGGTCGCGCCTTCGTAGTTGCCGGTGAAGATCCCCTTCGGGAACAGGTCCGGCGGGTACGACGAGATCTGCCCGGGCGACATGATCGAGCCGGCGATCACGTAGTACACCGGGAAGATCACGGCGAGGGCGGCCAGGATCAGCACCGCGTAGGTGATGAGCCGGCCCACGGTCAGATGTCTCACTTGTAGTGCACCCGCCTCTCCAGAACGCCGAACTGGATCGCGGTACACGCCAGCAGGATGATCAGCAGCACGATGGCCTGCGCGGACGCGAAGCCGAAGTCACTGGCGTTGTTCGCGAACGCCGAGTGGTAGATCGAGTACACGAGCGTCTTGGTGGACTGCTCCGGACCACCTTCGGGCGTGAGGATCTTGATCTGCCCGAAGCCCTGCAGCGCGTGGATCGTCGAGATGACGACCAGGAAGAACAGCTGCGGGCCGAGCATCGGGATGGTGATGTGCCAGGCCGCGCGCCAGCCGCCCGCGCCGTCCAGCGTGGCCGCCTCGTTGATCTCGGTCGGGATGGCGCCGATACCGGCCGACAGCACGAGCACGTTGTAACCGATGCTCATCCACACGGTGGTGATCGAGACGCTCAGCAACGCCCAGGAGGGATCCGTCAGCCAGCCGATCCGGTCGATGCCGAACTTGCCGAGCATGCCGTTGGCCAGGCCGATCGCCGGGTTGTAGATGGTCGCGAAGATCACCGAGGCGCTCGCGACCGAGAAGGCGAACGGCAGCGCGAACGCGGTCCGGAAGATCCGGATGCCCTTGATGTGCTGTTCGAGCAGCAGCACGATCGCCAGGGCGCCGAGTACGCCGGGAATCACGGTCAGCAGTACGAACGCCAGCGTCACCAGCAGGGTGTGCCGGAAGTCTGCCGAGCCGAGCATGTCCCGGTAGTGCTGCAGCCCGACGAACGCGTCCGGCCGGCCGAAGAGGTCCGAGCCGTGCAGCGACAGCGAGACCGACTTGCCCAGCGGCCAGACGATGAACAGCGCGAACACGACCAGCGAGGGCAGCAGGAGGAGCCACGACGTCAGTGCCGACAGCTGCGGCAGGCGGCGGGCCCTTGGTGGTGTAGTCAATCGAATACCTCCAGTCAGGCGCAGTCTTACACCGAGCAGGTTCCGAACCCGACAGGTGCCGCTGTGTCGGGTCGCCGGCGGCGCTGCCGGCACCGCGGCCGTGCACTAGGCTCACACCCCGTGAAGGTTCTAGTCATCGGTACGGGTGGTCGTGAGCACGCGCTGGTCTGGGCACTGAGCCAGGACCCGGATGTGGAGCAGGTGGTCGCGGCCCCGGGCAACCCCGGTATCGCCGCCCTCACTCCGGCCTTCGAGGGCCAGACGATCGAGTGCCGCTCCGTCGATGTGACGGACCACGACGCCGTTGTCGCGCTGGCGCGGGAGCTCGGCGTGGACCTGGTCGTTGTCGGGCCGGAGGCGCCGCTGGTGGCCGGACTGGCCGATCCGCTGCGCGACGCCGGGATCGCGGTCTTCGGACCGTCCAAGGACGCCGCCCAGATCGAGGGATCGAAGGCGTTCGCCAAGGACGTGATGGCCGCCGCGAGCGTGCCGACCGGCCGCGCCTACGTCTGTACGACGCCCGCGCAGGCGGCCGAGGCCATCGACGCGTTCGGCCCGCCGTACGTCGTCAAGGATGACGGGCTCGCCGCCGGTAAGGGCGTGGTGGTGACGTCGGACCGCGAGGAGGCACTCGCGCACGCGGCTGCCTGCGACCAGGTCCTGATCGAGGAGTACCTGGACGGTCCGGAGGTGTCGCTGTTCGCGATCTCCGACGGCACCACCGTGCTGCCGATGCAGCCGGCCCAGGACTTCAAGCGACTCGGCGACGGCGACGAGGGCCCGAACACCGGTGGCATGGGCGCGTACACGCCGCTGCCGTGGGCCCCGGAGAAGCTGGTCGAGGAGGTCACCGAGAAGGTGCTCCAGCCGACCGTTGACGAGCTGCGCCGCCGCGGTACGCCGTTTGCCGGGCTGCTTTACGCCGGTCTCGCGCTGACCTCACGCGGGATGCGGGTGATCGAGTTCAACTGCCGCTTCGGTGATCCCGAGACCCAGGCGTTGCTGCCGTTGCTGAAGACCCCGCTCGGTGGGGTGTTCCTGGCCGCCGCCACCGGCAAGCTGGCCGACTACACGCTGAGCTGGCGCTCCGGCTCGTCGGTGGCCGTGGTGGTCGCCGCGAAGAAGTACCCGGAGAAGCCGCGCAGCGGGGACGTGATCAACGGGATCGCCCAGGCCGAGGCCGACGGTGTCCAGGTCTTCCACGCCGGTACCGCGCTCGAAGGCGATGACGTGGTGACGGCCGGTGGACGTGTCCTGGCGGTCAGCGCGACCGGGAAGGACCTCGACGAGGCACGGCGCCGGGCGTACGCCGGGGTCAGCCAGATCCGGATCAAGGGCAGCCAGCACCGCACCGATATCGGCCTGAAGGCGGCCCGCGGAGAAATTTCCGTCTAGCGAGCAACCTTTCGCCTCCTGACCCCCGTCAGCTGTACGACGGAGGGTGAGAGGGGGGCGATGACGTCCGACCGGGACCGCGAGTTCGCGGAGTTCGTGGCGGTGTCGTCTGTTGCGTTGCAGCGGACGGCGTTCCTGGTGTGCGCGGACCGGGATCACGCCGCCGACGCGGTCCAGGAGGCGCTCTACCGGTTGTATGTGTCGTGGCCCAAGTTCCAGCGCGCCACGAATCCGATGGCCTACGCCCGTCGCGCGGTCGTCAACGCCGCGGTGGATGCGGGCCGACGGCCGTGGCGGCGGGAGCGGGTGGTCGACGCGATGCCCGAGACCCCGTCCGAGGACACCGCCGGGCAGCATGCGGTGCGCGACGAGCTGCTCAGCGCGTTGCGGGAGCTGCCGCCGCGACGCCGGGCCTGCGTCGCGCTGCGCTACTACGAGGACCTGACGATCGAGGAGACGGCCGAGATCCTGGGCTGCTCGATCGGCACGGTGAAGAGCCAGACCGCCCGTGGCCTGGAGACTCTGCGCAAAAGCCTGGTCGCGCGCCGGGCCCAGGAGCTACGACCCGAACAGCTGACAGGAGGGAGATCGTGAGCGACGACGACGAGATCCGCGCGTTACTGCGGCGGATGGCCGATGACGAGGAGTTCGAGCCGGTCCCGCTCGTGCCGCTGATGGACCGTGGCCGGCGTGGCCTGTTCCGGCGCCGGGTGTTCTCGGCCGTGATGGCCGGTACGGCGGTGGCCGCGGTCGTGATGGCCGCGGCCGTGGTGCCGGGCGTGCTGGCCGCCGAACCGGACGCGCCCGCGGCCGCCTCGACCCGGCTACCCGGCACCCGGCCCGGTGACGCGGCGCTGGAGCCGGTCCCCGTGCCGGAGGCGTTGCGGCGCTGCCAGCTGCAGTGGAGTGCGGTCTCGGGCCGGGACGTCGGCGCCATCACCGTGATGTCGTCCCGCCTGGAGCAGCAACAGCCGACCTTCACCAAGGTCGGCATGGTGCGGCCCGGGCGGCCACAGACCGTCGTCGACGCCCAGCGGCAGACCTTCGTGTGCCTGATCCCAGGCGATTACCGGCCGTCCGAAACCGACCTCGCCATCGCGTCCCGCGACACCGCGCTGCCGACGCGAAAGGACGATCTGCTGCGCCGCTGCTCGACCGAGTTCTGGCACGACCTCAGTGACTGGCGGGTGGTCACCCAGCAGACGGCCGGGACCACGCTGCTGCAAGCGGTCATGCTGTCCCCCTCCGGCCGGTATGCGGCGCACTGCACGATCAGCGATCACGCCACCCGTAGTGTCGTGCGGGCGATTCCGGTCGAGCGGCCACTGATCGAGGTGGTCGGCAACACCAAGGGCAATACCAAGGGCACGAACCTCGTCACCCGGCTGTCGATCGGGGCCAACGAGGTGCTCGGGCTCCAGGCCGGTTCGGCCTGCGGCATGGCATCGACGGGATGCCTGTCCTGGGTCTTCTACGGCTCCGGCCGGGTCTCACCGCAGATCGCCCGGATGGTGATCAAGTACGGCGCCAAGTCCGAGACGATCGACGTGGCCGACGGGTGGTATGCGGTCGCCTTCGAGACTTCCGTGAACGACCGGGACGGTCGCCCCGGCAAGGTCGGCCCGCTGATGGCGTACGACACCAACGGCCAACTGGTTAAGACGACGACCTACTTCGCCGTCAGCACTGGCTGATCTTTCCAACCTTCGGGCCACCGCCACCGTCTTACAGGTGTGAAGAACGCAGGAGGTGGCGATGGCCCGCCGAGATGACAGCGCGTACGTCGACTTCGTCAACGCGGCGAGCCGGTCGCTGCGCCGTACGGCCTATCTCGTCTGCGGCGACTGGGGCCTCGCCGAGGACCTGGTCCAGGACGCCCTGCTCAAGCTGTACGTCGCCTGGCCGCGGGTGGCCAGCGTGGAGGGCGCGCACGGTTATGCCCGGCGCACGGTGGTGAACGTGGCGATCGACGCCGGCCGGAAGAGCTCGAAGTTCGGCCACACCTCGGCGGAGATCCCGGAGTTACCCGATGACCGTGACGCGGTGGGGGCGTTCGACACCCGCACGGTGGTGATGGCGGGCCTGCGGGAGTTGCCGCCGAAGGCCCGTGCTTGCGTTGTACTGCGGTATTTCGACGACCTGTCGGTGCAGGAGACCGCCCAGATTCTCGGTATCAGCGTCGGCACGGTGAAGAGTCAGACCTCGCGCGGCCTGGAGCTGTTGCGATCGACCCTCGAGCGCGGTGGGGTCACGCTCGAACCAGTGGGAGACGGCAGATGAGCCCCGATATCCGTGAGCTTTTCGATTCCGCCGCCGACGATTCCGGCCGCGACGACCTGGACGCGTCGGCCCTGGTCAGGCGCGGGCGCCGCAAGGTTCGGACCCGTCAGGCCGTGGCTGCCGCTGGTGCTGCCGCCGTACTGGTTGCCGCCGTGGTTGGCGCGAGTCAGTTGACGCTGCCGAGGTCCGGCGGCCCGGTGCCACCCGCCCACACGCCGACCACGCCCGTCCCGGGAACCAGTTCTGCCCCGTCCTCATCTTCGGCCGGGCCCACTTCGGGCACCGGGGCCGCCGTACTGCGCAAGCTCACGTACGCCGAGGGTGTGCGCCGCTGCAAGGTCAGAATGGCCGCGGAGTACGGCGATGAGCGGGCCACGCCGAATCCGAGTGAGCCGATCGACCCGGGCACAGGGCTGCAGTTCGGGATGTACGTCACCGATCTGCTGAGGATGAAGCTCAGCGACGGCAGTGAGGCCTATTGCTCGGTGCCGGGCCCGACCACGCCTAAGTACGACGCCGGTGGTGGCTCCGGTCCCCGGGGCGTTTGCGGTGACCTCAGCTGGCTCAACTTGGCGGACTGGAAGTTCGCCGTACAGAACGACGGCCAAGGTGGCTTCGCGGCGGCGCTGATCTCGCCGGATCGCAAGGCGGTGCTGCTGTGCGACCAGGACGGCTCCGGTGCCACTCGGGAGAAGTCGACCGCCTTCCCGGACGCGTACGTGTGCATGGTGTACGGCCCGGCCTCGGGCCAGCCGGCCGGCAGCGCGCCGAACGGTGTTGTCGGCTGTGCCATCGACGGCACCCCGATCCGCTTCCTGGGCGCGGTCAAGGCCGGGCGCCAGTTCTGGGGTGGCGGCGGTATCGCGACCAACGGCGCTGTTCGTTACGCGCTGTTCGCGGGCACTCGCCAACTCGCGGAGACCTCCGTGACCGACGGCATCTACGCGCTCCGCGTCTGGCTGCCGAAGGCCACGGAACCCACCGAGGTCCGCGCCTACGACGCCACCGGCAAGGTGATCGACTCGTACCAGCCGTTCTGAGGATTCTCGGCCAGGCAGGCAACCTCAGGCAGACCGAGATCCGTACGGGAAGGAGACGAGCGGAGGAGGAGCCTTGCGGAACGGACTTCGGCGACCTGGTGGTGCGGTGGTTGTGCTGCTCGCGGTACTGGCGGGGTGCGGCAGTCAACCGGCCGGGCCCGCGGCCGCGCCGCAACAACGGCTGCTGTCGACCTCGACGGCACTGGCACCCGCGACCGAGTTCCCAGCCGGAACACAGGGAGACTTCACGCCGTTGCCGGGAGTGCCCCAGGGTGATGCGGCGGTGGGTGACAGGCTGCCGCCCAAGGAGACGGCCCGGCGCTGCAGACTGCGCTACCCGGACTTCGACGGCCACCTGACCGCCTCCTTCAATCGCCCCGGATTCAGCGACATGATGGCTACCACGCACGGCTGGTGCACTGTGCCGGGCGGGCATCGGCCATCCGGCGCGCTGATCGAGGCCGCGGCCAAAGACCCGCTGCCGGCCGATCCGGCCGGCCAACTACGGAACTGCTCGGTCCTGATGTGGCACGACCTGACCAAGTGGAAGGTGGTCGCCACCGGCCGCGTGCAGAACTACCGGGCCGAGGTCGTCGCGCTCTCACCGAAGGGCGACAAGGCAGCGCTGTGTGCTCTCGGCGAGGGCTCCGAGGAGCAGAGCGGGATCTGGCGCTCGAGCATTCTCTTCGTGAACACCACGATCCGGATGGGCCAGACCGGGGACCAGACCTGCTCAGCGGGGCGGGCCAACGGCGCCTGCCTGGGCTGGGTCACGTACGACTCGGGGCACGTGGACAAGTCGGTCGCGAAGCTGGTGCTGCGGTCCACCCGGGGCAAGACCCACGAGGTGCCGGTGCACGACGGCTGGTACGCGTTCGTCTGGGCCGAGGGTTCGAAGCCCGGCGCCGCCGGTATCACCGCGACCGCCTATGACAAGTCCGGCAAAGAGGTGAAGTACCACCACAACGGCACGATCAAGCGCTAGCGCCGGATCCGGATGCAACCCGCTGCCCGCTGGCCTCCGTATTGAGGGAGACAGAGAGTGGAGGGCATGATGCCGGATCGAGACCGGGAGTACGTCGAGTTCGTCGAAGCGGCGGGCGGCACGCTCCGGCGGACGGCGTTTCTCGTGTGCGGAGACTGGCATCGCGCCGACGACATCGTCCAGGACGCCTTGTACAAGCTGTACCTGGCCTGGGCCCGGGTGGATCGCGGCGGCAATCCGCTCGCCTACGCCCGGCGAGTGGTCGTCAACGCCGCACTGGACCAAGGCCGGCGCCCCTGGCGCCGGGAGGTGCCGACCGAGGTCATACCCGATCGAGTCGCCCTGCACGGTGATCCCGCCGGGCCGTTCGGCGCTCGTGACGAGATGCTCACCGCGCTCGGCGCGCTTGCGCCGCGCCAACGAGCGTGCGTCGTACTGCGCTACTACGAGGACCTCTCGGTCGAGCAGACCGCCGAGGTGCTGAGCTGCTCGGCCGGAACCGTGAAGAGCCAGACCGCACGGGCGCTCGACTCCCTCCGTCGCGTCATTGATCACCCCCGGCCGATCGGCCGGCTGTCGTGAAGGAGCCCCAGATGAACGACGATCAGGAGATCGGCGCCGAACTCCACCGGATGGCGGCGACCGACCCACTCGGCCCGATCGACTCCCAGCGGCTTCTCGCGCGCGGCCGTCGCGGCCGTAAGCGGCGTCGCATCCTTTCCGCCTCGGGCGCCGTCGCCGCGGTGTCGGCGGTTGCGCTGGCCGCCACGCTGCTGCCGAACGTGGGCCAGGCCGATACCGCGCCGGCCGACTCCAGGACCGAGAACCGTGTCGTCGCGGACAGCGGGGGAGCCTTTCCCGGCACGCCGACGGGTGACGCGGCGCTCGCTCCGATCTCGTCGGCGGAAGCGCTGCGGCGCTGCCGGATCCAGTGGACGGTGGCGGTGGGCAAGGATCCAGGGCCGATCGAGGTGCTTACCGGCGAACCGGTGATGCAGGGCAACGGGGATCCGCTGCCGAACGGCAAGTTGCTGTGGCGGCCGGGCAGCCTGCTGATCGTCGGTGATATCGCGTCCAAGGTTGAGTCGTACAACTGTGTGATCGGCGGCAACTACTTGCCGAGCAAGGCCGAACTGGCCGCGGTGGCGGAACAGTCGATCCGTACCGACGACCAGTCGGTGCTGCGTCGCTGCTCAGCGATGACGTTCCAGGACCTGCGGCGCTGGAAGGTGCTGTCCAAGAGCATTCAGGCGAACGCGTTCGGCGCCGCCGTAGCGGTTTCGCCGAGTGGCAAGTACGTCGCGCACTGCTACTTCGGTTCCCCGGCGGCTCGAAAGGCCGCGGTCGGGGTCGGGGGCAAGAGCCAGATCGTCCGTCAGTGGCCCGCGCCTACCCGCGTCGATGGTGGGTTCGGCTACGCCGGCGTCAGGGTCGAGGACGCGTTCCAGACCTGCAAGGTGACCGGCCTGGCTTGCGAAGGCTGGCTTTACCACTCAGCGCGGCGTGTTCCGCTGCCGGTCGCGAAGCTCACCTTCGAACAAGGTGGCCGCACCACCACCGTGTCCGTCCGGCAAGGCTGGTACGCGCTGGCTTGGGCACCTGGTGACAAGGATGGCCCGCTGAAGCAGCTGAGGGTGACCGCCTACCGGGCGGATGGTTCTGTCATCAAGAGCGTCTCCAGCGGTCCGATCCACAAGCGCTGACGGCCGCCGGGGTGCGATGCCAACCCGTGACGGCGGTGCCGCGAGGCGAGTGAGAGAGAATGGGGTACGTGCCGACTTCCAGCAAGCCTCAGATCCCGAACGTTCTCGCCTCGCGGTATGCCAGCCTGACAATGGCCGAGCTGTGGTCGCCGGAGCACAAGATCGTGCTCGAGCGGCAGCTGTGGCTGGCGGTGCTGAGCGCCCAGAAGGACTTCGGGGTCGCGGTGCCGGACGGCGTGATCGAGGACTACCAGCGGGTGCTGAACCAGGTCGACCTGGAGTCGATCGCGGCGCGTGAGCGGATCACCCGGCACGACGTGAAGGCCCGGATCGAGGAGTTCAACGCCCTCGCCGGGCACGAGCACGTGCACAAGGGCATGACCAGCCGGGACCTGACCGAAAACGTCGAGCAGCTGCAGATCCGGGCCGGCCTGGCCCTGGTCCGGGACCGCGCCGTCGCCACCGCCGTACGGCTCGGCCAGCAGGCTGCGGAGCACGCGGCGCTGGTGATGACCGGCCGCTCGCACAACGTCGCCGCGCAGGCGACCACTCTCGGCAAGCGGTTCGCCTCGGCCGCGGACGAGCTGCTGATCGCGATCGCCCGGGTGGACGAGTTGCTCGAGCGCTACCCGCTGCGCGGCATCAAGGGCCCGGTCGGTACCTCGCAGGACATGCTCGACCTGTTCGGTGGCCAGGAGAAGCTGCTGACCGGCCTGGAGTCGGAGGTCGCGCAGCACCTCGGATTCCGGCGCACGCTGACCAGCGTCGGCCAGGTCTACCCGCGTTCGCTGGACTTCGAGGTCGTCTCGGCCCTGGTCCAGCTGGCCGCCGGCCCGTCCAGCCTGGCCACCACGATCCGGCTGATGGCCGGCCACGAGCTGGTCACCGAGGGCTTCAAGGAGGGCCAGGTCGGTTCCTCGGCGATGCCGCACAAGATGAACACCCGGTCCTGTGAGCGGGTCAACGGCCTGGCCGTGATCGTTCGCGGCTACGCGTCGATGGCCGGTGAGATGGCCGGTAACCAGTGGAACGAGGGCGACGTCTTCTGCTCGGTGATCCGCCGGGTCGCGCTGCCCGACGCGTTCTTCGCGCTGGACGGGTTGTTCGAGACGTTCCTGACCGTGCTGGACGAGTTCGGCGTCTACCCGGCGGTGGTGGAGCGGGAGCTCGAGCGGTACCTGCCGTTCCTGACCACCACGAAGATCCTGATGGCCGCGGTGAAGAACGGCGTCGGCCGGGAGACCGCGCACGAGGTGATCAAGACCCACGCCGTCCAGATGGCCCTCGACCTGCGCCAGGGTTCGGACGAGAACGATCTGTTCCGACGCCTCGGCGAGGACGGACGGCTGGGGCTGACCGAGCAGCAGATCGTGGCCATCGTCGGCGAACCGCTCTCGTTCACCGGAGCGGCTGTCGCGCAGGTCAACGAGGTCGTGCGCCGGGTCGATCAGCTCGCCAAGCGCTACCCTGACGCAGCCGCCTATAACCCCGGCGACATCTTGTAGGCACTCCAGGAGGGCATCGGTGGTTCAGCGCAACGCCCGCTTTCTCGCGATGGCCGTGGCGCTGCTGAGCCTGGGTCTGCTCGCACTGGTGATCCGGGGCCTCGACCGGGGGTGGCTCAGCAACACCGCCGCGATCGTGGCGCTGGCGTTCGCCTTCGCGGCGGCCTCGATCCAGCTGCTCAGCCTGCGCCGGATGAGCCGGGCCGAGGCCACCTCGACGGTGGAACGTCTCTATCTGACCGAGGTGATCCGCCGTTTCGGTCCCACCAGCCGTACGGTGTACCGGCGGCGGCCGGTTCGACTCCGGGACCTCGGCACGGGCGAGGGTCTTCCCGAGCAGGACCTGGCGGCGCGGCTCGCCCCTGCGGAGGTTGGCCTCGCCGTACTGACGGCACCGCACGGTGGCGGGAAGACCTCGTTGCTGAGGCATTTGGTCGCCTCGCTGGCAACGGATCGCCAGAGCGGTTTGGCCGGGAGTCGCCTGCCTATGTTGATCTGGTCGCGCGACTGGTCACCCAAGGGCGAGGAGTTGCCCGACTTCCTCGCGAAGGAGTCCGGGGTCCCGCTTGAGGTCGTCACGCACTGGGCGGAGACGGGGGCGCTGCTAGTCATCATCGACGGCCTTGACGAGCTGAGGTCGTCGGACCGGCGCGCGCTGATGCGGCAGGTCAAGCACTTCCGAGCGGACTTCCCGCACGTGAAGGTGCTCTTGAGCGACCAGCCGGGCTTCGACGACTCGTACCTGGTTCCAGACCTCCAGCTGGAGATCGAGGCAATCAGCCCGGCAGAGGTCGAGGAGTGGCTGACGGACCTGGCGCTATCTAGCGACGGGCCCGCCACCCCCGTGGAGGGTGACGAGCTTGACCCGCCAGGTCGCCGCCGGGTTCGCGAAGAAGAGGACGACGGGTATACGCCGTCTTTGCCGCAGGAGATCCAGTACGAGGCGTCCTACCGGCGTACCTTCGGCGTGCGGCGTCATTCCCAGGTAGCCGAGCTACTGGGGCTTGGAGACGGCGCGGCGGTCGTGAGCGGGTTCGAACAGCTACTGCAGACTGGCTCGACTGATGTGGCCGTGGCGGTCTCGCACGACTTGATCCCGGCCCTGCTGCATCGAGGAGATGAGTCTGCCGCCGCGGAAATCCAGCGGCTGGCCGTTGGCATCTTCAGGGAGCCGTCAGAGCAGACCCAGCTCCCGACGGTCGACGGACTCTCCACCGACGAGAAGCGGGTGTACGCCGTCCTGAGCGCGTCCGTCGCTCAAGACCTCGCCCAGGTCGCGAGCGCGGCTGAGCTCCGGCCGTCGGTTACGAGCCAGGCGCTCACCGCACTCGAGGAAGCGGGCCTAGTCAGGGTGAGCGGCGACAGGTACCGGCTGGCTCTCGAACGGGGGCACTGAGTGTCCGCCGCTGGACCCTGGATCGCCGCGTTACTCGCTGGCGGTTTGGCCTTCCTCGAATTGCATGTTCAGAAGCGCAAGCCGCTCTCCTGGCGTGCGACGCACTGGGTACTGCTTCGTCTGGCTGCGGACGGTGTAGCCGGGTACCTCGCTTACACCGTGCTAGAGCTGGCTTTCGGTGACTTGGACTGGTTCAACAACATCTGGTCGGCCTTGATCGCCGGGCTGGTCGGTCCCGCGCTGCTGCGGTCCCAGCTCAGCCTGATCGGTTCTGGCGACGAGACCTCGGCAGGCCCGGCAGTGGTGTTCCGCCGACTCCAGCGGTACGCCGATGAGGCCGTCGACGACATCGGCGCGAACGCACAGTCCAAGTGGATCCACAGCAAGGTCCTGCCGGTCCTGGATCGTCCGGGCAGTCTGGATTACTTGGTCCGGCGGGCCGACGACTACCTGGCCCAACTCGATCGACTGGATCAACTGGTCCGGGACGCCAAGCGCGAGCAGATCCAACAGGCCGCGGCCGACGACACTCCCGACTCCCTGAAGAGCCGGGTGATCGTGCAGATCCTCCTGGACCTCAAATGCCAGCGGGCCGTTCGAAGCATCGTCGCCGACCTCCGTAAGACCGCCCCGCGCTGAACTCTCCTGACTGGTACGCGGCTGCCTTGGCCTATCACAATCCCGCTGGTGGAAGTGGACGGTCTACCGCGTTGAAGGCAGAAGCCCGGACCCTCGGGCCTCCGCCGGCTGCGGGCAGCGGAGATCGCTCGGGTACGAGAGGCTAAGCTCCGTGACGCTATGAACGATGTCCTCTCGATGACGATCGTCATCCTCGCCGTGCTCGCGGCCGTCTTCGCCCTCGTGCTGGCGGCGCTGGACCGCCGGATCAACTGGTGGCTGCTCGGTTTGCTCGGCGTGGTCGAGGTAGCGCTGTTGGTGCAGTTCGTCTTCGGCATCGTGCAGCTGATCCGTACGGACCAGGACGTGTCCGGCATCATCTTCGTCGGCTACCTGATCGGCACCCTCGCGGTCCTACCCCTCGGCGCCTTGTGGGCGCTTGCCGAGAAGAGCCGCTGGGGAGCGGGCGCCCTGGCGATCGCGTGCCTGATCGTGCCGGTGCTGGTACTGCGGCTCGAGCAGATCTGGTCGGTCTGATGACCTCCACCCGGAGTGGTCCAGGCCGTGCGCTGATCCTGGTCTACGGGATCTTCGCGGCCTCCGCGACCGCCCGGGCCGGCGTACAGATCGCGACGGACTTCGACCGGGCGCCGCTGGCCTACCTGCTGTCCGCCTTCGCGGCGATCGTGTACTGCGCGGCGACTGTCGGGCTGGCCCGATCGACCTCCGACTCGCGCCGGGTGGCCCTGGCCGCGATCGTGATCGAACTGGCCGGCGTGATCGGCGTCGGCGCGCTGAGTTACGCCGTACCGGAGGACTTTCCGGACGCCACGGTGTGGTCGCACTTCGGTCAGGGCTACGGTTTCGTACCGCTGGTACTGCCGGTGCTCGGCCTGCTCTGGTTACGCAAAAGCACCGCCGGCTAATCGGGCGAGGGGTTGTTGCCGAGGTCCCCTATCGTCGATGAGGCGTTGTGTCAGTGGTCTGGCCTCGTTAGATACGCAACACGTTTGGGGATTCTGCCGCTAAGGCACGTACGGCAAGATGCTGATCGTGGACTGGTCGAATGTGACCTGGTTGCTGACCGGCCTCGGGGCAGTGGTCGTATTGCTCACCCGGGTCAGACTCGGCGGCGGCGCAGAGCGTCGTCGCAGCAGCGGCGTGGCCGGGGTCGCGTCGGGCCTGGTCAAACTGCACACCCTCTTCGGCGTACTCGCGCTGGTCCTCTGGAGCACCGCCCTGGTCACCCTGCGGGACGTCATCGTGTACGCCGCCCTCGCCGCCTGGTGGATCGTCGTCGTACTCGGCCTACTCCTCCTGGCCCGCTGGCTCCCGTCCGCCGGCCGCCATTCCGAGGAGACCGCCGCTGACGCCTGGGGCGCCGGCGCGGGCCTATCCGCCCTCGGCCACCTGGGCATGCTCGTAGGCGTCACCTACTTCACCTTCGTAGCCCTGACCAATCGCCTCTAGCCACTCCACAGCCGCCCGCCCCCTCCCTCCCCCCTTGCCACGGTCGGACGCGAAATACCGAAACCGCATTTTGCGTCCGACCGTGGCAAGGGGGGAGGGAGGGCGGGACCTCGTCGTGCCGACGAGGGGGCACGTTTGGATCCGGCCCGGGTAGGAGGGGGCCGGGCTAGGGGGTGAGGGTGGTCAGGAGGGCGGTGAGGGTGGTGCGGGTGGTTGATTCGAAGGTGGCGGCGGGGATGGTGGAGCCGGCGCCGGCTACGCGGTCGTACATGAGGCCGTCGAGCATCGCCGCGATCGGCCAGGCGAGTTCCTCGGCGTTCGGGATGCCGTCTGCCGCGAGGACTTCGGCGAGACCGGCGCGCAGGCGCGTGCCCGCCTCGATGAGAACGGCCTGGAGGGCGGGCTGACGGTTGGCCTCGAGGGAGAGTTCGTACCGCGCGAGCAGGTCTTCTCGCCGGTGGGTCGTCAGGTCGAGGACCATGCCGAGCAACAACTCGACCGTGCCGATCCCGCTTGGCATGGCGGTACGCCCGGCCAGGTCGCGTTCGAGCATCCGGTTGAGGCACGCGCCGAGCAGGGCGTCGCGCGTGCGCAGGTAGTACGACGTCGAGCCCGGCGGCAGTCCGGCTTCGGCGTCCACCGCGCGATGGGTGAGTCCTTTGAGTCCGCGGGTCGCGACCAGGCGGATCGCGGCGTCCGCGATGACCTCGCGCCGTTCCGCCCCCACGGGCACTTTGTCAGCCACATCACGAACCCTATCTCACCATCCTCTACAGATGTAGAGTTTTGTCCATGAGTGAGAGAACAGCGGTAGTCGTCGGAGCCGGTATCGGTGGCGTGACAGCGGCTGCCGCCCTGAGCCGTCGCGGTTGGCGAGTCACCCTGCTGGAGCGGGCGCCCGAGCTCGGTGAAGTCGGCGCGGGCATCTCCGTTTGGCCGAAGGCGCTCCAGGTTCTCGACGGCCTCGGCGCCAAGCAGCGACTCGGCGACGCCGGGATCGACGCGGTGCAGGGCGGGTTGCGCCGGCCCGACGGCAGGTGGCTTATCCGGGTCAGCGGTACGGCGATGGAGGCTCCGATGATGGTCCACCGGGCCCGGCTGCATGAGGCGATCACGGCCACGTTCCCGGCGTCCGTCCAGATCCGGACCGGCGTAACGGTTGTCGGCGTCGAGCAGGACGCGACCTCCGCGACGGTGATCGGCAGCGCGGGGGAGGAGTTCACGGCGGACCTGGTCGTCGCGGCCGACGGCCTTCGCAGCGTCGTCCGTACGGCGCTCAACCCCGGCCATCCCGGCCCGCGCTACTCGGGCTACACCGCCTTCCGGGGTGTCGCGGAGGTCGACCGCCCGGACGACGGTGGTGAGACTTGGGGGCGGGGTTACCGCTTCGGCTATCTCCCGCTCGTCGACGGCCGCGTCTACTGGTACGCGACCGCCACCGCGCCGGCTCAAGCCAAGCCGGCTCAAGCCAAGCCGGCTCAAGCCAAGCCGGTACAACCCGAGTTGGACGTCACCGAGTTGTTCCAGCACTGGCATGACCCGATCCCGGCGCTCGTCGGGAAGACGCCGCCCGAGACGGTACTGCGCAATGACGTGTACGACCTCGCGCTACCGCTGCCGCCCTTCGTCACCGGCCGGGTGGTCCTACTCGGAGATGCCGCCCACGCGATGACCCCGAACCTGGGCCAAGGCGCGTGCGCCGCGATCCAGGACGCCGGGGTGCTCGCGGAGCAACTCGAGCGGTACGGCGAACAGCCTGCCGCGCTCGAATCGTACGACCGGATCAGGCGTACCGCGACGACGAAGCTGGTTCGCCGCTCGCGCCGGCTGGGCGTGCTCGGCCAGGTCGCGAATCCGGTCGCGGCGACAACCCGGGACGGCGTACTGGCCCTCATCGGCCAAGCCGCCCGCCTGCTCCCGAACCGCCGGCCCACCACACAACCCGTACGACCCGCATAACCCGTACGACCCGTACGGCCCACACAAGCTGTACGAGCCGGCAGGGGATCAGAAGGCGGCGATGCCGATGGCGATGAGTACGAAGCGGGCGGCGCGGCCGAGAAAGACCGCGCCGGCGAAGCCGACCACGCCCATCCGGCTGGCCCCGGCGAGCAGGGCGACGGCGTACAGCGGGGGAATGCCGGTGAAGGAGCTGAGCAGGGTGACGGGCAATCCGTACCGGGCGTCGCTCAGGGCGTCGAGCAGTCGCTTACTCGCCGAGCGATAGGAGTGCACGAGCCGTCCCCAGCGGGTATCGAGGTTCACGCCCTTCGGCTCGCGCTGGGATCGCCGGGCATTGAAGTCGGGGCGATAACGCACCGCGAGGAACATGCCGATCTTGCCCACGGTCTGGCCGAACGAGATACCGATGGCCGCGGTGATCGGGTCCAGAGCGCCCGAAACACCAGCGCCGAGGATGTACGCCTCGGCGCTCAGAATCGGGATCACGGCGGACGCGATACCGAATCCGGTCGCGAGTAACGCCTGCCAAAGCCAGTCGGCCATGGGGTCAACTGTGCCGTAAGAAGTTTGTTGCATCAGGCACCGGGCCGGATAACCGGGGGCGAGTCAGGGTCAGAAGGCGGAGACCCCTAGGGCCAGCAGGGCGAATCTGCCGACCCGGCCGATCAGCACGGTGATGGCGAAGACCAGTACGCGCATCCGGCTCGCGCCCGCGATCAGCGCGACGGCGTACAGCGGCGGAAAGCCCGCGAACGCGCTCAGCGCGACCACCGGTACGCCGTACTTCGCGTCGCCGATCAGATCGAGCAGCTTTTTCGCGGCGCGGGCCGAGCGCTCCTTGAACCGGCCCCACCGGGTGGTGAGATCGGGCTCCTTCGGGACCTTGGTCTTGTGCTTCGCGGCCCAGTCCGGGCGATAGCGAACGGCGAGGAACAGTACGACCTTGCCGAGGCCCTGGCCGACACCCACGCCGATCGCGGCAACGAGCGGATCCAGCGCATGCGAGACGCCGACGCCGACGATGTAGGCCTCGGAGTTGAGCACGGGAATGACGGCCGAGCCGATACCGAACCCGATCGAGAGCAACAGCTCCCAGATCCACCCCAGCGCGTCGCCCATTCGGCCGAGGTTACCCGGCGAAGGGAGCGATACCGGTCAGCGCTTGAAGATCTTGCCGCTGCCCGGGACCGGCTCGATCGCGCCGGTCAGGATGCGGATCAGGCGGATCAGCGAGACTACCTTCATGATCACGATCAGACCGGCGATGGTGTACGGAATCACCATCAGGTCCCAGCGGTAGCCCACAATCAGGGTGATGATCACGCCGGCGGTGTTCACGGCCTTGCCGGCGCGTGACCAGTTCCACAGATAGATCGGGTTGTCGACCTTGTAGAAGTAGTTCGGGCTGAGCGTCGACGGCCAGAGCAGGAATGCCAACGACAACATCGTGTCCAGTACGGCGAACTGGATCAGGTACACCGTGAGCGGGCCGACCACCTCGGGATACGTCGCGATGAACGCCCCGGCCAGCAGCAACGTGCTCGCCCGGTCACAGACGATGTCGAAGACGGCGCCGAGCAGGCTTTCCTGCTTGCGCAAGCGGGCCCACTCGCCGTCGAGCGAATCGCCCGCCCAGTAGACGAAGTAGCCCACCACGAGCCACTGCCAGGTGCCCGAGTGGAACGCCCACGCGGCGACGGCCATCGCGATGATCGTGCGCACCAAGGTGATCCGGTTGGGCGCGGCCAGCATCAGATCCAGCGGGATATGCGCCAGCGAAGGCTTCAGCACCGGCATTACCGCACCGGCGGCCGCCTGGTCCGCGGGACCACCTGTCGCGTTGTTGTCCGGACTCGGCTCCGGGCGCGTCGTACCCACCATTGCGCCTCCAATCAGCCGGGTCCGTCGCCCAGACGCTACCTCGTCCAAGGTCCGTGGCCCTAAAACGCCATCCGGCGAAGGACTGCGCGATCGGTTGCCACTTCGTGCAATCGCGTTGCTCGTTGCTGCAGAAAGGCTGCGCGCCGACTGGTCGCCGGATCAGTGTGACGAGCACCGGAAAGGTTTTCCGGGATGAAGGCGCAGGGAGTTCGGATGAACATTTCAGCACGCAGACGATGGCGGGCTTTTGCCGCGCTGGCGATGGCGGGAGCAGTGGCCGGTTCGACCGGTCTGGCGACGGCGACCGGCGCGGAAGTACCCGCCGGGACCGGGGTGCGGGCCGACTCGGTGGCGGCCGGCGCTCCGCGTAACGGCTTGGACGGCAGCCGCGAAGTGGGCAGTCTCGAAGGCAATGTCTTCGCGGCCGACCGGCGGGCAGATCTCGAAGGCGGCGCGCGGACGACGGCGGCCACGCCGTACTGGGTTCGCTACGCGCCACTGGTCTACCTGGCCTCCGGCGACAAGAACTACCCGATGTCCGCGGAGAGCTTCATCCGGCTCGCGGCGCTGAGGTGGTCCCACGATGACGGCTGCAGCGACGAACAACTCGTCCGCTCGGGCAGTATCAACCCGGCCACCTTGCGCAGTGGCGGCTACAAGCACCAGGGCAAGGGCGGCTCGCCCGGCTGCCGGCACGGCGGTGCGGTCTACACCAGCGCGGGCAAGGTCCGCCCCTTCGACCTGGCGAGTGACTCGAACGAGGGTATGTTCCTCGAGATCGCCAACGCCCACCGCGGTGGTTCGGGCGTGCGCTCTCCCATCTACGTGGACTACATCGCGCGGTCCCACATGACGTTCTGGTTCTTCTACGGCAACAACGACAGCCCCGCGCCGAGGATCGCCGACCACGAGGGCGACTGGGAGCGGATCTCGCTGCGGCTGAACGCAAGCAACGTCCCGGACCGGGTGGCGTTCTACAAGCACAACAGCACCTGCTGGTTGTCGTGGCGCTCGGTGTCGCGCACGGGCACGCACCCGATCATCTACTCGGCCAAGGGCACCCACGCGAGCTACTGGAAGGTCAAGAACAACTGGCCGCTGCCGTACGGCGCGGTGGATACGACCAGCAAGGGCCACGCCTGGAAGACGTGGGAGGTCCCGAGCTACGCGGTCCGCGCACGCCCTTGGTACGGCTACGGCGGCGGCTGGGGCGAGGTCGGCTCGAACCGGCACAGCACCGGTCCGCTCGGCCCGAGCGTTTACAAGGGCCACGAGCCCAACTGGAACAACATCCCCGCCTGCGCCTAGGAGCCCAAGATGAACGCCTTCATGACCAAGCGCCGGCGTACCCTCGCCGCCCTGGCGATCGCAGGCACACTGGCCGCCACAGCGGCCCTTTCGCCGACAGCCGAGAAGGCTGAAGCGGCAACACCGTAATGGGTCCAGTTTGCACCTCTGGTCCACCTCGCGGGCGGTGAGAGCTACCTGCCGATGTCGGCGGAGAGCTTCATTGCGAACTCCACCCTGACCTGGGCGCATGACTCGTTCTGCAACGATGACGATCTGGCTGCCCGCGGCACCGTGTCGCAGGCAGCCCTTGGCAGTGGTGGCTACTCGCATCAGGGCAAGGGCGGCTCGCCGGCCTGCGCGCACGGTGGCGCGGTCTACAACAGCACCGGAAGGGTGCGGCCATACGACCTCGCTGCGGGCGTCGGAGAGCCCGCGCTTGGTACGGCTACGGCGGCGCCTGGGGAGAGGTGGGGGAGTCAGGCTGGACCACCGGTCCGACCGGCCCCAGCGCGCACAAGGGCCCGGTACCGGACTGGAACAGCATCCCCGCTTGCGCCTGATCGTCTCCGTCAGCCGAACGGAGACGTCGGAACGTGGGCGGGTGCTTCTACGGGCCCGCCCACGGCCGATCTCTGGTGACCCGGCCACGGCTGGTGCGTCGGCCCGGCTGCGGCTGGGGGCCTGGACTGGACCGATGTGGGGGTGGTAGAGGGAGATCGGTAGGATTCGGCGTGTCTGTTCGTGTCAGCGGTCGAACCCAGGAGTAGTCAGTGGCCCGCGTTGTCGTCGACGTCATGCTCAAATCAGAGATCCTCGACCCCCAGGGCAAGGCGGTGCACGGCGCGTTCGGCCGGCTCGGCTTCGATGGTGTCGCCGATGTCCGCCAGGGCAAGCGGTTCGAGATCACCCTTGACGGGGAGGCCACCGAAGAGAAGGTGGCCGAGATCCGGAAGGCGGCGGAGACGCTGCTCGCCAACCCCGTGATCGAGGACTTCGAGGTGCACGTCGAGGCCGACCGATGAAGATCGGCGTTGTCACCTTCCCGGGCTCGCTCGACGATGCCGACGCCCGCCGCGCGGTCACGCTGGCCGGTGGCGAGGCCGTCGCGCTGTGGCACGCGGACGCCGATCTGCACGGTGTCGACGCGGTGGTCCTGCCCGGCGGCTTCTCGTACGGCGACTACCTGCGCGCCGGCGCGATCTCGCGCTTCGCGCCGGTGATGGAGACGATCATCGCCAAAGCCGGTCAGGGTCTGCCCGTGCTCGGTATCTGCAACGGCTTCCAGGTGCTCTGCGAGTCGCACCTGCTGCCCGGCGCCCTGATCAAGAACAACCACCGCAAGTTCGTCTGCAAGGACCAGGTCCTGCGGATCGAGAACAACCGCACCGCCTGGACCACCGGCTACGACGCCGGCCAGGAGATCACCATCGTGCTGAAGAACCAGGACGGCGGCTTTGTCGCCGACGAGCCGACCCTGGACCGGCTCGAGGGCGAAGGCCTGGTGCTGGCGCGCTACGTCGGTGACAACCCGAACGGCTCGTACCGCGACATCGCCGGTATCGCCAACGAGCGCGGCAACGTGGTCGGTCTGATGCCGCACCCGGAGCACGCGATCGAGCCGCTGACCGGTCCGGGTACGGACGGTCTGGCCTTCTTCACCTCGGTGCTGAAGGCAGTCGTCGCCTCCTGATGACCAAGCCCCCGCGCCTGAGCCACCGGCGCCCGTTCCTTTGGGCACTGGTGCTCGGCGTTCTGGTCTGCGCTCTTCCGCAAACCGCGACCGCTTCCGCAGCTGATGACTTGTCGAAGCAGGTAGTGGTCGGTGTAGCGGGTCTGCGGTGGTCGGATGTGCAGGCCTCGCCGGAGCTGACCGCGCTGGTCAGCGAGGCGGACGTGGCGTCGATCTCGGTGAAGTCGTCCACCCAGCAGACCTGTCCGCTCGACGGCTGGCTCACCATCAGTTCGGGCACACGCGCGTGGGGCACGATCGCCGGCGAGAGCTGTCCCGAGCTGCCGACGCCGGTGGACGGCAAGATCCCCGGCTGGCAGCAGTACGTCGACACCCAGATCACGCACAGCTCCAGCGCACAGCTCGGCAAACTCGGCACCTACGGCAGCCCGTGCGGCTTCGGTCCCGGCGCGGCCCTGGCCGTTGCCGACAGCTTGGGCCAGGTCGAGAACTGGAAGCCCACCTTCGTACCGGCCGACCTGGCGAACTGCCAGACGGCCATCATCGACGCCGGGATCATGCCGCTGCGCGAAGGCCGCGACGAGGCCCGCGCGAAGCTCGCCGTACTGGTCGGCCAGCTCAAGGCGGCCGGCGCGCGGGTGCTGCTGATCGGTGTCGCCGAGGAGCAGTCCGGCGCACACCGCGAAACCCAGGTCGCGATGCGAATCCCGGCCGGAGGTGAACCCCGCTGGCTGACGAGCGGTTCCACCCGGCGACCCGGGCTGATCCAGCTCGCCGACGTGACCGCCACCCTGCTCAGCACGGTCAGCCTCAAGGACCCGCAGGACGGCGGCGTGCTGGAGGTGACCGGCGATCGGCATACGGACGCCGCCGCGGTGATCGAGGACCGGCTCGACACCAACCAGCGATTCGCGCAGCCCCGGAAGATCCTCGGCCTGGTCGGTATCTCCCTGGTGCTGCTGCAACTCGCCGCGATCGCCTGGCACCGTCTCCGCCCGTCGCGGCGCTCGCGCCCGGTGCTGGTCGGCGCGTTGCTCGCCCAGTGCGGGTTCTTCTCCGCCGTCTTTCTCGCGACCCTCACCAACTGGTGGCGATTCCCCGAGGCCGGGCTCGCCCTGTACGTCGCCGTGATCGGTATCTCCATCGGGCTGGCCGCCTTGAGCTACGCCGCGCTCCGGCGCAACCTCGCCCTCGGCCTGGCCATCGCGGCGTACGTCACGCTGGTCATCGACGGCCTGCTCGGTACGCCGATGCAGGTCGGCAGCATGTTCGCCGACGGCCCGGTCATCGGCGGCCGGTACTACGGCTTCGGTAACTCGACCTTCGCCGCTTTCGCGGTGGCCACGCTCGTCCTCGCTTACGCGGCCGCCCGGCGTTTGCTGGCGAAGAGCCGCGCGCAGGCTGCCGCCGCGGTACTCGCCATTGGAGGCCTCGCGATCATCGTCGAAGGCGTTCCGGCCTGGGGCGCCGACTTCGGCGGGGTGATCGCGTTGACCCCGGCCGTGTTGTTGCTGAGCTGGATCACCTGGCGCGGCAGCATCTCGTTCAGGGCGCTCATCGGTCTCGGTCTGACCGGGTTCGTCGCGGTGGCCGCCTTCGCGCTGGCCGACTACGCCCGCCCGGCCGCCGAACGCAGCCACTTCGGCTCGTTCGTGGCCCGTCTGCTCGACGGGGACACCGGTGACGTGTTCGCCCGGAAGATCCGGATGGCGCTCGGGCCACTGCACACCGTCGGCGGCTGGATCATGCTGCTGGCCGTCGTACTCGCGCTGGTCGCGTGCCTGGCGCCGCAGAAGGTGCCCTCGGCAACGTTCCGGGCGTACGTCGCGAACGACCCGCTGGCCCGTCCGACCCTGCTGGCCCTGGCCGTCTGCGGTTTCGTCGGCATGGTCCTGAACGACGCCGGCGTCACCGTACCGGCGATCATGATCGGTTTCGCCCTTCCCCTCGCTGTAGCCCATCTAGTTGCCAATGGCAATGAAATAGTGAAGGACACTGCCCCGTGAGTACCGACACCGTCAGCAATGCGACCAGTACGCCGGACGTCGAGCAGCCGTGGGCCGAGCTCGGGCTGAAGCCGGACGAGTACCAGCGCATCCGCGACATCCTGGACCGGCGGCCGACCAGCTGTGAGCTGGCGATGTACTCGGTGATGTGGAGCGAGCACTGCTCGTACAAGTCCTCCAAGGTGCACCTGAAGAAGTTCGGCGAGATCCCGCAGGAGACGCCGGCCGGCAAGATGCTCGCCGGTATCGGTGAGAACGCGGGCGTGATCGACATCGGCGAGGGCTACGCCGTCACCTTCAAGGTCGAGTCGCACAACCACCCGTCGTACGTCGAGCCGTACCAGGGTGCGGCGACCGGCGTCGGCGGCATCGTGCGCGACATCCTGGCGATGGGCGCGCGCCCGGTCGCGGTGATGGACCCGCTGCGGTTCGGCCCGCTGGACGCCCCGGACACCAAGCGCGTCCTGCCCGGCATCGTGTCCGGCGTCGGCGGCTACGGCAACAGCCTCGGCCTGCCGAACATCGGTGGTGAGGTCGTCTTCGACGCGACCTACATCGGTAATCCGCTGGTGAACGCGCTCTGCGTCGGCGTGATGCGGCACGAGGACCTGCACCTGGCCAACGCGACCGGCGTCGGCAACCAGATCATCCTGTACGGCGCGAAGACCGGTGGCGACGGAATCGGCGGCGTCTCCGTACTGGCCAGCGAGACCTTCGCCGACGGTGGTCCGACCAAGCGCCCCGCGGTGCAGGTTGGTGACCCGTTCATGGAGAAGCTGCTGATCGAGTGCACGCTCGAGCTGTTCGCCGCGGGTGTTGTCGAGGGCATCCAGGACCTCGGCGGTGCCGGACTGTCCTGCGCGACCTCGGAGCTGGCCAGCGCCGGTGATGGTGGCATGCACGTCGATCTCGACAAGGTGCCGCTGCGGGACGCCTCGTTAGCGCCCGAAGAGATCCTGATGAGCGAGTCGCAGGAACGCATGATGGCGGTCGTGACCCCGGCCAATGTCGAGAAGTTCCTGAAGATCTGTGAGAAGTGGGACGTGCAGGCCGACGTGATCGGCGAGGTCACCGACACCGGGCTGCTGCAGATCGACTGGCACGGCGAACGCGTCGTCGACGTACCGCCGGGCACTGTCGCGCACGAGGGCCCGGTCTACAACCGGCCGTTCGCGCGGCCCGACTGGCAGGACGCCCTGCAGGCCGACGGCGCCGAGAAGTTGCCGCGTGCAACAACCTCGGAGGAGCTGCGGGACACCCTGCTGCAGCTGATCGCCTCGCCGAATCTGTGCGACAAGTCCTGGGTCACCGACCAGTACGACCGCTACGTGCTCGGCAACTCGGTGCTGGCCCAGCCCGAGGACAGCGGCATGATCCGGGTCGACGAGACCACCGGCCTCGGTGTCGCGGTCTCGACCGACTGCAACGGCCGGTTCGCGAAGCTCGACCCATATACGGGTGCACTCGCTGCGCTTGCAGAGGCATACCGCAACGTCGCCACCACCGGCGCGCGCCCGGCCGCGGTGACCGACTGCCTGAACTTCGGTTCGCCGGAGGACCCGGGCGTGATGTGGCAGTTCACCGAGGCCATTCGCGGTCTGGTCGACGGCTGCACCGAGCTCGGCATTCCCGTCACCGGCGGCAACGTGTCGTTCTACAACCAGACGGGTGACACCCCGATTCTGCCGACGCCCGTGGTCGGCGTGATCGGCGTCATCGACGACGTCACCCGGCGGACTCCGATCGGTTTCACCGCCGAGATGGAGGGCCACCAGCTGTACCTGCTCGGCGAGACCCGCGAGGAGCTTTCGGGCTCGGAGTGGGCCAACGTCGTCCACGGTCACCTCGGTGGTCTGCCGCCGAAGGTGGACCTCAAGGTCGAGCAGCAGCTGGCCGACATCCTGATCAACGCTTCGCGCGACGGTCTGATCGACGCGGCGCACGATGTCAGCGACGGCGGTGTCGCCCAGGTGCTGGTCGAGTCCGCGCTGCGCGGTGGCGTCGGCGCCCGGGTCTGGGCGCCGGACGGGCTGGACACGTTCCTCTTCCTGTTCGCGGAGTCGGCCGGTCGCGCGGTCGTCGCGGTACCGCGTACCGAAGAGGTCCGCTTCACCGACATGTGCACCGCTCGCCGTTTCCCGCACGCCAAGATCGGCGTCGTCACGGGCGATTCGCTGGACCTGCAGGACCACTTCTCGCTGCCGCTCACCCAGCTGCGCGAGACCTGGTCGGCCACCCTCCCGGCGGCTTTCGCCTGATCCGAGCGACTTACGGCCCGGTTCCCCTCAGGGGAGCCGGGCCGTTCTCGTAGCTGGAAGCTCGGGGCCAGCTGCTCTGGCAGCTGCAGGGCGGTCTCGGATGGCTGAGGGCGGGATCGGGCTGGTGCGACCTGGCAGACTGTTCGGGAGGCGAAGGAGAGGTGGGGATGGGGGACAAGAAGAAGTCCGCGCGATCAGGTCCAGCCGTACCCGACCGGCCCATGCCGCCCGCCAAGGTGGTCGCGGATCTGGCCGGCAAGGCGGCGGCCACCGGACGCGAGGCCCGGGTCATCGCCGAGCAGCGGCGCATGCGGGCGATCCGCCTGACCGACGCCGAGCGGGAGACCTGCGTCGAACACCTCGCCGAGCAGTACGCTCTTGGCCGGTTGCAGCGCGACGAGTGGGAAGAGCGCCACGACCAGCTAGGCCGGGCCGCCGTGCACGGTGATATCCCGGCCGTCTTCCAGGGCCTGCCGATGCCGGACCTCTATCGCCGCGAGCGGGACAAACCAGCCCGCTGGCCCTGGGCCGTCGGAATCGCCGTCGGCAGCCTCTCCGGCCCGTTCCTGCTGATCGGCCTGGTCCTACTCGCCCTCGGCCGCGAGATCGGCGCCGCCATCTTCATCCTGCCGGCCCTGATCTGGATCCTGCTCTCCGCCCGCTGGGCCTCCCGCCGCAGCCGCCGCCACCTCCTACCCAAACCCCGCTGACCCACAGCTGGGGGCACGGGCGGCGTATGAGGGCCGTAGCGTGCGGGTATGACCTTGCGCTCGATCGGCTTGTTCGTGGTCGCGGCCTTGGCCGAGATCGGTGGCGCCTGGCTCGTTTGGCAGGGCGTACGCGAACAGCGCGGCTTGCTCTGGGTCCTTGGCGGGGTGATCGCGCTTGGCGCCTACGGATTCGTCGCCACCCTGCAGCCTGATCCGAACTTCGGCCGCATTCTCGCGGCGTACGGCGGCATCTTCGTGGCGGGTTCTCTTGCGTGGGGCGTGCTGGTCGACGGATTCCGCCCGGACCGCTGGGACCTCGCCGGCGCGGCCGTCTGCCTGCTCGGCGTCGGGCTGATCATGTACGCCCCGCGCGGCTAGAGACGTCGGCCGGCCATCCACCTGGTTGGCCGGCCGATCGCCGCTAACCTGCTGCCTGTGACCGGAGTGCGTTGGCTGAGCCGCTGGTCAGGGCTGAGTACCGCGCGGGTAGACGTCCAGATGTGCCTCGCCGAGCTTCTGGGTGCGTCCGTCGGCAACCAGCCAGTCGTCCGGCGCGTGGTGCTCGTCGACACCGGCCTGGGCCTTGCGCGGATAGAAGCCTGCGATGACCGTGTTCCGCGAGGCGAGCAGGGCCCGAACCTCGGCAACGGTCTTGTTGCGCCACTGCAGGCCGTGCAGCGGTTCGCCGATGCCCTCGAGTGAGCCGGGCATGTCATAGGCCTCACCGGGTTTGGCCTTCCGGCCGAACTCCAGCTGCAGATTCGCCTTGAAGTCCAGCGGAATCTTGATCACCGTCTGGCAAGGGTCGGTGAAGTAGGGATTGCAGAGCTCCGGCTCCGAGGTGAACTTGACCTTGTACAGAGGCGATTCCTCGTTGGTGAGCTGCGTCTTCCCAGGCGGAAAACTGGTCGAGCGGATGGAACCCAGCTGGCCGACCGACGACGGTGAGGCCGCGGAGGTGGTCATCTGCACGTCGAGCCCCTGCTTCTTGAACTCGGCGTTGTACTTGGCGGTGTCCGCGTACGGGTCGATCACTCGCACGATCAGGTACTCGCCACTGCGACTGAACGACAACGCCGCGGCCTCGGTGCTGCCGCCGCCGATCGGGATGATCGTGAAGGCCGCCGCCAGCCCGGCCGCGGCCAGGGCCGGCACCACCCGTCGTACGACCGGGCGCTTGAACAAGCTGACGCCTGACCGCTCGGGGGAGCCGGTCCGCATGATGGCGCCAACGAGTTCGTCGTGCGCCTGCGGGCTGATCCGTCCGGCCAGTTCGCCGTCGGAGACAGGGTTGAGTTCGCGTAGCCGCTGGTTCGTGGTGCTCATCTCGAGACCTCCTTCATCGCCGGGGTGAACCCTTCGGCGCGTCGTTGCTGCTGATTGGTGCGGGCGTGGAGCAGACGTTCGAAGCGGGCTCTGGCGCGGTGCAACCGAATGCGTACGGCGTTGCGCGAACAGCCCAGGACCACGGCGACCTCGGCCGTGTCGAGCCCTTCCCAGGCGACAAGCGCGAGCAGTTCGCGATCCCGCTCGGGCAGTTCCTCGAATGCCTCCGCCGCCGTCGAGGAGATGGCGCGATCCGGCGTCAACGCACCGGCTTTGGCCAGCTCGCCACGAAGGCGGTCCGCCAGCGCCGTACGACGGCCTTCGCCGCGGCGGTGGTTGGCGAGCGAACGGCGGGCCACGCCGTACAGCCAGGGCCTCGCCTGCTCGTCTTCCGGTACGTCGTCCAACCGCCGCCAGGCCGTCAGGAACGTTTCGGCCAGTACGTCGGCCGCGTCGTCCCGGCTCGAGGTGCGCCGGAGCAGGTAGGTCAGGACCGGGTCGTGGTTGGCCGCGTAGAGCTGCTCGAAGCGCGTTCGGCGTTCGTCTGGTGGATCAGCGCTTCTCACCGCGGCAAGTGGTGATCTGGACGGTGACTGGTTCATACCCCACACATGTCCGGCAACCCGGCCGGGCATTTCACGGCAGCAACAATCAGGGCACTTCCATTCGGGTGGTTCCCAGGGGTGAGCCGCCATCATTGCCCACAGGCGTGCCACGTCGGTGGGCCTCGTAATCTGGGCGGGTGCCGATCTCACAGCCTGTCCAGCGACTCGCCACTCCCGCGGATGCGGAGGCCATCGCGGAGTTGATGCGGATCTCGACCCTCGAACTGTTCCCGGCGTACTACGACGAGCGACAGACAGCCAGCGCCTCGCGGTACATCGCGGCGCTGGACCGCGCTCTGATCGATGACGGGACCTACTACGTTCACGAGGCCGACGGCGAGGTTGTGGCCTGTGGCGGGTGGAGCCGTCGGAACAAGTTGTTCAACGGTACGACCGCGGGCGACAACTCCCGGCTGCTGGATCCGGCGACCGAGCCGGCGCGGATCCGGGCCATGTTCGTGCGCGCCGACTGGACCCGGCGAGGCCTCGGCCGGGCCATTCTCACCGCGTGCGTGGACGCGGCC
Organism: Kribbella deserti; assembly: GCF_042434725.1. Lineage (NCBI taxonomy): Bacteria > Bacillati > Actinomycetota > Actinomycetes > Propionibacteriales > Kribbellaceae > Kribbella > Kribbella deserti. Next base: position 250,148 of record NZ_JBHLTC010000030.1, on the reverse strand, counting down.
CGGGCCGAGGGATTCACCCAGCTCGCGTTGATGGCCACGCTGCCCGGCGTACCGCTGTACAAGTCGTTCGGCTTCACCGAGGTCGAACCGGCCGAACTGCCGATGCCCGATGGTGTCGTTCTGGGCGGCGTCGCGATGGAACGCCCGGTCGACGTGGCCAGTCCCGACGTACGGCGTGCTTCCGGCGTATCGCCCGACGCTGTTGCAGGGCCTGATTCCGTTGCAGGACCCGATTCTGTTGCTGGACCTGACTGTCTTGTACGGCCCGATTCTTTGGAGGAGTCCCGATGACCGCAGGCACCACGGTGGAGGCACCCGACGGCACGAAGGTGGTGCTGGGTGAGATCGGCACCCGGGTGGTGTTCGAGAACACCCGGGTCCGGGTCTGGGAGGTCGCACTCGATCCGGGTGAGGCCCAGGGCTGGCACCTGCACCACAACCCGTACGTCGTGCTGTGCCTGAGCACGTCGCCGTGCCACATGGACTGGCTCGACGGCAGTCCGGCGCGGCAGTTGAGCGAGACGGTTGGCGGTTCGGTCTATCGGCCGGTTTCGCCCGTTCACATGCTCACGAACGACGGGGACGCGCCGTACCGGAATCGCTTGATCGAGGTGCTCGACCTGGGCGAAGAGGCCAGCGGCGAACCGCAGGTCCGGGATGGCGACGCGGCAGGCGCCCTCACCGCATCGAGTGGATCCGGGGTGCCGGTCCGGGTGGTTTTGGAGGAGGACGACGTGCGGGTGCGCCACGTGATCCCCGAGCCGGACGCGTCGTACACCTGGGTGACCGGCGCCACGCCGTCCCTGGTGGTCGACCTCGATCTGGAGACCGAGGCCACCGCGGGCGTGCGCTACCTCGAGGCCGGGGAGACGTACGAGCTGCCCGCCAAGTCGACCCGGACCTCCGGCTACAACATCGTCGAGCTGCTGTACTACGGCCGCGCCTAGCTGGCTCCGGGTGCCCGGCTGGCGGGGCACAAGTGTGGACTACTTGGGGAAATCCTGTGGATAACTCAAAAAAACGCGAAGTTATCCACAGGCTCTGAGCCTGAGAGTGTGCACATTTTGTCCACAGGCCTGTTGGCGACCGCTGCCGCCAGAGTTGCAGCTTCCTGCGAATCGTGCCGTATCGCCCTCACCTTCCGTTAGCCTTCGGGTACATTCGGCGGTCGGGGGATCAGATGGGCAAGCGAGTGCGGATCGCGGCTGCGGCGATGGCGGCCATCGGGCTGTTGTTCGTCGCCTGGATCTATCTGCCACGACACCTTGGCGGCCCGTTGGGCAATGGCGCCGGCGATCTGCTGTGCCTTCCGGCCGATCGGGAGCCCGATGCCGCGCTAGGCATGTTGGTTCTGGAGAACACCGGCGACGCCGACGTGACCCTCACCGGGATCTACCCCGTCGACGCTGAGAATCTCTCCATCGCCGAGGCCTTGCTGGTGCCGCTGAGCAAGGACTCGCTCGGCTTGAGTAGCTCAATCGGCTGGCCCTTGACGACCAACCGGATGGCGGAGCTGGGCGACGGGTGGAAGCAGCGCCGGCAGTTGAACGGCGCGGTCATTCCCCCGCAGGCGAAGTCGCCGCGGACGAGGTGGAGTGTGCTGGTGCACGCCCTTAGATCGGATCTCGAGGCGCCGGGACGGACCAACGGGTTCGAGATCGAGTACGAGTCGCGCGGCATCAAGTACCGGTCGGAGCTCGGCACGCACCACGTGCTCGCGCCGGTGTCCGATTGCGCGAAGTTCGAATCACCAACCGGCTGAGAAGGCCCGCACCGCCGCGGAGCTCGGCTGGCTGAGCACTTCCGCGGTGTTGATCGTGGTCAGATCGCTTTGCCGGAGGCGCGCCTTGACCGCCGGGATCTGCGGGCCGATCGCGCTCAGCTCGCGAACCCCCAGGGCGGCCAGCAGTACGGCGGCGGCCGGATCGCTCGCCAGGTCGCCGCAGACCGCGACCGCCACACCTGCGGGCACGTTCCGCACGACGTGGTCGATCAGCCGCAGCACCGCCGGGTCCAGTCCGTCGGCCAGCTGAGCGACGGCACCGTTGCCGCGATCGGCCGCGGTGGTGTACTGCGTGAGGTCGTTCGTGCCGATACTGACAAAATCCAGCCCGGCCGCGAGCGAGGCGATTCGCAGCGCGGCGGCAGGCACCTCGACCATGATGCCGACGCCCAGCCCATCCGGCCGCGGCCCGAGGGCGTCCAGTTCCGCAACGGCCCACCTGACCTCGTCGAGCGTGGTGACCATCGGGAACATGACCCGGGTAGGAGTCTCACCGGCGATCTCACGAACCGCCCGCAGCTGATCGCGGAACAGCTCGGGCCGATCGCGGAACACCCGCAGCCCCCGCTCGCCGAGGAACGGGTTCGCCTCGGCCGGCAGGGGCAGGAACGCGAGGGGCTTGTCGCCGCCGACATCCCACGTGCGGATGGTGATGGGCCGGCCGCCGAGGGCCTTCGCGATCTCGCCGTACGCCGCGACCTGCTCGTCGACGCCCGGCGCCTCGCGGCGATCGCCGAAGAGCACCTCGGTACGGATCAGGCCGGAGCCGTCCGCGCCGAAGGCGGTCCGGGCGTCCTCGACAGAGCCCACGTTCGCCATCACGTGCACGGTCTGGCCGTCGCGGCTGACCGCGGGGCGATCGGCCTCGGCCAGAGCGGTCTCGCGCTCGGCCACGCGGGCCTTGATCGTCGCCGTGAAGGCCTCGCGGGTGGACGCGTCAGGCTCGACCAGGAACGTGCCCTCGCGTGCGTCGAACGCGACCAGCGCGCCAGGGGTGATCCCGATCACGCCGATCCCGGCGATCAGCGGAATTCCGCGCGACCGGGCAACGATCACCCCGTGACCGGTCATCCCGGCGGCGCGGACGGCGATACCCGCCACGCGCTGCGCGTCGATCGAGGCGGCCGTGCCCGCGTCCAGCTCCGGCACGACCAGGATGTGGGCGTCCGTATCGCCGCCCGGGTCCGGCTCGGCCGTGGTCACGCCGGGATTGGCGAGGTTGGACAGGATGCGGTCGCGCACGCTTCGGACATCCTGAGCGCGTTCGCGTTGGTAGGCGTCCTCCAGTTCGGCGAAGACCTTCGCGAGCTCGTCGTACGTCGCTCGCCAGGCCTCCGGGGCGGAGGCTCCGGCCGTGATCGCCTGGGCGACTTCCGCCAGGACGGCCTCGTCGTCGAGCAGAGCGAGATGCGCGTCGAAGATCGAGGCCTCAGCCGGTCCGACCAGCTCCGCGGTACGTTTTCGCAGGTCACGAAGGTCCTCGGCCGCTTTCCCCCGGGCCCGTTGCGAACGCTCCCGCTCGTCGTCGGCCTCACCTGGCTCATAGCCCGCGAGGTCCACCTCGGCCGCCGCCAGCAGCGCGGGCCCGATCGCGAGGTCGAGGCCCGAGCCATTCGCCGTACGGCTTGGCGTGGTTTCGGCTGGTGCCGTTCCGGTTGGCGCGGCGCCTTCGTCGAAGTGCCGGGCGGCCAACTGCGAGATGGCATCCAGTACGTCGGCCGCCTGCGGGCCGTTGGCGTCGAAGCGGAGGTGGTGCCCTTGCCGCGCGTTGAGGGTGGCGACCCGGCTGAGGCTGCCCGCGTCGACCGGGCCTTTGCCGGTGGTCAGGTTCGTCACGGACACCTGGACGTCGAACGAACGGACCAGCCCGACCAGTTTGGCGGCAGGCCTCGCGTGCAGCCCATGCGAGATATCCACCACGACCTCGGTAGACGGCCCGACCACGCCACCCCCAGACCCGCCGCCTTTCGCCTCGCCGGGAGCCGCTCCAGGGCCCTGCTGACCTGCGGAAACGTCGGAACCAGGCACGTCGGCGAGGTGCTCGTGTTTGCCGGCCAGACCGTTGGCGGCTTCGGCAGCGACGTCCGGCAGTGCGGCGCCGGTCGAGGCGATGACGATCGCCGCGACAAGGCCTTCCACCAGCGGTGCGCTGGAGATGACAACTCGCTCGGCCAAGACCGGATCGACGAACTCCAGCGCCATCTCGGCACTCAGCACCGCGCTGCCCAGGTCGAGCAGTACGAGCACGCCCTCCGGACTGTCGGCCGCTTCGATCGCCGCCGCGACGGCCGTCGCATCCGTACCGAAGGTGGTCTCGTCCAGCCCAGCAGCTACCGCGATCACGGGCCGATCGGCCGCAGGCACCATCTCCCCGGCCAACGCGACCGCCGCATCCGCCAGCGCCCGGCTATGCGAAACCACCACCAACCCGATCACGCGTCCACCTCTCCATCGACTATCCGGCCGCACGAGACGACCACCAACGCCGTCACGCCAGCCGTCGCCCCCTCAACAACGCCCCGACAGCACGGGACGACCGCCAACCCCGTCACGCCGACCACCGACCCGACGAGCACCTGGCGAGCACCCGGCGAGACGGCGACGGGATCGGACCGGTCATGTGAGGGTTCGAGCGGCGGACTCCAGCAACAGGGTGGAACTGGTCGCGCCTGGATCTTGATGGCCCGCGCTGCGCTCGCCGAGATAGCTCGCGCGGCCCTTGCGTGCGACCAGCGGCGTGGTGGAGTCGCGGCCCTGGGCGGCGGCGTCGGCAGCGGCTTTCAGCGCGGAGGCCAGATCGCCGCCACCCGCGACGGCCGCGTCGTACGCCGCCAAAGCCGGCGCCCACGCGTCGTACATGGTCTTGTCGCCGACCTCGGCTTTGCCGCGCGCGAGAATGCCGCCGACACCGGCGTGCAGCGCCTCGCCGACCGAGGCGGGCGTCACCTCACCGGACAACGCGGTGCCGAAGCGCAGCAGGAACGTGCCATACAACGGGCCGCTGGCGCCGCCGACCTTACTCACCAGCGTCATACCGGCCTTTTTCAGCAACTCGCCGGGTGTTTCGAACTGCCCGGCGTCGAGCAGCTCGACCACGGCCTGCATGCCCCGGTCCATGTTGCTGCCGTGATCGGCGTCGCCGATGGCCGAGTCGAGCTCGGTCAGATAGGCCGCGTTCTCCTTGATGACGCCGGCGTAGTCACGTAACCAGGCGGCGAAGGTCTCGACGCCGGCCATCAGACACCCCAGCGCAGACCCGGCGTATTGACCGGCGCATCCCAGAGCCGGACCAGCTCGTCGTCAAGTTTGAGCAGGGTGATCGAGCAGCCCGCCATCTCCAGCGAGGTGATGTAGTTGCCGACCAGCGACCGCGCGACGGAGACCCCGGCGCGGTCGAGCAGCTGGTGAATCTCGTTGTACATCAGGTAGAGCTCGATCAGCGGAGTGCCACCCATGCCGTTGACGAAGGCGATCACCGAGTCGCCGACGCCGAACGGCAGATCGGTGAGCACGGGATCGACCAGCATCGCCGCGACCTCCTTCGCGGAGGCCAGTGGCAGCCGCTGCCGCCCGGGCTCGCCGTGAATGCCGACGCCGAGCTCCATCTCGGTCTCCGCGAGCTCGAACGTCGGTTTGCCCGCGGCCGGCACGGTGCAGGAGGTCAGCGCCATGCCCATACTGCGGCCGTTGTCGTTCACCCGCCGGGCCAGGTCGGCCACCTCGGTCAGCGAGCGGCCCTCCTCGGCCGCGGCGCCGACGATCTTCTCCAGCAGCACGGTCACGCCGACCCCGCGACGGCCTGCCGTGTAGAGGCTGTCCTGCACCGCGACGTCGTCGTTGGTCACGATCGAGACGACCTCGGTGCCGGTCTCGGCGGCGGCCAGCTCGGCGGCCATCTCGAAGTTCATCACGTCGCCGGTGTAGTTCTTCACGATGTGCAGCACACCGGCGCCGGCGTCCACCGCCTTGGTCGCGGCCATCATCTGATCCGGCACGGGCGAGGTGAACACCTCACCGGCGCAGGCGGCATCCAGCATGCCTAGGCCGACAAAGCCGCCGTGCATCGGCTCGTGCCCGGACCCACCGCCCGACACCAGCCCGACCTTGCCTGGGCGCGGAGGCTCCCGGCGCAGCACGATGCGATTCGGATGGTCGACGCGAACGTGGTCCGGATGCGCGGCCTCGAGTCCGAGCAGCGACTCGCTCACGACATCGGCTGGGTCGTTGATGAGCTTCTTCATGCAGCCATCTGAGCACAACCGGCCCGCGCTTTCGACCCCCGATCGCCGCCCTGTGGATAACCACCGCCGGCCAACCGCGGTCCGGAAGTCCGCTAATCAGCAGCGGAGCGGCCCAGAGCGGACTAGGGTTGGAGGCAACTACCCGGATCGACTAGGGAATGGAGCTGAGTTGATGACCGCGCCAACGGCGTTCGCCGTTGTTGTTGTCATGCTCAGCTTCCGGATTCCGGCCTGACGTTTCCCGGGCCGAATCCCCTTGTTCGAAAGGGATTCCCGTTGTTCAATTCGTGGCACACTCGCGTTGAGACCGCCGCCGATATCGCGGCGATTCGTGCGGTCAATCTGCAGGCGTTCGGCCGTGCCTATGAGCCGGATATCGTCGACGCGTTGCGCGCCGACTCCTCCGCCTGGTGGCCCGGGCTGTCCATCATCGCCACCACCGAGGCCGGTGAGGCGGTGGGGCATGTGCTGCTCAGCCGGTGCCGGATCGGGGTGACGCCGGCGCTGATCCTCGGGCCTTGTGCGGTGTTGCCCGCCTACCAAGGGCAAGGCGTTGGCGGCGCCGTCATCCGGACGGCGCTGGCCGCGGCTCGTCGGCAGGGCCATCGGTTCGTCGTACTGCTCGGGCACGCGGACTACTACCCGCGGTTCGGGTTCGAACCGGCCGAGCCGTTCGGCATCAGTTTTCCGAACGTCGAGAGCGGCCCGCATCTGATGGCGCTCGCGCTCGGCACCGACCGCCTCCCGGCCGGAGTGATCGACCTGCCGGCCAGCTGGAACATCTGACCGGAGCCAGCGGCGGGACCGGCGCAGCCTCGACGGCGCGCCGGCCCGCCGCAGGCCTCAGCCACACCCGCCGTACGCCGCAGCCTCAGCCACACCCGCCGCAGCCTCCCGCCGTACGGCGGAGGGCGGAGGGCGGCTGGGTCAGTCCTTCGGGCGGAGCATGGGGCGGACTACCTCGCGGGCGTCGTGGATGCGGGACTTGATCGTGCCGAGGGGTGCGCCGACCTCGGCCGCGATCTCCTCGTAGGTCAGTCCGTACACATCGCGCAGCACCAGCGGCGTGACCATCTGGGGCCGGTCGCGCTCGAGCGCCTCCAGGGCCTCCAGCAGGTCCAGCCGGGTGCCGGCGATCACGCTGGTGGTCCGCGGGTCCGGCTTCTCCATCTGCTCCGGGCTGTGCGCCGCCTGGGCGGTGCGCTTGAGCTTGCGGTAGGTGGAGCGGGCCGAGTTGGCCGCGACCGAGTGCATCCAGGTGCTGAAGCTGCTCCGGCCGGAGTAGGTGTGGATCTTGGTGGCGACGTTGAGCATCGCCTCCTGGGCCGCATCCTCGGCGTCGGCGCTGTACGGCAGCACGCTCTTGCAGATGCGCAGCACCCTCGGCCGGATCGCCCGCAACAGGTCGTCCATAGCCGCCTTGTCGCCCGCGGCGGCCCGCTCGGCCAGGGCTCCGAGGTCCTCGGGCGTGGTGCCGGTCTCGCTCATCAGTTCCTTCGTGTCATCCCGCCCACAGGTTGTGGGCCTCCAGTACTCCATAATGCCCTGCATGGGGGTTCCGATCAGGCTCGGCCGGTACGCCGTGCGACGCCGCCTGGGCTCAGGCGGGTTCGCCACGGTGTGGCTGGCCTATGACGAACAGCTTGACGCCGAGGTCGCGGTCAAGGTCCTGGCGGACAACTGGGCCCACGACGACACCGTGCGGCGGCGCTTCCTGGAGGAGGGCCGCTTCCTGCGCCGGGTCGAGTCCGAGCACGTCATGCAGGTCCACGACGTGGGCGAGCTCGAGGACGGCCGCCCCTTCCTGGTCCTCACGTATGCCGACCGCGGCACGCTGGCCGAGCGCCTCAAGCAGGCGCCGCTGGGCCCGGAGGCCGCCGTAGGCGTGATCGTGCAGGTCGGCCGGGGCCTGCAGGCCCTGCACCGGCGCGGCCTGCTGCACCGTGACGTGAAACCCGCCAACGTTTTGTTCCGCAGTACGGACGACGGCGAGCGGGCCGTGCTGTCCGACCTGGGCCTCGGTAAGGCCCTGGACGAGGTGTCGCGGATCACTATGCCGGGCGGCACCCCGTCGTACGTCGCTCCCGAGCAGGCGATGGGCGAGCGCCTCGACGAGCGCGCCGACCAGTACTCGCTCGGTGCCGTCGCGTATGCCGCGCTCACCGGTCGTTCCCCGCACCAGGTGGACGGCCTCGGCGCCGCCGGCCGGGTCGAAGCGCCCGCGCCGCCGAGCAGCCTCGGCATCGCCGTACCGGACCGGATCGACGACGCCATCGTGCGAGCGCTCGACCCGAACCGGGAGAGGCGCTGGCCCGATCTCGAGACCTTCACCCGCGAGCTGGTCGGCGGGCTGAACGAGACCACCCGCGGCTTCGTACCCGGCACGGTGGCCGCGGCCCCGACCGTTGAGGGTGACCCCAAGACCCTGGCCTCGCCGACCGTTGCGGGCGGCTCCGCCAATGCCACGACGAAGCCGAAGCCGCCGACCGACACAGCGGCCACCACGGCGACCACTGCAGGGGCCACCACGCCGGTCCCGGAGGTCGGCGAGCCCTCTGCACCGGCCGACGCCGACAAGTCGGACAAGACCGATCAGACGGGCAAAGCCGCCAAACCCGATGAGACCGCCAAACCCGACGAGACCGGCAAGCCCGGCGCCGCCGACGAGGCCGCTCAGCCCGCGGCTCTCGTCGATGCCACGGCCGGTCAAGCCGAGAAGAAGCCCAGTTGGCCCGACGCTCTGGTCGAGCGCCGGGACCGCCGTCGGCGTCGCCGCCGCTGGCTGGTCGGGGCCCTGGTGCTGTGGCTGGTCAGCGCGGCGGTCGGTTTCACCGCCCAGCGGCTGTCCGCCGACGCGCCGCACGACCAGCCCACCCCGACCCACACCTACGTCCTCACCCAGGCCTGACCGAAGCCTGGCCAAGGCTTGACCGGGCAGCTGGTCAGCCCGCCAGCGCAACCGTTCGGGTGGCCCGGGTGAGCAACGAGTGCAGGCCCGCCTTGTCCTTCGGCCGCCCGGCCGCGGTCATCTCGAGGTACGCGTGATTGGCCGTGCCCCGCTCGTACGGCGCGACGTAGCGGGTGGTCACGTAGCGCGTCGCGCCGGCACCGTCGCGGTAGGGGTAGGTCAGCGTGCTGACCGCCATCACCGTGTGGTTCGGCAGATCGGACCGGACCGTCGTGGACACACGCGAGATGACCTTCAGCCCAGGCGTACCGCGCAGGGCCCGCTGCTTGGCCAGGGCGGCCTGGCTGGTCGACTGGCGACCGGAGAGGTTGCTCGCAGCAGTGACCCGGGCTCGGCTTAACACCCCAGCACTTACGGTGAAAGGTCAGCGTGGCCGGATCCAGCGGCGGCCACTCGGCCGTGCACACCATTGACGCCGCGGCCCGACCCTAAGGTTGCATCCCGAACTCAGTTGCTGCGGGCAACCGTCTTGGTGGCCCGGTTGAGCACTGCGGCAAGGGCCTTCTCGTCCTTCGGCATACCGGCCACGGCCATCACGACCGCCGTGTTCGGATTGCCCTCGAAGGCGAGGTGCCGGAGGATGACGAGCTTGAGTCCCTGTTCCTTTGAGATGTAGCTGTAGCGGAAGTCCTGGTAACTGCGCTTCACCCCGTCTACGCCGGTCATCGAACCGCTGACCAACTCGTCGAACTTGGGATCGTTCTCGTACGTCAGGGAGTCGATCACCTCGCGGCGCGCCCGGGTAGCCCGGCTCAGGGGAGTTTCGACCAGGTGGAAGCCGGCCTGGACCCGGATGAACCGGGGGTCCGGACCGGGCTTGGTGAATCGCGCGACGTCGCCTTCGGCCTGAATGGTCTCCCCCCAGCCCCTGGGCACCTCGAGTGAGACCGACGATTCCAGCTCGCCGGTGAGAGTGACCCGGCGCCCGACGAAGACGATGTCATCGAGCTCCAGCGCGGGCATCTTCGGCGGGACGATCGGGTATCTGGTGCGCGGGCTGCTCGGCGCCGGAGTCGGGGTCGGAGTCGGGGTCGGTGTGACCGGCGCCGAGGCCTGCGGGCGCCGGCCGGCCGCCGATCGATCTTCGGGCAGCGTGAAGTGGGCGGCGGCGTAACCACTGCCACCGCCGAGCACCATGATGCCGAGCACCGCTGCCGCTGTTCGCATAGCGCCCAACACACACCTCCGATCCCCAGTCCGGATGTTTGACACCGTAACCCGCCGATAAGTTCGAAGACCGCTTCGTCAGTTCGGCAACGGGGAGCGGGTCACCGTGCGGCTGGCCACGTCGAGAATGGCGGTCAGGGCCCGCTCGTCCTGGGGCAGGCCGTTCACGGTCATCTCGACGTCCGCCTTGTCGCCGTCGAGCGCGACCCAGCGAACCGCCACAAAGCGCAGGGTCTGGGACGGCACGTAGGTGTAGACCAGGGTCGAAACCGCGCGGGCGTTGCCCTGGTCGTCGATCACCGTACTGGACGACCGGGACTTGACCTGCAGGTCGTTCTCGGGTGGCTGGCTGCTGACCAGTTCGGCGATATGGGAGTCCATCAGTTCATTGGGCCGCCGCAGCGGGGTGAAGCCGGACTCGATCCGCAGCCCCCGCTCCAGGGTGGGATCGAGGTAGCGGATCTGCTGCGGCTCCTTCGGATACGCGCGGAAGGTCCAGCCGCGTGGCACCGACAGCGCGACCTCGACGGACGGGTTCGGTTTGGTGCGCAGCTTGAAGTCCACCGGCCGGTAGTCGAGGTGCTTCGGATTCAGAGCCGGTTTGTCGTTCGGAATCGGGGCCTTGCGAATGATGCCGAGCTGCGGGGGCGTCGAGTTCGCCTGGTCCGGATCGTTCGGCGAGCCCGCGCGCGGGAGGGCAGGCAGCAGCTCCGACGCGACGTAGCCCGAGTACGCCCCGAACACGGCTACCGCGACGGCCGCCACGAAGATCGGCAGCGCCTTGCCGAAGAAGAACCTCATTCGTGCACCAGGTCCCAGAAGGCCAGTTCGAACCGCGCCACCCGCCCGAACGCCTGGTGCATCGCGGGCGTCGGTTCCACCTGGTCGACCAGGCCCGCCAGGTCAGCGACGTACGCCGCGAAGTCGGGGGAGGACCAGTTCGCGATGAAACCCGCGTACGGCGTCTCGGCGCCGGTGGTGTCGCGGACCGAGGCCCACGCGTCGTAGTAGGCCTTCTCGACGCCGTACAGCACGGTGATGCCGACGGGCCAGCCGTCCCGCACGGATGCCAGCAGGTACGACGAGTAGCCCAGGTTGATCGGAGATGGCTCGACGTCGAGGTTCAAGCCACGGGTGGCGGCCTCCCGCTCGAAGAGGGCCAACTCGGGCTCCAGGGCGGCCAGGCCACCGGCGAGCACGGCGCGGGCCTCGTCGCTCGGCGCCACCTGGGTGAGCTCGTCCAGGAAGACCCGGAAGGTCCGGACGAAGTAGTGGTCCTCGATCAGCCAGCGGTCGAAAGTCGCCGCGGGCAGGGTGCCGGCCGAGGTCTTGGTGACGAACGGATGTGCCAGGATCTGCCGCCACAAGCCGGCCTGGGCGGTGAGGAGGGCGTTGCTCGTCGTCTCGGGCACCCGGGCATTGTCCCAGGTGCCGTCGACAACAGGCAGCGCCCTCCTCATCCGGCTCAGTTCGCTCCGTAGACCTCGACCCGGTCCATGCTGATCACGGTGGAGCTGGAACTCGGATTGCGCTCGCCGGTGACACGGACGGTGAGCGTGTGCGGACCCGGCGGCAGCACCGGGCTGAGGTAGTTCAGCTCCTCGCCGACCCGGATATCGCTGTGGAAGTCGACCCGTTGCTCGGGGCCACCGTCGATCGAGATGGCGGCGATGCCGTTACCCCGGTCGCGCACGCTGAGCAGGCCCACCTGCGTGCCGTTGAACCGGATCGTCGCCGTCGCGTTGGTCACGCCGCTCCAATGGTCGTTGCCCCAGAAGCACTGGGTGCCACAGCCCGAACCGGACTGCCAGGCCCCGGCGTACTCCACCTGCCACAGGCCCGTGCCGGTGTCGGTGTCGTTGATCCAGCGCGTCGCGGCGCCGGGATCACCCGACGGCAAGGTCTGGGTGGCGCCGGCCGCGAGGGGACGGCCGAAGTTCGGCGTGCCGTCCGCGTTCCAGGTGAAGCGCTGGGCCCGGGTGGTGCGGAAGGCGTACGTGTAGGTGCTGGTGTTCTTGCCGTGGTAGGCGATCCAGTCCTCGGTGCCGTCCGGCGAGGTGAAGAACGAGTGGTGCCCGGGACCCCACACGCCCGTCGCGTCGTTGCGGGAGAACACCGGTCCGGCGTGCTGCGTCCAGTTGGCCGCCACCATCGGGTCGGCCCCGTTCGCGATGCTCTTCATCCAGAGCTGGTAGTCGGGCTTACCGGTGTCGCAGGTCGAGTACGTCAGGAACGTCCGGCCGTTGCGGTACAGCGGCGTCGGCCCTTCCCGAACCTCGGTACAACCGCCACTGGCCGGAATCGCCACCCGGGCGCCCGTGGTGGTCCAGGGGTTGGTCATCCGGGCTATGTAGAGCTGAGCCGGTCCACCCTGTCCACGGCCCGGGCCGGTCCAGACGAAGTAGTCCTGGCCGTTGTGCGTAATGGGCTCGCCGTCGATCGCGTACTGGCCGAAGTCGGCGATCTTGGCCTTGAACGAGTACGGGCCCATAGGGTCGTCGCCGGCCGATTCGAGCACGTACATTCGGTGGTTGGCGTCCACGCCGTCCGAGGCGGTGTAGTAGATGTACCAGCGTGAGCCGACGTGACGGAACGCCGGCGCCCACATCTGGGTATTGCGGCTCGGATCGCTGTCACGCCATACAACCTCTTCAGGCGCGTTGAGCAGTGTCGCGAGGCTGGGCGAGCGCCAGATGCCGATGCGGTCTCCCCGCGTCGTAGCGACGTAGTAGCTGCCTTGGTGGTACATGACCGACGGATCCGCGCTGGTGTTCAGTGGGTTCCGGAAGTTGTTCACAACGGTCTGAGGTGCTTCTGGCGCCGGTACGGCGTTGCTGGTGGCTGGGGTAGCTGCGAGCAGCAATGTCAGTGCTGCCACTACCCGGCGGAATCGGGACATAGGGCGGGTCCTCTCAGCAATGCGGGGAAGACCAGTCCTACAACGTTGAAACGGCTCCCGCCAGGCCCTACGACCCTGGTCGAATGGTCGGGCTCAGGCGGCCGCCGAAACAGCCGCCCAAGCCCGAACACATCAGGGGTAACTAGGCAGGTAGTTCACCTGGGTAGCGGTGTTCGACGTACCACCAGTGTTGTTGATGATGCGGTTGATCGTGCCGACGCCGCCGAGCGACACCGTGAGCAGGTTGTGGAAGCGCACGCCGGGTTTGTCCGGTACCTCGAAACCGCGGCTGGCGACGATCGACGGGTTCGTCTGGAAGAACGAGTAAACGCCGACGCCCCAGGCCTGATGGGTCGAGACGCTGTCCGCCACCTTGTACGCGGCCCACCCGAGGGCGCCCGGGCCGCTGCTCCAACCCGCCTGGTTCGGCACGTCGTACGGCATCTCGTTCTGGTAGAAGTACGTCCGGCCGCCGTTGCCGTTCCAGAGCGTCTCGTATTGCTGGTAGTGCTCGACGAACAGCCCGTACATCGTCACGTCGTTGCCGTTGACAACCAATCCGGTCGCGGCGGTGTTGACGTCCCAGCCGACGGCGCTGCCGTGATCCGCGCGCCACAGCCACAGGTGGTCGCCGATGACGTTGTTGCTGTTCACCCGCAGGCTGACGGTGGCCTTACCGATCTGCGGCCCGCCGCCGATCCGGACGAACACGTCGTGCAGCGAGGTCGGGTTCGCCGCGTGGTTCGCGGCCGACCCGGCCGGACCGACCTCGATCAGCACGGGCGAGTTCACCGGTCCGGCGTCGACCAGGAAGCCGGCCAGCTTCACCCCGTCCACGTCGGCGACCGTGAGCGCCGCCATGCCGGTGTCAGGCTGCAACGTGGCCAGGCCCAGGCCGAGTACGACGGTGTTGGCGCGAGTCACGCGAATCGTGTCGTCGAGGTGGTAGACGCCGGGAGTGAGCAGGAGGTGTTTCCCCTGTGCCAGTGCGGCATTGATCGTCGCGACGGGAGCACCGGGCTTGACCACGTAGAACTCGCTGAGCGAGATCGAAGACCCTGCGGCGGGCCCGTTCGACCAACTGGTGCCGGAGGTGTTCTGACGCAGAGCGGGAACGAAGACGTGGTAGCTGCCGGTGGCGTCGATGTAGAGGAACGGCTTCTCGCGAACGACCGGGGTTTGGCCGACCACCGTGTGGGACGGGTTCGGGAAGTGCGGCGGCGGTGCGCCGTTCACCCCGAGGAAGACCATGTTCCAGACCGATCCAGCCCAGCTGCCGAACTCCGAGTTCCGGGAGAACCACTGCTGCTGCGAGCCGGAGACCACCCGGCCGTCGATCTTGGTGTCGGCGAACAACCCGCCGCTGGCCCAGCCGTCGCCGCCGTTCCAGAGCTGGATCTCCGGCGCGCCCTTCAGGTGCATCCGGCGATACGGCGCTGCCTGGGAGACGGCCCAGCGTTCGATCTGCCCGGGCGGGGTGGTGACGGCCAGGTTCTCGGCGGAGCGCCAGAAGTTCTGGGTGGCGTTGCCGAGGTTGTTCGGGTCGTCGCCCTGCTGCAGCCAATCGGCCTCCACCCGGACGTGGCCGTGGAGGTTGACGTCGTCCGGCGAGAGGCCGAGCCCGGCGACCTGGGTGAAGAAGCCGAGGTTCACGTCGGCGGTGTACGTGCCGGGCTGGAAAAGCGTCGCGTAGCGCTCGGAGCCGAACTGGTTGGTGTGCTGTCGCGCGGAGATGATGTTCAGCCGGTTCTGCATCTCGGCCTGCGGTGTGCCCGGGCCGAAGACGTACACGTTCGGCCCGAAGTCCGGGTTGCGCGGATCGGTCGGCGGTACGACCGGACCGGGCCCGCCGTCGCTGGTCCGCACGGTCACCTCCCAAAGTGAATAGCCCCAGCTGGTGGCCCGCTGAGTGCCGTGGATGCGCAGGTACCGGCCGCTGCCGGCGACGTCCAGCGTTTGTGTGCCACCCGTGCTCGAGGTGGTCGAGTAGATCGTGCTCCAGCTCGTGCCGTTGTCGGACACGCGGATCTCGAAGGCCCTGCCGTACGCCGACTCCCAGCTCAGCACTACCTGGCAGATGGCCTGGGTAGAACCTAGATCCACCTGCAGCCATTGGGGATCCGCGAAAGCGCTCGACCATCTCGTACCGGGATTGCCGTCTACGGCCGCGGAGGCCGGGGTGCCGCCGTTCTCGATGGATGAGGCCGTCGCGGGGCGGTTCTGCGCGACATTCGTGCTGTCACAGGCTTGCGTGGCTCGAGGCCCACTCTCAGCTTGAGGACCTTGAGGACCTTGAGCGGCTTGAGTGGACTGGGTGGTTTGCGGGCCGGCCTGGGCGTTGTCGCCGCCAGGAGCGACAACGAAGGCGGAAGCCAGCAGTAGTGCGACGGGTATGGCGGACAGCCGTCTGGATCTGGACATGGCGGCACCAATCAGGAGAGGACGGGCGGCATCCAGCGACCCGGGATCGGGCCGCCTTTCCTGCAGGGTTCAGAGAGCGCTCTCTGAGAGAGTGGCCGCCCCTCCGAGCACTGTCAAGGGAACGTTCCCCCCGCGCTGGTTGCGGAACTTCAGGTCCAGCTGCCGACTGGCCGGATCGGCTTCCACCACAAGCAGTCCGGCCTGGCCGGCCGCACTGGGTCGCGAGCTGCCGTGTCTCGATCGTTAGTAACGGACAGTGAGGTCGGCCGGATATAGCCGCAAAGGGGGCAACACCATGGATCGCTTCAACTCACCGCCCGATTGGCCCGCGCCACCTACACCGGACTGGCGCCCGCCGCGCGGCTGGCAGCCCGATCCGGCCTGGCCGCCGGCGCCGTCGGGCTGGAGATTTTGGCTCAACGAAAGGGGCGCGCGCAGTCTCGGCCCGCCCGGCCTGTACGGATCGGTCAGCCGCGGGCGGCTCGCGGCCGGCCTTGGCGCGGCGGCGTTGATCCTGATGGGCGGCTGTACGGCGATCGTCGGCGGCGATGGGGGCACGTCAGGAGATCAGGCCGGGCCAGCACCGACCGTGACGATCGAGCGAACCGTGCCGATGGCGCCGGTGGCGTCCGTACCGCCCGCAACCGTGACGGCGGCCGGTCCGACGGTGACCGTGACAGTGAAGCCGAAGGCGGTTCCGCCCGTGACGGTTCGCCTTCCCCGGGCCACGGTGACGGTGACCGCGCCGCTGGTGCGCAAGTCGACCCAGCCGGTTCGGCCCGATCCGGAGGAGACGACCGGTACTAGTGCGTACTACGCCAACTGTGCGGCGGCCCGGGCGGCCGGTGCGGCGCCGCTCTACACCGGCGATCCGGGATACAGCCGGAAGCTGGATCGGGATGGTGACGGTGTGGCCTGTGAGTAGTGGGGTAGGCGACTGGGTGTAAGCGGGGGGTTGCGTTTAGGGTTCCTCTGGCGGTCCGCCCAGGCCGCCTCAGTGAGGAGACAAAAGCACATATGCGTACTGCCCGGATCGCCCGGTTGTGTCTTGCCTCGGCGATCGGATTCGCTGCTGCCCTGCACGCGACCGTAGTTCCCGCCGCCGCCATCGAACCCGAACAAAGTGGACCGCCCGCGTACGCCGTACCGGCCGCTGGGGCTGCCGAGGACGCGTTGCCCGAGCTGCCCATGTTCGAGATTCCGGCGGACCTTGTGGCAGCCGACGTAGCGCCTCTCGCCGTACAGCAGAAGGCCGCGAAGCCGCGGAACATCCAAGCGTCACAAGCCGCCCAAGCCCCGGAGGCGCCTCAGGCTGCGCAAGTCGCTCTAGCCCCGCAAGGCGCCCAAGCGCCCCAAAGCGCCCAAGCCCCGCAGGGTGCGCAGGCGCCGCAGCGGACGACGGCGTTGCGGGCGTTGAAGGTGATGCCGATGGGTGACTCGATCACCTACGGCGTTGGCAGCAGTACGCACGTCGGTTACCGGCTCGATCTGTGGAATCGCTTCCGTACCGTTGGCTATGCGGCCAACTTCATGGGCACGCTGCGCAGCGGCCACATGGGCGACAACAACCACGAGGGTCACCTCGGCTGGCGGATCGACCAACTGTCGGCGAATGCCGCTCGCTACATGGCGCTGTACAAGCCGGACGTGGTCCTGCTGCACATCGGCACCAACGATCTCGCGCAGGACTACAATATGGCCCAGGCGCCGCAGCGGCTGTCCTTGCTGATCGACCGGATCCGCAAGGCCCGGCCGACGGCCCGGATCTACGTTGCCAGCCTGATCGCGATGAAGTCGTCACAGGCGGGTGTGGCCAGCAAGCGGTCGGCGTACAACGCGGCGATTCCCGGAGTGGTGCAGAAGAAGGGCCCGATGGTCCGGTTCGTACCGCAGCACCTGGTGCCGGCGAAGGACCTCGCGGATCAGGCCCACCCGAACAACTGTGGTTACGCCAAGATGGCCTACATCTGGTTCTACTACCTGGGCCGTTCGCCGCTCAACCAGTCGGGCAAAACCTGGCCGACCGGCTACTACCCGTTCGGCTCGGCGAAGGGCGCCTGCAACCCCTGATCGCGCTGGTGACACCGCTCAACCGAAGGTTGCAGCGGTGTCATTAGCTCAAACCCCTTGTGCACGCTTGAGATCTGATCGAGATTTGACCGTGACCTTACACAGGGCTGGTCGTTGATCAGTCAGTCGAAGCAGATCACTGGATCTCGGGGGAGATCTCGAAAGGCGCCCGCCCGTGCACAAGTTCAACTCACCACCCAGCTGGCCCGTTCCGCCCACCGATCGCTGGCGTCCGCCGATCGGCTGGTCGCCCGACCCGGCCTGGCCGCCGGCTCCGGACGGCTGGAAGTTCTGGCTCAACGGGCGCGGAATGCCCGCCAGCGGTCCGATCGGCGCGTTCGGCGCGGTGCAGGGCGGCCGGCTCGAGGTCGTCGCCGCCGACTCGTCCCAGCTCCTGATGACGGTCTAACCTCTCGCTGCAAAGGCCGCCGGACGGTCCCGCCAGCGAGGCCGGCAGGTCCGACAGGTCCGCCTGGCGGATCGCGCGCGAGGCCGGTTCCAGCCGCCATGTGCACATGTTGAGATTTGTGCTTACCTGGTCGAGATTTGTGTGATTGCCTTTCGGGTATGAGCTTCAGCATCGGCCTGGTCGGCGCCGGCCAATTCGCCCCCTCGTTCCTGCGCCTGTGGCTGGCGCATCCCGACGTGACCGACGTCCGGCTCACCGACGTGCTGCCGGACCGGATGGCCGAGATGGCCGCGCGATTCGGCATCTCCACGACGTACCAGTCGTTCGAGGAGATGCTGAACTCGGACGTCGACGCGGTCGCGATCTTCACCCAGCGCTGGCTGCACGGTGAGATGGCGATCCAGGCGCTCGAAGCCGGTAAGCACGTGTACTCGACCGTGCCGATGGCCATCGAAGCGGACCAGATCGCCCGCATCATCGAGCTGGTTCGCGAGACCGGCCTGACGTACATGATGGGCGAGACCAGCTTCTACTACCCCTCGTCGGTGTACTGCCGGGAGCGGCTGGCCAAGGGCGACTTCGGCCGGGTGTTCTACTCCGAGGGCGACTACGTGCACGACATGGACCTCGGCTTCTACTCCGCCTACCAGTACAGCGGTGGCGAGAAGTGGAAGGAGGTCGCGAGCTTCCCGCCGATGCTCTACCCGACCCACGCGGTCGGCAACGTTCTGTCGGTCACCGGGCAGTACGCGACCCACGTGTCCTGTATCGGCGTGAAGGACGACCGCGGCGACGGTGTGTTCGACAAAGAGGTCAGTCAGTTCGACAACGACTTCAGCAACGCCACGGCTCTGTTCAAGCTGGCCGACGGTGGCGTGATGCGGACCAACGAGATGCGCCGGGTCGGTTATCCCTCGCACATCCGGGAATCGCGCCTGCGCATCTTCGGTACCGAGGGCAGTTTCGAGCAGCTTGCCGAGACCAGCGTCTGGCAGACCAAGCAGGGCGTCGAGGACATCACCGACCTGCTCAAGACCTCCCCGAGCGGCAGTCTGGACGACGAGGACATCCGGCACGTCGATCCGGCGCTGCGCGACGCGTTCCGCTCCGGCCTGGCGCCGGTGCACGACCGCAGCCGGCTGCCCACCGAGTTCACCGGGCTGCACAACGGGCACGACGGTTCGCACCACTACCTGGCCGACGACTTCGCCCGCGCGGTCACGGACCGGACGATTCCGCCGGTCAACGCGTGGGTGGCCGCCCGCTACACGCTGCCCGGCATCGTCGCGCACCAGTCCGCGCTGCAGGGCGGCGTGCAGCTCGAGATCCCCGACCACGGCGACGCCCCGGCCGCCTGAAGCCGGCAAGCACTCGGTCGGCAGGCCGAGTGCTGCGGCCGGTACGAAGCCCGAGGGGATGGGATGCTTGACTCTCCCACTGTGGGAGACCGGAGGCTGACGGCTATGCGCGTCGGCGACGACACCTTGTGGAGTATCGGCGAGATCGCCCGCCGGACCGGGCTCTCGGTGAAGCTGATCCGGCATTGGTCGGACTGCGGCATCGTGAGCCCGGCCGAACGGACCGAGGCCGGTTACCGCCGCTACGGCACCGAGGCCCTGGCCCGGCTGCAGCTTGCCCGGACCCTGCGGGAGCTCGGTCTCGGCCTGGTCGAGATCCGGGAGGTGCTCGATCGTGAGCACACCTTGGCCGAGGTCGCCGCGGTGCAGGTCGACGCGCTGGAGGCACAGATCCGCACGCTGCGCTCGCAGCAGGCGGTCCTGCGCTCCGTCCTGAGCCGCGACGCCACCACCGAGGGAATTCTCAGCATGACCGAACTGGTCCGCATGTCCGCCGCCGAACGCCGCAAGATCATCGCCGACTTCGTCACCGAGGCCCTGGCCGAACTCGACGTACCCACCTACCGGCGCGGCCTGCTCGCGGCCACGCCGGAGCTTCCCGCCGACCCCACCGACGAACAGGTCGACGCCTGGATCGAACTAGGCGAACTCGTCCAGGACCCGGCCCTCCGCAACGGCTTGCGCCGGATGGCCCAGTACGCCGCTGAGCACCACCCGGGCGAGCACGACGACGCCGTACTGGCTGAAGCGCGGCAGGTGACCGACGACTGGCTCGCGTCAGTGAACGCGGCCATGGCGGAGGGGATCGCGGCGGACTCGCCGGCCGCCGATCCGATCGTGACCGCCATCGTCGCCGCGTGGATCCCCACCCAGCCGACCGCGGTGACGGACGACCTTCAGGGCCGGAAGCTGCTCCTCGAACAGCTGGAAGTGGCAGCCGATCAAAAGGTCGAGCGCTACTGGCAACTGTTGTGCGTCATCAACGGCTGGCCCGTTCGGCCGAGTATGGCGGCCGCCGGCGCCTGGCTCCTCGCCGCGCTGAGGGCCAATCCCGAACCAGGTGCGAGGGCCGCCAGACTCGACGAGCTGTACGCCGACAAGCGCGACGCGTGGGAGCCGGCCGGAGTGCTCGCCGCCTGCGAAAGGGTGGTCGAGGCGGTCACGCTGCTAGTCAGCAAGGTGAAGCCCGACGAGTTCGACCGGCCGACACCTTGCGCGGACTGGGATGTCCGGGCGCTGCTCAACCACCTGGTCTGGGAGAACCTGCTCTGGGGTGGATTCGCCGAAGGTGCTCCGCCCGCCGACTTCACCGCCGACCATCTTGGCGATGACCATGTCGAGGCGTTCCGGGTCGCCTCGCGGCGGGCCTTGGCCGCCTTCAACCGTCCGGGCCTGCTCGAGCAGCGGTTTGGTCCTGCGCCCGGGCGACGCCTGGTCGAGCAGTTGGTGATCGAGTTGCTCGTGCACGGCTGGGACCTCGCCAAGGCCACGGGACAATCCCACGACACTGTCGGTGACCTCGCGGAACTGGCGCTACCTGTCGTCCGGGAGATCTACGGCGAGGCCGAACGATCCGCGGCCGCCTCCTTCGCGCCCGCGCGGCCGATCCCGTCGGACACGAACCCGCTCGACCGCCTAGCCGCCTACTTAGGACGTTCGGTGGACTGGTCCGGGCGGTCGTAGATCTTGCGAAGGCGGAGGGCCATCGAGGTGTCGAGGTGGCGCTGCATCGCCTGCTCGGCCGCAGCCGGATCGCCCGAGGCGATGGCCTCCACGATCTGGCGGTGTTCGACCAGTACTTCCGGCCCGGTTGCCCGGTCATAGTGCAGCCGGAAGATGTGCAGGTGGCAGTGGGTCCGCTCGAAAGCAAGGCGGACCTGCTCGCTACCGGACAGCCTCGCGATCAACGTATGGAACCGGCTGTCATGCGCGGTCAGGGACTTGTAGCCGGCATAGTCCACCGAAGTCGGACTAACTGCCGTAGCCAGTTCCGCCCGCAGGAGTTCCGCACCACTCGCGTCAATCCGCGCAGCGGCCTCCCGGGCGGCCCACGGCTCCAGTAGTCGCCGGAACGCGTAGAGGTCTTCGAACTCCTCCAGCGTGAGCAGGGGTGTCGCGCGGTACCCCTTGAGTGGCTCCTTGTCGGCCAGTCCTTCCGACTCCAGCCGGGCCAGCGCCTCACGTACGGGCGTGGAGGACACCTGGAAGTCACGGGCCAGGCCGTCGATCGAGATCCGCGCGCCGGGCTGGATGTCGTGATCCATCAGCATCGCCTTGATGGCCTCGTAGACGTCATCGGCCAGCATCTGCCGCCGTGACAGGCGCCGGTCCTGCTGACTGATCTCGGTCATCTGCTCCCTCGCACCTTGACCCAGGCCCGCCGGTTGGGCAGGCTGATGCCGGTAATCATGCATCATGCACGATTCGAGGGGAAGCGTATGCGGTTCGACGAAGTGGGCGTGCTGCCCGAGCCCGGTGACAACGTCGCGATCGCCTCGCGGCGGCTCGAGGCCGGCACGGTGATCGACTTTGGCGACCAGCAGGTGACGCTGCCGCACACCGTGCTGGAGGGCCATCGGTTCGTGGCCCGCCCGGTCGCCGCGGACGAGCCCCTGCTGTCCTGGTCGACCCCTTTCGCCCGGGCGCGGCGAGACCTGGTCGTCGGTGACTACGTCTGTACGCCGTCCAGCCTGGCAAGCGTCACCTCCCGCGGGGTGGCGGGCCTACCGTCGGAGCCGTCCGCCGACAACGTGCCGCTCGACCCGTACGAACTGGATGAGACGGCCCTTCGACTCGGCCGGCAGGTGTCCCCGGTGGAGCGGCCCGGGACGTTCCTCGGCTTTAAGCGCGAGCAAGGCCCAGCCGGGACGCGGAACCACGTGGTCCTGGTGGCGACCAGCTCGCGCAGCAGTGCCTTCGTCACCGAACTGGCTCGTCGCCTGGGCAACAGCCCCACCGTCGTACCGGTCGCTCATACCGAAGGTGGCGAGGACGTCCGGCCGAACAACCTGCACTTTCTGCTCGCCACGTTGAGCGGCTTCTTGCTGAATCCCAACGTTGGCGCGGTTCTGGTGGTCGACACCGAGAACGATGTGGTTGCCGGGAGCAACATTCGCGAGTTCATCGCGGAGCAGGGCTATCCGTCGCTCCAGGTGCCGCACGCGTTCTTCACCCGCACAGGTGGTTTCGAGGCCGACCTGGCTGCCGCCGCAGCGCTGGTCGAGCCGTGGATTCCGCAGGTGCTCGCGCAGCAGCGCACCGAGGTCCCGCTGACGGACCTGCGGATCGGCCTGCAGTGCGGTGGTTCCGACGCTTTCTCGGGTATCAGCGCGAACCCGCTGTCCGGTGCCGTCGCCCGCGAGGTGATCCGCCACGGCGGCATCGCCGTACTCGCCGAGACCGACGAGTTGATCGGTGCTGAGGGCTACGTACTCAAAAACGTGCGGGATGTCGCGACCGCCCGGCGATTCCTGCAGACCATCCAGTCGTTCAAGGAACGCGTCGGCTGGCACGGCCACACGGCCGAGGGCAATCCGTCCGGCGGCAACGTCTATCGCGGCCTCTACAACATCGTGCTGAAGTCGGTCGGCGCCGCCCGCAAGCTCGATCGGGACGTCCGGCTCGATCACGTCATCGACTACGCCGAGCCTTTGCCGGGGCCCGGGTTCATCTTCATGGACAGCCCGGGCAACGACCTGGAGAGTGTCGCCGGGCAGGTCGGCAGCGGCTGCAACCTGATCTTCTTCACCACCGGGAACGGGTCGATCACGAACTTCCCGTTCGTGCCGACCATCAAGTTCGTCACCACCTCCCCGCGGTACGAGCTGCTCAAGGCCGAGATGGACGTGGACGCCGGGCGCTACCTGACCGGTACGCCGATGGATACGTTGACCGCCGAGACGTTCGACCTCACCGTGCGGGTGGCGTCGGGCGAACCGAGCGCGGGCGAACGGGCCGGGCACAGCCAGGTGTCGATCTGGCGCGACTGGAAACAAACCGGCCCGCGCGAAGGCATTTCGATCGACCGTCGGCCCTTGCCGCTTGCGGAGCTGCCGATCGACGACCGCGACGCGCCGCTCGCGGGTAAGCCGGTCCCAGGTCGAACCGCGACGCCACCGGCGATCGGGCTGTCCCTGCTCGCCGCGGATGGCCGTCGTACGCCGGAACAGGTCGGGCTGATCCTGCCGACGAGCCTTTGCTCCGGGCAGATCGCCTTGCGGTTGGCCGAGCAGGCCGAGAACGAGAAGTGGGCGGGGGAGGCCGTTTCCCGGCTGGTGGCGTTGCCGCATACCGAGGGCTGCGGTTCGAGTGGTGGCGCGTCCGAGCAGACCTTCGCTCGCACGATGGTCGGGTATCTGCTGCATCCGAACGTGCGCATGGCCTTGCTGCTGGAACACGGCTGCGAGAAGACGCACAACGACTACTTCCGATCACGACTGGTCGAGGCCGGTGCCGATCCCGCGCGGTTCGGATGGGCCAGTATTCAGGCCGATGGCGGTCTGGAGGCGGTTGGCGGCCGGGTGCGCGAGTGGTTCGGCCGCTTCGGATTGCCCGCGCCGGTGGAGGTCGCTGGTGGCCTGGGTGATCTCACGGTCGCGCTGGAGGCTCGGGGCGAACTGACCGACGACACGGCCGACGCCTTCGCGCTGGTAGGCGCGAGCATCGTTGGTGCCGGTGGCACGGTCATGTTGTCGTCGCGGGGGAGCCTGCTGGCGAACGACCGGTTCCGCCGGAATGCCTTTGGTAGCGAGGATTCCGTCGACCCGACCATCGCGCACGGCCAGCGGTTCGTCGAATCCGGGTGGCACGTGATGCGCATGCCCGGCACGGACTGGATGGAGACGGCCACCGGATTCGGCGCGGGTGGTGCGCAGCAGATCCTCGCGCATGTTGCCGGAGGCACCTTGTCGGCTCAGCGGTTCGTCCCGGTCGTGCAGCTCAGCGCGGATCCGGCGACGGTCCGAAAGCACGGCGACGACCTCGATGCGGTGGTCTCCGGTACGCGTCTGGAGCAGGCGCAGGTCGCGTTGCGCACGGTGGCCGCGGTGGCGAGCCGCCGCCAGGTACCGCGTGCGGTTGCCTCGGGCAACGTCGGCTTCCAGATCACCCGGGGGCTGCTCGGTACGTCGATGTGACCGGTTTTCTACAGAGAGGCATTTCCATGCATCTGGTCCGCTTCCAAGCGCCGGGCGAACAGCCGCGGGTCGGCGTACTCGCTGACGGCGCGGTGGCACCGATCGAGGGCTACAGCTCGATGGCGGAGTTGCTCCGGCTCTCCGTCGACGAACTGCGAACGGCCGTCGGCACGGTGTCCGACGCGATCGACGCCGCGGGTGTTCGGCTCTTGCCGCCGATCGACGAGCGGGCCGAGGTGTGGTGTGCCGGTGTGACGTACGAGCGTTCGCGTGGCGCCCGGATGGAGGAGAGCACCGAGCAGTCGGTGTACGACCGGGTCTACTCCGCGGAACGGCCCGAGCTGTTCGGCAAGTCGCCGGCCTGGCGCGTGGTCACGGATGGCGAGCCGATCGGCATCCGGGTCGACTCCGGCCACGACGTACCGGAACCGGAACTGGCGGTGGTCGCGAACAGTCACGGCCAGATCGCGGGTTTCACCGTCTGCAACGACGTCAGCTCCCGGTCGATCGAAGGCGTGAACCCGCTGTACATCCCGCAGGCGAAGGTCTTCGCCGGAGGCTGCGCGCTGGCCACGGGGATCCGCCCGGTCTGGGAGGTCGCGGACCCGGCCAACCTGACGATCGACCTGCGAATCACGCGCGATGGCGCGGAGGTGTTCGCCGGTACGACCTCGACGGCCAAGCTGGTTCGGCCGCTGGCCGACCTGGTCGACGTGCTGTTCGTACCGAACGACTTTCCCGACGGCGTGGTGCTGGCCACGGGCACCGGGATCGTGCCCGAACTGGACTTCGCGCTGTGGGCCGGTGACGTGGTGGCGATCTCGATCGAAGAGGTCGGCACGCTGACGAATACGGTGGCAGTGGGCAAAGAGGCATTTGCCACCCTGGCCACCGGAACCGCTCGCCCCGAATTGAAGGACGCAGAATGACCGACACCACCGCTGCCGAACTCGACCAGATCCTCGCCGCCGCCTGGGATGCCGCACCTGCCTTGGCCGCCTCCGGGCCGGCTGAGCGCGCGGGCTGGATCCGCGCGGCCGCGGACGCGCTGGACGCCGCCGCGGATGAGCTGGTGCCGATCGCCATGCGCGAGTCGTCCCTGCCTGAGGCTCGCCTGCGTGGCGAGGTGGCCCGCAGCAGCGGCCAGCTCCGCATGTTCGCGGACGCGCTGGCGGAAGGCTCGCTGCTGGAGGTCGTCATCGACACGGCGGACCCGGCGGCCAAGCCCGTACCGCGGCCGGACCTGCGCCGGGTGCTCGTACCGCTCGGGCCGGTACTGGTGTTCGCTGCCAGCAACTTCCCGTTCGCGTTCAGTGTTTGCGGCGGTGACACCGCTTCGGCCCTGGCCGCGGGCTGCCCGGTCGTCGTCAAGGCGCACCCGGGTCACCCCGAGCTGTCGCAGCGGACCGCGGCCGTGCTCGCCGAGGCGCTGACCAAGGCAGGCGCCCCGGCCGGCGCGCTCGCGCTGGTCGAGGGGTACGACGTCGGCATCGCGGCGCTCAAGGACCCGCGCATCACCGCGGCGGGTTTCACCGGTTCGGTGCCGGCTGGTCGCGCGCTGCACGAGATCGCGGTCACCCGGCCGACGCCGATTCCGTTCTACGGCGAACTCGGCAGCCTCAACCCGGTCATCGTCACCCAGGCCGCGATCGACGCGCGTGGTGCCGATATCGCCAAGGGCTACGTCGGCTCGTTCACGCTCGGCGTCGGGCAGTTCTGCACCAAGCCGGGCATCCTGCTGCTGCCGAACGGCCACGGCCTCGAGGACCAGCTGACCGAGGCCGTTGGAGGCGTCGCCGCGGCGCCGATGCTGAACGACCGGATCGCCTCCGGCTTCGCGAGCGGCCTGGCCCGGCTGCGCAAGGCGGTTCGCGTGCTCAGCGAAGGCCCGGGCGCGACGTTGCTGCAGACCACCGTGACCGAGCTCCTGGCCGCGCCGGAGGAAATCCTCGAGGAGTGCTTCGGACCCGCTTCGGTCATCATCGAGTACGGCTCGATCGATGAGCTGAAGGCCGCGATCGAGGCCTTCGAGGGCAACCTCACTGCCACCATTCACGCCGAGGCGTCCGACGCAGACCTGGCCGCGGACCTGCTGCCGTTGCTCACGGCAAGGGCCGGGCGAGTGCTCTGGAACGGCTGGCCTACCGGTGTCGCGGTCTCCTGGGCGCAGCATCACGGTGGCCCGTTCCCGTCCAGCGTCGGCTCGATCCACACCAGCGTCGGTGTCACCGCGGCCCGGCGGTTCCAGCGGCCGGTGGCGTTCCAGGACGCGCCGGACGACCTGCTGCCCGCCGTACTGCGGGATGCCAATCCGCTCGGCGTCAGCCGCCGGATCAACGGCGAGATCAGCACTGCGGAGGTGCACCGATGAGTGACGACCAAGACCGCCCGGCCGTCGAGGACCCTCAGCCGTCGGTCCCCGGGGTCCCCAGCTCGGGCTCGGGCGAGCCGACGCCGGACAAGACCGGCCGTCCGATCGGCGAGGAGCCGGGGCGGCCGGAAGGGCATATCGGCCGACGGAGCTTCGACCACTGGTTCGGCGAGAAGGACCGCAACGGGTTCATCCACCGGTCCTGGATGCGCGCGCAGGGCTTCTCGGACGAGGTGTTCGACGGCCGGCCGGTGATCGGCATCTGCAACACCTGGTCGGAGCTGACGCCGTGCAACGCGCACCTGCGCCGGCTGGCTGAATCGGTCAAGCGTGGCGTCTGGCAGGCCGGGGGATTCCCGCTGGAGTTCCCGGTGATGTCGCTCGGCGAGACCATGCTCCGGCCGACCGCGATGCTGTTCCGCAACCTGCTCAGCATGGACGTCGAGGAGTCGCTGCGCGGTAATCCGATCGACGGCACGATCCTGCTGACGGGCTGCGACAAGACCACGCCTGGCTCGATCATGGGCGCCGCGAGCGTCGATCTGCCCACGCTGGTGGTGACCGGTGGCCCGATGCTCAACGGCAAGTTCCGCGGCTGCGACATCGGTTCCGGTACGGCGGTCTGGCGGTTCACCCAGGACGTGAACGCGGGCCGGATGAGCCAGGAGGACTACGCCGCCGCCGAATCGGGCATGTCCCGCAGCAACGGCCACTGCATGACGATGGGCACGGCCTCGACAATGGCCTGTATGGCGGAAGCCCTCGGTCTGCAGCTGCCCGGTTCCGCCGCCATCCCGGCCGTCGACTCCCGGCGGTACGCGATCGCCCAGCAGGCCGGCCAGCGCATCGTGCAGATGGTCGAGGAAGACCTCAAACCGAGCGACATCCTCACCCGGGACGCCTTCGCGAACGCCGTCCGGGCCAACGCGGCGATCGGTGGTTCGACCAACGCGGTGATCCACCTGCTCGCGATCGCGGGCCGCGCGGGCGTGGACCTGACCTTGGACGACATGGACGAGTGGGCCCGCGGGGTGCCGTGGCTGGTGGACCTGCAGCCGTCGGGCCGTTACCTGATGGAGGACTTCTACTACGCGGGCGGTCTACCGGCCGTACTGCGGGAGATCCTGCCGCTGCTCAAGGCCGACGCGATCACCGTCACGGGCAAGAGCATCGGCGAGAACGTCGCGAAGGCCGAACGAACCGTCGATACCGACGTCATCCGTGCGGTCGGCGATCCCCTTGGCAGCGGCGCGGGTACCGCCGTACTGAAGGGCAACCTGGCGCCGGACGGAGCCGTCGTGAAGCAGTCGGCCGCCTCCGAACGATTGCTGCAGCACCGGGGACGGGCCTTGGTCTTCAGCAGTATCGAGGAATATGACCTGGCCGTGGACGACCCGGAGCTCGACGTGGACGCGGACACCGTGCTGGTACTGCAGAACGCCGGCCCACGCGGATATCCGGGTATGCCCGAGGTCGGCAACATGACCATCCCCCGCAAGCTCGCCGAACAAGGCGTCGACGACATGGTCCGGATCTCCGACGCCCGCATGAGCGGTACGGCGTACGGGACCGTGGTGCTGCACGTCGCGCCCGAGGCGGCCGTGGGCGGGCCGCTGGCGTTGGTACGAACGGGCGACTGGATCGAGTTGGACGTGCCCGGGCGGACATTGCACCTGGACGTGTCCGACGAGGAGCTGGAGAAGCGCCGCGCCGACTGGCAGGCGCCAACGCCCGCGGGCGATCGCGGTTGGGTCCGGCTCTACACCGATCACGTGATGCAGGCCAACGAAGGCTGCGACCTCGACTTCCTGGTCGGCCGGAGTGGCTCGGCCGTCGGCCGGCAGAGTCACTGATGTCCGACCTGTTCGCCGCCGTTCGGGACCTGCGGCCGGAGGGACCGGTGCCGTTGGTGACGCCGGTCCGCGCGCCGCTGGGGGAGTTACCGATCGAGCCCGACCCGTATGGCGCCGCCCGGGCCGCGCTGGCGCCGTTGCGGGTCGAGCCAGGCGCGCGGGTCGCCGTCACCGCTGGAAGCCGGGGGATTCGCGATCTCACCGTCGTACTGCGGGCGGCCGTCGACTGGTTGCGCGAGGCTGGAGCTGCGCCGTTCATCGTGCCGGCCATGGGCTCGCACGGTGGCGCCACGGCCGAGGGACAGCGGGAGATGCTGGCGGGTCTCGGGGTGACCGAGGAGTCGATGGGCTGCCCGATCGAGGCGACCATGGAGACGGTGGTGCTCGGCACGCTGGCCGACGGCACACCCGTGCATCATGACGCGATCGCCGCTCAGGCGGACGGGGTGTTGCTGGTCAATCGGATCAAGCCGCACACCGATTTCCACGGGCCGGTGGAGAGTGGGCTGGCCAAGATCGCGGCGATTGGCCTCGGTAACCATCGTGGTGCTGCCGCCTTGCATGCGGGCGGAATTCCCTTGCTGGGTGGGGCAATCGCCGCTGTGGCTCGCATGGTTGTTGCGCACGGCAAGATAATCGGCGGACTCGCCATCGTGGAGAATGCTCGCGACGAGACCGCTTTTGTTGAGCTGGTGATGCCCACTGGCATCGCTGGCGAGGCGGAGAATGTCTTGCTTGGAAAGGCTTCCAGCCTGCTCGGGCGACTGCCTTTCGATTCGCTGGATGTGCTGGTGGTCGATGAAATGGGCAAGGACAAGTCCGGTACCGGGATGGACACCAACGTCATCGGTCGTTGCTGGGTGCACGGAATTCCCGAGTTCGAGAAGCCTTCGATCGCGGCGATCACCGTGCATCGGATCAGCGCGGCGTCCCACGGCAACGCCTCGGGCCTTGGCCTGGCTGACGTCATCCCGATGCGGCTGCTGGCTTCGGTTGACCTGCGCGCGTCGTACGTGAACGCCTTGACCTCGGGCGCCGGTGGAGCCCGGCGGTCGCGGTTGCCGATGGTGCTGGCGGATGACGCGGCGGCGATCGTGGCCGCGGTCGCGATGAGTGGGCGGCGGGATCTGGCGGAGCTGCGGTTGGCCCGCGTTCGCGACACGCTGAACCCGCACGAGCTGATGGTCACGCGCCCACTGCTTAGCCTGGGCTTCGAGGTGCTGGGACCGGAACGGCCGATCACGAACGACCTGGGCGATCTGGAGGACTGGTGAACTTACGCGAAGCGCGTGAACTCCTGGCGGAGCAGGGATATCCCGTTCTGTTCGCGCTGCCGTCGGCGCCCGGGCGGTTCCACGGCGGGGCACCGTACCGGATCGAGATCCCGTCTTGCGAGGGGCCCGAGGTGTTCAAGGCCGTACTCGACGAGGCGGTCGAGCGGGATGTGCCGGTGCATCGGGTCTCCCAGGGCAGCGGCGTGATGATGCTGACCGACGCGGAGATCTCCGAGATGGTGGAGCTGGGCAACGATTACGGTGTCGAGGTCTGCCTGTTCCTGGGGCCGCGATCCGGTTGGGATATCGGCGGACAGGCCAAGGTTTCGGCGGCGGTCGCATCGGTTGCTCGTGGCAACGAGATGGTTGCCGCGTCGCTGTGTGATGCCTTCCGCGCAGTCGAGCTCGGCGTGCGCAGCCTGCTGGTCGGCGACCTGGGCGTGCTGCAACTACTGGGCGATCTGAAGAAGTCCGGCCATCTGCCGGACGACCTGGTGCTGAAGACCTCGGTGCTGATGCCGTTGACGAACGGCCCGACCGCCGCGCTCTACCAGGCCGCCGGCGCGACCAGCCTGAACGTGTCGACGGATCTGCCGTTGTCCGCGCTCGCCGAGATCCGGGCGTCGGCCAGTGTGCCGATCGACCTGTACGTGGAGGCGCCGGACGACCAGGGCGGCAGCGTGCGGTTCTACGACGTACCTGAGGTGATTCGGATCGCCGCGCCGGTCTATCTGAAGATGGGTCTGCGCAACGCCCCGAACATCTATCCCGTCGGCGCGCATCTCGCCGCGACCGCGCAGGCGCTGGGCCGGGAACGCGTTCGCCGGGCCGAGTTGGTGCTGCGCCTGCTCGCCGAACAGGATGAGATATGACCGCCGAACAGCTCGCCGACCGCCTTCGCATCTCGATCGGTGACAAGGCCGTTGTCACCGATCCCGACATCCTGAACAGCCATCGCAACGACCACGCCACTTTCTGTAGCGCCGGTACGCCGTTGCTGCTCGTCCGTCCGGCCTCGACCGCCGAGGTCTCGGAGGTACTACGCGCCGCCGGCGAGGCCGGTGTTCCCGTAGTCACGCAGGGCGCCCGTACCGGTTTGTCCGGCGCGGCCAACGCGATCGACGGCTGCATCCTGCTGTCGACGTCCCGGATGAACCAGATCCTCGAGATCGACGTCGAGGACCAAGTGGCCGTCGTACAACCCGGCGTGATCAACGCGGACCTGTCCCGGGCCGTGCTGGCGAAGGGCCTGTTCTATCCGCCGGATCCGTCGTCATGGGAGATGTCCACCATCGGCGGCAACATCGCCACCAACGCGGGCGGCCTGTGCTGCGTGAAGTACGGCGTCACCGGCGACTTCGTCCGCGGTCTCGAGGTGGTGCTCGCGTCCGGCGAGGTGGTCCGGATGGGCCGCCGTACGGCGAAGGGCGTGGCGGGCTACGACCTGACCAGCCTGATCGTGGGTTCGGAAGGCACGCTTGGCGTGGTCACGGAGGCCACCCTCGCGCTCCGCCCGGAGCCGGAGGCCGCCCTGACCGCGGCAGCCACCTTCACCTCGGCCGAACAAGGTCTCGCCGCGGCCGCCGCCATCATGGCCGCGGGCCTGCAACCTTCGCTGCTGGAGTTCCTCGACGGCGCGACCGCCCGGGCGATCCAGAACTACCGCGACATGGGCCTGCCCTCCAACGTGGGCAGCCTCCTGATCGCCCAGTCCGACCGAGGCCTCCGCGCGGTGGACGACGTCGCCGAAATGGCCCGCATCTGCACGGAGGCCGGCGCCATCGAGGTAGCCGAGGCCTCCGACGCCGAGGAATCCCGCATGCTGCTGGAGGCCCGTCGCCTGGTCAACCCGGCGCTCGAACCACTCGGCGCCACGCTGGTCGACGACGTTGCCGTACCGCGCAAGCGCCTCGTCGACCTGCTCGACGGCATCACCGCCATCGCCACCAAGTACGACGTCCAGATCTTCTGCCCGGGCCACGTCGGCGACGGCAACATGCACCCCACGGTGGTCTTCGACCGCGACAACCCGGCCGCGGAAGAACGAGCCCTCCAAGCCTTCGGCGCCGTCATGGAACTAGGCCTGGCCCTAGGCGGAACCATCACCGGCGAACACGGCATCGGCAAGCTGAAACGCCAATGGCTAGAACAAGAACTAGGCCCAGTAGCCCTAACCCTCCACCGCCGCCT
Organism: Kribbella deserti; assembly: GCF_042434725.1. Classification (NCBI taxonomy): domain Bacteria; kingdom Bacillati; phylum Actinomycetota; class Actinomycetes; order Propionibacteriales; family Kribbellaceae; genus Kribbella; species Kribbella deserti. The sequence goes on along the minus strand of NZ_JBHLTC010000030.1, from coordinate 218,009 downwards.
CAAAACCGCCTTCGACCCCACCAACCTCCTAAACCCCGACAAACTCCTCCACCCTCACTAACCCCCTCCCTCCCTCGTCCCCCCTCGAAATACCGACGCCCCCCGGCGCGCCGGTATCCCGCTCATCGGACCCTTGTTACGCGGCGTGTCGGCGTTCATCGGACCCTTGTGGCCATCTCCCGGCGTGTCATCGGACCCTTCTGACGCGGCGTGTTGCCGTTCATCGGACCCTTCTGACCAAGGGCTAACCGACCTATCCAGCCGACGCCGCGGCCCCTGCATTCATCGGTTCGAATCCGCGCTCGTAGAGGAGCGCGAAGGTCAGGTGGCGCGTGGGAGGGCGGATTCGGACCGACGCCATGCCACCGCAGCGCCATTCGTCGGCAACGGCGGCGGACAGTCCCTCTGCCTGGAGTCGAACCAGGAACCCGGCCTTATGAGAGCCAGGCAGGCACCAACCTCAAAGGGTCCGCCAAGAGGTGGTCGGCGGGCGACAGATCGCACCCTGGTGATGACAGGCCGGCAGTTGGTCGGAAGGGTCCGATGACACGCCGAGGCATGGTCACAAGGGTCCGATGAAGGGCAACGCGCCGCGTAACAAGGGTCCGATGAAGGGCAACGCGCCGCGTAACAAGGGTCCGATGAACGCCGACTCGCCGCGTAACAAGGGTCCGATGAACGGGATACCGGCGTGCCGGAGGGTTATTCCTCGACGGTGACGACGCGGAGCCAGTTGGAGCAGCCGGCTTCGCACCAGACGTGGTCGCCGGTGTGGGCGATGCGGTCGCGCTGGAGGTGCCCGCAGGCCAGGCGGACCCGGCGCATCGCGTGTCCCGGCCGGACGGGAGCGCCTGTCCTGCCCTTGGCCGCCTTCTTGTTCGTACTGAGATCGGCCATGGCCGGTCCTCCTTTCGGGTTATAAGGTTTGCATCGCAAACTAGTTGACGCGACCCGACTTTGGCGCTTAAGTTTGCGGCACCAACTAGTTTGAGGGGGTCCAAATGGAGCGGAAGCAGTTGGAACGCGCCGGGGCGACGTACACCTATCTGCGTGGTCTGCTGGCCATTCCCGGCGGGCTGATGATCGTGGTCGCGGCGCTGGGGAACTGGGAGGTTCCGCCGCTCGACATCACCGCCGTCTTTTTGGTGGTGTTCCTCGCCGCGGCGCTGTCGGCCCTGCCGATCCAGCGCTACTACAACGAGAACTACGGCCGGCTCACCCAGACCGCGAAGCACGGTTGGCTGACCGTCCTGCAGATCGTGCTCACGGTCGCGCTCGTGGTCGGTGCATCCCTGCTGTTGCGCAGCCGGATGTCGTGGTCCTTGGATCTGCCGGTCAATCCCATCGCCATCGGTGTAGCGCTCGCGGCCCTGCTGTCCTACGTGATCGGAGTCGGATTGAAGCGCCACCACGTGATGATCTGGGGTGCACTCCTGGTCATCGGAGCGGTGCCACTGTGGAACGGCGCCGACCCGAGCAACATCGGGCTACTGCTGGCCGGTTTTGCCGTCATTCTGAACGGCGTTTTGGACCACCGGGCGTTCGTCCGTACCTTTGGTCCAGCCGGAGCCCTGGAGCCGAAGGACAGCGATGCCGGAGCGTAATGCCGATCTCAACCTCGACCGGCTGATCCACGAACCGGGCCGGTTGGCGATCCTGACGGTGCTCTCGTCGGTCAAAAGCGCGGATTTCCTCTTCCTGCAAAGGACGACCGGCCTTACCAAGGGCAACCTGTCGAGCCACCTGACCAAGCTGGAAGACGCCGGTCTGGTCGACATCTTCAAGAGCTTCGTCCGCAAGAAGCCGAATACCAGCGTTGCGTTGACCGCCTTGGGCAAGGAGCGCATCGCGCACCACTGGGCCCAGCTCGAGCGGCTCAAGAACCTCTCGGAGCAAAGCGAGGAGTAGGGCCGCCCGTCGTAACCCCTGTGTACGACGGACGGCCCACCCGGCTCAGCCCTTGACGCAGATCACCTGCTTGAGGTGGGCAACTACCTCGACCAGATCGGCCTGCGCCGCGATTACCGACTCGATGTCCTTGTAGGCGGCCGGTAGTTCGTCGAGAACCCCCGCGTCCTTACGCGACTCCACCCCGGCGGTCTGGGCCACGAGGTCGTCGACGGTGTAACGCCGCTTGGCCTCGTTACGGCTCATCCGACGCCCGGCGCCGTGCGACGCGGAGTAGAACGACTGCGCCGACCCCAGCCCGCGTACGACGTACGAGCCGGTGCCCATCGAACCCGGGATCAGCCCGAGATCGCCGAGGCCGGCCCGGATCGCGCCCTTGCGGGTGACGAGCAGGTCGAGGCCATCGATCGTCTCCTCCGCCACGTAGTTGTGGTGGCACGAGATCGGCTGCTCGAACGTGACTCCGGCCGTCGGGAACGACTCCCGAATGACCTGGCAGATCAGCGCGAGCATGATCGCCCGGTTGCGCGCGGCGTACTCCTGGGCCCAGGTCAGGTCGCGGCGGTACGCGTCCATCTCCTTGGTGCCACTGAGGAACACCGCGAGATCCCGGTCGGGCAGATCCGCGTTGTGCGGCATGGCCTTGGCGATCTTCATGTGCCGCTCGGCCAGTTCCTTGCCGATGTTCCGGCTGCCCGAGTGCAGCATGAGCCAGACGCGGTCCACTTCGTCGAGGCAGACCTCGATGAAGTGGTTACCGCCTCCGAGTGTGCCGATCTGCAGCATGGCCTTGCGTTCCCGGTCCTGCACACCCTCGTGCAGGCTGGTGAACTTGCCCCAGAAGTTCTTCCAGCTCCAGTCGTCCCCACCGCCACCGCCACCGCCACCGCCGTCGCCGGAGAGGGAGAGCTTGCGCGGGCTGACGGCCGACTCGTGAGCCTTGAAGCCAACCGGTACGGCGTCCTCGATCCGGCCGCGGATCGCCGAAAGGTCGTCAGGCAGATCCGCTGCCGTCAGCGAGGTGAGTACGCCTTCCATGCCGCAGCCGATGTCCACCCCGACCGCCGCGGGCGAAACCGCCTGCCGCATCGCGATGACCGAACCGACCGTGGCGCCCTTGCCGAGATGCACGTCCGGCATCACCCGGACACCGTGCACCCAGGGCAGCGCGGCGATGTTGCGCAGCTGGGTCAACGCCGCGGCGCCGACCTCGTGTTCCTGGGCCCACATCAGGGTGGAGCTCTTCGCGCCACTCAGCGGGACAGGGAAGTTCATCTCCACTCCTTCTTCTCTGGTATTGCTCGGATTGTTGGGTACGGCGTTGCCAGGGCAGGGCTCGAACCTGCGGGACCTCGGGTCAGAACCGAGGGTGGGACGCCGTCGCCCACCTGGCACTACTGGTAGCCGTGGCTCAGATCGAGAGTTCGGCCCGCGAGGGAATCCACGGCTGCCAGAGCAACGGCATACCGGCTTCCTCAGGCGTCCGGTTGCCCTTCTTCTCGTTGCACGAGGCGTGCGCGGCGACGGCGTTCAGCCACTCACCCCGGCCACCACGGGAGCGCGGTACGACGTGGTCCATCGTCATCGCGCCGGCCTGACCGCAATAGGCGCAGCGGAACCGGTCACGGCGCAGTACGCCGGCGCGGGTGTACTGCAGGCGGCCGGTCGCATACCGCCACTTGGTCACGACGTACCGGACGAGGCGAAGCACGCGGGGTAAAGGGAATGGCCCGATGCGGGCGCCGTCGTGCGCTTCCTCGACCACCGCCACCTCCCGGACGAGCATCCGGATGGCGTGCGGCACGGAGACGACATGCAGCTGCTCGTACGACGCGTTGAGCACGATCACACCGCTCATGGCCTTCCTCCTCTCCTCAGTGTGCCAAACGACCTCACGTTGAGGCCGATCCATCGGTGCGGCTCCAGGGATTCGAACCCCGAACCTTCCGGTCCTGAACCGGACGCCTCTACCAGTTGGGCCAGAGCCGCGCGTACGTCGATCAACGGTGCTTCATCCGGCCGGGTGGTTCCCGGCTCGGGCTTTGCCCGGCCGGTGGATCCGGCGCGGGTGTTTCTTGTCCGGCCGGGTGGATCCGGCTTGGGGTGTCCGGCGGGGCTCGAACCCGCTTCCTCCGGGGTCACATCCCGGCGCATCGCCCACTTCCGCCTCGGACACAGCACGCCCGGCAGGACTCGAACCTGCACTCTGCTGCTTCGTAGGCAGCCGCCTTGTCCAGTTGGGCCACGGGCGTTCGGCGGGTCCCCGGCCGGCGCCTCCGCCTGGCCGGGGACCACGGCCTTTTCGTTTGGCGCCCCTGCGGCCGGTAGCTGAACCTGAGGGCGCCCGGTCGAGCTGGAGAGATTCGAACTCCCGATCTCCTCATCTGAGGCGGCCCACCACTGGCCCGCAGCTCGTCCATTCATTGACTATTCGATTCTCATTCTTCAATTCGCCGCCCGTGGGCACCGAAAAGCACCGATGGAAGGAATCGAACCCTCGGGAAACAGGTTTGGAATCTGTTCCGCTGCCACAGCTCACCGGCAAAACCAAGGTGTTTCGAACATGAAAAAGGGCCGCCCCGGTCGGTCGAACCCGACGGGCGGCCCCTGGCCTGATCAGCAACGATCAAGCAGGTGGACCACCCGGACTCGGACGGGATTCGCCGCCACTAAGCAGGTTCTGACCGTGATACGCGCGGACCGCGGGCCAAGACCGCAGGCAGGCAAAGCCGGCGGTGCGCGAAATACGCAACCCCCGCTTATCCATCTCCCGCCGTCCAGTCACGATCGTCCCTCTCAGTCCTGCGGCTATCTGCCGAGCAATAGTTTGACCCCCACCCCCGCCCACCGTCAACCCATTTCCCAATTTCCCCCCCAAATTCCCATTCTCATGCCCGGTCCCGTGGAATACACAGCCCCACCAGCCAATTTCCGCAAGCAGTACGACGCCTAAGCCGCCGCCGCAGGTTCCGGCAACGAGTGGTCCCGCCAGAACCCGCTCGCGAGACGCCGCGCCAATCCCCGCCGCCCCAGCCAACCGCCCGGCCCTCCCGCAACCGCCCCAGCCAACCGCCCGGCCCTCCCGCAACCGCCCCAGCCAACCGCCCGGCCCTCCCACAACCGCCCCAGCCAACCGCCCGGCCCAGGCCCCGGCAGCCGCCCGTCCGACGTCCGCCCCAGCCGCCCGTCCGGCGAGCGACCCGGCCACCCTCCGACGTACGACCAGCCAACGCCTGGTCCGCGCCGACCTCGGACAACCGTCCGGCAACCGAACCCGGCCAACCAGCCGAGGTGCGACCCGGCCGACTCCGGTCCGGGTCGGCCGCCCTCGCGGCCTCGGCGTCCGGACGTGCCTCGCCGCCGCGACGGCACCCGCCTTCGGTGGCCCTCCGACAACCCGTCGGGGTATCCGATTCGGAATCGGCCCGACCTCCCGCTACACTCTTGCATCGGCCCTAGGGCCACGCCGCCTTAGCTCAGTCGGCAGAGCGTCTCACTCGTAATGAGAAGGTCATCGGTTCGATTCCGATAGGCGGCTCCACGAGAAACCCCAGGTCACGGGCTACATGACCTGGGGTTCTTTAACGCCTGGGCGGGCTTGCCAGCAGATCTGCTAACGCGGTCGCCGCCACCGCTTCCCACGACTCCGGGTCCGGGATGCCGGGTCTGCTCCGGCCACAAGGCGAGTGATGATCTGGGGTGCGTTCTCCCACCTGACGATCGGCTCGTGGTGCGAGGTTGCCGGCGTCCTGCCGGCCGAAATGGTGTCGCCTCCGGGCGTGGCGCGTGGAACACTCCCCGGGGTGCCGATCAACGCCGAGCAGCTCGCCGATGCTTTCGGCCTGGGGATTGTCCTGGAGGACCGCCCGCTCGCCAACGGAGACCGCCCCGCCGTCACTCGAGTCTTGTCGACGACAAACGGGCGCTGGGTGGTCAAGTACGACCATCTCGGCTCCGCCGATCGCCCTGATCTCGCCGAGTGGCAGCGTCGGAAGGCCTGGACCGTGTACCGGCTGGAGAGCGCCGCCGTGGCGGCCGGTATCCCTATGCCTCAGCCCGTCCAGCCGCCCGAGCCGAGCGTTGGCTATTGGTACGCGCCACCGGACGCCGGCGGCGACCTTGTCCGGGTGACGGCCTGGGTTGAGGGCCGCGACCTGCGGGACGCCCGCGTCCCCGACGAGGAACTGGCGTCCTGGCTCGGCGGCGTCCTGGCCCGGATCGCCCGGTTGAACGTGGCACTCGACCCGGACGCCGACGCGTCGTCGGTCTTCCCGCTGGACGAGTGGCGGGACTGGGCCGGTCAGGCCGAGGGCATGGCAGACCCGGCGTTGGGCCGGGCCGCTCGCGCTGTACTCGGGGTGGCCGAAGACTCGGCCGACCTGATCGCCGACGCGCTGCGGAACCGGCCGGCCCTGAGGATGACCCACGGGGACGCCGCCCGAGCCAACATCCTCGCCACCCCGAGCGGTCTGGTGTTGATCGACTGGGAGTCGGCGACCGCCGATGTTCCGTGGTGGGACGCGGCGGCCAACGCCGTTCGGCTCGCCGCTGCCGACGAGCGGAGCATCGCGGGCGGCGACCCTGGCATCGTTCGTCCGCTGATCGGGTCCTATCGGGAGCACGGCGGCCCGGCCGGGTCCGTCGACGCGACTGCCTTCGCCGGACTGCTTATCGGGCATCTCAGCTTCACGGCCTGGTGCTTGTGGGTGGTGCTGGGGCATCGCGACGAGAGCGCGGAGCAGGTCGCGTTCTGCACCCGGTCGCTGCTCGACGCTGGCGAGCACCTGCCGCGGATCCTGCGGGAACTGGACGACTGGGCCCGCCTACTGACCTGACGACCCGGATGCCTGCGTCGGACGAGACCCGCTCAGAGGGCTTGCGGCGCCTCGGTTGGTGACTGCCAGTCGCGCCGGAGGAGGCCGTAGACCCAGGAGTTGGAGACGTCGCCGTTCACGATGCAGTCTTCGCGCAGTGTTCCTTCGTGCACGAAGCCGAGCTTTTCCAGGACGCGGGCGCATGCCACGTTGCGTGTGTCGGCCTCGGCTTGAACGCGATTCAGGTCCAGCGTGTCGTACGCCCATCCCAGCAAGGCGCGCGCGGCCTCGGTGCCGTAGCCGTAGCCCCAGGACGCCTCGGTGAAGCAGAAGCCCAGCGACGCGCTGCGGTAGTCCGGGTTCCACTGGCTCAGGCTGCACCAGCCGAGAAAGGTCCCGTCGGAGGAACGATCCACGGCCAACCGAGCCCCGGTGCCCGACTCGGCAAGCTGACGGCAAGCCGCGATGAATCGCGCGGAACGGTCGCGTTCGGTCCACGGCGGCGAGTCCCAGTAGCGCAGCACGAACGCGTTGCTGTGCAGCGCGAATAGCTCGTCGGCATCCGCGTCGTCGAAGGGACGCAGCCGAAGGCGTTCGGTATGCAGCGTGGGGGTCGGCAGCGACATGTGGTCGTGGTTCCTTCCCTTACTTGGTTGCACATCAATCAAGCAACCGGGCCAGACCACCGCAACGGGTTTTCCCGCCCGTCGGCGGTGTACTCCGAAAGACCGGACAGGTTCAGGCCAGCCAGGAGGCGTAGAAGATGCCGAGCCCGGCGGCGACGGAGATCCCGGCGATGATCCAGAAGCGGATCACCACGGTGACCTCGTCCCAGCCCAGGTGTTCGAAGTGATGGTGGATGGGCGCGATCCGGAAGATGCGGCGCCCCGTGCCCGTGAGTCGCCTGGTCAGTTGGAAGTAGCTCATCTGCAGCAGCACGGACAGCGTCTCGAGTACGAACAGTCCGCCGATGACGGCCATCAGCAGCTCGGTACGGGACATGATCGCCAGCCCGGCCAACGCGCCTCCGATGGCCAGCGAGCCGACGTCACCCATGATGATCCGCGCGGGATTGGCGTTCCACCAAAGGAAGCCGATACACGCCGCGGCGATGGCGGCCGCGAACACCGCGAGGTCGAGCGGATCGCGCACCTGGTAGCACTGCGACTCCACCACGGTGGGCCGGGCGGAGCCGCACAGCTGGTTGTTCTGCCAGATGTTCACGATGGTGTACGCGCCGAAGATCAACGCCGACGCGCCGGCGAGCAGGCCGTCGGCACCATCGGTGAGGTTGGCGCCGTTGGAGGTCGCGGTGACGAGGAACCAGATCGCAAGCAGTACGACGACCAGCGGCAGCTTGATCCCCCAGTCGTGCGTGGTGGAGATGTACTGCGACGCCGGCCGGACGCCGCGCTCGTCGGCGTACAACTGGGTGGCAAGTACCCCGAAAACGAGCGCGACCAGCGTTTGTCCCGCCATCTTGGCCCGGCTGCTGAGGCCCTGGTTGTTCTGGGTGTAGACCTTGATGAAGTCGTCGAGGAACCCCACGGCCCCGCAGCCGAAAAACAGCAACATCAGGAGCCAGGCGCTGGCACTCGGCCACCCACCGGTCACGATCGTTGCCGTCAGGTAGGCCGCGGTGGCGCTCAGCAGGATCGCGAGACCGCCCATGGTCGGCGTACCTCGTTTGACGTGATGCGTGGTCGGTCCGTCCTGCCTGATCGGCTGGCCGAAGCCGTGACGGGCGAACCACCCGATCGCGTACCGAGTCCCCAGCAGCGAACAGACCACCGCCAGCGCACCACTCAGCAGGATCGTCCGCATAACTTCCAGCCCCTCTCGGCCATTCGGATGCTCGATCCCTTCGAGTCAAGAGGGAGTCGTATCGCCGCCCGCGCCGGCGTACGCGAATCGGCAAGTCGGTCCAACATAGCCAAGTCCCGGTCCCAGCCGGGCGCGGGTGCAGGCCGAACCAGGCTGACGGCCGGCCCTCGGCTAATGGACGATCAGGCCGAGTCTGCCGGTACGGCGATAGGACGCCGATGACCGCCACCTCAAGACCGGCCACGACGACACCTGGACCCACGCCAAAGGCTTTGGACTGGCAAACCGCACGCAACCAACCTCGACGAGCACCTATAGCGGCGCCTGGGGTCGGGCGATCGCGAAGGGGTCTTCGTCGTCCGAGGTGTCGGACTGGCCATCGTGGGAGACGAAGGTGTTCCACTCCGCGTGCGGCTCCAGGCCCGGAGCGTTCGCCAGACCCGACCAGCCGCTCGCGTGCACGATCTCGGCGGCGGCCCGAATGATGTCCGGGACGGCAAGGGCGGCGTCTTCGTCGGTGTCGGACGGCCACAGGCTTCGATAAGCATCCCGCCCCGCGCTGACCAGGGCCGCCTGGTCCGTGACCGTGAAATCCGAACGGAGTAAGCCCGAGAGCACAGGCCCGGCGGCCTCCTCGTCCTCGTCATCCTCGTCATCGTTGTCTTCGTCGTCGAAGTCATCGAGGTCCATGAGGTTCAGCGCGGACGAACCGCACCAGTCGAGTTCCGTCTCGTTGAACGCTTCAGCCGCCTTCGAAAGCGCCTCAGTGGAGGAAAAGTACGGGCGAACTCTCGTTGGCGACCGCTCCGCTCGATCGTCAGCGCGACATGTGCCTTGAGCGCGGCCATCAGATCGTCGGCGCATCGCTCGTAGCGCTGGCGTGCCGCATCCGACCACTGAGCAACTTCGCTGATCTCGTCGATGAGACGAACGCTAACCCGCAGCGACGGGGCCTCTTGGATATGCGCGGGTGGGCTGAAGCCGCGCATGGTCAAGACGTGGGAGCGGCAAGCTTTGGTGTTTCGGGGCGCGGACAGTGAAACTGGGTTCCATGTTCGATCAGCAGCCAGGCCCAGATCCGGTCCAGATGCCGACTGCGCGCGGGGCATACGCATCACCGCAAGTCCCGGGGGTCAGCACCGGCTACCGGCGGTGGGCCAAGGTTTTCGTCTGGTCCGCCATCATCCTCGGGGTCCTGATGGTGGTCGCGTTCGTGCTGAGCATCGTCTTGCTTGTGCTGGCGGACGCGGACGTGAACAACGCTGCCTACGGCTACCTCGCCATCGTTCTGTGGGCCGTGATCGTTGTTGTCATGCCCATTCTGATCGGGGTCGCCATCGCGGGCGCGGTCATGACGAGGCATGTGCGGCGGCAGCGGCAGGCGGGGACCATACCTGCGTGAGGCCGGCGTGCATCTCGGCGACCCGCAGTGATCTGACGGTTGCGGGGGCTAACGTCCGTGCTTGCCGTTTCGGCGATTCCGCTAGGCTGCCCCTGCCATGACGACCAAACGACCACTGCGCACCCGCGAGCGGGTCTTTGTCCTCATCGGCATCGTCTTCATCCTGCTCTTCACCCTCGGTGGCGGGCTGAGCCTGGCAACCGAGGGACTCGAGGGCCGCTCCGCCCTGCGCGACGGCCCTGTCGGGACCCTGACCCCTACCGACCGCAAGTGCGGTGACGAGTCCTGCCGCTGGGTCGGCACGTTCACCCGCGCCGACGGCACCGTGATGGGACAGGACATCGTGCTGAATGACAGTGTCCGGGTCCGGCACACCGATCCCATGCCGGGCGCGATCGAGGGCGTACGGCTCGCGGAGAACGCAAAGACCGCCTACACCGCCGACTACGGCTGGCGCGTGCCGATCGTGAAGTGCGGTGTGCTCGCCCTCGTGGGCCTAGCGATCGCGACCGGCCTGATCCTGATGCTGCGCAGCTACCGAACCACCGCCAAGTCGCGCTGAACCGTCCGGGGCGAGTGCCGACCACAATGCCGCCGAGCCCCGCGTCTTAAAGCGTCCTGTACGACGAGTCGCCTGTCGGTTCTAGCCTGGCCTGAAGGTCGAAGTGGTGGCGTGGAGTGTGGGTCTCGATCAAACTGCATTCGTGAATGAAGACCGAGACGAGCAGGACGAGCAGGTATGGGATGCCGGGGTGGTCGGCCGGATTTTGTGCGTTCTGCCTGTGCTGGGCTTCGTGGCGACGGTCGTCTTTGCCAGCGAACATTTCCCGATCGATGAGGTGTGGCCGTTCTCCATTCTGTTGGCCGGCTTTCCGGCGCTCATCCTGCGGCCCGCTGTGCGGATTACGCCGACTGAGCTGGTGATTCGGCACCCGATCGGCAGTGAGCGCTTCCCCAGAGCCGAGGTGGCGTCCGCGAGGTTCAACTACGCAGGGCTCATCATTCGTACGCGGCGTGGCGGTTCCGCGATCGCCTTCATTCTTCCCAAGTGGACGTCGACCGAGTTGAGTGGCGACGAACCACCGCCCGACAGCGCCGCCTACCAGATCACCAGGTGGGCGCAGCTCGCCGATCCGGGCACCCGCGTTGAGGGGCCGCCGCGATGAGCAGTCGCTCGGACTGACCACCAGGCGGGAACTGGCTCAGGCCAGGTGGCAGCGGGCGTGGAGGAGTTGGGGGACTTCCTGCCAGACCGGCGGGTGGTCGAGGGGTGGTTCGCGGAGTTGGTCGACGACGAATCCCGCGCTCGACAACGTGTTCACGTAGGTGCTTAAGGTGCGGTGATAGGCCCCGACGGGCAGGGCGTTCCGATGAAGACCTGGGCCGTCCCAATAGCCCTCGGCGAAGTACCGCCCGACGACGCGACGGACGCTCTTGTTCGTATGGTCGACAAAATCGCCGGTCGCAGGTGTCTTGAAGCAGGGATGCGTGATCGCGAAAACGAACCACCCACCTGGCCGCAGAATGCGCGCGATAGACCGCAGCGCCGCATCCAGGTCAGGGATGTCCATCAACGCCATGAAGCAAACCACGCCGTCGAACGACTCGTCTGCCAGCCCTTCGAGCGTATGCGCATCTCCTTGCTGATAAGAGATTCCGAGCGGCTCCGCCTCCTCGTGGCGCCGCGCAAGCGTGATGAAGTTCTCCGACAGGTCGACACCCGTCACGGTCGCGCCCTGGCTGGCGAGGTACCGCGCCTCCCGGCCTTGCCCGCAAGCGACCGAACAGACCTCCTGCCCATCCACCCGGCCGACCAATTCCGCGAACACCGGGTCGGCCAGCGGCGAACCACCGCCCACCCATTCGTCGTACTCCGCCGCCACCTCGTCGTACCTGGACTCGACGCTCATAAGCCCACCCCTTCAGCGTTTCGGCCACGTTAGCCCGTACGTCAAAACGGCGCCTGGCTAGAAGCGCCGGGCCGCGGAGGCGCGCAGCAGGCAGAGCGGATGGCCGGCCGGATCTTGCAGCACCAGCAGGTTCGGGTTGTTCGGATCTTGGTGAGGGGAGAGGTTGCCGCCAAGCGGCAGCAGGGCTTCGGCGGTGGCGTGCGGGTCAAGGCAGTGGATGGTCATGGCCCACCATTGGACGGGTGGGGTCGAGTGCGTCGGCTGTTCGCTCATGGAGCCAAGGCTGACAGCTGGTACGACCGCTCGGGCGGGTTTATCGCGCTTCGGATAATGCCTACGCCTACAGAAGAATCAGGGGAGAGTACGGACGGTCTGGGTGTAGTGGTCAGCGTTGAAGTTGAACGGGCCGAAGCGCGTGTAGTCGCGCTTAGGGCGGTGCGGCTGGGCGAAGTCACTCCAAGTCACTACGCCATCTTCGGCCAGGACCTGGGCCAGGAGTGGCCAGCAGCCGGTATCGCCGCAATCGCAGCCTAGAAGCGCAACAGCGCCTGGATTGTCGCCGAAGGAGTACCGAGGCTTCCCGAGCAGGTAGTCGGCTAGTTCGCCAGCTTTGAAGCTTTCGACCTTAAGCCCCGCGTAAGCCCCGGGGACATCGAAGCGGCTCTTCTGCTCGTACGCCGACACAAGGTCCAACAGGCTCACGCCGTCGACGTACGGGACCAATTCGTGCCCACCCCATTCCTCGAACGGTACGACCTCAAAGCTCACTTGCCGGAGTCTGGCCACGCCACCACTGTAAGCAAGGTCAGGTCCCGATCTGGCCGGAAAGCCATCCCGGCCAGAAGGCCTCAAGGTTGTCCGCAAGGTGGGTGGCCTCCTGGGACACAGGTGACCACGAGTAGACGGCCGGATCTCGGTCGAGGCTTGCGCAGAACGGATCGCCAGTACCGTCGTCGCCGAAGGCTAGGAGCGTACGGCGCTCGGAAGGGCCTTCCCGCCAGGAGGTGAGGTTCCAGCTGACTAGGTCGGTTAGACGCCACATACTGAACCACTGGCCGCTGATGTCGTAGATGCCGTCTGTATGGCGGTAGAGCCCGTGCAGGTCTTGCGGCAACGTCCGGTCGAGGATGCGCTTTGCCGCGGCTAATCGAGGTTCGGAGCAGCCGGGGTGCAAGGTGATCTCATGCGCGTACGGCGCCAGGACCTCCGGCCAGTTCGTCATGTCGTGCCGGTAGTCGTCCACGCGGTGGCGGAGATGGTGAACGGCCCTGCGGGTAGTACCTCGGCGCAGTGGGCGCGGAGGGCCTCGCGGTGTTCAGGCGACAGCTTGGCCGTGTACGCGCCGGCCGGGCCCACGCCGAGGGTGTACGGCTCCCACCATTCGTCGAACGACTCGTACGGGACTTCCACCGTCAACGTGCCGGCTTGCACGTCCTGAACTCCAGCGGCAGCGAAGAGCTCGGCTAGCTGGCCAGCACGAGCACCAGCACGATCCGACTCGTCGTGCACCTCCGGCAACACCTCGTGAGCCGCCTTCCAGAACGGGCTCAACGGGCCGCGGCCACCGGCGTGGTCCCAGACGCAGGCGGCGATGGTCCCGCCCGGACGGGTGACACGGGCCATCTCGCGCAGTCCCTGGACCGGATCGGCCATGAAGTGAACGACGAGCTGGGCCAACGCGACGTCGAAGGAGCCGGCGGCGAACGGAAGATCCTCGGCGGTGCCGGAGTGGATATCGACCTCGGGAAAGCGCTCGCGCACCGCGGTGATGAACGGCGGCGACGGGTCGATGGCCGACACGGCGTCCGGGCCGAGCCGATCGATCAGCTGGGCGGTCAGGGCACCGGGCCCGCAGCCCACGTCGAGCGCGCGCTGACCCGGCCGGACCCCGGCGAGGTCGGCGAAACCGCCCGCCAGCGGTTCGGCGTACCGGCCCATGAAGCGTGCGTAGGCATCCGCGCTCACGTTGTTGAAACTCACCTTCGGAAGGTAGCCCGGCAGCGGCGCCGCGTCCATGGATCCGAGCTCTCGCAGACTGTCGGTGGGCGGGTCTAGTGTGCAAAGCAGTTCCCGTTCTGGACCGCAAAGGAGCGTCCGATGGCCTCGCGACTCAATCCGTATCTGAGCTTCACCGACAACGCGCGGGAGGCGATGGAGTTCTACCAGAGCGTTTTCGGCGGTGATCTCACGCTGAGCACGTTCGGGGAGTCCGGCATGGCCGGCACGCCCCAGGAGAACGGCATCATGCACTCCCAGCTGGAGACGGAGAAGGGCTTCACGCTGATGGGCGCCGATACCCCGCCGGGCATGCCGTACAACCCGGGCACGAATATCGCCATCAGCCTGAGCGGTGACGACAGCGACGAGCTGCGCGGTTACTGGGAGAAACTCTCCGACGGCGGCACGGTCGCGGTGCCACTGGAGAAACAGATGTGGGGCGACGTGTTCGGCATGTGCTCGGACAAGTTCGGCATCGGCTGGATGGTCAACATCGCCGAGGGCCAGAGCTGAGCGGCGCCTGAGCTGAGCGAGCAGCTGACCCTGCCGGATGGGCGCCGCGCCCAGTACTGGCAGGGCGGGGATCCACGCGGGCGGGCGTTCTTCTTCCTGCACGGCTGTCCGGATACACGCCGGGCCGCCTTCACGGGTGATACGGCCGCGCGGCGGGTCGGCGTGCGGCTGATCGCGGTGAACCGCCCTGGCTATGGCACCTCCGACCCATACCTGCCACGCCCTGTGGAGGTGGAGACGTCCACGGTGCGGGCTGATCCGTGCCGGGCGGAGGTGGGGACGCCCGCGGTGCCGGCTGGTCCACGTCCGGCGGAGGCGTGGGCAGAGCGGACAGGGGTGGGGCACTCGGTCGTCGCCAGGGATTTGGTGGCGGTGGCGGATGCGTTGGAGGTGGCGGAGTTCGGACTGCTGGGAATGTCGCTGGGCGGGCCGTACGCGTTGGCCTGCGCGGCGCGGTACGGCGAGAGGGTTCGGGCCGTCGTGCTGGCTGCCGCGCCGGGTATGGCGCCTGCCATGGATCCGCCGTGGCCTCGGGACGACCTTTCGCCGCAGCAGCGGGACTTCTTCGCCGCGCTGGCGCGAGGGACTGTCGCCGAGAACGTCGAGCGGATGCGCCCCGACTTCGAGCAGTACGTCGCCCAGCTGGACCCGGCCGACGAGGATGACGAGGCCCTCGCCACTCGGTTCCTGGCCGGTCTGCCGCCCGAGGATGCGGCTCAACTCGCCCGGCAGGGCGCGAAGGCCGTCGCGGATTCCGTGCGCGAGGGGCTCGCTCAGACGGACGGCTATCTGGCGGATGCCGCGATCACCTTCCGGCCCTGGGACTTCCGGTTGCCGGACGTGAGCTGCCAGGTCAGCCTTTGGTACGGCGAGCACGACGCCAACGCGCCGGTCCGCAACGGCCGCTGGCTGGCGGACCGCCTCAGTGACGCCAGGCCCACCGTTCGCCCGACAACCCACCTGTGCACATTGCTCGACCACTGGGAGGAGATCCTCACAACAACATAGGTTGATCGGTATGACGCTGCTCGAGCCGTTCTACTCGCTGTACGTCCGTCGTCTGCGCGCGCGGCTGGCCGGACGGCCGATTCCCGCGCACATCGGCATCGTGATGGACGGCAACCGGCGCTGGGCCCGCGGCCAGGGCCACGCCAACCCGAGCGTCGGCCATCGGTACGGCGCCGAGCACGTCGAGAAGATGCTGCGCTGGTGCGAGACAGCGGGCGTTCGGCACGTCACGGCCTTCGTCTGCTCCACCGAGAACCTGGTCAAACGCGGCGACGCCGAAGTGGCGTACCTGATGCGCGTCACCGAAGAGGTGGTCGCCAGTCGGCTCATGCAGCCGGGAGGCCGGTGGCAGTTGCACATCGCGGGCATGCTCGATCTGCTGCCGGACAGCACGGCGCGGGCGTTGAAGGAGGCGGTTGAAGCGACGAAGGACTGTACAACCGGCAATCACCTCAATCTCGCGATCGGTTACGGCGGAAGGCAGGAGGTGGTCGAGGCCGTTCGAACGTTGCTGGAGACCGGGGCGGCAGCGGGTAAAGGCCTGACCGATGTGGCGGAAACCGTCTCCGTTGAGGACATCCGGCGCCATCTCTACACCGCGGGGCAGCCCGATCCCGAGCTGATCATCCGGACCAGTGGAGAGCAGCGGATGTCGAACTTCCTGCTCTGGCAGAGCACCCGATCCGAGCTGTACTTCTGCGACGCCTACTGGCCCGCGTTCCGTGAGGTCGACTTTCTGCGCGCGCTCCGCTCGTACGCCGACCGCCTCGACCGTGACTGACCACGTCGCGCCTGTGACCTGCCGACCGGGGTGTTCGACGTGCGGACGGGGTGTGCGATTGACCTGCGCAGCGTTTACGGTCTGTCGGTGCGAATTGTGGGGACGGAATCGTGGTGATCTGGGGTTATCTGTTCGTGGCCGTGGGGGCGGCAGGAGTGTTGGCGGCGCTGGTGCTCGCGCGCCGGGAGCGACGGTTGACGCGCGGATACACCGCGACGGGCCAGCTGGTCGCGATCGAGGTGGACCAGAAGACGACCAAGAGTGGCATCAGCACCTACCGTTATCCCGTCATCCGGTTCCGTACCGCCGACGGGCATGAGGTGCAGGCCCGTTCGCCGTACGCCGATTCGGGCGGCAAGGCCGTCGGCGATTCGATCGACGTGGTCTACTCCCCGCAGGATCCGGCGGAGTTCCGGGTGGCCGGCAGCTCCATCGGCCTGGTCGGCGTCGCGGCCTTCGGCACGGTCGGCGCCGTCATGCTGCTGATCGGCCTTCTCGTCACCACCTACGCCTGATCACCGAATCGCCCGCCTACACCCGCAACGACCGCGAGTACGGACTAGGGCCATGTCGAAAGTGGATCTGGGCGATCGGCTCGCATTACTTCGGAGGTAGTCGTCTCGGCGAGCCCGTGCTGGCAGATTTAGCGATCTCTCCGCGTCGGAGGACGCGGAGCTGGACGGAGAGGTCAGTCGTGTCTATAGCCACACCTACGAACACCCGCGCTGTGGTTGAGGAGTTGCTGCGCAGAATCGGCGAAGGCAATCCCGAGCGCATCGCCGAGCTGTATGCCGAGCAGGGAGATTGGAAGCTCGACTGGCCAGAGTCCGAGCACGGCCGTACTGCCACGCCGTGGATCCGTCACCGGTCCACCCGGGCTGATGCAGCCGCCCACTATCGCGAGCTTGCCGAGTACCACGTGCCGGAGCAGGTGGCGACTGAGGTCGAGCGCATCCTGATCGACGGAAGCGACGCGGTCGTACTGGGCGAGATCCGTCAGACCGCCCGGCCCACCGGACGTGCCTACCGGGCGCGGTTCGCTCTGCATCTCACCGTCGAGGACGGCCTTGTCACCCGGCACCATGTCTACGAGGACAGCCTGGCCGTGGCCCAGGCATTCGAAGCGAAGAGTCCAGTGAAAGACCAGCTGATCAACCCCGAAGACGCTGCGACAAGCCCTCGCTGACGGCCGCCGCGCGAAGGCGGCCGCGCGAAGGCGGCCGCGCGACGGCCGCGGCGCGGACGGCCTCGGCTCGGCGAGCGTACGATCTGGCCATGGTCAAGGGCGGGCGCGAGGTGGTGACCAGGAACGACGTCGCCGAGTACGCCGGGGTCAGCACGGCCGTGGTGAGCTACGTGGTGAACAACGGCCCGCGGTCGGTGTCCCCGCAGACGCGGGACCGCGTGCTGGAGGCGATCCGCGTGCTCGGGTATCGGCCGAACGCGACGGCCCGTGCACTGAAGGTCGGCAGTACTCGTACGTTCGGCCTGATCATTCCCGACGGCGGCAATCCGCTGTACGCCGAACTCGCGAAGGCCATCGAGAAGGAGGCCGCCGCGCGCGGATACGTCGTACTGCAGACGAATACCGACAGCGACCCGGTGGTGGAGAAGCAGAAGATCGCGGAGTTGCTCGCCCGCCAGGTCGACGGCCTCATTCTCACCACGCCGACCGGGGAGCCGGATACCACCGAACTGGCTGATGCGAACGTTCCGGTCGTGGCCCTGAACCGCCCGGTGCGCGGAACCACCTCCATTTGCGCGGAGTACCGGGCCGGCGCGCGCCTCGCGGTCGAGCACCTGATCGGCCACGGCCATCGCGAGATCGGCCTGGTGATCGGCATCGAGCAGAGCGACTGGAGTCCCGATCGCGAACACGGCTGGCGCGACGCCCTGAACGCGGCGGGCCTACCGGACGGCCCGATCGAGCGGACGGAGTTCAGCCGCCAAGGTGGTTACGACGCGGGCAGGCGTTTGCTCAAGGCAACGAATCCGCCGACCGCCGTCTTCGTGAGTTCCGACCTGCAGGCCGTCGGCCTTCTTCGCGCCATCCATGAGGCGGGGTGCGACGTGCCGGGACAGCTGGCGGTGATGGCCTTCGACGGGACGGCTGAATCGGAGTTCAGCTGGCCTCCGCTCAGCGTCGTACGGCAGCCGATCGAGCGGATCGCGCGCAAGGCGGTGAACCGGCTGCTGGACGAGACGGACGAGCCGATCGAGGCTTTCACCTACCCGACCGAACTCGTCCTCCGCGCCTCGTGTGGTTGTCCCGAAAAGGCTTAGAAACCGCTTAGCTCCAGCTCCGCGATGGTGACGGGCAGACCGGTTTCGAGCGACTGGTTGCCGGCGATGCCGACGGCAACGGCCCGCACTCCGTCGTGCACGTTGGCCGCCCGGCCGAGGGGATCGTCGGTCACCCCGCGGAAGAGATCCGTGAAGAGCACCGCGTCGCCGCCACCGTGGCCACCGATGGCCTTCGGGATCGGCACCTCTACCGCGGATTCCCAATGCCGTTGCAGCACGAGGCGTTCGCCGTCCACCCGGACGTTGCCCGTGGCAACCGGTTCGAACGCATAGCTCGGGTCGACCTCGGCGCCGAGTACGGCGGCCCGTTCGACCACCTCCAGCTCGGCCCGTCCCGCCGTGCCGTTGACGGCGACGCGATAGCCCTCCCACGGGCTGTGCGCGTTCAGTGAGTACGACAATCGGGCCGCGCTGTCGTACTCGACGGTCAATGCGAGGTTGTCCTCGATGGTGATGCCGTCGCCGAAGACGTCCTGGTCGCGGAGATAACCGTCGTGGTGCTCGGCCTCCAAGTAGAGCCGGCGCAGGTCCTCGTCAGTCCGAAGGTCCAGCAGGAACGGATCGTCGGCGGACCCGTCGACCGTGCCACGCGCGGGACGTGGCCCCAGCCCACGTTCCGCCGCGTTGGCCGAACCGTAGAACGCGAGCGACCCCGAGGCGAAGACCCGGGCCGGGGCCGCGTCGATCCACCAGTTGACCAGGTCGAAGTGGTGGGAGGCCTTGTGTACAAGGAGTCCGCCCGAGTTCTTCTTCTTGCGGTGCCAACGCCGGAAGTAGTCCGCGCCGTGCCGGGTGTCCAGCACCCACTGGAAGTCGATGCTCGTGACCTGGCCGATCGAGCCGTCCGCGATGAGCTGGCGCAGCGCGCTGTTACGGGGCGAGTAGCGGTAGTTGAAGGTCACCACGACGGACTTGCCGGACGACGCCTGAGCCTCGACGATCTCGCGAGTGCCCGCGGCGTCGATCGTGAGCGGCTTCTCGACGATCACGTCCGCGCCCGCCCGCAGGCAACGCGCGACCAGCGCCGCGTGGGTGTGGTCGGGGCTCGTCACGATCACCCGATCCACCCGCTGGTCGGTGATCATGCTTTCCAGCCCGTCCGGGTGGTACGTCGGCAGGCTGTCGCCACCGAGCTCCTTGACCAGGTCCAGGTAATACGCCAACCGGCCCGGGTTGGTGTCGAGCAGCGCGACCAGTTCGGCCGTCTCCGCGTGATCCCGGTAGATCGCCCGCACGTACTCCCGGGCGCGATGCCCGGTCCCCACTACGGCGTACCTCGTCGTCATCCGCGCAAACTCCGATCAGGTCAGCAGGACATCGCGAAGCTACTCGTGTAGATCCGCGCCCGCCGCCGACGCTAGCAAGCCCTTTCCCAACGGGTCAACCCCCGCCGAACCGTCCAAGGGGCACTGGCTCGCCGGGGAGCCTGGCAGTGAAGAGCGGCAGGGAGGCGAGATGCGGTCCGGCACGAAGAGGCGGGTGCCGGGCCGGTCACTGTGTCTACGGCCACTTCGCCGACTTCATGGAAGCTCTCAACGGCTGGGCCTGACCAATGGCCGGCCGAGGTGGCGGTTAGGGGGTGCCGAGGTCTTCGAAGACTAGGGCGGTTCGGGTGCTTAGGACTTCGGGGACGGCTTGGAGTTCGTCGAAGACCACCCGGCGCAGGCCGGCGTTGTCGGCGGCTCGGACCAGGAGGATCGCGTCGAAGTCGCCGCCGACGAGGGCGACGTGGCGGACTTCGGGAATGGCCTGAAGGCGTTCGCGGAGTACACGCCACGAGCTTTGGCGCAGGTTGAGCATCACGTACGCCGAGGTGGCGAGGCCGATCTTGAGCGGATCCACCGTCGCGGTGAAGCCGGTGATCACGCCGGCGGTGGTCAGCCGCTCGACCCGGGCATAGGCGTTGGCCCGCGAGATGTGCACCTTTTCGGCCAGTGCGCGGATGGAAAGCCGGCCGTCGGCGACCAACTCGTCGACGATCAAACGATCGATGGCGTCGAGCGGCGCGGCCAACTGTCCAGTACCACCCCCGGCAGAGGTATCACGATCAGACATATTGCTCCCGTCGGGCGGTTCCAGTGATACATATTCTCGCATCTAGGCGAACTGTGGATCACTAATGGCCAGCAGGGGGACCATAAGGAATCCGTCCGTCTGTGCAGTAGGAGGGTCCATGACCGCCATCGAGGAGCACTTGCTCCCCTCCACCGAGCCGGTTCGGCTGATCGACGAGCACGGCACCGCCCACGAGCATGCGGTGTATTCGATGCCGGCCGACGACCTGTTGCTCAAGGGGTACGGCGAACTCGTTGCCGGGCGCCGGATCAACGACCAGGCCGGCGCACTCGTCCGGCAGGGACGGCTCGCGGTCTACCCGTCGTCCCATGGCCAGGAGGCTTGCCAGGTCGCGGCCTCGCTCGTACTGCAGGAGCAGGACTGGCTTTTCCCGACGTACCGCGACACCGTTGCGGCCGTCTCGCGCGGCGTCGACCCGATCGAGGTGCTGACGCTGCTCCGCGGTGACTGGCACTCCGGCTACGACCCGTACGAGCACAACGTCGCGCCGCAGGCCACGCCGCTCGCGACGCAGCTGCTGCATGCGGTCGGTGTCGCCCAGGCGGCCAAGCTCAAGGGCGAGGACACCGTCGTGATGGCCCTCTGCGGCGACGGCGCGACCAGCGAGGGCGACTTCCACGAGGCCGTGAACTTCGCCGCGGTTTTCCAGGCCCCGGTCGTCTTCTTCATCCAGAACAACGAGTACGCGATCTCCGTGCCGCTCAGCCGCCAGACCATCGCGCCGTCCCTTGCCCACAAGGGCGTCGGGTACGGCGTACCGGGAGAACGGGCCGACGGCAACGACCTCGCGGGCCTGCTCGCCGTACTCGGTGCAGCCGTGGCGAAGGCCCGTCGCGGCGAAGGCCCGCAGTTGGTGGAGGCGCACACGTACCGGGTCCAGGCGCATACGAATGCCGACGACGCGACACGTTATCGCGACGACGCCGAGGTGGCGCCGTGGCTCGAGCGCGATCCGCTGAAGCGCGCGGAGGCCTACCTCACCGCGCGCGGGTTGCTCGACGACGACGGCCGGGCCCAGGCGCGGGACAACGCGGAGCGGATCGCGGCCCACCTGCGCGAAGGCCTGATGCAGGAGGTCCAGCCGGATCCGGCCGATCTCTTCGCCCACGTGTACGCCGAGCCGACGCCGCAGTTGCGCGAGCAGTGGGCCTTCCTGACCGACGAACTGGCGCGTGAGGAGACGGCGCGATGACGCACGTGAAGCTGAGCATGGCCCAGGCGCTGAACCAGGCGCTGCGCGACGCGATGACCGCGGACGAGACCGTGCTGATGTTCGGCGAGGACGTCGGCGCGCTGGGCGGCGTCTTCCGGATCACCGACGGCCTGACCGCGGAGTTCGGTGAAAGCCGCTGCTACGACACTCCGCTGGCCGAGGCCGGCATCGTCGGTACGGCGATCGGCATGGCCATGAACGGCATGCGCCCGGTGGTCGAGATGCAGTTCGATGCCTTCGCGTATCCGGCGTTCGAGCAGATCGTCAGCCACGTCGCGAAGATGCGGAACCGCACCCGCGGCCGGGTCACCCTGCCGATGGTCATCCGCGTTCCGTACGCCGGGGGCATCGGTGGCGTCGAGCATCACTGCGACTCGTCCGAGAGCTACTACGTCAACACCCCGGGCCTGATCGTGGTCGCGCCCGCCACCGTGGCCGACGCGTACACCTTGTTGCGCAGGGCAATCGAATCGCCGGATCCGGTGATCTTCCTGGAGCCGAAGAAGCTGTACTGGGCCAAGGAAGAGGTCGACCTGACCCAGGCCGAGCCCGGAATCGGACAGGCCGTCGTACGGCGTGAGGGTGGTGACGCCACGTTGATCGCGTACGGGCCGTCCGTGCCGATCGCGTTGGAGGCCGCCGAGGTGGCCGCGACCGAGGGGCGCGAGCTGCAGGTGGTCGACGTGCGCTCGCTGGTGCCGTTCGACGACGAAACGGTGTGCGCGGCGGTTCGCAGTACGGGCCGGGCCGTGGTGGTCGCCGAGGCGACCGGTTTCGCCAGTGTCTCGTCCGAGATCGTTGCCCGGGTCACCGAACGGTGCTTCCACTCGCTGGCCGCGCCGATCCGCCGGGTGACGGGTTTCGATATTCCGTTCCCGCCACCGAAGCTGGAGCGTCACCAGCTGCCGAGCGTTGACCGCATTCTCGACGCCGTCGACGACCTGCAGTGGGAGGACTCGTGACCGTGCAGACGTTTCTGCTGCCCGACCTCGGTGAAGGCCTGACCGAGGCCGAGGTGGTCCGCTGGCTGGTGGCCGTCGGCGATGTTGTCGCGGTGGACGCGCCGATCGCCGAGGTCGAGACAGCCAAGTCGATCGTCGAGGTGCCCTCGCCGTACGCCGGTGTGGTCGCCGAGCTGCACGGCGAGGAGGGCTCGACCGTCAACGTCGGCCAGCCACTGATCTCGATCGGAATCCTGACCGACGCTGCCGGCAAACCAGCTGCCGAAAGCAAGCCGGCTGCGGAAAGCAAACCTGCTGCCAAGAGCCGGGCCGCGGAGCAGTATCGCGAGGAGGAGAAGGCCGGTTCCGGCAACGTGCTGATCGGCTACGGCACCTCCGGTCTGCACTCGACCGGCCGCAATCGCCGCCGCCGTACCGCCGTCCCGGCCGCGCCCGCCTCGAAAGCCGCCACCGGAACAACAACGGCCAGCCCGATCGCGCGCCCAGCAGCCAAGGCCGGGAACAAGGTCCCGCTGGTGATCTCGCCCCTCGTACGCAAGCTCGCGAAGGACTCCGGCGTCGACCTGACCACCCTCACGGGTACGGGCACCGGCGGCGTCATCACCCGCCGCGACGTGGAGACCGCAGCCACGCCCGGACCCGAAAAGCAGCAAGACGGCCTGGACAGCCGGACGGGCCTGCCGATCAAGCTGGTCACGCCGATGAGCGGATTCCGCAAGGCCGTCGCGACCACCCTGAGCCGCAGCCGCCGCGAGATCCCCGAGGCGACCACCTGGGTGGACGTGGACGCCACCGCGTTGCTCGACCTGCGCGAGTCGTTGCGCACGGCAACCGACCCCGGTCCGGGTCTGCTCGCCTTGATGGCCCGGTTCGTGGTCGCCGGTCTGCTCAAGTACCCGGAGCTGAACGGCAGCGTCGATACCGAACGCGACGAGCTGATCCAGTACGACGGCATCAACCTCGGCTTGGCCACGCAGACCGAGCGCGGGCTCGTCGTACCGGCGGTGCTGAACGCGCACCGGCTGACCACGCGCGGCCTCGACGCCGAGATCCGCAAGGTCACCGCCGAGGCGCGGGAAGGCCGCAATATCGGCACGGCCGGCACCTTCACGCTGAACAACTACGGCAGTTTCGGTGTGGACGGCAGCGCGGCGATCATCAACCACCCGCAGGTCGCGATTCTCGGCGTCGGCCGGATCATCGACCGGCCGTGGGTGGTCGACGGGCAGCTCGCGGTTCGCAAGATCACCCAGCTGTCGTTCGTTTTCGACCACCGGGTTTGCGATGGCGGTACGGCCGCGGGGTTCCTGCGGTTTGTCGCCGACGCCTTCGAATCGCCGCTGTCGGTGCTAGCCGACCTTTAACGGTTCCTCGAGTGGTTCCTCAACACCGCCAAGGATGGCCCGGAGGCCGGCCACGAACCGCGCCTCCGGTCCGGCCAGGTCATTCCGGCTCAGGTAGGACGCGAGCACGCTGGCCCCGACCCCGAGCTGATCACCCGCCGCGGCGGCCCATTCCGGCTGGGTTCTGCCGCTACGCCTGATCGTGGCGGTCCAGGCCGCGTCCGCGACGGCTGCGCCGACGACGTAGTGGAAGACGGCCGACACCGCGGCGTCAAGGCCTTCGCCGACGAATCCCGCCGCGGCGAGGATCTCCAGGATGCGCTCGGCGTACGCCTGATAGTTCGGACCGAGGCCCGCGTGGCTGCCGAGGAGCTGGGACGCCCACGGATGGCGGCGCAGTACGTCGTACACCCGGCGGGCGAGGATCTCGAGCTGCCGGCGCCAGTCGCCGGCCAGGTTGCCGAGATCGGCCTCACCGATGACGGCGTCGACGGCCAGTTCGAGCAGGTCGTTCTTGGTGGCCACCCGCCAGTACAGCGCGGAGGTCGCGGCGGTGCCGAGCTCGCCGGCCATCCGCCGCATCGTCAGGCTGTCCAGGCCCTCGGAGTCGAGAATCGCGATGGCTGTTTTGACGATGTCCGCGCGGCTGAGCGGTGAGCGCGTCTCGCCTGGATCCGGCCGCAGCCAGACCGAGCCGAGGGTGGTCTTCTCATCCGCCGCGCGTGCCATGGCGGAACCTTAGCGGCCGGGCTGAAACAGTGTTTCAGCAGGCTCTGAAACGCCGTCTCAGACGTGCCTCGACCCCGGCAGCGGGCGGCTTGCCGGGGTCGAGGTGGAGGGAGACGGCTAGCTGTTGATCTGGGCCTGCAGCGCGCTGGCGTAGGTGGCGACCTCCGCGTACACACCCGGCTTGCGGGCTTCCGCACAGCCGATACCCCACGAGACGACACCGAACAGGCGGCCGTTCAGCACCAGCGGACCGCCGGAGTCCCCCTGGCAGGAGTCCTTGCCACCCTCGACGTACCCGGCGCAGATCTCGCCGTCGGCTTCGTAGTCGTAGTCGGCGTAGACGTCCGGCCGCGAGCAGTACGAATCACCCAGCACGGGGACGAGCACCTTCTGGAAGCGTTCGGCCGGTCCGGCGCCGCCGGTGTTGCCCCAGCCATAGACGGTCGGCCGGGCGCCGGCGACATCCGCTGAGCGGCTGGTCTCCAGCGGCAGGGTGGCGACACCGGTGAACGGCGTGGCCAGGGTCAGTACGGCGACGTCGTGGCCCGGCTGCTGGCCGTACAGCGGGTCCTTCCAGATCTTGGAGATCTTTGAGGTACGGCCGACCGAGGTCTCCGACAGGCTATCGCGACCCTGGACCGCGGTGTACGAACTCATCGCGCGGGCGACGCAGTGGGCTGCGGTCACGATCTTGTTGGCCTTTACCAGGGTCGCGCCACAGTATTGGTCGTTCGGCGAGGACGAAGCGGTGTTGTTCAGCGCGATCGCCCACGGCGCTTGGGCCGTGCTCGCCAGCGTGCCGCCGACGATGGTGGTGCCGGGGTTCGGTGCGGCCTGCGCCGGGGTGGCGGCGCCGAGGGCGGCGGTGGTGATTGTTGCCAGGGCCAACACGAGCTTGAGCTTTCCTGCCATGCCTCACACTCCAGGTAGTCGGGCCGCCAATGGGCGGAAGCGGCCGTCTGACGCAGAAGAATCGTCCGGGCACGGACAGTTATGCAAGCGTTTGTACGGCACATCCGTGCCGATCTATCGGTGGTGTCAGATTTGGGCCGACCGCTACTTAAGTCGCGCTGATCGAGCCTGCGGAACGATGTTCTTTCGGCCAGACCGGCAAAAACTGAGCGGTATGCCGATCGAGACCAGCAAGATCAATCGAGCCCAGTTCCTCGCCGGCGCGGCCGCCGTCGGAGTCAGCCTGGCCACGCCGAACCAAGCCGCCGCCACGCCCACCCAAGCCGGCACCACGCCGAACCAAGTCACGGCCGGCGCTACGCCGAACCGGACCGCGGCCGGACGTCGCCCGATGCACCTCAACGGCGTCGGGTACGACACCGGCACGGTCTTCCTGGGCGACGACAGCCGCCCAACCTGGAACCGCGGCCAGATGCGCGCCGAGCTCCGCGCCATCGACAAACGCCTGCACGCCAACTGGGTGAGCCTCTTCGGCAGCGATGCCACGCGCCTGACTGAAACGGCCGAGGAAGCGTTGAATCGCGGCCTGACCGTGTCGATCCAGCCGCGCGCGTTCGACCGCCCGCAGTCGTATGCGCTGGAGCAGTTGCGGCAGACGGCCTGCGCCGCCGAGCGATTGCGTCATCGCCACGATCCCGAGGTGATCCTGGTCGTGGGCTGCGAGTTCATGCTGTTCACGCCGGGAATCGTGCCGGGGGCGGACTTCTACGAACGGGTCGAGAACCTGGCGAAACCCGATCTCGACTGGCCCGCGATCCGGCGCCGGATGGCGGTGTACGTCGAGAAGGTGGTGACCGTGGCCCGGAAGAACTTCGGCGGCCGGATCACCTACGGCGCGGCGGCGGATCTGGAAGCGGTCAACTGGAACCTGTTCGACATCGTCGGCCTGGACTACTACTCGTACCACGAGGACCCGGCGAGTCACACGGCCGAGCTGGCGCCGTTCCGCAAATGGCGAAAGCCGATCCTCGTGCTCGAATTCGGATGTTGCACCTCCACCGGCGCGGCCGAACTCGGCGGCATGGGCTGGGACGTCGTTGACTACACGCAGGACCCGCCGGTCATTCCGGCCGAGGTCACCCGGGATGAGGCCGAACAGGCCCGGCACTTGGTCAACATGGTGGGGGTGTTCGAGCGGGAGGGCCTGCTGGGCGCCTCGATCTACTCGTTCATCTCGCCGGATGCGCCGCATTCCGCGAGCAAGGAGCACGACTACGACATCGCCTCGTACTCGGTGGTGAAAACGATCCGGGCGGACCACTTCGACCCCACCTCGCCGTACCGGTGGGAGCCGAAGCAGTCCTTCAAGGCCGTCGCGAAGAAGTACGTCAGGCCACGTTGAACGTGTCCGGGTCGGGGCCGGTGCGCTCGCCCCGGTCGAGACCCGCGAGATCGGCCAGCTCGCTCTCGTTCAGCTCGAACCCGAAGACGTCGATGTTCTCCTGAATACGCGACGGCGTGACCGACTTGGGAATTACCGCGTTGCCGAGCTGGAGGTGCCAGCGCAGTACCACCTGGGCGGCGGTTCGGCCGTGCTTGCCGGCGATCTTGGCCAGCACCGGTTCCGCGAGCAGTTCGCCACCCGTGGCCAACGGGCTCCAGGCCTCGGTGACGGCCGCCTGGGGCTCGTCGTTGGGGACCTGGAAGACGCCGAAACCGAGCTGCGGTATCTCGACGCCGTTGTTCAAAGTGATGCTGGTGTTTTCCTTACTGCTATGGATTTTCAGACGTGGAAGAGGGCGGGAGCGGTCTCGCGCGTGGTCTGCCGGCGGGTGCGATCGAGCCGCCCGGACAGTACGGCGACGGCCAGGCCGGACGCGGCGAGCGCGGCACCGACCCAGTTAGGTGCCGTGTACCCGAGGCCATGCTCGATGGTCAGCCCACCGGCGTAGGCGCCGACCGCGTTGCCGAGATTGAACGCGGCGATGTTCGCCGCGGAGGCCAGCGCCGGGGCACCGACGGCCTTGTCCATCACCCGCTTCTGCAGCGGCGCCACGGTGGCGAATCCGGCCGCGCCGAACAACGCGATGGTGATTGCCGCGGGCAACTTCGCGTGCGCGGTGAAGACGAACACCACCAGCACCGTCGCGAGTAGCGCGAGAATGACGTACAGACTGGGCATCAGCGACTTGTCGGCCGCCTTGCCGCCGACGATGTTGCCGACCACCAGGCCACCGCCGAACAGCACCAGCAACCAGGTGACCGCGCCACTGGAAAAGCCCGCGACGTCGGTCATCATCGGCGCGATGTAGGTGAACGACGCGAACACCCCGGCGAAACCGAGCGCCGTCATCGCCAGTGCGAGCCAAACCTGCACGTTCTTGAAGACGGCCAGTTCGCTGCGCAGGCCGCCGCTCTCGTTCACGGTCTGCCTGGGCACCAGCGCGATGATGCCGAGCAGGCCGATCACGCCCAGCGCGGTCACCGCCCAGAAGGTGGATCGCCAGCCGAACTGCTGACCCAGCGCCGTTCCGCCCGGCACGCCGAGCACGTTGGCGACGGTCAGGCCGGTGAACATCAACGCGATCGCGCTGGCCTGCTTCGCCTTCGGCACCAGCGACGCCGCGACCACCGAGCCGACGCCGAAGAAGGCGCCGTGCGACAGGGCCGCCACGATCCGACCGGTCATCAGCACGCCGTACGACGGGGCGAGCGCGGAGATCAGGTTGCCGACGATGAACAGGCCCATCAGCGCGATCAGCACGGTCTTGCGGGACACCTTCGAGCCGATCGCGGTGAGCAGGGGTGCGCCGACGACGACGCCCAGGGCATAGCCGGAGATCAGCAGACCGGCGGACGGAATGCTCACGCCGAAATCGGTGGCGACCTCGGGCAGCAGGCCCATGATGACGAACTCGGTGGTGCCGATGCCGAAGGCACCGATGGCCAGCGCGAGCAGTGCGGCAGGCATGACTGGATTTCTCCTCGACTGTAGTCTTGCGACTGTTATCGGCGTCCGCGATAGTTGCATACGCGGGCTATTGCATAAGCGTCATGCTGCCTTATGCAACGGTATGAATCAAGTCGCGCCTGCCATCCGAGCGGAGGGCCGGTCTGGAGGAGGAGCTGTGGGAGTCGCGGACGACGCCGTCGAGGCGCGGGCGCAGGGTTGGCGCACGCTGGCTGCTCTGCATGCCCGAATCGAGGATGAGCTGGAGCGGGCACTGCAACGCCAGCACGGAATCTCCGTCAGCGAGTACAGCGTGCTGGACGTTCTAGCCTGTCAGGACGATTACCACTTGCGGATGAACCAGCTGTCGAACGCAGTGGTTCTGAGCCAGTCGGCCACTACCAGGCTGGTGAACCGTCTGGAGGATCGCGGCCTGCTCTCGCGGTATCTGTGCGCTACAGACCGCCGGGGCATCTATACCGAGGTGACGCCGGCGGGGCGTGAACTGTTGGCCGAGGCGAGGCCTACGCATGACGCCGTACTGTCCGAGGCGCTTCAGAAGGCGGCGGAGCTACCAGAGCTCGCGCCGCTGGTTGACGCCCTCGCCCGCCTAGCCTTGCCTGCGTGAGACTTCTTCTACTCGGCGGAACATCCTTCATTGGCCGGACTATCGCGGAGGAAGCTCTCCGCGCGTGCGTGGACCTCACACTCTTCAGTCGCGGCCTTACGGGGAACGAGCTCTTCCCGTCGGTGCCGCGGCTGGTGGGTGATCGAGACGCTGGGGACTACTCGGCACTGGAAGATGGCTCGTGGGACGCCGTAGTCGACGTGAGCGGCTACGTACCTCGGCACGTCGGCCAAGCCGCAGAGGCGCTTGGTGATCGTGTCGGGCGCTACCTGTTCATCTCGAGCCAAGCCGTCTACGAGCGCTCAGGAGTCGTCCCGGGCGCTGACGAGGATGCTCCGCTTCGTCCGCCGGTGCGGGACACCGAGGAGCTTTCGGAAGACACCTACGGCCCTTTGAAGGTCGCCTGCGAGCAGGAGCTGGTCTCGCGGTACGGCGATCGGGCGACGGTCGTGCGTCCGGGCAAGGTGGCCGGCCCGTACGACTCATCGGACGCCTTCACCTATTGGGTACGTCGTGCCGCGCAGGGTGGTCGAGCGGCTCTGCCGGGGCATCCCGAACAGCCGGTCGAACTGGTCGACTCGCGGGCGCTCGCGTCGTTGGTCGTACGGCTGGTGCTGGACGATCGGGGCGGGGCCTTCAACGCGGGTGGGCCGCCGGAGCCTACGAGCTTGGGCGAGTTGATCCACCTCTGCGCGGAGGTCGCCGGGACGTCGGTGGAGGTGGTTCCCGTACCGGAAGGCTCGGGTGGTCCGTTCTTCCCGCTGGTCCGGGATCGCTCCGCCTGGTCAGGGCTGCAACGCAGCTGCGCTCGCGCCTACACCGCCGGCCTCCCGCGCATCCCGTTGGCGCAAACCGCCACCGACGTTCTCGCCTGGGACCAGGCTCGCGGCCTGCCGCGGTTGACCTCCGGCTTCACGCCTGCCGACGAAGCCGCGCTGCTCGCCTGACGCTGGTCGTTCATTTGTCGCAAAGCGCCCTCTCGGCCCCTGCGGCCAGGTGCAGGCGGCCGGTGGGCGAAGGCGCTTTGCGACGAATGAACGACAAAGGTGGCTGGGGTGGTGTGGGAGGCTCGGGGTTCCGGACGTTAGGAGGCGGTTGGTGGCTGGGCAGGGTGCGGGGCGGGTGCTGGGGGCGAACCTGCGGGCGCGACGGGATGAGCAGGGGATCTCGTTGTCCGAGTTGGCGCGCCGTTCGGGCATCGCCAAGGGGACTTTGTCGCAACTGGAGTCCGGCACCGGCAATCCGACGATCGAGACCGTGTTCAGTTTGTCGAACGCCCTCGGCGTGGCGGTCTCGTCGTTGCTGAGCGAGACGACCGCCGCGGACGTGGTGGTCGTGCGATCGGACGAGGTCGACGTGCTGAGCGGTGACGCGGTGGACCTCAGGATGTTGCGGCGGATCGAGGCCGCGGGCAGTTTGTGCGAGTTGTACGACCAGCGCGTCCGGCCTGGCCAGGTCCAGCATTCCGCCGGCCATCCCGGTATCGAGCACACGATCGTGGTTTCCGGCCGGCTTCGGATCACCTCGGGTGGCGTCGCGCATGAGGTCGGCCCGGGCGACTACCTGTCGCTGGTCGCGAGCGGGCCGCATTCGTACGAGGCGCTCGACGGCCCGGTCTTCTCGGTGCTGATGCTGGAATATCCGCCGGACGTGCGCGGCCCGGTGGTCCTGCCGCACTGAGCCCGCGCTGAGCCCGCACTGAGCCCGCACTCAACCCGCGCTGAGTCTGGACTGAGGCGGCGCTGAGCCCTGCCGAGGCTGGGCCGAGGTCGCTCGAGGCGGCCCCATTGACCTGGGCCCGGTTAGGCGCCTACTCTCGATATCGTTCAGTTTAATGAACGATGCGTCGAGGAGGTGCTGTGCCGGAGGTCGTGGTTGTCGGTGCCGGCATCATCGGCGCTGCCTGCGCGGAGGCGCTGACTCACGCCGGGTTGAGTGTGCTCGTGGTCGATCGAGGTGATCCAGCCTCAGGAACCACCGCAGCCGGCGAGGGCAACGTCCTGGTCTCCGACAAAGAACCCGGGCCGGAGCTGGCTCTAGCCATCGCCTCCCGCCAGGAGTGGCCGAGCGTTCTCGAACGCCTGCAGGCCGACGTGGAGTGGGAGCCCAAGGGCGGCCTCGTAGTCGCGACCACCTCACTTGAGCTCTTGGAGAAGTTCGCCGCCTCCCAACGGGACGCAGGCGTCGAGGCCATCGCGGTGTCGTCTGCCGAGGCCCTAGAGCTGGAACCACTTCTCACGCCTCGCGTCGCGGGAGGCGTCTACTACCCGGACGACGCTCAACTCCAGCCAGTACTGGCCGCAACCGCCCTACTCGCCGCCGTACGTGCTCGTGGTGGCGAAGTCCGCGGCGGCGTGACAGCTACCGGCGTGCGTCAAGCAGGTGCGCGAGTGGTCGGCCTGGAAACCTCAACCGGGTTCATCCCTTGCGAAACCGTCGTGAATGCCTGCGGACCGTGGTCCGGCGCCTTCGCCTCTGCAGCCGGTACGCCGGTCGAGGTGTTGCCGCGCCGGGGGATGATCCTCGTGACCGCTCCGCTGCCCGAATGCGTCCGGCACAAGGTGTACGACGCGGACTACGTCGGGGCCGTCGGTAGCGGTGAGGCCGACCTCCAGACGTCAACGGTGGTCGAGTCCACCCGGGGCGGCACGATCCTGATCGGCTCCAGCCGCGAGCGGATCGGGTTCGACGGGACTATTCGCGTGCGGGTGCTGCAGGAGCTTGCCGCGAAGGCGGTTGGGCTGTTCCCGTTCCTGGCGGATGTGCCGGTTATGCGCGCGTACGGCGGCTTCCGCCCGTATGCGCCGGACCACCTGCCCGTGATCGGGGCCGACCCGCGCTTGCAGGGCCTTTGGCATGCGACTGGTCACGAAGGTGCGGGCATTGGACTGGCGGCATCGACGGGACGGCTCATTAGCGAACTGATGACCGGCCGGACTCCCCATGTTGACGCGGAGCCCTTTCAGGTCGGCCGGAACGCTGTGATCGGAGCAGCCTCATGAGCCAGTCCAACGCCCCCCAGCCCGGCCAGCCCGACGACCTCAGCATCACCATTGATGGTGAGGTCGTGGCCGCGCGGCCAGGCACGACCGTCGCGGCGGCGCTGATGGCGTCGGGTCGCGACTCGTGGCGGCGTACCCGGTTCGGCGATCGGCCGCGTGGAGTCTTCTGTGGCATCGGAGCCTGCTTCGACTGCCTGGTCACGGTGAACGACCTTTCCGACGTTCGAGCCTGCCAGCGCACCCTCGCCCCCGGCGACACCATCACCACCACACCGGGTGTGCCGTCATCAGTCCGAATCCGCCCTGCTGACTCAGCGCCGGATACCTCCAGGGGCGGATTCGGACCGATGACGGCAAACCCGGTAGTCGTGGTTGGCGCGGGACCTGCGGGTATGGCCGCTGCACTCGCGGCTGCCGACGCGGGTGCGCCCGTGGTGCTCGTCGACACGGCTCCGGCGGTTGGCGGTCAGTACCATCGCCAATTACCCGAGGCTGCTAACCAGCCTGCGGCCACCGACTTCGCGAAGACCCGCGAGCGGATCCGCCAGCACGCCAACCTCACGCACCTGGCGGAGACCTCCGTCTGGGCGCTCGAACCCGCGCCGAACGGTCATCGGCTGCATCTCCAGACTGGTCCGGCTGACGCGTCCAACCGTCAGCTGACGACGATCGATACGCCTGCACTGGTCCTCGCCACCGGCGCCTACGATCGCGCTCTGCCCTTCCCTGGTTGGGATCTGCCGGGCGTCTACACGGCTGGCGCCGCCCAGGCTTTGGCCAAGGGACAAGGTGTTGCCGTCGGCAAACGAGTTCTGCTGGCCGGAACCGGCCCGTTCCTCCTGCCGGTCGCTGAATCCCTGCTGAAAGTAGGTGCGCGCCCGATCGAACTGCTCGAGGCCAACCACCTCACAACCATGGCCCGCGGCTGGCTCGCCGACCCATTGGTTGCCCGGGGCAAATTCCGCGAAGGCGTGGGGTACGCGGCAACCATCGCGCGACACCGAATTCCGGTGCGCCACGGACAGACCGTGGTCGCCGCACACGGAACCGATCGCGTTGAGGCCGTCACCGTGGCGAAGCTGGATCGCGACTGGCGGATCGTGCCGGGCAGTGAGCGACGCGTCGAGGTGGACGCGGTCTGCGTCGGCTTCGGCTTCACCCCGAACC
Organism: Kribbella deserti; assembly: GCF_042434725.1. Taxonomy (NCBI): domain Bacteria; kingdom Bacillati; phylum Actinomycetota; class Actinomycetes; order Propionibacteriales; family Kribbellaceae; genus Kribbella; species Kribbella deserti. The sequence goes on along the minus strand of NZ_JBHLTC010000030.1, from coordinate 184,565 downwards.
TGGACTTGGCCGTCACCGCGGGCTGCGCGCTCGATCCGTTCGTCGTCGTCGACGATCACCAGCGGACTTCGGTGCCAGGCGTACTCGCGGCAGGCGAGGTGACCGGTATCGCCGGCGCCGTTCCGTCCGCCGCCGAAGGCCGAGTCGCCGGAAAGACGGCCGCCGCGTTGCTCGGCCTGCCGATCGAGCCGAGTCCTGCCGAGTCGAAGGCGGTTGCCCGGGGCAAGCGGTTCGGCCACGCGCTCGCGAAGGCCTATCCCGTTCCCGATGGCTGGCAGACCTGGTTGACCGATGACACGATCGTCTGCCGGTGTGAAGAGGTCACCTGCGCCACGATCCGGCAGGCCGACGCGGAAGGCCTTCGCGCCCTCAAGCTCACCACCCGGGCCGGTTTGGGGCTGTGCCAGGGCCGGGTTTGCGCCCGCGCCGTACAGACCCTGGCCACCAGCCTGAGCGCCGAAGACCTCGGCGCGAACCGGCCCATCGTCGTACCCGTGCGGCTGGGAGATCTTGCCGCAGCACCAACCGAACCCGTGGAGGGGAAATGACCGAGAAGCTCGACGGCGTCATCGTCGCGACGGCCCTGCCGTACGCCGAGGACGAGAGCGCGCCGGCCGGCCTGCGACCGGACTACGAGCGGTACGCCGAACACTGCCGCTGGCTGGTGGAGAGCGGCTGCCGCGGCGTCGGCCCGAACGGTTCGCTGGGGGAGTACTCGTCGCTGACCGACGACGAGCGCCGGACCGTGGCCAAGACCGCGATCGAGGCCGTCGGCAACGATGGTGTGGTAGTGGTCGGCGTACACGGCGCGGGCGCGCACCAGGCCCGCCGCTGGGCTGAGTTCGCGGCCGCGGACGGCGCCGACGGTGTGCTGTGCCTGCCGCCCACGATGTACCGGGCGAACCGCACCGAGGTGATTCACCACTACACCGAGGTGGCGAAGGCCGGTCTGCCGGTGATGGTCTACAACAACCCGCACGACACCAAGGTCGACCTGACCCCGGACATCCTGGCCGAGCTGGCCCAGATCGAGAACGTTGTCGCGGTCAAGGAATTCACCGGTGACGTCCGGCGCATTCTGGAGATCCGTGAGCTGGCGCCCGAGCTGACCGTCGTCGCGGGCGCCGACGACCTCACGCTGGAGGCCCTGCTGATGGGCGCGACCGGCTGGTTCGCCGGATTCCCGAACGTCTTCCCGGCCGAGTCCGTCAAGCTCTACAACCTTGCCCTGCAGGGGAATCTCGCCGAGGCGCGGGCGCTGTACGAACCGCTCGTGGCGGCGTTCCGCTGGGATTCGCGGGTCGAGTTCGTCCAGGCGATCAAGTACGGCATGGACTACGTCGGCCGGTACGGCGGCCCCTGCCGTCCGCCGCGCGGACCGCTGACGCCGGAACACCTGGGTCAGCTCGAGCTCGACATGAAGAAGGCCGTCGAGTACCTGCGGACGGCCTGACATGCGCGCGGCCCGATCCATCAGCGCGGTCGACTCGCACACCGAGGGCATGCCGACGCGGGTCATCACCGGCGGCGTCGGCGTCATTCCCGGTGCGACGATGGCCGAACGGCGTGTCCACTTCATGGCGCATCAGGACGACCTGCGGCTGTTGCTGATGAACGAGCCGCGCGGCCACAGCGCGATGAGCGGCGCGATCCTGCAACCACCGACCCGGCCCGACGCCGATTGGGGCGTGCTCTACATCGAGGTGTCCGGCTGCCTGCCGATGTGCGGCCACGGCACGATCGGCGTCGCGACGGTTCTGGTGGAGACGGGCATGGTCACGGTCACCGAGCCCGTCACCACCGTCCGCCTGGACACCCCGGCCGGGCTCGTCGTGGCGGATGTTGCCGTCCGCAACGGCAAGGCCGAGCACGTCACGATCCAGAACGTGCCCGCGTATTCGCATGCGCTGGACGCGGTGGTCGACGTACCGGGGCTGGGGGAGGTGACGTACGACCTGGCGTATGGCGGCAACTACTACGCGATCTTGCCGTTGGAGCAGCTGGGGATTGCGTTCGACCGGGCGGAGAAGGACCGGATTCTGGCGGCGGGCCTCGCGATCATGGACGCGATCAACGCGAAGGACCGGCCGGTGCATCCGCTGGATCCGGAGATCTCGGGGTGTAAGCACGTCCAGTTCACCGCGCCCGGACGGAATGGCAGCCACTCGCGTAATGCGATGGCGATTCATCCCGGCTGGTTCGATCGCTCGCCTTGTGGCACGGGCACTTGCGCGCGGATGGCGCAATTGCACGCGCGCGGCGAACTTGCCCTGGGCAACGACTTCGTGAACGAGTCCTTCATTGGTACGCACTTCACCGGCCGCCTTATCGGCGAGACCCCGGTAGGCCCGTACCCCGGCCTCATTCCAACGGTCACCGGCCGCGCCTGGATCACCGGTTTGGCCACGTATCTCCTCGACCCCGAAGACCCGTTCCCGACCGGCTTCCAGCTCTAGCACCCCACCTGATTTTGCGACGATCGGACCCGTTTGCCGCTGCGAGGCAGCCTGCACCTGACCGGCAGCGGACGAGCGGCGAACGGGTCCGATCGTCGCAGAATCAGGGCCCGAACTGCAGGGTTTGCCCCGGGCGGAGCTGAGCGCAGGTGGGGAGGGACGCGCGGGTTACGTAGGCGATGACCGGGTAGCCGCCCGTGACGGGATGGTCGGCCAGGAACAGCACCGGCAGACCCGACGGCGGGATCTGCAGGGCGCCGACGGCCATGCCCTCGCTGGGGAGTTCGCCTTCGCGGGTACGGGGTAAGGGCATGCCGTCGAGGCGTACGCCGACGCGGTTGCTGTTGCTGTTCACCGTGTAGGTCTGCCCGGTCAGCAACTCCCAGGCCTTCTCGTCGAACCAGTCGAGCCGCGGCCCGGGCACGACCCGCACCCGCACGAGACCCGCCGCGGGCGCCGCCACCGGAGCCAGGTCCACGCCCGGCATCGGCCGCATCGCCGTACCGACAGGCAGTACGTCACCAACTGCGAGTGGAGCCGGACCAAGGCCCGACAACACGTCACTCGATCGCGAACCCAGCACGGGCTCGACGTCGAACCCGCCACGTACGGCGACGTACGTGCGCAGGCCGCTGGTCGGCGGGCCGAAGCGCAGAACCGTGCCGCGGCGGACCTGGTGCGGCGCGTTCAGCGGTACGCCGGTACAGGGCGCGCCGGTGATCGCGACGACCAGGTCGGTCTCGGCGAGCAGCACCAGCCCGCCGAAGGTCAGTTCGAGCACGGCGGCACCTTCGGGATTGCCGACCAGGCGGTTCGCCAGCGCATAGGCCTCGACATCGCACGCGCCGGACCGGCCGATGCCGAGCGCGGCCTGTCCGGGGCGGCCCGCATCCTGGATCGTTGTCAAAGGCCCCGATTCGAGCACCGTGAAGCTCACGCGTCGACCTCACGGAAGCGGACCCGAACACCCGGGCGGAGCAACGCGGCCGGCTCGCGGTGCAGATCGAAGACCGCGAGGGCCGTCCGCCCGATCAGTTGCCAGCCACCCGGCGATTCGCGCGGATAGATCCCGCTGAATTCCCCGGCCAACGCGATCGAGCCCGGCGGCACCTTCGTCCGCGGCGTGCCGCGTCTCGGGATATCCCAATCGCCGGTGCTGGTGAGATAGCCGAAGCCCGGCGCGAACCCGCAGAACGCGACGGTCCACTCGTCACTCGTGTGCCGAAGGACCACCTCTTGCGCCGAGCAACCGAGCAGCTCCGCCACCTCCGGCAGATCCTCCCCGTCGTACACCACGGGAATCTCCACCAACTCCCCATCCGTACGACGATCCAGCCGCGGATTGGTTGCCCTGAGCATCTTTTCCAACGCCGTCAGCGAGGTGACCGACGGGTCGATCGCCGCCATCACCGTGCGAGCCGCCGGGACGAGGTCGACGACGCCCGGCGGCGGGTCGGCCGCGAGGGCCGCGTAGTACCCCAGCACCTCGTCGAGGTCCGCCAGTTCGACCAGCAGCGCCGATTCACCGCAGGACAGGATTCGCATCAGGACGGCATTCCGGTCAAGGCGCGAACGGGCTCAACGTGACGCCCGCCCCGGTCAGGCCGGCGCGAACCGTTCGGGCGATCTCGACCGCGCCGGGGGTATCGCCGTGCACGCAGATCGACCCCGGCGACAGGCGCAGCGAACCACCCGCGCTGTCCTCGATCGGCTCGCCCGTGGCCATCGCGACACACCTCGCCGCGATCGCCGTACCTTCGTGCAGTACGGCGCCCTCGGTACGGCGGGACACCAACGTGCCATCCGGGTTGTACGCCCGATCCGCGAACGCCTCGTGCACGACCGGCAGGCCCCTCTCGGCCGCGAGGCGGAGCCAGGCCGCGCCGGGCAGACCGAGTACCGGCAGGGTGGCGTCGTACTCCGCGACGGCCTCGACCACGGCCCCCGCCTGCTGCTCGTGGTGCACGATCGTGTTGTACAGAGCGCCATGCGGTTTCACGTACCGAACGCGGGAACCGCCGATCCGGGCGAAGGCGTCGAGCGCGGCCAGCTGGTAGACCACCTCGTCGCGCAGCGCGGCCGGCTCGATGTCGATGAACCGGCGCCCGAACCCGGGCTTGTCGTTGTAACCGACGTGCGCGCCGATCGCGACTCCACGCTCGGCCGCGGCCTGGGTGACCCGTCGCATGATCGACGGATCACCCGCGTGGAAACCGCAGGCCACGTTCGCACTGGTGACGACGTCCAGCAGAGCCAGGTCGTCACCCATCGACCAGGAGCCGAAGCCCTCGCCCAGATCGGCGTTCAGGTCCATCGCGTGTTTCCCTTCCCACAAGTGGCTTCATCGAGGTCTGGCTAGAACAGTTCGATCACCGGTCGGACCGATCGGACCGCCAGGTAAAGCGTCAGCAGCCAGGCGACCCAGCCGATGCCCAGTAGCCAGTTTGGGTACGAGTACCCACGCAGCAGATCCCGGCGCCGGGTGGCGACCCAGAGCAGCACACCGATACCCACCGGCAGCAGAATGCCGTTGAAGGCACCGGCGAATACGAGCAGCGTGGTCGGCGCCGTACCGACCGCCACGTAGATGATGGTGGTGACCGCGATGAAGGCCACCACGATCCAGGTCCGCACCCGGTCGGAGGTCTTCGTCCGGCTGGTGATGAACGAAACCGTCGTGTACGACGCGCCGATCACGGAGGTGATCGCGGCGGCCCAGAGCACGATGCCGAAGACGCGCAGGCCGACCTCGCCGGCCGCGTGCTGGAAGGCCGACGCGGCCGGGCTGGCCTTGTCGAGCGCGGCACCACCCGCGACGACGCCGAGAATCGCCAGGAACAATACGATCCGCATCACGCCGGTGATCAGGATGCCCGTCACCGAACCGCGGGTGATGTCCCGGATGTGCTGCGGACCGGAGACACCGGAGTCGAGCAGGCGATGCGCCCCGGCGTACACGATGTAGCCGCCGATCGTGCCGCCGATCAGGGTGGTGATGGCGAGGAAGTTGACCTGCTCGGGCATCACGACGTTCTTCAGTGCGCTACCCACGGGCGGACCCGAGGTGATCGCGATGTAGGTGGTGAGCACGATCATCAAGGTGCCGAGCACGAAGACGATCCGGTCCACTGCGAGACCCGCCCGCTTGGACAAGAAGATGCCGATCGCGATCAGCGCGGACAGGGCGCCACCGAGCTTGGGATCGAGCCCGAGCATCGCGTCCGTACCGAGTCCGGCGCCGGAGACGTTGCCGATGTTGAACACCAGGCCACCGGCGAACAACAGGCCGGCCATCACCCAGCCGAGGCCGGGCAGGACCAGGTTGCCGAGCTCCTGCGCGCGCCGGCCGGAGACGCCGATGACGCGCCAGACGTTCAGCTGCAGGGCGATGTCCACCAGGATCGAGACCGCGATCGCGAACGCGAAGGCCGCTCCCAGTTGCACGGTGAACGTGGTGGTCTGGGTGATGAACCCGGGCCCGATCGCCGACGTGGCCATCAGGAACATCGCCCCGATCAGCGTCGACCGGGTACTGGTCTTCATCGCGTTGTCGGGCGTCTTCTTACCCGCCGCGGCGTCGCGTGGTGCCTTGCCGGTACGCCGTACCGGGCGGGCCGATGGTTTCGGGCTGGGCTTGTTCCCGGGCTTGCTCATGGTGCGCTCCTGGATCTCAGGGTGGGCGGATCCGGCGTGGATCAGCGGCGGATGGCCCGGCCGGCGGCCTCGACGAGGGCGACGGTCTGGTCCACGACGGCCTTGCGGTCAGCCTCGAACTCGGGGCTGGTGAGCGCACCCAGGTCGGCCGGATACACCAGCGACGAAATGTGCAGGTGACCGCCGGGCAGGCTCTTGTGTCCGGTACCGAGCCGAAGGCGGTTCGTCCGGTACATGCTCTCGTTCGACAGGTAGTTACCGCCTGGCGCGCTGGCCGCCCGCGAACCCGGCGACGGGTCGGGCGCGGTCCGCAGCGCGGCGGGGTCGGGGAAGGTTCCGGCGGGCCATTCGGTGATGCCCGGGTTCAGCTTGACCGGCCACGGGCCTGTGCCCGCGTCGATCATCGCCTGGTACGGCAGCGTGGTGTGGATGAACTGCGGCGACGGCTGCGGCTGCGGCCACAACGCCGCGGCCGAGATCGGGCCGTAGTTGATCGAGCGGTTGTTGTCCGGTGAGCCGCCGCGGAAACCGCCGGCCCACTTCTCGATGTTCATCATGCCGCGGCCGGTCTGGCTGATCGTCATCAACGCGTCGATAGAACCCTGGTACGTCGGGTGGTTACGCGCGACAAGCCAAGGACCGAAGGCGTCCTCGACGATGCCCTGATCGAAATCGGTCCAGTTCACCGGCAGCATCACGGCCTGGATCGTCACCTTGCCGGCCTTGGTCTGGACGGTGCGCCCGTCCAGTTGGAGCGCGGAGGCGCCGGAGGGATTCGAGTTCCGCAGGCTCTGGTCGATGCTGTAGGTGTCGAATCCGCTGACCAGCATCCGCTTGGAGTTCTTCGGGAAGGCCACCTGGTCGATTCCGCGCGAGGCGTAGCTCAACTGCCGGATCATCGCCTGGCGCTGCAGGCTGGTCAGGGCGAACGCGGGCTTCCATTCGCGCACGGCCCGGCTCATCGTCGTACGGGCCCAGTAGAGCGGACGGTCGTCGTACGGGTCGATCGTGCCGATCGCGAGACGGCCCTGGGCCCGGTCGACCGCCGTCCGCCAGAGCGTGGCACCGGCCGTCTTGATCGCGGCGCTGGCCTCGCTGACCGAGGTGTACCCGCACAGCCGGGTGGCGAAGTCGTCGACCAGGCCCTGGAAGCCGGCGGCCTCGATGAACTCGCGTGCCGCCGGGGTGGTTTTACCGGGGAGGGTGAGGCCGAGCCGCTGCTCCTCGACCGTGATCACCGGAGCCGGATCCAGCACGCATGCCGACGACGTGCTGGTGGCTGGGGCGGTTTGGGTCAGGGGGGTGCTTCCGGTGGTGAGCGCCAGGGCCGTCACCAGGTTGGTGGCGACGAGCAGGGCGGGGAGGGCTCGCATCGGATCTCCTCTGGTAAGGCCTTGACCACTGCGGGTAGTTCGATTGAGAGTAGGGATTGTTGAACAATCCTGCAAGAGGTTCTTTCAACTCGCGCCGATTACCAGGAGTAGGTGATGATGCGAAGGTGTCGACCATCAATGAGGCCACCCCGTCATCCGACTGGCTCGGCGCCGTCGCGGCCGAGGCAGCCCTGTTCGGCCCGAGCAGCTCCGCCGAGCGGGCCGCGGACATCTTGCGCAAGCAGATCACCGAGGGCCGGCTCAAGCCCGGCTCGCGCGTTCCGGAGAAGGAACTCGCCGCCGCCGCGAAGGTCAGCCGGAACACCCTGCGCGAGGCCTTCCGCCTGCTCAGCCACGAAGGGCTGCTGGTGTACGAGATGCACCGCGGGGTTTTCGTACCCGAGCCGACCGAGGCGGACGTGGTCGACCTCTACCGCCTGCGCCGCCTGCTCGAGTGCGACGTGCTGGAGGGGTTCGTCGGCACTGAGACGGGTATTCCGGCGGCCCGGCTGGAGCCGTTGCGGCTCGCAATCGAGCACGCCGAGGCGGCTGCCCGTGCGGGGGATTGGGCCCAGGTTGGTACCGGCAACATGCGCTTCCACGAACACCTGGTCGGCCTCGCGGACAGCGCCCGCATCAACGCGATCATCGCGCGCCTGGTCGCGGAACTCCGGCTGATCTTCCACATCATCGCGCTACCGCAAGAACTGCACGAGCCGTACATCGCCCGCAACCGGCAGCTGTACGAAATGCTCGTGGCGGGTCGCTACGGAGCCGCCGCGGACGAACTGAACCAGTACCTGCTGGACTCGGAAGAACGCATCCTCGCCGCCTTCCGGGCTATCACCTAGTCATACGGAGGTCCCGCCATGTCGGTCCGGTTGGCTTATCGCGAAGGGCTGGTGGAACCGACCAGCGGCCGCGCGCCCGGATACACCCAGGCCAATCTCGTCGTACTGCCGCGCGAGTGGGCGTTCGACATGCTGCTCTTCGGTCAGCGCAACCCGCAGCCGGTGCCGCTGCTGGACGTGACCGACCCCGGGTCGTACCAAACCGCGCTCGCGGAGGACGCCGACCTGCGGACGGACCTCCCGCTGTACCGGGTGTGGGAGAACGGCGAACTGGTAGCGGAGGTCCCGGACGTGCGGGACCTGTGGCGCGACGACCTGGTCAGCTTCCTGATCGGCTGCAGCTTCAGCTTCGAGTCGGCCTTGATCGATGCGGGCGTGCCGGTACGGAACATCGATCAAGGGATCAACGTGTCGATGTACCGAACGTCCGTGGACTGCCGCCCGGCGGGCCGGCTCTCCGGTCCACTGGTGGTCTCGATGCGGCCCATCCCGGCCGCGCTGGTGCCGCTCGCGGTCCAGGTCACCGCCCGAATGCCCAAGGTCCACGGCGCCCCGGTCCATGTCGGCTCACCCGAATCCCTCGGCATCCCCGACCTCGCCACCCCCGACTTCGGCGACCCGGTCAGCTTCGAACCCGGCGACATCCCCGTCTTCTGGGCCTGCGGCGTAACCCCCCAAGCCGCCCTGATGGCCTCCCGCCCGCCCTTCGCCTTAACCCATGCCCCCGGCCACATGTTCATAACCAACACCCCCAACACCACCTACCACCTCCCCTAACGCCAGCCACCCCCTTAACCATTCGGCAGGCGTCGAGCGCATGGCTTCTGATGGCCCGCAGCAAATGACTTCTCGTCGAGAAGTCCGGAACCACCCGCACTCCTGTCTGCAGCCGGCCATAGGTTTTCGACGACTAGCCCGCACTAAATCCACTCGACGCTGCATGGCCTCACCCCATGCTTCAGAACCTCCAGTACGCCATTGCGCAGGCCTCGCCCGGCGGCTGAGAGCGGCTTGAGCCGGCGCGAGTCGGTGTCCCTTAGAGTCGGGTTTGTGCCAGCCCAAGAAGCCTTCGCCGTCGCACAGCCCCGCGTCGCCGCTGGCGCGCTGTTCCGCGACGAGAACGGCCGCATCTTGCTGGTCAAGCCGACGTACAAGGAGCGTTGGGACATTCCCGGTGGCTATGTGGAGCCCGGTGAGACGCCGCGTCAGGCGTGCGGGCGAGAGGTGATGGAGGAACTCGCGCTGGACCGTCCTGTCGGGCGCCTGCTTGCTGTCGACTGGGCGCCAATGCCAGGTGAAGGCGACAAGCTCCTCTTCGTCTTCGACGGGGGTCAGCTCGACGAGTCCGAGATCGAGCAGATCGCCTTACCTCCCGAAGAGCTCAAGGCGTTCAAGTTCTTTGAGCAAGGTGAACTGTCTGAGGTCCTCACCGCCCGGCTCATTCGCCGCATCACAGCGGCAAGCGCTGCACTCGCTGGTGGCGACGTTGCCTATCTGGAAGCTGGCCATGAGCCCGCTCCGAGCCAGATCGCTTCTAAGTCCTGAGTCGCGGCCTGGGGCAACGACCGCCGGAAGGTCTTGCACGATCGACCTGAGGCCTAGCAACAACGTTTCCTGCCAGGAGCCTCGACTTCAGTTTGGGCACGTCGGCCCGCAGTCACCGGTGGCACTTCATCACTGCGGGTAAGACCGCGTTTCCAGGGGGAAACGGGCTCGCGTTTGGGGTGGGTGGGACGTAGGTTCGGGGGAGGTATCCGGGGAAAAACTGGAGGAGTGTGGATGAGCGAGATCAACGCGAAACGGACGGTGGCGCAGCGGGATGCGAACCGGCCGATCAACGCGACCGGGTTCAGGAATTCGATCAGCAAGGGCTGGGGCCCGGTGGATCGTTCCGTGAATCTTCCGGCCGGTTTGGCCGAGGCCGCCGCCGCGCACCGGGCGCAGTTGCGGGCGGCTCTGCCGGGGCGGCGGATCGCTGTGGCCGCTGGGCGCGCGCCGGTTCGGTCGAATGACACCGACTACCTGTTCCGCCCGGACAGCGATTTCGTCTGGCTCACTGGTTGCCAGGCCGAGGGCGCGGTGCTGGTGCTCGGCTCGAACGGTGAGGAGACGCTTTACCTGCGTGAGACCGCCGGCCCGGACGAACTCGACTTCTTCGCGAACGCCCGCGACGGCGAACTCTGGATCGGCCCGGTTCCCGGTCTGAAGGACTGGTCCGAGGCGCTCGGTCTGCCCTGCCGCCCGATTGAGGACCTGCCCGCCGGTGTGCGCGGCGCCGTACCGGCCGTGATGTCGACGTACGGCGTGGAGCCGTTGCTGGACGCGGTGGTTTCCACCGGGCCCGCCGCGTTGTACGAGCTGCGCCGGGTCCTCTCCGAACTCCGCCGGATCAAGGACGACTGGGAGCTCGAGCAGATCCGCGCCGCGGTTGACGCCAGCGTGCAGGGTTTTGCCGATGTGGCGAGCGAACTGCCCGAGGCGATTCGCGGTGGTGGCGAGCGCTGGCTGCAGGGCACGTTCGATCGGCGTGCGCGCACGCTGGGCAACGGCCCGGGCTATTCCTCGATCGTTGCTGCGGGCAACCACGCGCCGGTGCTGCACTGGGTCCGGAACGACGGCGCCGTGCGCGAGGGCGACGTACTGCTGCTCGACGCGGGTGTTGAGGTGCGCACGCTGTACACGGCGGATGTCACCCGTACCTTCCCGGTCACGGGCGAATACACCGCCGCCCAGCGCCAGGTCCACGACCTGGTGCACAAGGCGCAGCTCGCGGCCCTCGACGCGGTCCGCCCCGGCGCGCCGTACTCGGCCTTTCACAACGCGGGCATGCAGGTTCTCGCCGAAGGCCTCAAGGACTGGGGTCTGCTCGACGTGTCGGTCGAGGAGGCGCTCGGGCCGGACGGCCAGCAGCACCGCCGGTTCATCGTCTGCGGTACGGGCCACTTCATCGGGCTCGACGTACACGACTGCGCGTCCTCCAGCGCCGAGGCCTACAACGCCGGCACGATCGAGCCGCGGATGACGCTCGCCGTTGAGCCCGGGCTCTACTTCCACCCGCACGACGAGACCGTACCGCCCGAGCTGCGCGGTATCGGCGTCCGCATCGAGGACAACGTGGTGGTCACCGAGACCGGCATCGACATCCTCACCGAGGCCCTCCCCATCACCACCGACGGCCTCGAAGCCTGGGTCCGCTCCCACCTCCCCGCCTGACCACCCGGTCCGGATCCGCCTATCCCCAGCGGATCCGGGCCGGTGACGGCGGACCCCGCCTGCCGTACTGTCACGGTCATGAGCGACCTGCGGTTCATCGGACTCGGGACGCTGATGATCATGATCGGTCCAAAGATCGGCGGCTTCGACGTCTCGCCCGATCCCATCGGCTGGCTCCTGGTGGCCATCGGACTCGGCCGGCTCGCACGCCGGGATGAGGCCTTCCAATCCGCCAAGATGATGACCGGGCCGGCTCTTCTCTTCTCGCTGACGCGATGGAGGTCGGCCGGACCCTGGTGGGCCGTATCGTCATGGGATGAGTGGACTGAAGGTAGCCGGGTTGGGGATGGTGGTCGTCCTGGTGGATTTCCGCTTGGCGGGGTTCGATCTGCTGGCCGACATCGTGGGCTGGATTCTGGTGTACGCCGGCCTGGGGCGCCTGGGTGCCGGGTTCTTCCGGGCCAAGCTGGCTGCCGGGATTGGCGGGGTGGTGTCGCTGGGGCAGTTCGCCCGGTTCGAGGGGAGCTCGGCGCAGCTCTTTTCGATCATCGAGCTGATCGTGGTCACGGCGGTGGTCGTACTGACGTGTACCGCGCTGATGTGGGTGGCGGCGAACGCCGATGACGAGCGGACCGTCACGTCGGCGAGCCAGGTGCGCTCCGCCAATCTGCTCACCACCATGGTCATTCTGGTGGTCGGCTTCTTGTCCGGCGGCCGAACGATCGAGGTCGGTGGCGGCGGGGGCCTGTTCATCGTGCTGCTCGCGGCCGTGGCGTTCGCGGCGTCGCTGTGGTTCATCTTCCTGCTGTGCGGTGCGGCAGACCGGCCCTACCTGCAAAGCCGGCGCCGAGCGGAGCCATGAGGACCTGACCCTGGTCGCCGAACGCGTCCGTAATTTAACGGAAAGTAGTTGCGAACTATTTCCTCAAAAAAGTCGTCACAACTAGTAACGCGAGCGTGCTTCGGCACGATATAGCGAGCGGGGGAGGGTCAAACTCGGCCCGGCGCGTGGCAGTGGGGGGCCGCGGTCCACGCGCCGGCCGGGCTGGCCCCGTTTTCACGACCGGGGGATATTCCAGATGAACCTGCGTGTGCGGGTCGTCCACTGCTCTTGGCTGGGCGACTACCACTGGTATGCCGATATCGACGACGCGGATGATCCGCAGCCCGATGACCCGTTCTGGTACAGCGACGGGTGCGCCAGTCAGGCCGAGGCGCTCGAACTGGCCTGTGCCCAGCTGGCCGAACTGACCGAGCGAGTTGAGCGTGGCGCCCGGCTCGAACGCGTCCTCGAGGCCCAACTCGTCTGACGGGCTGGAACTAGCTCGCGCCCGGAGGATGCTGAGTGGCGGCTCAGAACCCTCGCGGGCGCGAGTGGCTTGCAGTGCCCGGCTGGCTCGCTGGCCAGGGTCGGGCGGGGGATCAGCCCAGGGTCAGGCTGACGCCGTAGTAGTTCGCCGCGTCGACGACGGGCTGGTAGAACGAGTACGACCCGGTCGCGTTGTGGCCCTGGTTGAAGCCACAGTCGTGGCCGTCGTTCGGGCCGCCGGAGGTCATGCCCTGCGCGACGGTGCCGGAGATGTACGCGCCGCCCGAGTCGCCACCCTCGGTGCAGACGGTGGAGCGGGCCAGGCCGCTGGTGCGGGTGATGCTGCCGCCCGCGCCGCCGTAGTTGACGGTCAGGTTGTACTGCGAGATCCGGCCACAGGTCCAGCCCGTGGTGTTGCCGGCCTTGCAGATCGTGGTGCCGACCGGCGCCTTCGACGAACCGGTGACCCGGGTCGTGGTGCCGTTGCGGTTGTCGATGTAGCCGCGGCCGACGTCTTCGGCGTCGATGTCCATCAGACCCATGTCGACGCTGGCCTGGCCGGTACGGAAGCGGGTGGCGATGCCCTTGCCGATGTGCGTGCCGAAGCGGTCCACGATGTCCGGGAAGCCCTCGACGCAGTGGCCGGCGGTCAGCAGCACATTGTTGCCGTTGCGGAAGCCCGGGAAACCGAGCGAGCAGTTGGTGCCGGGCACCAGGTCCATGATCTGGCCGCCGATGACGTCCGCGGTGGCCGTCAGCGTGACCGAGTTGGTGCTGACGTCGACACCCGGGATCGCCTTGAGCTGCTTGACCAGCTTGGCGGTGGCCGGGGTCTGCTTGCCGGGCATCAGCACGACCTGCAGGCGGTCGGTCGGCAGGTCGGCGCCGATCGACTGGACCTGGTTGGACTGGGCGGCGAGCTTCTCGACGCGCGCCTGCAGCTTGGCCAGGGCCTTCTCGCCGCGGGCGACGGTCCGCGGGGTCAGACCGTTCGCACGGGCGACCTTGGCGGCGGCCTCCGAGTGCACGTTCACGACCAGTTGGCGGGCCTCGTTGAAGAAGGCGCCGTCCGTGGCGGTCTTGGCCTTGTCCAGTGCACCGGCGAGCTTGTGCTCGGTGTCAAGGCGGGCCTTCGCCTGGCTGGGGGAGATGCCCCAGTCCTCGGCGAGAACCTCATAGACTCCGTCGACCTTGTCGGCGGGCGGAGCCGCAGTGGCTGCCTGTACGGGCACGAGGGCGGTAAGGCCCAGTCCCAATGACAGGGCTGCGGCTGCGATGGATCTACGCATGGGTCACGTCCGATTCCTCTGGTGGCCTGCCTCAAGGCCACGGTGAGGAAGATGGTTGATGCTACGGATGATGACCACAAGCGAACGGAACGTAATGGTTGCCCTGCTCGGGCCCGGTCAAGGGAAAGCCTTCGCCAACTGCGACCGGGCCGAGCCGAGCGTGAGGGTCACCCTGTGTTCATCAGGAATAAACCTAGGGTGATCCCTCAGCTCGCGGGTTCGACCGCCGGACAGTGCAGGCCGCGCGCAGGCACGACTTGATCGATCAAGTAGTTGTCGATCAAGGCCTTCGAACAAGGGGAGCTGTTGTACGTCCCGTGGCCCCAGCCGTCGTACGTCAGCAGGACGCCGTGGCGCCCGAGCTGACGCGCGACGGCGGTCGCCCAGTTGTACCCGGCAACTGGATCGTGCAGCGCGTTCGTTACCAGCAACGGAATCTCCGTGTGTACGTCGAGCCGATGCTGCGGGTTACCGACCTTGAGGGGACTGCCGAGGCAAGTGGACACGGCGATCAGCCCGCCCGGGTACTTCATTTCCGGCGCGATCCGGGCCATCCGGCGTTGGTGCCGGGCGTACTCGGTATAAGTGCGTACAGGCAGGTTCCAGTCCTGGCAGAACACCAGCATCGGGTTCTGCCCGAGGCCCGCCGGGGTGTTCGGCTCGACTACAGGCGGCTTACTCGTCTCAAGCGCCTGCAGGGCCGAAGCGAGCTGCGGCCATGACGGGTCCTTCAGGAACTTCGTAGCGAGGAAGCTCAATGTGTACGGCGTGAGGGCCTGCTTGGGGTCTCGCGGGTTCGGAAGCTCGCCACGATCCGCACGGGCTAGGAGGTCTGCCCACAGCTTGCGGATGTCGCCCTCGTGCAGGACGCAGGACGTCGTACGGCCGCACCACTTCACGAATTCGTCGAACGAGTCCTGGGCGGACTCGGCCTGCGTATTAAGGAACTCCCGGGTGTTGAGGCTGTGGTCGACCGTTGACTCCAGTACGACCGCGCGAACCTTCTGCGGGTACTCCTCCGCGTACTGCGAGCCAAGCATCGTCCCGTAGGAACTGCCGTGGAAGGTCAGCTTGTCGTCGCCCAGGGCCTTACGGATGGCTTCGAGGTCTCTAACCGTTTGCAGCGAGTCCAAGTGCTCGAAGATCGGCCCAGTGTGTTTGCGGCAGTCCTTCGCGAGAAGCCGGTTGTACGCGATGGTGGCGTCGTACTGGGCCTGGCTCTTGATAATCGGTGAAGGTGCCTTGGCGAGTAGAGCCGCCGAACAGCGCACCGGGTTGCTTCCGGCGACTCCTCGCGGGTCGAAGCTCACGATGTCGAAGTGCCGCCGCAAGTTGTCGCTGAAGCGCCCGACGCCTTCGCGGACTCGGTAGACCCCGGAGTCGCCCGGGCCGCCCGGGCCGAATACCAAGGATCCGACGCGTGCCGCCTTGTCGGTCGTCGTACGACGGGCTAGCTGGAGGCCGAACGTCGGACCGCCGGGGTTGTTCCAGTCGACTGGGACTTCGAGAGTCGCGCATTGGGGTGCGGGGCGGTCGTTCTCGTTCACCGGGCAATCCCGCCAGACCAGCGGGCGTGAATCACGCACGGCGCTAGAGGCCAGGGCGCCGGCGGAGGCCGGGCCGCCGCTGGGGGCGGGGCTGCGGGCTGGGACGGGTATGACGCCGGTGGGCGCGTTCCCGGGCGCGGCGGAGGCTGGAGGGACCAAAACGCCCGCGGCGACCAGGCCAGTGGCGGTCGCGAGGAGGAGGGCTTTCACAGCGGAAATGTCCTTCGATTCGAGGGGGAACGGACCCTCTCGATCCTCGGTGCCGGTGGTCTTCACCACATCCGGGCTGACCCTCGTGGGTCCCTGGCGCCGCCCCGGTAAGGTGCTGGGTGATGACCGAGACAGCGCAAGCCCCGCAGACCACCGGTGCCACCCGGCATGCCACCTGGTTCCGTGCCGTCGCGATCGCCGAGGCGATCTCGTGGACCGGCCTGCTGATCGGCATGCTGTTCAAGTACGTGCTGTCGGACAACGAGATCGGCGTGAAGATCTTCGGCCCGATCCACGGCGGCATCTTCATCGCCTACGTGATCACCGTGCTGGCCGTGCGCCGCCCGCTGCGCTGGAGCTGGCCGATCACCCTGGCCGCGCTCGCCGCCAGCATCCCGCCGCTGTTCACCTGGTTCTTCGAGCTCTGGGCCCGCCGCACCCACCGCCTCTGAACCACCCATCCACCCAGCGGCCAACGCTGCCGGGATCACGGCCCACCTTCTCCTCCCACGAGTGGTCGCGTACGAACGCGTCCACTCGGGTGCGGAGGTCGTTCGCCGTGCACGCCTGAACCAGGCTTCCGCGAGTGGTCGCGTTTGCACGCGTCCACTCGCAGGGTGCTGGGGTGGACCGGCTGGTGAAGGTTGACCCTCGAACCGGTGAAGGGCGGTCCTGGCGGATTGACGCGCCGGTCGGACGCGCCGTACCGTCGCGACAGAATTCCAGTTCGTACAACTGCAAAGCAGCCGCATGAACCCGAGCGGGAGAGACCCGGACCAGATCCGGGCGCCGTAGGAGCAACTCTCCCCGAGAATCTCTCAGGCACCTTCACCGCCCGGGCTAGGCACCTCTGGAGAGCTCCGGCTCGACAGAGCGGGGAGGCACACCGACCGGTCAAAGACGACCAGAAGGAACCTCCGTGGCGATCAGCGTTTTCGACCTTTTCAGCATCGGGATCGGCCCGTCGAGCTCACACACCGTGGGCCCGATGCGAGCCGCCCGCACCTTCGTGGCCGGCCTGACGGCCGACGGCCTGCTCGCCCGGACGTCGGCGGTGGAGTCACAGTTGTTCGGCTCCCTCGGCGCGACCGGGCATGGGCATGGCAGTAACAAGGCGGTGCTGCTCGGCCTGGAGGGGGAAGACCCCGAGACGGTCGACACCACCACCGTCGACGACCGGGTGGCGGCGATCCGCTCGACCGGGCGGTTGCGCCTCGGTGGCGAGCACGAGATCGCCTTCCAGGAGAACCACCTGATCATGCACCGCCGCAAGGCTCTGCCGTACCACCCGAACGGTATGACGTTTCTGGCCCGCGACGCCGCCGGGGAGGTGCTGCGCGAGCGCACGTACTACTCGGTCGGCGGTGGTTTCGTGGTGGACGAGACCGCGGCCGCGGGGGACCGGATCGTGCCGGACCGTACGCCGCTGAAGTACCCGTTCCTGAGTGGCGCCGAACTGCTCCAGCGGTGCCGCGAGTCGCATCTCTCGATCAGCGAGGTGATGCTCGCGAACGAGCTGGCCTGGCGAACGCACGAGGAGATCGAGGCGGGCCTGCTGCGGATTTGGCAGGTGATGCAGGACTGCGTTCGCGAGGGGTGCGAGACCGAGGGGGTTCTGCCGGGCGGGCTGAAGGTGCCGCGCCGGGCGTATGCGCTGCACAAGAAGCTGAGCGATGACCGGTACTCGGTGGATCCGCTCAAGGTGATGGACTGGGTCAATCTGTTCGCCCTTGCGGTCAATGAGCAGAACGCGTCCGGTGGCCGGATCGTGACGGCGCCGACGAATGGTGCCGCGGGCATCATTCCGGCGGTGCTGCACTATTACCGGCGGTTCGTGCCGGGGGCATCGGAGGAGGGCGTGGTCCGGTTCTTGCTGGCCGCGGCGGCGATTGGCGTTCTTTACAAGGAGAACGCCTCGATCTCCGGGGCTGAGGTGGGCTGCCAGGGCGAGGTCGGCTCGGCCTGCTCGATGGCGGCGGCCGGTCTGTGCGAGGTGCTGGGTGGTACGCCGGAACAGGTCGAGAACGCGGCCGAGATCGCGATGGAGCACAACCTGGGTCTGACCTGTGACCCGGTGGGTGGATTGGTCCAGATCCCTTGTATCGAACGGAACGCGATGGCCTCGGTGAAGGCCATCAACGCCGCCCGAATGGCCATGCACGGCGATGGCAAACACGTCGTCACCCTCGACAAGGTCATCAAGACCATGCGCGAGACGGGCGCCGACATGAAGGTCAAGTACAAGGAAACCTCCCGCGGCGGCCTAGCCGTCAACGTCATCGAGTGCTGACCCTCGCGTCGGACGGCGGGGGAACCGTTCAGGTGCGGGCGACCAAACAAGGCACATCGACGCGAACCCACACCTGGCGGCCAACCGGCCATGCGCGGCGGCTACCCGCATACGTGGGCGCTAGCGGCTAGGGCGTTGCAGGGGTGGTTCGGGGGCAGAGGTGGGCTTGGAGGCGGGGGAAGCAGGTCGATCTGAGGTCGGTCCAGGCGAACCAGGCGGCCGCGACGTTGCCTGTTGCGGCAACGGTCCATACGGGAGCGGATGGCAGCCAGTACAGCGGGCTGCTCGTGGGGTCGAAGCCAAGCAGGAGCCCGGCGACGAATGTGCAGTAGGTGAGCAGGTACGCGACCACTCCTAGCGGCAGCGATGCCAGGAGCGTCCAGCCGTAGAGCGATTCGGGCCCGGCGTACGGGGCTGTCGCCATCAGCACGGTGATGGTGACGACGTACAGGCCGCCACCATAAAGCCACGGGCGGGAGGGTTTCATAATCGCTCCTTGGCGGTGCTGCCGATTGTGGTCAGGTAGTAGGACTCCCAGCCACCGGAAGGCGCCGGCTGAGTTCGTTCGGCGGCGATGAGGCCGTGCATGAGCGCCCAAGCGGCCACTGCCGCCTGCTCGTCACCCCCGGAAGCCGCCGCATCCACCTGGCCCGCGCCGGGGCCGTCGGCGCCGGCTCGGGTGGCATTGGTGAGCTGGGTGAGGATGTGGGCGATCGCGTTGCGGCGGAGGGAGTCGTCGATGTCGAGGGTGGACAGCGGGTGCTCGAAGAGCAGGGCGTACGCCGCGGGGTTTCGCTTGGCGAACCGCCGGTACGCCGCCGCTAGGCCGAGCGCCGCGTCGCCGTCGATCGGTTTGGCCTTTGCCAGCGCCGCGGCCAGGCTCGCCTCGGCCTGAGCAAAGACCTCGTGCATCAGCCCGCGGCGGCTACCGAACTTGGTGTAGACGCACATCGTCGAACGGCCGGCCGCCTCGGCCACCCGGCGCACGGTCAGCCCTTCGATCCCGTTCGCCACCAGTACCTCGGCCGCGCCGGTCAGCAGCCGCTCCCGGATATCGGGCCGCTCACTGCGTGGCATTGGACTCCCGTCACGACACGATTCGGTCACGTCCCTTGCGGCCAGGACCCGCTGGACCAAACTATAACGTGCGTTATCCATAACGTACGTTATCAGAGGCAGGGCAGCCGAGATGACTTCGACGCTCTACCGGACTGCGGCGATTGCAGGGTTGCTGAGTGGGCTGGTGCTGACAATCACTTCGGTACGTTGGCGATCGGCCTGAACTTCACCGCGGTGGCGCTGCTGGTTGGCGTCGAGTGCGTGCTCAATCTCGTCGTCCCAGCTCGACGGCGCCACGGTTACCGAGCTTCGCGCCGCGGCCCGCTCGGTATCGCGCTCACCGTCACTTCGCTGCTGTTCTGGTCAGCACCTGGTTGTTCACCGCGTCGATGTAGCACCGCGACGGCCCGCCGGGTGTGGCGCTGGTCCTGTGGTCGGCCGGCGTCGTGCCGGTATCGCGGCGGGCCGGCGGGCCGCTACGTCGCCGAGTTGGGAGCCGAGTTAGAAGGGGTCGACTTTGGTGGTGGAGGCGTTGCCGCCTACGCGGGCTACCAGGCTGATGGTCCAGTGGAAGCCCGCGGTGAAGGGGGCGTCGAACTTCTCGAAGGTGCAGTCCTTGGTGAACTGGTGGCGCTGGTCGTCCCAGTCCTGGCCCGACTTGAAGTAGACGCTGTACGTGCCTTTGGTTCCCCGGTACGTCGCTCGGCTGCGGGCGCGGACGTAGATCATCGCCTGGGGTTTGGTCGGTGCGCCGGTGACCACCGAGATCGCGACATCCTGGGTGTTCAGCGTGTTGTCGATCTCCAGCCGGGCGGATCCGCGCGATCCGCGGCGTTCGACCACCTCGCCGTTCTCGCCGCGCCGTTTACCGGTGGTCGGAGCGGCGGGCAGGAACGTGCCGACCGGAATGCCCTTTGACCGTAAGGCCGCGGCCGACGCGGCGACGGAGTTCTTGGCCAGCAGATCCCGCTCGATCACGTCGCTCAACGCCGGCGCGCCACCGCAGGCGGAGATGCCACGGTAGCCCTCGATGCGCTCGGCCGCGGTCCGCAAGGAGGTGGTCAGGGCCGAATGCTGGGCCGCCACCTGCGGGGGTGGAAAGACCGTCGCGAGGCCATCGGCCTGTTTGCGTAAGGCTTGCACCAGCGCGCGTTGCGCCGCCGTCAGTGCAGGCATCGTGCCCGCGACATGCACCTGCTGCGCGGCAGGACGGATCGCCGCGTCCACCCGGCTGAGCAACGCCCGGTACGCCGGAACGCTCAACGGTGCAGGCGTCTCCGCCGTCGGAACCGTCGTTGGAGCGGTCGTCGGAACCGTCGTTGGTTCGACCACCGGAGTCGATGGGCCTGAGCTGGTCCCAGCGGCGGATGGCCGGCTTTCGGGTTCCGGCGAACCACCGCAGGCGGACAAGGAGAAGACGAGCAGAACGGCGATGTAGGGCAGGGCACGGGCGAGCGGGGGCATATGCCACCTCGACCTTCAGGCTGGGCGAAACCGCTTGTAAACAAGCCTAATCGAGCCCACCGACACTTTCCGGCGCCGCCGTGTTGCGATCAAACGCTCGCTTCCCGCCGGCAAAGCCGCACCCAAAGCCCGCCGCGCCCAAAGCCGGCGCAGCTAGGACCGGTTGCTGGGCCGGACGAACGGGAAGGCCAGAGTGGCCCGGATGTTCTGCCCGGTGAGCAGCATGACCAGCCGGTCGACGCCGATCCCGAGACCGCCAGTCGGAGGCATCGCGTACTCCAGAGCCGACAGGAAGTCCACGTCCAGCGACATCGCCTCGGGATCACCCGCGGCGGCTTTCAGCGATTGCTCGGTCAACCGGCGCCGTTGCTCGACCGGATCCACCAGCTCCGAGTACGCCGTACCGATCTCCGCGCCGAAGGCCACCAGGTCCCAGCGTTCGGCCAGCCGCGGGTCCGTCCGGTGCGTACGAGTCAACGGCGAGGTTTCCAGCGGGAAGTCGGTATAGAACGTCGGCAGGCCCGTCTCCGGCTCGACCAGTTCGTCGTACAGCTCGAGCACCAGCTCGCCCGCGGACTGCCCGAACCCGGCATGTACGCCGTGCTCGGCGCAAACCTCGCGCAGGCGTTCGACGCTGGTACCCGGGTCGATCGCGCTACCGGTCGCCCGGGCGACGGCGTCGTGCACGGTGATGACGGGCCACTCGCCGGAGATGTCGACCTCGCCCTCCGGTCGCAGCACCACGGGTTTGCCGAAGACGGCCGTGGCGGCCTCGATCACCAGTTCGCGGGTCAGCTCGCGCATGTCGGTGTAGTCGGCGTACGGCTGGTAGGCCTCGACCGAGGTGAACTCCGGGTTGTGCGTCGCGTCGGCGCCTTCGTTGCGGAAATTCCGGTTGAGCTCGAAGACCTTGCCGAGGCCACCCACGCTCAGGCGCTTGAGGAACAGCTCGGGCGCGATCCGCAGGAACAGCTCGGTGTCGTAGGCGTTGATGTGGGTGGCGAACGGACGGGCGTTCGCGCCGCCGTGGACCGCCTGCAGCATCGGGGTCTCGACCTCGATGAAACCGCGCGACTCGAACCCGTCCCGCAGCGCGCGTACCGCCGTACTGCGCCAGTGCAGCATGCGCAGAGCGTCCGGGTTCATCACCAGGTCGAGGTGGCGCTGGCGGACCCGGGCCTCCGGATCGGTGAAGCCGTGCCGCTTGTCCGGCAGCGGATGGAGGCACTTGGAGGCCATCATCCACTCGGCCACGTCGATGGTCAGCTCGCCGTGCTTGGTGGTGATCACCTCGCCCGTGACACCGACGTGGTCACCGATGTCGACCAGACGCAACCAGTTGCTCAGGGCAACATCACCGCAGTCGGGCGCCCACAGCATCACCTGCAGGTCGTGGCAGCCGTCGCGCAGATCCGCGAAAACCCGGATCCCGTGGTTGCGCAGGCGCATCACCCGGCCGGTGGTGGAGACCCGTACGCCGGTCCGGTGGTCCGGCGGCAGGCCTTGGTAGACCTCGCGGATCCGGCCGAGGGAATCGGTCGACGGTACGACGGCCGGATAGGCCTCCATGCCGATCGCGGCCAGGCCGTCGAGCTTGCCGCGGCGGACCAGCTCCTGTTCGGTCAGCTTGCGTTCGGGCAGTGCGGGCCGGAGCAGCTGGTCCTCCTGCTCACGAACCGCCGTCGCGAAGTCGGGCCCGTCCGCCGCCGCGATCGCGTGGTGCTGAAAGGCCTGCATGCTGTCCACCCGGGTCCACGGGCGCGGCGCGGGCAGGAAGCCCTCCGCCGTACCGGCCGCGAGCAGGACCTGGGGGAGCGAACCACCGCGGGAGT
The DNA here is from genome assembly GCF_042434725.1 of Kribbella deserti. NCBI lineage: Bacteria > Bacillati > Actinomycetota > Actinomycetes > Propionibacteriales > Kribbellaceae > Kribbella > Kribbella deserti. The sequence goes on along the minus strand of NZ_JBHLTC010000030.1, from coordinate 162,018 downwards.
AGCAGATCAGCCGGGGTGACCAGCGCGGCAGGTACTTCTCGTTCGAGAGGTAGAGGCTTTCCAGTTGCCAGAAACGCGAGGCCGCCGTCAGCGTGGCGTTGGTCAGCCGCAACACCGGTCCGGCGCCAACTCGCTCGGCGTCGCTGAAGATCTCCCGGAACATGGCGAAGTTGAGCGAGATCCGGTGGACGCCGAGATCGCTGCAGGCGTCGATCAGCGCGGTGACCATGAACTCCATCAGGCCGTTCGCCGACTTCGGGTCCCGCCGCATCAGGTCCAGCGAAACACCGCGCACACCCCAGGGCACGAACGACAACAGGCCACGCACCTGGCCTTCGGCATCGCGGGCCACGACCATCACGCAGCGCGAGTCCGCCTCGTCGCCGAGCCGGCCGAGCGCCATCGAGAACCCGCGCTCGGTCCTGGTACCGCGCCACCGGTCGGCCAGTTCGACGTACTCCTGGAGCTCTTGCGGTGACAGCTCGCCATGCCGGACGACGGTCGCGTGGTACCCGGCGCGCTGGACCCGGGTCACGGCCTGGCGGACCGGTCGCATGGTCCGGCCTTCGAGGGTGAAGTCGGCGACGTCGATGACCGCCTCGTCGCCGATCGTGAGCGCGCGCAGTCCGGCCCCGACGTACGCGTGGGCGGCCTCCTCGCTCACCGACAACGCCGCGGGCGTCCAGCCGTACGTACGGGCCTCGGCGAGCCACACCTGGATCGCGCCACGCCAGGCGGCTGGATCGCCGATCGGGTCACCGCTGGCCAGGCTGACGCCACCGATCACCCGGTACGCGATCGCGGCGTCACCGGAGGGCGAAAAGACGACCGCCTTGTCCCGGCGAGTTGCGAAATAGCCGAGCGAGTCGCGTTCGCCGGATTCGAGCAGCAGCTTGCGGACCTTGAGTTCCTCGGCCTGGCTCAGGTAGCGGATCTTGCGCATGGACCGCAGGAAGATCGCGAACGCCAGGGACAGCGTGGTGGCCGAGATCGCGCCGACCACCAGCGCGACCCAGGGATGGCCTTGCTGGCCGGACTCGATCGGGCCGGATCGCCCGATCGCGGCGTTCACCGCCCAGATGATCTTGTGTTTCTGGCCGGTCAGGGTGTTGTCGAAAAGTTCGGTCAGTACCACCGAGACCGTGGCCGACAGCAACAGCCCGGCCACCAGCGTGATCACCGCGAGCTGGCGCGAACCCGGCGTGACCCGGGCGGGGAACTGGGCCCGGGCCTTCCACAGCAGCACGATCAGCGTGCAGGTGACGACCACCTGGGCGACCGCGCCGGCCAGTTCGGCCGAAGAGGTGCGGCCGAACTCGTTGATCAGCTCGGTATCACCGGGCATCACCAGCGTGGTGGTGTCGACAACCAGAATGCCCAGGCCGCCGAGCAGCCAGAGGATCTCCCAGACGCCGATCACCCACAGCAGCGCGGCGCGTTTGCCGCGGACCAGGGCGCTGCCGACGATGGCCAGGTAGACGGCCGAGAAGAAGGTGTGACCGGCCGGAATGCCGAGGAATCCGAAGACCTGGTCGACCTTGGTCACCCAGTCGGGGAACGCAAGGTGCAGCGGGATCGCGACGAACGACCAGAGGGTCGCCAGGATCACGATCCGGGTGAACAATCCCGCGAACCGGGCCTGCCAAGAATGCACCTGCACGCCGTGATCATTCCACTACCGCGCGGACTTGTTGATCCGGTGTGGGAATCTTGGGCCGTGGCGGGGAAGAGTTGAGATCACAATGACACGCGCGCGGCGCTGGATCGTGCTGCCCGGACTCGCCGAAACGGCCGAGGAGTTCGCCGGCGTGATCGACCTGTTGCCCGAGTCGTACGACGTCCAGGTGGTCGATCCGTGGCTGGTTCCGGTGACCGCCTCGGTGGACGAGCTGCGCACCGCCACCGGGGTGGACGGCAGCGAGCCGATCGGCCTGGTCGGCCATTCGATCGGCGGCCTGGCGGCGCTGCGCTGGGCCTTGACCCGGCCCACCGAGGTGGACCGCCTGGTGCTGGTCGACACCAGCCTGGCGGACGAGACGGGCCATCGGTTGCTCTACCCCGGCCGGATCGGCGATCGCCTTGTCCGCAGGGGATTGCGCGCGCTCGGCCATGTCGGACTACCCGCGCTGGTCGGTCCCGTCGTACGAGGCTGGCTGTTGCGGATGAGCACCGAGACCGATCGCGACCCGTTGCACCGGGCAACCGTGCGCGAGCGGTACGGATCACCCGGCTCGTGGGTCCAGTTCTGGGACGAGCTCTCCGCCAGCTGGCCGATGGCCGTCGAGGTCGCGCGCTTGCTCGAGTCCCCGGTGATCGCACCCCCGACGGTTCAACTCGTCGGCGTAGGCCCCCGCTCGGCCCGCTGCCACCTGGGCCCCCAGCGAGTCCTCGCCGCCCGCCTCAAGGCCGCCCTCCGCACCCTCCCCGACTCGGCCCACCTGGTCCACCTGGACCGCCCCGACGCCATCGCCAAAGCCATCCTCGCCCCCTGAAGCCCGCACAGGGCTGTGGCTTAGGGGGTGGCCAGGGCGGGTTGGGGGAGTTTGCGGGCCCAGACGTCGTCTAGGGCCATTCGCATGGCGCCGGTTACTACGGCGTCTTCGGCGAGGGCGGAGAGTTCTAGCTTGGGGTGGTTCAGGGTGAGGCTGCGCAGGTGGTCGTTGATGGCGTCGAGCAGTACGGCGCCGGCGCGGGCCACGCCGCCGCCGATCACCACGGCGGTCGGGTCGAGCACCAGGACGGCGGGCGCGAGGGCCCGGGCGAAGGCGCGGGCCACCTGCTGAACGACGGCCTGGGCCGCCGGGTCGCGATCGGCCGCGGCGGCGAAGACGTCGGCGGTGCCGAGCTGGTGGTCCTTGCCGAGCTCGGCCAGTTTGGAATCGGGATGGGCCTGGACCGCCTGGCGGCCGAGCTGGGCGATCGCCTCGGAGCCGACCGCGCGTTCCAGCGGCCCGCGACTGTCGTCCGGATCGATCACGTCGTCGGGATCGGGCGCGATGAAGCCGATCTCGCCGGCGGCGCCGGTACCGCGATGCAGCCGGCCGTCGATCACGATGCCCGCGCCGAGCCGTTCGCCCCACTGGACGGCGAGCAGGGTGCCGGTGCCACCGCGGGCGGCGGCGATCGCGAGGGCGGCCAGGTTGGCGTCGTTGTCGAGCATCACCGGGCAGTCGAGCAGACTGCGCATGTGCTTGATCAGGTCGATCGCGGACCAGCCGGGCACGCTCGGTACCAGCCGGACGCGGCCGGTGTGCTCGTCCACGATGCCGGGGCTGGCGGCGACGGCGGCGGCGATGTCCTCGGCGGGCACCTCGGCCTCGGCCAGCGCCTCCGCGATCACCTCGGTGATGACGCCGAGCAGTTCCTGCGCGGTCCAGCCGGGGCCGGATCGCCGTACCAGCGCGAGCTTGCGGCCGGCCAGGTCGGAGACGCCGACGGTGACGCGGTGCGGTCCGACGTCCAGCCCGAGCACGGGCGCGGCGCGGCCCCGCAGCGAGACGCGAATGGCCGGGCGGCCGAGAGAGCGGTCCGCGGAATCAGGCCCGTGCTGTTGCAGCCAGCCCGCGTCGAGCAGTTCGTCGACGGCCTGCGCGACGGTCGGCCGGGCCAGGCCGGTGCGTTCCACCAGCTCGGCCACCCGCAGCGGCGCGGGCGCGGAGCGCCGGACGGCGTCGAGCACCGCCGCCACGTTGATCCGGCGCAGCATCGTCGTACCGCCGCCACCTGCGGTTGCTTTGTTCATCTCGGGCCCCTTGCCACTACACAGCTACCGCTCAGCATGCCGCCTCCACCATATATTGAAGCGAGGATTCATAACTGAGAACCGCGCCACGTGCCGGTTGACTCACCCCGCGAGCACCTGGCGAACGAAGCCGCTCAGGGACTCTCGATCATTCTGCTGGGTCTTGGCCATCAAACTCGCCACATGCTTCTCGACGGTGCGGTGTGAGATAAACAACCTTTCCGCGATGGTCTTGTTGCCGATGCGTTCGATCAGCAGCCGGCACACCTCGTACTCGCGGGCGGTGACGCCGAGCTGGCGCAACGCGGGCGGGATCTGGTCCGACCCGGTCCGGCGCTGCTGCACCGACGCGCCGAACTGCCGCAACAGCGCCCGGCACGCACTGGCCACCGGCGCGATATCGGCCGCGTGGAAGTACGTCTCGGCCTCGCGCAGCCACTCGATCGGCGTACCCCAACCGTGCTTTTGCGCCTCCTCGGCGACCAAGCGCCTGCCCAGATGGCGGGCCATCGGAAAGAGATCGGCCGCGTCACCGAGCGCGGCCGACGCCTCGTCCGTACGACCGTCGCGGCCGAGTAGAACGGCATGAGCCAGTTCCACGAACTGGCGGTTCCACCGCATCTTGCTGGCGGCTGTAGTCGTCACGGCTTCGTAGTGCTGCCACCCCGCACGTCCGGCGAGTACGCCGAGTAGGAGGTTGAGGCCGTTCTTCCCGGCGACATGGAAGGTGGTCGGGTTCTCCGCGTCGTACGTCAGGGCTTGAGCGAGTTCGCGGCCTGCGAGGTCCCGGTCTTCCTCGAGCAGGGCACAGAAGGTCCGAGCCAGTCCGTAGGCCAAGGACAACTCGTAGGCGGCACCGGTTCCAGTACGTTCCAGCTCTTCCAGGGCGTCTTCCATAGCCCGGCGGCGGCCTTGGTGGGCTGCGAGCGTCCCCTTCGTCACCAGGATGTACGAGCGGGTCTGGCCGACCTGCATCCGCTCTGCGAGGTCGAGGCTGCTCGCGACCATCTTGGCGGCCACTTCGTAGTTGCCGGTCAAGACGGTCTGCATCGCCATGATCCCATCGGCGATGTACGCCAAGGGCATCGCGCCGATTCGTAGTGCAGCCGTACGGGCCCGATCCATCTCCTCAACCGTCCCGTCGGCCAAGTACGTCGTACCGGCCTTGAGGACGAGCGAGTAGGCCCGGGCGATCGGTAGATGGTGCTCGTCCGCGAACTTCTCCGCTCGCTCGAAGTGGGCGTTGGCCTCTTCAAGGTCCTGCTCCCGCGCAAGTACGCCGAGAAGCTGCCAGGCCTCGCAAGCCACCACAGGCAAGGGAACACGTTCAGCTGCCGCAGCGGCCTTACGGGCGAGAGTGGCCGCGGTATTCAGTCGATCCGGCCCGGGGATGCTCAAAGCGAGGTGAGCCGCAATAGCGTCTACAGGTGCCGCATCCCGGTCCGACGGGTTAGGCCCGAGCAGAGACTTCGCAATGGCCACATGTTTGTTGGCCTCTTCCCAACGGGCTGCGAGATCTCCAATGGCCCCGAGCCGCGCGTGCAGTGCCGACAGCCTGACGCGGGATAGACCCGCAGTGTCGAGTCCGTCGAGTCGTTCGGCCAGGGAGAACGCACGATCGAAGTGACCGGTCTCGCCCAGCGCAAGCAGCAAGGACTCCAGTACGTCGGCACGCTCGTCCGGGTCGGCGTCCTCGGACAGAAGCTGGTCGGCCCGGTCCAGCAGGGTGACGGCCGAGAGCACGGCACCACCGGTTAAAGCTCGTCTACCGGCCATGGCGTACAACTGGCCGGCCCTGGTCGAATCACCCGCGCTTAGGCGGAGTTCCGCTACCAGGGGACACCACTCGTCTGGTAGTTCGGGGTAGAGCTTCTCGATCGCGGCGGCAGCCTGTTCGGACAGGTCTGCCTTCTCCGTCGGCGTGAGGTCCGCGATCAAGGCCTCGGCCGTCAGCGGATGTCGAAACGCGTACCAGTCCGGAGCGGGTTCATCCGGCCCGACGATCTGTGCTGCCATTCCCGCGTGCAAGGTGGCAAGCAGCGTCCGCTCATCCGTACCAGTGGCCTCCCGTACAACCGGCAGGGAGAACCTGTGCCCGACTACGGCCGCAAGCGTGAGTAGACGCGTCGCCTCCGGCCCGAGCTGGCCTGTACGGCTCGAGATGCTCCGAACCACTGCACGCGGTACACCCGTCGCAAGGTCGTCGACGACCTGCCAGCCATCACCGGTCGGAATGAGATGTCCGGAATCGGTCACGTCCTGCAGGAGTTCCTCGACCACAAACGGAACGCCCGCGCTGTCCGTCCAGATGCGCTCGGTCAACGCCTCGGGAACCTCGTCCGGGTTGATCGCGAGACAGGACGAGATCATGACGGCGGTATCAACCCGGTCGAGCCGGCGTAGTTCCAGTACGGCGCCTGCACCGTCCCGGGCGGCCTGATGCGCCATATCGAGGGCGCTGCAGGGTTCGGCCCGCACGGTGCAGACGAGCAGCACCGGCAGTGTGCCGAGGTTGTCGACCAGGTACTCCAGGATGGCCAGTGTTTCCGCGTCGGCCGCGTGCAGGTCCTCCAGCACGAGTAGACAGCCCCGGCCGCGTCCGATCAGCCCGAGTAGCCGCAACAGCGCCTCAGCCAGTACGACGATCGAGGGCGATTCCGCCTCTTCGGCGTCGGTACGCCATTCCGGGATCAGCCGGCCGAGCACATTGCGATACGGCCCGAGATCGTCGATATCGACGAGTTCGCCCCGGCGCAGCAGCGACAGCAACGCCTCGGTCAGCGGCCGGAAGGGCACCATCGGGCCGACGGTTCCGACCCTTCCGCGCAGCGTGACAATGCCGTCGTCGAGGCCGAGGGCCGTGACCGTGTTGGTCAGCCGGGTCTTACCGATACCGGGTTCGCCGACCAGGAAGATCGCGCTGCCCAGACCCGTCCGGGCAGAGCCCAGGGCCAGCCGAAGCTGGTCAAGTTCTCGGTCCCTGCCGACGACCGCCGGTGCTCGGGTACGCATGGCCCCAGACTGTAACGCGGGAGCAGCCACCAGTAACGGGCTAATCGAAAATCATCGGCAAAACGACGCCGAAAATTAAGCCGGGCCGGGAAGCTCATACGGCTTCCCGGCCCGGCCCCTCCCCCCGGGGAGCGTCGGATGGTCAGTGCGCCGGGCAGGCCTTGGCCGCGTCGACGCGGTCGGACGCGACCGGGTCGCAGGTTGTCTGCGGCGCCGCCTGACCCGGCAGCACGCCGGCAGCGATGCCGATGGCCAGCGTGCCGGCGGCGAAACCGGCCAGCGCGCGGGCCCGGCGGCCCCGGGCCTCGGTGCGGCCTACCGTGATCGCGCCGATCGGGCTCTCCTCAATGGCGGCACAGTCGGACTCGGTGGCCTGGAACTTCTCGGTCATGGTGTCTCCCCTTTGACATTCTTCGTGCGCACGGACCTCTGGGCGGTGACCGTGACGTTTGGTGGGTGCATCAGCAGCGCTGACGGGACCTCGGGAAAGCCCAGCCGAAGCAGGCCGTATCCGATCCCGGCCAGGCCGGTGAGCAGACCGGGTGAGGGCACGCCGTCGGGCGTACCGCACCGCGGTCCGTAAAGGTCGATGGCGCCGAGTACCTGACCGGCGGCACGGGCCCGGAGCGTCTCGGCGCTCGGATCGCCCTGGGCGGCCAGCTCGATCAGTGGTTCCAGCGCGCCGAGTTCGCCGTGGCACAGGCTCATGTCCCGCAGTGCGGGCCGGGCCGCCGTGTCCAGCAGGTACGACGTGACGGGTCCCTGCCAGCCGGCGGCGATCGCGGCCACGGTGGTACCGGCCCGGCCCGCGCACCAGCCGAGGTCGGCGTCGGGCAGACCGGCGGCCGGCATCGACTCGACCTGCGCGCCGGCCGCGTGCAGCAAGGCCAGTCCGGCCTCGCGGTACGCGTCTGCGGGCATCCGCAGCAGGGCCCAGCCAACTCCGATCGAGCCGCGCGCGAACCCGGTGGATGGTGGTTCCGCGGTCAGCAGCCGGTCGGCGTACTGGCGGGCCAGCTGCCCGGCGACGGGATGACCGTTGCCGGCCTCGATCGCCAGCATCGCCGCCAGCCCGCCGGCCTCGCCCTCGAAGTACGACGCGTCCGCGGCGGGCAATGCCGAGGCGATCTCGAGTGCAAGGTCGAGCCAGCCACCGAGTTCGGCGTGCTCCGGGTCCAGCGAGATGATCCGGGCCAGCGCGTAGGCGATCCCGCCCAGGCCTTCGTAACCCGGTCCGACGGCTTCCGCGAGATCGGCGTCCGCGGCCATCGCGTCGAGCAGGCGCGGTAGCGGCCGAAGGGCGTCGCGAGCGAGTTCGACGTACCGCTCGGCGCCGGTCATCGCAGCCAGCTGGCTCAGGAACAGCGCCGTACCGGTGTAGCCGCTCGGCAGGCCCGCGCCCATCGGCAGCAGCGCCCAGTTCAGATCGTCGACCAGTTCGAGGCCGAGCCAGTTCGCGCGGCCGTGCCGGTTGATCGAACGGGCCAGGATCTCGTCGGCGATACCAGTCGCCGCGATCAGCAGGCGCTGCGGATCCGGCGGTACGGCGACCGCGGGCATCCGGCGTCCGGCCACTCCGCGGTGCTCGGCGGCGGCCGAACGCGTCGCGAGAGTGGCGCTGATGATCCACTCCTGGGTATGCCGGTCGACCTCACCGAGGCGGGCGATCTTGGCCCGGGTCGAAGCCAGTCCGGACGTTCCGAGCAGACCCGGCAGGCAGCCACCGGTCGCGGTCCAGATCGCCCGCGAACCCGGCTTGGTCGTGAACAGCGGGATATCGCCGGCCCACAGGTCAGCCAGCTCGGCCGGTACCAACTGCCGCCGGACGTCATCCCCGGCCTGGTCGAACAGCAAGCCGAACAGCTCGTCCCGGGTGTCCCCGTCGCGCAAGGCGTCCGGGTGGGTCGACTCGTCCAGCAGCGTCGCGTACATCGAGGTGGCCTGGGCGACCAGGCGGACCTCGTCGTCGGCGCAGGCCTCCAGCAGTGGCCCGGCGAGCTCGTCGCGGTGCTGGGCGATCGCGTTGTAGGCACTGGCGAATCCGGCCAGCAGAGCGCTCTGGTGCTGCCTCGGCTCGCTGGCCTTGCCGGAGAGCATCGGGCGGTTGTTCGAGGCCTTGATCACCGCCGGGCGTCGAACCAGCCGCATGGTGTCGAGGCCGGCGTCCTGCCAGCCCACCACGGTTGTCGGCAGCACGGTGTCGTCGTCCCCGCCCAAGCCGGACATGTCGGCGGCACCCTGGTCACCAAGCATCAGCAGCGGCAGTAGCGCCGTCTGGTGCACCGAGCTGGTCAGAGCCTCCGTAGCCGGGTCGGGCCCGATCATCGACGGCACACTGAGTACGGGGTGGAAGAGCGTCTCCACATCCACAAGCACCGGGTGCTCACCAGAGGCGATCAGGTTCTCGTAGTGCATGTCAGTGCCGTCGAGTACGTACAACAGCGCAAGTAGCGCGCCTTGACGGTGGTAGAAACGGCGAACCGACGAGACATCAGTGCAGGCGTTGTGCTCGACGAACTCGAGCCAGCCGTAGCCCTGCCGCGGGAGCAGCCGCACAGTTCGCAGATCCAGCCGCGCACGCTCGTTGAGCCAGTCGACGATCTCGTTGAAGTGCCCGTGCAGGTCCAGCGACCGCGGACGGTAGACGAGCTTCGCGCCGTTCTCGAACGTCAGGATGGCGACGGCCCGTCCACCACGGTGGGTGTCACCGGAGACGGCTGCAGAGATTAGAAGGCCCGGGTCGGTTCCAGCGAAGAAGGTGTCGACCAGTTCCGCCTTGTCGGTCGCGAGGCGGTCCAGCAGCTCTAGGTGCGAGCTGACCGCTCCACGGCACGCCTGGCTCAGTACTCGCGCAAGGACGGGGTAGCGGCGTAGAAGCGGTACGAGTCCGCCCTGGCTCAGCTGCCGCGTGAAGTGGGTGAACCGGTCAGCAGAGGTTTCACCCGCCAGCTGGTTGTTCTTCCGGGCCTTGTTCAGTTCCAGTACGAGAGTGCGTGCGGCCAGCCGTACGAGCCGTTGGCCGAGGTGCTGCACGAGCTCGTTCGTCAGGCCCGCGTTGTTTACGCCGTCGTACTGCCGGCGCAGCTCCGCACGTACGCCGTCCAGGAGCGGCTGCAGCGCGTCCGCGAGGCCTTCGCCGGTGGAGGTGCTGTACGCGGGTAGGCGGTCGACGTACGCGGCCCAGTCCGGGGTGGAGCCACCCAGCGCGTCGTATTCACGCGGAGCCAGCCCGGCCTGCCACCACGGTGGCGGCGTCCGGGCGACCTCTGGAAGCGCTGAGAACTGGAACACGTGCTCACGATGACACCGGCTGACCGGTCGGTACATGGGGGTAGTGCACCCATATTCGCGTTCCGGGGGGCGGTGGGTGCTCCAGGTGGGTGGTCGCCGCTGAATGTGGGTGCTGACACCCCATGTGGGGGCCGCCGGATCGGAGTTGACTTCAGGTCATCGGAAGACGCCACACCGGCCCTTCCGCCCAAGGACCGGACAGCAAGTCCGGATTCCCGACACCTGAGGAGAAATCATGGCTGAGCTTCTTGACCTGCAGATCCTGACCGACGAGGTCGCCGTGGACGTCGAGATCATCCACACCGACGGCAGCGGCGTCAGCTACAACTGCTGATTTTCGCCCTTACCAGGGCCCGGGGCCCCCAACCCGGGCCCTGGCGCTGTTCAGCCCGTGCAACTGCGAGGGCCGGCGCCAGGAAGAGGAAGCGTGATGATCGACTCGTTCAGGGCCTACACCGTTAGCGACCCGCAGTACTACGACCGCGTCGAGCGGTCCTCCGAGCCGGGTGAGTTCCTCGAGCTGTTGCAGCGCCGGCTGGCCGGTAAGGCCGACACGATCGACGGCGGAGGTGTCTGGGCCCGCTGCCTGGACCGGCCGCTGGCAGACCTGCCGGAATACGGCTGGAAACTGCACATCTCCGCGCGACCGGACGACCTGCGCGCGATCGTCGATGCGGTCATCGACGAGTACGAGGTCGAGGCCTTCAGTTTCAAGTGCGTGCGATCACCCGAGCTCGGGCTGGCCCAGCTCAGCCGGTGGTGGGCGCGCGGCGGCGCGGGCAAGGCCGTCACCGTTTATCCCCTGTCCGAGGCCCACGCGCGGCAGCTGGCCGATCGGCTCTCCGCGCGGTTGCAAGGCTTCCAGGGTTCCCACGTACTGACCGACCGCCGATACCCCGGCAGCGACGTGGTGCAGTATCGCTACGGCACCTTCCGCAAACCTCCGGGTATCGACGACGACGGCCGGCCGAGCAGTGTGGTCACCGGCCCGGACGGCAAGCCGTGGAACGACTCCCGCAGCCCGAGTTTCACCTTGCCTCCTTGGATTTCCGCCGATCCGTTCAGCGACGGATCCGGTACCGGCGACGACCCGACCGGTCTGCTCAAGCGCTACCGCGTGACCTCGGTGCTACGGCATTCCACCGCGGGTGGCGTCTACCTGGCCAAGGGCGAGGACGGCGCCGAGTACATCCTCAAAGAGGCCCGGCCGCACACCGCTTTCGCCCCGGACGGCTCGGATGCACCCACCCGGCTGCAGCGCGAGTACGACTACCTCAAGCAGCTCGAAGGCACCGGGGTCGCTCCGCGCGCGATCGAGATCGCCAAGGTCTGGGAGCACACGTTCCTGGTCCAGAGCAAAGTCCCCGGAATCACCTTCCAGGTCTGGCTCTCCCGCAATCACCCGTTCGCGACCGGCGTACCGGACGAGACGTACGCCGACCGGGTCAAGGTGATCCTCGCGCAGGTCCGGAACGCCCTGACGACCTGTCTCGATCGTGGCGTGGTCTATAGCGACACCTCGCTGACGAACATCCTGATCGACGACACCGACACCGTGCACCTGGTCGACTTCGAGGCCTGCCGCCCGGCCGGATCGGACCCCGCGGCGTATCCCCGGACGAGTGGTTTCGCGCCCGAGCCGGACACCGCGGCCTGGGCCAGCGATGCGGCGTACGTCGCCTACGCGGCGGACGCGGTCGAGGCCGCCACGGTGATGCCGCGCAACGCGCTGCTGGCCTTCCGGCCCGAGGTGTTCCGCCGTGCTCTGGAGACAACCGCTCGCCAGCTCGGTACGCCGCTCGGCGATCTACCCGAACGCCTGGGCCTGCCGATCGCCGCCGCGGGTGATACCGAACTGCTCGCCGAGATCGCCCGGGGCCTGCGCAACGCCGCGACGCCCGACCGGAAGGACCGGCTGTTCCCGGGGCACCCCGAGCAGTTCCGGTCGAACACCCTGTCCATCGCGTACGGCGCCGCCGGCGTGCTCCGGGTGCTGAAGACGCTCGACGGCTGGGTCGATCCCGAGCTCACCCGCTGGCTCACCGCCCGTCTGGACGAGGACCGGCCGCTGCCGATGGGCCTGTACGTCGGCCGGGCGGGTATCGCCACGACTCTGCTGGAACTCGGTATGGACGACCGGGGCCTGCTCGCCTCGGCAACCACGGAAGCCCTCGCCCTCGACAAACCAGCCGGAGTCGCGACCGGGCTCGCGGGAGTCGGGCTGGCCCGGATCAGCGCCTATCGGACGACGGGGGAACAGAGCCATCTCGACCAGGCCCGGACCCTCGCGGACCGCCTGATCGACCGCGCCGCGGACGACGGCACGGGCCTTTGGTGGCCGGTCGAACGCCACCCGCTCGGGTTCTTGTACGGCTCGTCGGGTGTAGCCGTCTTCCTCACCGAACTCGGCTCGCTCCTGGAGGACAAGGCGCTGGTGACGCTTGGCCGCCGCGCGCTGGCCTTCGACCTGTCCCGCGGGCGGATCCGCGCCAACGGCGGTCTCGGCTTCGGCGCGTACGCGGAGGGCATCGCCTTCGAGCCGTACCTGATCCGCGGTGGTTCCGGCGTCGGCATGGCCGTCGCGCACCACTTGCGAATGACCGGCGACGAAAGCCTGGTGAAGCCGCTGCGGTCGATCGTGCGCGGTGTCGCGATGCCGTTCACGGTCAATCCCGGCTTGTTCTCCGGGATGAGCGGGCTGATCGAATTCCTGCTGGACAGCCAGGCGGTACTGCCGGCCGAAGAGGACTTCCTGGACCTGGCGGTGAACCGGCTGTTCGAGCAGGTGCTCGCGCTGCGCTGTGTCGACGAGTCCGGTACCGGCTTCCCCGGTGACGGCTTGATGCGGCAGAGCTGCGACGTCGCGTCGGGCAGCGCCGGCGTCGCGATGATGCTGCACCGGTTGCAGACCGGTGGCGAAACACTCGACGTTCGTTATGGCCGTCCGATGGGGGTGCTGAGTCATGCCGGCTGATCGTCTGGCGGTGGTCTGCACGGGCGCGAGTGCCGCCCTCGACCTGCCGTCCCACCTCGCGCACTGGCGGCAGGAGGTGGGTGGGCCGATGTCGGTGATGCTGACCCACTCGGCGCTCACCTTCGTCCAGCCCTCGGCGGTCGGCCTGATCGCAGACGAGGTCTTCGAACCGGGTGGTCCGGTGGTCAACCCGGTGGCTTTCGCCAACCAGGCAAGGCTCTTTGTGGTCGCACCCTGTACGGCGAACTTCCTGGTCTCGGCCGCGCTGGGGTTGGCCTCGTCGCCGGCGTTGACCGCGATGCTGGCCACGCCCGCGCCGCGGATCTTGTTCCCGCACATGAACCCGCGAATGTGGCAGGCGCCGACCACTCAACAGGCCGTGCGCTCATTGCGGGAGCAGGACGTCATCGTGGTATCGCCCGAGGACACGACCGTACTGACCTTGTGGAGCGGCGAATTCGAGCCCAGCAAGGCGATGCCCGCACCCGCTCGGACCGCGAGCGTGATCGCTCTGCACTGGCGAAACCTGGTCGCGGCATGACCGGACGCGCGGCGTTACTCAGGGACAACCGGGACTTCAGCCGGTTCTGGTGGGGCCAGGCGCTGACCGCGCTCGGCGCGCGGGTGAGCGACATCTGCCTGCCGCTGCTGGTACTGGACCTGACTGGATCGCCTTTGTGGGCGGGCGCTCTCGCCACCGCCCGCCTGGTCGCTCTGAACGTCGCGCGCCTCCCCGCCGGAGCCCTGGCCGATCGATGGAACCGCCGAACCGTGATGATCCGGGTGGACGTCACCAAGGCCGTGCTCTGGGGCACGCTCGCGCTCTTTGTTGCCTTCGGCACCGGTTCGATCTGGCCACTGGTGGTCATCGGCGTTCTCGACGGCCTGGTCAGTTCGGTCTACAACCCGTCCCTGGCAGCGGCCTTGAGGCACCTGGTCCGGCCCGACGAGATCACCAAGGCGGTCTCGCTGAACGAGTCGCGCTCGTATGCCGCGAGCCTGATCGGCCCGGCGATCGGGGGTGGTCTCTACGCGGTCGCGCACTGGATTCCTTTCGCGGTGAACGCGGCCACCTTCCTGCTCTGCGCCGTTCTCGTCGCGCGAATCACCGCCGGCCTTGGTGGCAGCAACGCCTCGACCGCGCGCATCTCGGCCGATATCGCGAGCGGGATTCGCTATGTGTTCCACCAGCCTTTCCTTCGTACGTTGACGATCTGGTCGGCCGTGCTGAACTTCGCGACGGCCGCCGCGTTCTTCGGCATGGTCCCGATGTTGTCGGCGCTCGATACGCCCGCGCCGGTGATCGGTGCGATGTCCGGCGTGATCGCGGCCGGCGCACTGCTTGGTTCGCTGATCGCTCCCCGGATTGTGGCCTCCGGCGCCTACCGTGCCGTGGTGGTGGGTGGTCTGGTGGTTGCCGGCGTCACTTTGGCGGTCGCGGTTGTGCCCGCCATGCCAATGGTGGTTGCCGCCCTTGCGTTGCTGGGGGCAACGGCGCCGGTGCTGATCATCGCGATGACCGCCGAGGTGTACGCGGTGGTCGACGACTCGATGATGGCGCGGGCCCAGAGCACGATGACGCTGGTCGGTTCGCTGTTCTATCCCGTGAGTTTCCTGGCGATGGGCTGGCTGCTGCAGCGGTTCGGCCCGGGCCCGTCGTACGGCGTGCTGGCAGGCGCCCTCGCCGTTTGTGTCGCGTTCACCCTGGCCCGGCCGGTCCGGGCTCAACTGTCACCCGAGATCGCCCGCTCCGAAGTCAGGACGAAGGAGTTACATCATGCGTAGTGAGGCCTTGTCCAGCTTGGTTCCCGACCCCGCGGGCTTTCTCGCGCAACCACCGGCCGAAGCCGCGGTCTGGCGTCAGGCCGCCACGGTGTCCTTCGGTTTGGCCGAGGCGGGGGAGTTGCTCGATCACGGCTCGCTGCAACGGCAGATGGTGAGCCTGGTCAAGAACGGCAAGCGCGTCGCCCCGGCGTCGTACACCTGGGCGGGTCAGCCGATCCAGCCCGGCTTCTCCGACGTTGCCAGGTCCACCAAGATCTCGGCGTACATCGCCGAAGGCGCCACCACCGTGCTGGAATCCCTGCACCGGACGTGGAAGCCGATCGGCGATCTGTGCCGCCGGTTGACCTTCGAAACCGGCGTCCCGGTGAGTGCGAATGCGTACCTCACTCCGTCGGGTAGCCAGGGGTTCGCGCATCACTACGACACGCATTCCGTTCTGATCGTCCAGACGTCCGGAAGTAAGACCTGGCAACTGCACACCCCCGTGTACGACGATCCGCTCGAGCACCAGCCGTGGGACGGGGCCAAGGTCAGCCAGGACGAGTGGGAACGCCTTCGCAACGGCAAGCCGTTCCTCGAGGTGACACTGGAGCCGGGCGACAGCCTGTGGATTCCCCGCGGCTGGATCCACAACGGCTTCGCCACCGACGACCACTCGCTGCACGTCAGCTTCTCGTTCCCGACGCTCACGCCGTACTGGATCGCAAACGAGCTGGTACGGCGACTCGGCTCGGAGCGGGCCTTCCGGACGGAACTGCCGTGGGGGTTCGGGCGGTCGGCGGACATCCGCGCACAGGCGGTCGAGACCACCGCGAAGTTGCTCGCGGAACACTTCGCCGCCTTCGCGCCAACGGCGGCCGAGGACCTGGCGGACGCCTATCGGCGGTACTCCCTGGAGGCCGCGCGACAGCCGATGGACAACTTCCTGCCCGAGCCAACGGCCGACACCGAGGTCCGTACGGTCGCGGAGTCCGCCGTCGGAACCACCTGGACCGCCGACGGCTCGCTGCGGGTCCACCTTGGCGACAGCGTGGTCGTCTTCGAACCCGAAGTGGCCTCGGCCGTGGCGGCCCTGATCGAGGCCGACTCCCCGTGGCCCTGGACCGCCTCCGACCTGGGTCTACCTCACGAGAAGGCCGTCGAGCTGGTTGCGACCTTGCTGCGAACCGGACTGGCCGTTCGCGCCACCTGACCTCCCACGTCCCGGCTCACCCCATTCGATACGGCCGGGGCGTGGGTCCTTCTTCCGCGGGGCCGGATCCTGCCCACCGGTCCCGCGGAACCACCTGTACGGCGCTTGCCGGGCGTGGCGGACCGACCGACATCTGGGGTCGCCGGTCCGCCCCGTCCGGCGAGCGCCGTACTGCAGTTATAGAGGCTGGTGGCGTCAGGCTTTGGCGGCGAGTTTCGCCAACGCCTGCAGGCCTTCCAGTACCTCGTCGGCGGTCGGAGCGTTCGCCGGATCACTGAGGCTCTGGATCATCACGCCGGACATCAGCGCCATCTGAACCGCGCCGAGAGTCCGGACCGAATGCTCGGACACCTCGTCCTCAGGCACGCTCTGCAGAATCGCCGCCATGCCGCGGCGGCCTTCGGTGACACCACCGGCCAGTTGTTCCCGCAGCGTGGGCTGCCGCTGGGCCTGCAGGAACAGCTCGACCGTCGCCACCCAGAGATCCGGGTGCGCGCTGAACTGCTCGATCAGCCCGTTCCACAGCTGCCGGAAACCGTGGGCCGCGTCATCGCCGGCCCCCGGCGCAAGCGCGCGCCCGAGGCTGTCACCCCACTCGTCCAGCAGGTCGAACAGCGCCTTGGTGAGCAACGCCTCCCGCGATCCGTAGTGATAGCCGATGGCGGCCATGCTCACCCCGGCCGCGGTCGCGATATCGCGAACGCTGGTGCGGTCGTAGCCCTTCTCGCGCAGGCACTGCTTGGCGCCCGCGAGCAGGTCTTCCCGGTTTCCCATGGCGGCACCCTAGCAAGGTCCTGGATCGAACGCCTCAGGCGATCGTCTTGCGCGATCGCCTTGATCGATCGCGCAAATCTCGGTTAGGGTCTCGTCTCACCGCTCGAATCGACAGGGAGAGACATGAAGAAGATCGCCGCACTGGGCCTCGGGTTCCTGCTGCTCGCCACATTTGCGCCAAGCGCCCGGGCTGCTCCTGACCCGGCCCTCGTCAAAACCACCGGCGGGGTGGTCCGTGGCGTGGTTGGGCCGGCCGGGCAGATGTTCCAGGGCATTCCGTACGCCGCAGCCGGGCGTTTTGCCGCGCCCAGACCGACGGCCTGGAGCGGCGTACTGGATGCGACGAAGCCCGGAAAGGTCTGCGCGCAGTCGCGCTCGTATCCGATCGGCAAGCCCAGTACGGACGAGGACTGCCTCAACCTGAACGTCACCGTCCCGGCCGGTCAGCGTGCGAAGCGTCCGGTCATCGTGTGGATCCACGGCGGCAGCCTGATGATCGGCATGGGCGATCTGTACGGGCCCGAGCGGCTCGCGGCAGGTGGTGCCGTCGTGGTGTCGATCAACTACCGCCTGGGCGTCACCAGCTTCCTGGCCCACCCGGCGCTGAAGGAGTCGGGCGGGCTGGCCTTGCACGATCAGCGCGCGGCGTTGCGCTGGGTGCGCGACAACATCGCGGCCTTTGGTGGTGATCCCGGCAACGTGACGCTGATGGGCCAGTCCGGTGGCGGCTATGCCGTCTGTGGGCAGCTCGCATCACCCGCGTCCGCCGGACTGTTCCACCGGGCGATCGTGCAGAGCGCGCCCTGCCTCACCCCGGGCAACGCCTCGCGCAACAAGGCGGCGGCCGAAGCCGACAGCGAGCAGGTGATCAAGGACGTGGGCTGCGCGACCGTCGCCGATGTGGCCGCGTGCCTCCGCGCGGTGCCGATCGACGTCCTGCTGACGGCCTACGGCACGCAGCGTGAGCCGCGCCCGATGAGCGGTACCGCCACGCTGCCACTGCCGGTCGAGCAGGCGTTCCGTACCGGTCGCTTCAACCGCGTTCCCGTACTCGTCGGGGTGAACCGCGATGAGGAGAATGGCCGGATCATCGGCCAGGAGCTGGGGGCCGGGAAACCCATGGCCGACGAGGAGTACGAGCCCGCCGTCCGGGCTCAGTTCCGCAAGGACGCGGACGCCGTACTGAAGCGCTACCCACTGGGAGACTCGGCGGGACAGACCCTGGCGAAGGTACGGACCGACTCGGGCTGGGCGGTTCCGAGCCTCGACACCGCTCGCACGCTGTCCCGGTGGACACCCACGCGGATGTACGAGTTCGCCGAGCAGGACACGCCCTGGTACGCGGGCATGCCGATGCCGAGCTTCCCGGTCGCGGCCCAGCACATGGCGGAGCTGCCGTACCTGTTCGACCTCGCCCTGTTCGAGCAGTTGTCCGCCTCGCAGGCGCGGTTGGCCGAACGCCTGATCGGAGCGTGGACCCGCTTCGCGGCCGAAGGCGATCCCAACGGCGGTGGCGAGTCGGTATGGCCCCGGCTGTGCGACAACCGCGGTCCGGCGGGGTGGCACGTGCAGTCGCTCACCAGCGGTACTTGGCGGCGCGCCGACTTCGTCAAGGACCACCAGTACCGCTTCTGGCACCGCATCAACGGCTGAGCGTGGGTGGATCGTGAAGGTGTGCGGGGTGTAGCCGAGGTGTCGCCGAGCGTTCGTGGCGGTGGAGACCTATGGTGCGAGGGAGTAGTTCCATACAGAACGGGAGCGTCGGCATGGCGGGTAAGTTCGAGATCTTCGAGGACAAGTCGGGCAAGTTCCGTTTCCGGCTCAAGGCCGGCAACGGTGAGGTGATCGCCAACGGCGAGGCCTACGAGACCAAGGCGGGCGCCCGGGCCGGCGCCGAGGCGGTTCAGCGCAACGCGGCCGGCGCCAGCATCGTCGACGCCGACTGACACCACAGCAATCACCGCCGGCACACGTACGGCGTAACCCCCGCCGGCACGTACGGCCCCGAACCGCGGCCGGCACGTACGGCGGCGAACCACCGAGACACCCCGCGAGCCTTTGGCCGCGGGGTGTTTCGCGTTGTGCTTAGTGGTCTGCGCCGTGGCTTCTAGGGCGCCACAATCACTCGAATAGGCCACGGCGCAGACCACTAAGGTGGAGCCAGCGACCTGGTCATCGTCGAACCGGAGGTTGGAATGTCCCGCGAGCAGGATGTCGTCGAGGCGTGCCCGCACCAGTTGTTCATCGGTGGCGAGTGGCGATCCGGGGAAGGCGGTAAGACCCTGGCCGTCGAGGACCCCTCGACGGGTACGACGTTGTGCGAGGTGGCTGACGCGAGTCCGGCCGACGGCCTCGCGGCGCTGGACGCGGCCGTCGCGGCGCAGGCGAAGTGGGCGGCGCATCCGCCGCGGGAACGCGGGGAGATCCTGCGCCGGGCGTTCGAGCTGATGACCGAGCGGGCCGACGAGCTGGCGCTGCTGATGACACTGGAGATGGGCAAACCCGTCGCGGAGTCGAAGGCCGAAATCGCCTATGCGGCGGAGTTCTTCCGCTGGTTCGCCGAGGAGGCCGTGCGGATCGAGGGCGGTTACCAGGTCGCGCCGAACGGTAAGGGCCGCTTCGTGGTGATGCGCCAACCGGTCGGGCCCTGCCTGCTGATCACCCCCTGGAACTTCCCGGCCGCGATGGGCGCGCGCAAGATCGGCCCGGCCATCGCCGCGGGCTGCACGATGGTGATCAAGCCCGCCGCGCAGACCCCGCTCTCGATGCTCAAGCTGGCCGAGCTGCTCACCGAGGCCGGCCTGCCGCCCGGCGTACTGAACGTCGTCACGACCAGCGACTCCGGCGGCGTGATGGAGCCGCTGATTCGCGACGGCCGCGCGCGCAAGCTGTCGTTCACCGGATCCACCGAGGTCGGGCGCAAGCTGATCGAACAGGCCGCGGATCAGGTGCTGCGCACCAGCATGGAACTTGGCGGAAACGCTCCGCTGATCGTGTTCGGTGATGCCGATCTCGACCAGGCCGTCGAGGGCGCGATGCTGGCGAAGATGCGTAACGGCGGTGAGGCCTGTACGGCGGCCAACCGGATGTACGTGCACTCCTCGGTGATGGCCGAGTTCGCCGACCGGTTGACCGAGCGGATGTCCAAGCTGACCGTCGGCCGGGGCGTCGACGACGGCGTGGACGTGGGCCCGCTGATCGACGCCAAGCAACGCGGCAAGGTGGCGGAGCTGGTCGACGACGCGGTTGCCAAGGGCGCCGAACTGCGCACCGGTGGAAAGATTGCCGACGGCAACGGCTACTTCTACCCGCCGACCGTGCTCGCGGACGTACCGCGCGAGGCCCGCCTCCAGCAAGAGGAGATCTTCGGCCCGGTCGCCCCGCTCACGCCGTTCGAGACCGAGCAGGAGGTGGTTGCCATGGCCAACGACACCGTCTTCGGCCTCGTCTCGTACCTCTTCACCAACGACCTCACCCGCGCCCTCCGCGTGGCCGAACAGCTCGAGACCGGCATGATCGGCCTCAACCAGGGCATCGTCTCCAACCCGGCCGCGCCCTTCGGCGGCGTCAAGCAATCCGGCCTAGGCCGCGAAGGCGGCTCCGTAGGCATCGACGAATACCTAGAGGTCAAGTACGTCGCCATCTCCCTCTAACCCGACGGCGGCTTCCAGCAGGTCGTCCCCGCCGTCGCGGCGGCCATCGCCACGGCGGAGACCCTCACACCACCACCCCACCACGAGTGGCCGCGTCCTCACCCCACCACGAGTCGCGTCCTTACGTCCCCACTCGTGCTTCGTACGTTCCCGCGAGTGGTCGCGTTATGACGCGTCCACTCGTGAAGGTGTGGAGCGGGACCGGTGCCGACTTTTGGTGCGGGTACCTGGTTGCAACCGGGTAGCGGTGCAACAACTCGGCAGCGGCGTCACCACAACCGGGTAGCCGCGCGAAAGCCCGGCATCCGTGCCCACCTCGCCCGCATCGCCCGCATCGCCCGCATCGGCCGCTCGCCGTGGCGGGTGGTCCCGGTGCCTGAGAGTGGCTGGCCACTCGGAAGGTGGGTTACCACCTGGGATTCCGAGGTGGTAACCCACCTCGCCGATGGCCAGCCACTCCCATGGCGGCCTGCTGAATCGTCTTGGGGAGCCGACGAGGCGGACCGGGGCGAACGAGCGACCTGCAACGAGCAGGCGAGGTGGCCGGCGTGGCGTGGCGTCGTCGGCGTGGGTGGGCGGGCGAGGCGGATGGAGTGGCGTGGCGTCGTCGGCGTGGGGGAGGTGGGCGGCCACGGGCGGAGCCGTCCTCGCTGCCTTCACGTCACTGTGGGGGAGTGCGGCGGGTGGATTTGCGGTTGCGGGGTGGGGTCGTGGTGGGGGGTGGTTTGGACCAGGGGTGTTGAGGTGGTTGATGGCGGTTAGCGCGGCGGTTACCTGGGCGTCGGTCCAATCGGCGATGTCGGTGGCGAAGGCGGTTGCGCTTGCGTCGACGGATTCCCTCAGGGCGCGGCGGCCCGCCACGGTAGGCGCGACCAGGAAGGTTCGGCCGTCGCCCGGGTCGACCGTCAGCGTGACGTGCTCCTCGTCCTCGAGCGCAGCGAGGTGGCGGCTCACCGTGGGAGCGGTCAGGCCTAGTTCGAGCGCGATTTCCCCGGGCCGCACCGGACCTCGAACCACCACCGTCGCGAGCACCTTGAGCCGGACCACGTCCAGCCGCCGGCTGATGCGCCGATGACCCGTATCGACCAGATCCAGCACGGCCATTGCCAACGCCACTCGGTCATTTCGTTCCGCCATGAAACGAAAATACCCTGCTCAGTGATGTCCTTAGCCGCGCCACACGACGATTGCGTCGCCCGATTCCGCTGTCGCGAGCAGAAACGTCCGCAGGCCGTCGAACCACTCGCGCGGCCAGTACAACTGGTCCGGCCGGTGCCAGATCGGCGGATAGACCTCGGCCGCGTCCAGCTCGGCCGGATCCACTTCCGCGATGAGATCGGCGTACGTCGTACCGGCGAGCGTGGCGGCGGCAAGCGCGACGCGATCGGGCGGTAGGTAGCGCGGGAGGCCGCTGAACCACGGCTCGGCTCCGGGCATCTCGCATTCGCCCCGGAAGAGGTCGACCGGGAAGTCCACCCGGGCCAGGAGGAACCGCAACGCGTCCCATGCCTTGTACTTCGAGAAGCGCCTCGAGCGCGGGGAGTCCAGCATGAAGTCTTCTGCCCACGCCGGATCCGCCAAGGCGTGCGCCAGTTCCGCCGGGGTAAGCCGGAGATACTCGACGGTCAAGCTCACGCCGCCACCCAGCTCAGGCTCACTCTGCCACCCAGCTCAGCCGCACCCCGCCAGCCCAGGCCGCGCTCACGCGGCCAGCCAAAGGCCAGCCCAAGGCGAGCCCAAGGCCGGGCTCACTCTGCCAGCCAGGCCTGGATGGTTTCGGGGGACGGGCGGTTCTCCATCGCGATGGCGTGCGGTACGAAGCGGGCGTAGTAGTCGGTGATCGGCCCGTCCGACTCGCGGATCATCATGCCCGCGGCCACACCGTCGATGACCCAGCTACCGATCACCGCCCGGTTTCCCTCGTACGACGGCAGCGGATACCACTGCTGGTAGACGCAATTCTCAGTGTCGTACGGCCCGTCCTGTACGTGCTCGCCGTCATCGGTGTGGATGCGGATGTTGCTGCCCTCACGTCCGTGCAAGGGCTTGGCCACCCACTCGGTCAGATCGCCGGGATGCCCGAAGTACGCCGGCAACAGGTTCGGGTGATCGGGATACAGCTCCCACAGCACCGGCAGAATCGCCTTGGTGGACAGCATCGTCTTCCAGACCGGCTCGATCCACTGCACCGGCTCCTTCTCGATGCCACCGAGGACGTACCGCCCGAACTCCTCGTCGAGCATGTCCTCCCACGGATACAACTTGAACGCCGTGCGCACGGGCCGGCCGCCCCAGTCCACGAACTCCCGGGTGGTGGAGTTCCAGCCGAGCTCCTCGATCACGTGGCCATACGTCTGCAGTCCGGCCATCGCGGCGGTGTCGCGCATGTAGGCGACGGTCATCTCTTCCTCACCGGACGTTTCGGACGCGGAGTTGAAGAAGTGCGCCTCCTTACCCGGGAAGCGCTGCTCGGACCACCACTTGACCAGGCGGTCGTGCACCGAGTTCCACTGGTCCGCGTCGGGAAAGACGTCCTCCAGCCAGTTCCACTGGATCACGGCCGACTCGACCAGCCCGGTCGGGGTATCGCCGTTGATCTCCAGCATCTTCGGCTCGGGCCCGTTCCACGCCAGGTCGAACCGCGCGTACACCGACGGGTCCTCCCGGCGCAGGGACTCCCGCACCAGCGGCAGCGTGCCCGAGGCCAAACCGAGCTGCGAGTCGCTGAACCGGTCGCCGGAGGCCATCACCTCGGCCGCGTGCCGGCACATGCCGTACAGCTCCTCGGTGACCCGTTCGAGGTGCAGTACCTCGTCCATGGTCACCTCGTACCAGGCGCTCTCGTTCCAGTACGGCGTCTCGCTGCCGTCGGGCAGGTCCGTCATCGGAAAGACCAGGCCTTGCTCGATGACGCGCTCTTTCCAGCCGTCACGAGGTTTGATCAGGTGACGCCACATCAGCCGCCGCTCCCGCCCTTACTGGATTTGCCGAACCCGCCCCGGGCGATCGTGCCGATGTCGCCGCCGCGGGTATCGAGGCCGCCGCGCTGCACGCTGACCGGCCGGCCCTTGCTGTTGCGCAGGGTGGACACCGAGTACGTGCCGGCGCTGGGGGAGTATCGCCCGCCGACCGGTGGCACCAGGCCGCCGCCCCGGGTGGCCATGTAGAACCAGAAGAAGCCGCCGCCACCGCCGCCGGAGCCGTTGTACTCGCGCTCGTCGTCGCACTGGTCGTCGTCGACGCGCTCTTCGGTTTGCGGGTTCACGCAGATCGCGGCGTAGTCCTTGGGTTCGTCGTTCGAGCAGCCGGTCAGGGAGGCGGCCACCAGCGCGGTCAGCCCGAGGGTGATACCGGCGCTGCGCATCCGCCGGCGGGATTGGCTCATGCCGGATCTCCTTCCGGAGCGTGCGGTTTCATCGAGAACATGACCGCCGCGCCGACCGCCAGACTGACGGCCACCACGACCAGAGGGCCGACGCCCACATCGAAGGCGGCGAGAACCAGCACGACCGCGAAACAAGCCGCAGCCAACGTCGGTACGACGACCCGCTGCAGCCGTCGTTCGGCCAGCGAGCCCTTGAAATACAGCGGTACGGCGAGCGTGGTCGCCAGGTAGTACAACGAGACCAGGACCGAGATCGCCGCCACGGAGTCCGCGAGTACGGCGTCGGAGGTCAGCACCAGCGCGACATACACCAGCGCGCTGGCGCCCGCGAAGGCCCAGGTGGAAACAGTCGGCGTCTGGTACTTGGCCGAGATCCGGGCGAACTGGCCGGGGAACGCGTCGCGCCGGGCCATCGAGAGCATCGTGCGGGCCGTCGGCAGAATGGTCGTCTGGGTCGAGGCCAGTGCCGAGATCAGCACCGCGCCGATCAGGATCCGGCCACCCGTCGTACCGAGCAGGTCGTCGCTCAAGGTGGCGAAGAAGTCGTCCTCGCCCACGCCGGAGAGGCGGTCGAGACCCGCGTAGGCGACCGCGGCCCAGGCCACCACGAGGTAAACCACGATCAGGGTCGCGTTGGTCAGCAGTGCGCCGATGGCCGGAGTGCGGTTCGGCTCGACGCTCTCCTCGTTGATGCTGAAGGACGAGTCCCAGCCCCAGTAGAGGAAGATCGCGACCAGGAAGGAGCCCGCCCACGAGCCGGAGCCCGTGTCATTCGGCAGCGCCAGGGATCCGGCCGCGGCGAAGGCCTTGACCGCGAAGTAGAGCAGGGCCGCGAGTTCGAGACAGACCAGGACGATCTGCAGCCGGGCCGCGATCCGCACGCCGCGATAGGCGAGGTAGGCCATCACGCCGATCATCGCCGTACCGAGTCCTGCTTGGGCGAGGCGCGATTCGGCCGCGCCGTCGAGCCCGAACAAGGTGTACGTGTAGATGGCGGCCACCTGGGCCAGGTTGCCCATCACCAGGACGCAGGCCATTACCGTGGTCCAGCCGACCATCCGGCCGGTCGCCAGCCCGAAGGCCTTCTCGGTCCACGCGAAGTTGGTGCCGCAGTCGGGTTCGGTCCGGTTCAGCTCGCGGAAGCACAGCGCGACCAGAATGACCGGGATCGCGCTCAGTGCGAGCACGATCGGCGCGGCGCCGCCGGCGAACGCCGCGAGCAGCCCGACCGAGACCGCCAGCGAGTACGCCGGCGCGGTGGAGGCGATACCGATCGCGGTCGAGGACCCGATGCCGATCGAGTTCTCCCGGAGCCGGCGGCCCCGGGATCGTGATGCGGTTGGAGTCGACACGCGATCCGTTCCCCTTATGTCAGCACTCTGGTCAGCCCGGCCGGTCAGACCGCATCAGGTCCGTGACCGTCACCAGCTGGTACCCCTGCGCGCGCAGTTTGCGCACGATCGGCTCGATCGCTTTTCCGGTGAAGGGAGCGTTGTCGCCGCCGTGCATGTGCAGTACGACGATAGAACCTGCCTGGGCGTTCCCTACGACTTGCTCAACGATCGCGCCGGGAGATCGGGCGAATCCGTCGGCTCCGGCGACGTCCAGCTGGACCGCGGTGAGCCCGGCTGGAGCCAGCTCGTGCAGCGCCCGGCCGTCGTAACAACCGCCGGGGAACCGGAACCACCGGGTGGCGTCCGGATCCAGCCGGTCCAGGATCGTCACCGCGCGCCGTACGTCGGTCAGCATGTCGGCCGGTGCCACCGAGGCGAGCGTGTAGCACTTGGCGGTGAAGGCCTTGTGGTCGTAACTGTGCGTGGCCAGTTCGAAGAGGGGATCGGCGGCCAGGTCGCGGGTCTGGTCCGGGTACTGCTCCATCCACAGGCCGGTGAGGAACAGCGTGGCCGGGACGCGGAGGCGGCGCAGGGATTCGATCAGCTCGGCGTTGTAGTACGACTTCACCCGGCCGGAGGTCAGGCGCTTGCGCATCGCGTTGGTCAGGTCCGCGTCGAACGTGAGCGCGATCTTCTTCCGGTCCCGCGGTCCGTGCTGCACCACCGGCATCAGATTGCCGGATGCCGACTCGCCGGGCCGCTTCGACGGCTTCGCGCTCGGCCGATTGGTCGGTGTCGGTTGAGTCGCCTTGGGTGAGGTGGTCGCCCGACCAGAACTGGTTGGTGCCGACGGCGTGGCGTCGGTGCGGGGAGTGTCACCGCAGCTCGTAAGGAAGGCCCCCGCGAGCAGGGCAGTACCGAGCGCGACCAACCGAATCCCCCGACTAAGCATCACGCCGACCGAGTATGCCCGCAGTTGGCGTTCATTCGTCGGAATCCGCCCTCACCCATCGCTCCTCAGCACCGGTCCGCGGAGTTGGAGGGCGGATTCCGACGAAGAACGCAAGGGTGGACCCTGCCTAGGAGACGAGGGACCAGACTTCGAGGTCTTGGCGGCCGGCGGGGGTGGGGAAGGCAGAGCGCAGGGTGCCTTCGAAGCTCATGCCCAGGCGGCGGGCGACGGCCTTGCTCGGTTCGTTGTCCGGGGCACACTTCCACTCGACGCGATACAGCCCGCGTGGCCCGATCGCCCACTCGATCAGAACCTGGCAGGCCCGGCTGACGAGCCCTTGGCCCTGCGCGTGAGCGGCGAGCCAGACACCTATCTCGCAGGTCCCGGCCGCCGGGTCGAACGTCCGGAACAACACCCCGCCGACGAGTTCACCCGCAAGCCAGATGCCGTCGATCCGGCCGCCGTCGGCCGCCTGCCGATCGGCGTACGTCTGCAGGAAACCGCGGGCCGACTCCTCGTCGACGACGATCGCCGCCCACGGGATGTACCGGACGATATCCGCCCGGGCCTTCTCCACATGGGCGAGGAACTCCGCTGCCTGCCACGGCTCCAGCGGGCGCAGTTCGGCGTCGGCGGTGAGCGGTACTGCGTACATGAACGAACCTCCCGGTGGCGCGGGTGAACGCCCCTACTGAACACCCGCGCATCCCGGTGGTTCGATGGATTGCCGGAACCCGTCAGTTCACCAGGTCGTTGACGCTGCGCAGCACCGGTACGTCGAGTGGGCCGTTCGGCGCGACAGCGTTACTCACCCGGAAGGTGTGCGAATCGCCCGCGCTGAGCGTGATCAAACTCGAGTCCACCCGTGCGGCCGGGTCCAGTCGGTCGGGGAACAAGGCCAGGTCCTTG
The DNA here is from genome assembly GCF_042434725.1 of Kribbella deserti. Taxonomy (NCBI): domain Bacteria; kingdom Bacillati; phylum Actinomycetota; class Actinomycetes; order Propionibacteriales; family Kribbellaceae; genus Kribbella; species Kribbella deserti. The sequence goes on along the minus strand of NZ_JBHLTC010000030.1, from coordinate 135,015 downwards.
ACCAGTGCGTGGGCCTCGACCGTCACCTCGTAACCGCTGTCCGTCGCTTTCACGTTCGCCGTGAAGGCCTGGTCCGGCGGGAGCAGCCGCAGCGTGGTGTCCTCGGCGAAGTACCAGTACGCCGAATGGCCGTCGGTTGTCAGCACCTCCACGTATTCGCCGGCCTCGTCCAGCGACGTGGCGACCGATGACGGCAGCACCACGCTCGTCGCTCCGCGGGCACCCACCGTGATGTCGACCTCCTCGGTCGCCAGCACGTCCGTGCCGGTGGACCGCCTGCGCATCGTCAACCGGGTCGACCAGAGCTCGTCCGAATCGTTGTGCAGGGCAATCACCGGACCAACCGGTCCTGGCTGCACCGTGATCAACCGGTCGGCGTACACCCGGCGAAGCGCGTACCACAAGGGTTTGCGAATGCCGTGACCATCCACGGCGGCCCAGGAGATGACCGGCCAGTTGTCGTTCAGCTGCCACACCATGGAGCCGGTGTTGAGCGGGAACAGGCCGCGGAAGTGCTCGATGCCGTAGGCAACCGCCCGGGCCTGGTTCAGCTGGGTGGACCAGTGCCAGTCGTCGATGTTCGACCAGCGTGGGAGGTGATCCCCAAGTCCGCGCTCGAGCTTGAGATTTCCCTCATGGGCCTTCTGGTGCACGAGCATCTGCTCGCCGTACGGATCGAGTGGCTCGTCGTGAACCACCGAGGTCAGCGTCGACCAGGCCGGTGGGCCTTGGAAGCCGAACTCCGAAACGAACCTGGGCCGGTAGTTCCGGTAGGCCGAGTAGTCGACCTGGTTCCACACGTCCCAGATGTGCATCGTGCCGAACCGCTCGTCGTTCGGGTGGATGAAGTTGCTGTACGAGAACGGGCTACCGGCCGAGTAGGGCGTGCGCGGATCCAGCTCCGCGACGATCTTCGGCAACAAGTCCAGGTAGTAGCCCTCGCCCCAGGTCCGCCCGGCGAGTGGGACCTGCCAGGACCATTCGACGTACCCCCAGATGTTCTCGTTGTTGCCGTTCCAGATCGCGAGGCTGGCGTGCCGGCTCAACCGGGTGACGGCCTGCCGTGCCTCGGCCTCGACCTCGCCGCGCAGCGGTTCCTCCTCGGAGTACGCCGCGCAGGCGAAGAGGAAGTCCTGCCAGACGAGAACGCCCAGCTCGTCGCAGATGTCGTAGAAGTCCTTGGACTCGTAGATGCCGCCACCCCAGACGCGCAGCATGTTCATACCCGCGTCGATCGCGTCGCGGATGCTGCGCTCGTAGGTCTTCCGGTCGAGCCGGGTGACAAAGGCGTCGTCCGGGATCCAGTTGGCACCGCGGATGTAGATCTTGCGCCCGTTCACCGACAGCTCGAACGGGCTGCCGTGCTCGTCCGGCGCCAGCTCCAGCTCCACCGTCCGGAACCCGACCCGGCCTTGCCAATTCGCCGAGCCACTTCCGCCGAGTGCCACCTCGACGTCGTACAACGGCTGGTCGCCGTAGCCGCGCGGCCACCAGCGATCGACGTTCGGCACGGTGTTGCGCAGCACCACGGATTCGGTGCCTGGGGCAACGGTCGCTTCGGCCGAGGTGTCGCCGACCGTGACGGCCACGGTCTGCTCGAGTTCCGCGGTGGGACTCCAGGCGAGATCGACGTGGGTTTCGAGCAGACCGTCGCCATGGGCCAGCGGCCGGACGGCGGCCAGGCGCGCGCCCGACCACGACTCCAGCGCGATCGGCTGCCAGATGCCGACGGTGGCGACGTCCGGTCCCCAGTCCCAGCCGAAGTTGCTCGCCATCTTGCGGATCGCGTTGTAGGGATGCACGTTCGTACCGGGCCGGCGTCCGCCCTCGGCCTCGTCGGACAACCGGTTCGCGGTGTCGACCGGCGCGGCGAACTCGATCACCAGGTCGTTGGTCCCGGCCACCAGGACGGCCGTGACGTCGAACCGGTAGGCGCGATGCTGGTTGCACGTGCGGCCGAGCTCGGTGCCGTTCAGGGTGATCGTCGCGGCGGTGTCGAGGCCGTCGGTAACCAGCTCCTGGACCTCGCGGCCGTCCGGGTCCCAGTCGAAGCTGGTCCGGTAGCTCCACCCGGTCCGGCCGATCCACGCGAGCAGGTGTTCGTTGGCGCCGTCGAACGGATCGTCGATCAGCCCGGCGGCCAGCAGGTCGGTGTGCACCTCGCCGGGCACGGTCGCCGGCGACGGCTCGCTGAACAGGCGTTCCAGCTCGGGCGGTACCGGACCGGTGGTGGCCCGCACGGTCCAGGTACTGCCCGCGGCGCTGCCGAGCGGAACCCTACTCAGGGATGTGGTCACAGAGATTCCTCTTCCGAGAATGCACTGACACGATTTCCGCAGACGCTACTTGACCGGTTCAGTAACGATCAAGGGCAGCCGGGAAATCAATGTCCGGGGACGCTCGGTCGAGAAGTGGTAACGCTCAGCCGCGAAGTACGGTGCTGCGCCAGATCTCGGCGATCAGGCGGTGCCCGAGTGCCGTCGGATGCACGCCGTCGTCCGCGATCGCGATCGGCCCGAGCGACTCCGCCCGGAGGTTCAGCTCGGCGTCGGTCGGGACCAGCACCGCGCCGTACTCCGTGGCGAGGCGGCGGACCACCGCGATCTTCGGATCGAGGTCCTCGCGCCACTCGTGCTGCTCGGGTTTGACCGCCAGCAGGAACGGCTCCATCAGCACGATCCGCGCCCCGGCCGTACGCAGCGGGGCCAGCAGTTGCCGGTACGACGCCTCGTACGCCTCGGTGCTGGTCGGATCGGCCTTGTCGTAGCGGCGCCAGGTGTCGTTGATGCCGATCAGAATGGAGACCACGTCCGGCTGGTGCGCGAGTACGTCGGTCTGCCAGCGCCGGACCAGGTCCACCGCCCGGTTGCCGCTGATGCCGGTGTTCAGTACGCGTGGTGCCGGGCTGCCGAGATCGACGGTCAGTTGCCGTACATACCCATTGCCCAGACCGCGCCGGCGATCGTCACGCCGACCGCAATCGGTCACACTGTCACCGGCGAACACGATGGTCCCCCGCGGATCAAGGATCGCCGTACTCATGCCCGCTCCTCAGTTGTCCAGCCCCCGACGACGAAGAAATCCCGCCGAAACTCCGGACTCTTTGCGGCCCACGCGGCAAGCACCGAAGAACTTACGGCGCAGACCACTTAGGATAAGAACCGGTTCAGCGAGAGATCACCGAACGGTATCCCACCCGCGCGGCGGGAGACGATCGGATGACCACAATCCGGAGGAGTCGTTGTGCCCCGAGTGACCATCAAGGAGATCGCCCGTCGTGCGGGTGTCTCGAAGGGTGCCGTCTCCTACGCGCTGAACGGCCAGCCGGGTGTTTCCGACGCCACCCGGGCCCGGGTGCTGAAGGTGGCCGAGGAGCTCGAGTGGGTGCCGAACCGCGCCGCCCGGATGCTCTCGGCCGCGCGCAGTGAGACCTTCGGCCTGGTGCTGGCCCGAACGGCGAAGACGCTGAGCGAGGAGCCGTTCTACATGGGCTTCATCGGCGGTGTCGAGTCCGTGCTGAGCACAAAGGGCTACGCGCTGACGATCCAGGTGGTGCCGGATCTCGAAACCGAGATGGCGGCGTATCGCAAGTGGTCGGCCGAGCGCCGGGTGGACGCGGTGATCGTGGTCGACCTGCGGGTGGACGATCCCCGCGTCCCGCTGCTGCAGAAGCTGGAACTGCCCGCGCTGGTGGTCGGTGACAAGAGCCTGGCGGGCGGTCTGACCTGCGTCTGGACCGACAGTACGACGGCGATGACCGAGGCCGTCGAGCACATCGCGGAGCTCGGTCACCAGCGAATCGCCCGCGTCGCCGGACCGCCCGAGCACGGGCACGTCTGGATGCGCGGTCAGGCCTTCGCCGCGGCGGCGGACCGGCTCGGTCTCACCGGCACGGTCGTGCACACGGACTTCTCCGGCGACGAGGGCGCGAGCGTGACCCGGCAGTTGATGACGTCCGGACCGGATCGCCCGACCGCGGTCATCTACGACAACGACCTGATGGCCGTCGCAGGGCTGGGCGTGATCCACGAACTCGGCCTGGCCGTACCGGACGACGTCACGATCATCGCCTGGGACGACTCGACCCTGTGCCGCATCACCCATCCCACGCTGTCCGCGATGAGCCACGACGTCGTCGAGTACGGCGGCCGCGTGGCCCACCACCTCTTCGAGCTGCTCGACGGCGCCGAACCCGCCGCCCACCTCAACTCCACCCCCAAACTACAAATCCGCGGCTCCTCCGGCCCCCCACCCGCCTAGCCCTCCCCTCATTCATCGAACCCATCTGACCCGGCGTGTCGCCGTTCATCGGACGCTTGTGACCGGGCGTGTCGCGGTTCATCGGACCCTTGTGACCAGGCGTGTCGCGGTTCGTCGGACTCTCGTGACCAACGAATGCCCCCTGCCGCGGGGCTCTCAGTGTGGTCTGAAGCGTCCGATGAATGCCGACACGCCCGGTCACAAGCGTCCGATGAACGGCGACACGCCGGGTCAGAAGGGTCCGATGAACGGGAATCCGGCGGCGGTTAGGGGCAGGCGGTGACGGTGACGGGGACGCCGTTGAGGGCGGCGGTGCCGGCTACGTCGTCGAGCAGGGCCGGGTCGGTGAGGTCGTTGGCGCTGACGCCGAGAACCTGGTTCGCGACCGACAGCCGGGTGCCTTCCTTGCTGTGGCCGAAGCCGTGCGGCAGGCTCACCACGCCCGGCATCATGTCCTCGGTCGCCGAAACCTCGACGTCGACCGTGCCCGCGGCCGAGGTGATCCGCACGCGCTGCCCGTCGGCCAGGTCGCGGCGGCTCAGATCGGCCGGGTTCATCAGCAGCTGATGCCGGGGCTTGCCCTTCACCAACCGGCTCGAGTTATGCATCCAGGAGTTGTTGCTGCGCAGGTGTCTCCGTCCGATCAGCAACAACCCGGCACCCTCGCGATCGCGGTCCACCAAGGCCTCCTGCGCCCGCGCGAGATCGTCCAGCAGCAACGAAGGCGCCAGGTTGATCCGCTTGTCCCGGGTCTTGAGGCGCTCGGGGAACGACGGCTGGAGCGGGCCCAGGTCGATACCGCCAGCGGACTTCCGCACCTTGCGCAGGCTCAGGCTGTACGGGCCGGTGCGCAAGCCCGCCGCCACGATCTGCTTCGGCTTCAACCGCAACGTCACCAGCGACGGCAACGCCTTCCGCAGCCGAGAAGCCCGAGAAGGTCGGAACGTCGCCTTCGTATAGGCGAAACCCAGCCCACGGAAGATCTCCCAGTCGTGGCGGGCATCGGCCGGCCGGGGCAGTACGGCGTCGTTCCAGCGAGCGGTGTTCCGGACGGCGAGCTGGTGGAACACCAGGTCGTAGTGGTCACGCTCGAGTGGTGGCGTCGGCGGCAGGATCACGTCGGCATGCCGGGTCGTCTCGTTGATGTACGGGTCGATCGCGACCATGAAGTCGAGCGTGCCCAGCGCCTCGTCGAGGCGGCGGCCGTTCGGCGTCGAGAGCACGGGATTACCCGCGATCGTCACCATCGCGCGGATTTGGCCGTCACCGGGCTCGAGGATCTCCTCAGCCATGCTCGCGGCGGGTAGTTCGCCACCGAACTCGGGCAGTCCGCGCACCCGGCTCTTCCACACGCCCGCGTGGCCGCGGCTCATCCCGCGCAGGATGTCGACCGCAGGCCGGGGGACCAGCGTGCCGCCGGGCCGGTCGAGATTGCCCGTCACGATGTTGAGCAACTGGACCGCCCACTGGCAGACCGCGCCGAACCGCTGGGCCGAAACACCAAGCCGTCCGTAACAAGCGGCCCGATCCGCGGCAGCGAACTCCCGGGCGATCCGGCGGATCACCTCCGCGTCGATACCGGTCACGGGGGCCGCTCGTTCCGGGGTCCACCCGGCCAGGGCCGCGCGGAGTTCCGTCAGCCCATCGACGTACGGCGCGAGGTCCTCGGCTTCGTCGGCCAGCACCTGGTGGACCAGCGCGAGCAGGAACGCGGCGTCGGTCCCGGGGCGGATGAAGTGGTGTTCGTCGGCGACGGCGGCGGTCTCGGTCCGGCGTGGATCGATCACGACCACCCGGCCGCCGCGGGCGCGGACCTCCTTCAGCCGCTTGGCGAAACCGGGCGCGGTCATGATGCTGCCGTTGGACGCGAGCGGATTCGCGCCGAGCATCAGCAGGTACGACGTACGGTCGATGTCCGGCACCGGAATCATCAGCTGGTGCCCGTAGAGCAGGTGGGACGCCAGCATGTGCGGGAGCTGATCGACCGAGGTGGCGCTGAAGCGGTTGCGCGTGCGCAGTAGCCGAACCAGCGGCGGCATATGCGTCAGCGCGCCGAGGCTGTGCACGTTCGGATTCCCCAGATAGACGCCGACCGCGTTCTTGCCGTGCTCGGACTGGATCGCGGCCAACCGCCGCGCCACCAGGTCGTACGCAGCCTGCCAGGAGATCTCCTGCCACCCGTCGGCCGTACGTCGTACTGGGCGCTGCAGGCGATCGGGGTCGTCCTGGAGGTCGCGCAGCGCGACGGCCTTCGGGCAGATGTGCCCGCGGGACAACGGATCCGCCTCGTCGCCGCGGATGTCGGTGACCCGGCCGTGCTCGACCGTGACCAGCACTCCGCAGATGGCCTCGCACAGGTTGCAGGATGTCCGCCGTACTGTCGCCGTCATCTGCCCAAACTACCCACAAGTAGCCGAGTCGTCACCAGGTCACCGGCGCGTACGACGAGAGCAACGTCAGGCCGCGCCGAGGTCGTCGAGATGTCGCTGCAGGATCGCGCGAACCCGGGCCGGGGTGGCGCGCTGGTGCTGGGTGGCCGCGTGCAGGGCGAGGCCGTCGATCAACGCGTGCAGGCGGTCGGTTTCCAGGCTGAGATCGAGGTCCGCTCGCAGCGCGCCGGCCTCGGCCAGTCCCTCCAGGACCAACGCGCACAGACCGCGGAGTCCCTCGTGCACCGTAACGACGTGCTCGCGCAGCAAGGTGCTGGCCTCGTTGTCGGCGCCGGCCTGGGCGAGGAAGGCGAGCCAGATGTCGAATTCGGCGATCCGGTCATCGTCGAGCGGCAGGACCTCTTCCAGATAGCGCATCGCCAGGGTGCTCGGTGGACCGGATGGCTGGAGCGCCTGCACGCGTTCGGTGACCCGGCGGGAGACCAGTTCCATCGCGAAGCTGAGCAGCCCGGCCTGATCGGGAAAGTAGTAGCGCACGGCACCCGGCGAACTGCCCGCCTCGGCGGCGACGGTCCGGACCGAGACGGCCGGAATGCCGTCGCGCCGGATGATGCGCCAGAGGGCTTGCGCGATCTCCTCGCGGCGGGCGTCGTGGTCCACGATCTTCGGCATATGCCCTTTTTAGCACAGTCGTGTTATCGTTGGTCACAACACAGTCGTACTAAATATCCGCACGAACGGAGATCGCCGTGTTGCTCGCCATCATCGCCGCCTGTGAAGTCGGCTTCTGGGTGCTGCTGGCCACCGGGCTGGCGGTGCGTTACGCGCTGCGGATGCCGCGGCTCGGCCTGGTGCTGCTGGCCGGGGTGCCGCTGGTGGACGTGGTGATGCTGGTCGCCAGCGTGATCGATCTGCAGCGCGGCGGTGAGCCGTCGTTCAAGCACTCGCTGGCCGCGATCTTCATCGGCGTCAGCGTCGCCTTCGGGCACCAGTCGATCAAGTGGGCGGACCGCTGGGCGGCGTACCGGTTCGCGAGCGGACCGCGCCCGGTGAAGCCGCCGAAGCGCGGTCCGGAGCGGGCCCGCCGCGAGCGCCAGGGCTGGTACCGGCACCTGCTCGCCTGGTCGATCGGTAGCGCCCTGATGCTGGGTGGCGGTCTGCTGTCGGGCGGTCTGGACACGGCGGACGCGCTGCTCGGACCGGCTTGGACGTGGACGATCGTGCTGGTCATCGACGGCTTCGTCTCGTTCAGCTACGGCGGCGACAAGGGGCCGGACGAAAGCGACCGCGAGTCGCGGGCGGCGGCGGTGTCCAGGTCGTAGATTGGCCCCATGGCCACCAAGCAGCAGGTCGGGCGGTCCTGGTTCGCCGGGACCGCCCTAGTAGTTGCCATCGGCATCGTGGTGCAGGTGTTCGCCACCGCGCGCTCGGCCGGTACCGGCTTCTACCCGGACAATCCGGAGCGGGTGCTGAACATCTTTGCCTACTTCACGGTCCAGTCGAATCTGTTGCTCGGGGCCACTACCTTGCTGCTGGCGATCCGGCCGGAACGGACCTCGGTACTGTTCCGCACGTTACGGCTGAACGGTGTGCTCTGCATGGCGGTCACGGGCATCGTCTACCACCTGGTGCTGGCCGGTCTCGACGACCTGTCCGGTGCCGGCGCCGTGGCGAACCTGATCCTGCACACGATCACGCCGCTGCTCGGTCTGATCGGCTGGCTGGTCTTCGGGCCGCGCGGGCAGACCGGTGATCGTGTTGTCGCCTGGTCGATCGTGTTCCCGGTGCTGTGGCTGGTGTTCACCTTGATCCGGGGCTCGTTCACCGGCTTCTATCCGTACCCGTTCGTTGATGTGGACGAGCACGGCATGGCCACGGTCTTGCTGAACTGCCTGCTGGTGGCCCTGTTGTTCCTGGGCCTCGCGGCCGCCAGCACGATGCTCGACCGGCGCCTTCGCCGCTGATGCTGGTCACCTCGCGGTCGTTCGCCGAGTACGAGGCGATGTTCGGCCTGACCGCGTTGCCCGCCTCCGTGCTCGACTGCTGCGCGGGTGGTTCCGGTTTCACCGCCGAGGCCGCGCGTCGTGGCGTTGACGCCGTCGCGGCCGATCCGGCGTACGGACTGCCCGTTGCCGAGCTGGCCGAGGCAGTACGACGCGGTACCACCGCGGGCGGGTCGATCGTCGGCCAGAACGCGGACCACTTCGTCTGGGACTGGTACGGATCACCTGCGGCGCGAGACGACATCCGCGCCGAAGCGGCCAAGGCCTTCCTGGCCGACCGTGAGCTCGCACCCGAGCGGTACGTGGCCGCGAGTCTGCCGGAACTGCCTTTCCCGGACGGGCGGTTCGAGCTGGTTCTTTGCTCACACCTGCTCTTCACCTGGGCCGACGTGTTCGGTCTCGACTGGCATCTGCGCGCGCTGCGCGAGATGGTCCGCGTCTGCGATGGCGAGGTCCGGGTCTTCCCGCTGGTTCACCAGGGCGCGGGTGAACCCGTGGCCTTCCTGCCGGAGCTGCTGGAACGGCTTGCGCTGCCGACCGAGGTCCGCCAAGTGCCCTACGAGTTCCAGCGTGACGCCAACAAGATGCTCGTGATCAGCAAGCTCTAGCGTCCGACTCAGGACACTAGGGGCCGAAACGTCCACGAGCCCCGGCATTGGGGGCCGGGGCTCGTGGGCTGAGGGGTTTTGCTGGTCCGAGGACCGGGTGCGACTACCGCAGGAAGCGGCCGCAGACGGGCCAAGGCTGGCTGCCGCGCTGCGCGTACAGCTTCTTGGCTCGCATGTACTGCTCGGCAGCCGAGGCGTGCGCGGGGTTGCCGGAGCCACCCACACTGCGCCAGGTCTGCTTGTCGAACTGGAAAAGACCGTAGTAACCGGCGGGGTTGACCGCGCGGGGGTTCATGCTGGACTCGCAGTTGGCGACCTTGCGCCAAGCGGCGGTCATCTCGGCGCTGCCGCCGGTGTTGTCCGAACGGTTCTCCGAGCGGTCCCGCGACCGGCTCGTGCGCTCGGTCGTGCGCTTGCGCTCGGCACGCTGCTTCGTGGAGGTGCGCTCCGTCGAGCGCTTCTTGACGATCCGCTCGGACTTCTTCGTGCTCGGCCGAACCGGCGTCGAGGCACGCTTGCTGCCGTCCAGGGTGAGCTGCTGGCCGATCAGAATCAGGTCCGGGTCGGCGAGCTTGTTGACCCGGGCCAGTTCCTGCCAGTCGAGCCCCTGCTGGGCGGCGATCTCCGACAGGGTGTCACCCGGCTTCACGGTGTAGTCGGCCGCGAAGGCGGCTCCGGCTCCGGTGGCGGTGAGACCGGCGCCAAGGCCGGCGATGGACAGGGTCCGCACCACTCGGCGGGTACGCCGGGGCCGGGCATGACGTGCTTTGGACATGGTGTTTCTGCTCCTCACGAGCTGGTTTAGGCAGACGTCTTCCAGCCCGGCCGATACAGCCTTGTGCGCACTTTCCCGAGATCCCGCGAAATCCGCGCGAAAATGCGGCGGAGACGGGACGAAGGTGGTCGTCACCTGGGTGCGTGGGGCTCGGATCGTCGGCGGTTTCCCCAACGGAACCGGCCGTACCGGGCTACGCATTCTGGTGAGGTACCACTCCCTTCCGAACCACAGGGGAAATTGCACCGGAACGAACTCCCGGTGATCACGTAACGGTAACGACGCGACCGACACATCGTGCGCGACGAATCGCCTGAAAACAAGTCGTGCGTGATCTTGATCGCACCAAATTCCAGTCAAGGAACGCAAAGTGATCGATTTCCAGTGCGCTGTGAAGGAACGTTTCACGGTCTGCGATCGGGCCGGCACGGTCGGGGCTGCACTCCGCAACGTTGTGATCCGGCTCCGAGTGTGGCGTCGCTCGGAATGGGTACCGGGCTCGACCGACCGGAGGGCGGCCCGGTTGGCGGTTACGGAGCGGTGACGATCGTTAACACAAGATCACACTGACGGTGACTGATTTGAGATAGGTCCGGTACTATGAGTAACTGGCGGTCTCGAAATCAGGTGACTTGAGTCGCCAGGGGGGCGGGGGCGGGGTGATCCGGGTAGCGATCGGGCACCGAGGCAATCTGGTGCGAGGCGCACTGGCCGCGGTGCTCTCCAGAGAGACGGACCTGACCGTGGTGGCGGAGCTCGAGCGCGCCGATGACGTGCTGACCAGCAACCGCGGTCCACATGTGGTGATTCTCGATCCGCTGCTGCCGGGTGACATCGGCATCGAGGAGCTGTGCCGGCGATTGGCCGGCCCGGGGGTACTGATTCTGCTCGAGCGCGATGAGGCGTCGAGCCCGCTGGCCCTGGCTCTGCTCCGGCAAGCGCCCAGAGTGGGTCTGCTGGCGACGGACGCGACGCCGGACGACCTGGTCGAGGCCGTTCGGCAGGTGGCGACGGGCAAGCCGGTGCTCGATATCGAGCTGGCGATGGCCGCGCTGCGAGCCGGTGACAACCCGCTCACCGACCGCGAGGCCGAGGTGCTGCGCATGGTCCGGACCGGTGCCACCGCGCCGGAGATCGCCCGGGCCCTCTGTCTCAGCGCCGGCACGGTGCGCAACTACCTGTCCCGGATCCTGTCGAAGACCGGCGCGCGCAGCCGGATCGACGCGATCCGCAAGGCTCAGGACGCGGGCTGGATCTGATCGCCGTCCTGCCAGTGCCCGACCAGCTCGCGGTACAGCTGCGACTCACGCAGCAGGCCCTGGTGCGTACCGACAGCGGGGTGACGCCCGTCCAGCACGAGCACCCGGCGGGCCCGGAGCGCGGAACTGACCCGGTGGGCGATCACCACCAGGCTGCCCTGGCGCGCCGCGAAGGCCTCCTCAGCCTGTCGTTCGGCCTCTGGATCGAGGTGACAGGTGGCCTCATCGAGAATGACCAGTGGTGCCGGTGACAGGTATGCCCTGGTCAACGCGATGAGCTGGCGTTCGCCGGGGGAGAGCGGGCCGGGACGGACCCGCGCGGCGAGCCCGCCCAGGCGTCGTACCAGGGCGGTGGCGCCGACAGCCTCGATGGCGGCCTCGACCTCGGCCAGGGTGGCGGAGCGGTGCAGGTAGGTCAGGTTGTCGAGCACCGTGCCGGAGAAGACGTACGCCTCCTGGGGGATCAGCACGCGCGTCTTTGGACCGGCCTGTACGGCGGGTACGCCGCCGAGCTGGATCCGGCCGCCGGTCGGTGGCAGCAGCCCGCAGATCAGGGCGGCGAGGGTGGATTTGCCGATGCCACTCGGGCCGACGACGGCCAGGTGGTCGTTTTCCGGAATGACCAGGTCGAGCTTGTCCAGCACCGGTTCGGCCTCCGGGCCGTAGGCGAACGACACCTTGCTGAGGCGCACGACGTGCCCGCGAGGCGGCTCGTGCGCGGGTTCTTCCGCGGACGGGGTGGCGCTGGTGTCGAGGATGCGGCCGAGCGTTACGACGTACCGCAGGCCGCTGTCGCCGAGGGCCGACAGCATCGTGCCGAGGGCCGGCTGCAGTCCGAGCAGTACGTAGGTCAGTCCGCCCAGCAGGGTGCCCGTGCTGACGCCGCGATCGATCAGCCAGGGCGCCGCCCCCAGTAGGACGAGCAGGGGCAGCCAGCCGCCGACGGCGAAGCAGAGCGTGCGCAGGGCGGCGACCTTGGCGAGGTTCCGTTCGGCCCGGGCGTGTGCCTCGATCGGCAGGCCGACCAGACCGGCGGCGTAGTCCCCGGCGCCGGCTGCCGTCACGTCCCGAATGCCCGCGAAGGTCATGCCCGCGGTCACCGCGAGGTCCTCGTCGGCCCGGATGGAGGCCCTGATCCGGCCGGCGGCGAGGCCGAGAATGGCCAGCGACAACCCGAAGCCGAGCAAGAACGGTGGCAGCACGAACACCGCGATGACCGGCGCGAGCGACAGGAGACCGGTCACGACGCCAGTGACCGTCACCAGGAAGTTCCGCACCACGAGAATCAGCCCGGCGTAGGTATCGCGGACCAGCTCGACCTGCCGGTTGAGCCGGGCCACCGCGCCGTCGTCCCGCGCGCCGCGAATGCCGTTGGCAAGCGCGCCGTCGACCACTCGCTGGACCAGCGTGTCGCGGAACGGTTCGACCAGCTCGCCGAGTCGCCGGTAAACCTGGCTGGCGCCGATCGCCCCAAGGCCCGCGGCAGCGATCAGGCCGCCCAGCCAGGCGAGGCCGAGCGTCGTACGGCCGGCGAGGAAGGCGTCCGTGGCGTGGGCGACGGCCAGGCCGAAGAACAGCGTGGGCAGCACCTCGGGCACCGACCAGGCCGCGAGTACCGCGGTCGGGCGGCGGCGCATCGCCCGGAGTCCGAAGGTCAGTTCCCGGTTCACCGGAAGGCCTTTCGATAGGCCGGGTCCTGCCACAACCGCTCGTGCGGGGCGAATCCGCGCACCCGGCCGCGGTGCAACCACAGCACCAGGTCCGCCCGGGCGGCGGTGGCGGCGCGATGCGTCACCACCAGCTTGGTACGACGTGCCGGGTCGTTCGCAAGGGCCTGGTTGATCTTGAGTTCGGTGGCGGTGTCGAGGCTCGAGGTGGCGTCGTCCAGGACCAGCAGGCGCTCGGCCCGCCAGGCCCGGGCCAGCCCGAGTCGTTGCCGTTCACCTCCAGACATAGGTGCTTCCAGCAACGGAGTTCCGTACCCGGCGGGCAGCCGGCTGATGAAGTCGTGGGCCCGGGTCGCGTGCGTGGCGGCGAGAGTCCGCACCGGATTGACGGACCCCGAGGAGATCGCCTCACCTACCGTCGCACCAACCAGCGTAGGCCGCTCGAAAGCGCAGCCCACGGCGGCGCGCAAAGCCTGGGAACTCAACGCCTGCAGGGGAATTCCGTCCAGCAGGATCTGTCCTTCCTTCGGATCACGCAGTCGTGCGGCCAGCTCGGCGAACACGGATTTGCCCGCGCCACCGGATCCAACCACCGCCACGGTCGAGCCGCCCTGGATCTCCAGCTCGATCCGCAGCCCCTCCGCCGCCACCTTGTCGAACGTCAGCCGGCCCGGTCCCGGCGGCAGTGAAAGCGTGCCATGGGCAACAGGTTCGATACCGAGATCAATGCGACGCAAACCCGCCTTGGCCCGGGCCAGCTCACCGAGTACGCCGGTCAGACTGCCAAGGCCCGCGCCGAGTACGGCGTACTGCGCGGCGGCGAACAGGTCGCCCGGGGTGATTCGCCCAGCGGCAAGTTGCAGCCCACCGACGGCCAGCACGGACACGAGCACGAGCGGCCCGACGACGGCGGCCTGGGCGCCGGACCGGGCCAGCACGCGCCACGTTTCCAGGCCCTGGCGATGCAACTCGGGCAGTAAATAGAGGACGCGGCGCTTCTCGGCCGAGGCCGTGCCCGCGGCGGCGATCGTCCGGATACCCGCGAGGGCCTCGGTCAGTACGGAGGCGATCCGGCCCTGGGTCTCGGCGTAGGCGAGGCTGACCGCCGCCGTCCGGCGCGCGAACAGCCACAGCACCGCGATGACCAGCAGAACACCGATGAAGAAGGCCGCCGCCAGCCAAGGATCGATCAGCGCCAGCAGCACGAGACTGCCCGCGGGCGGAATGGCCGCCGCGAACGCCGTCACCTTGGCGGGACCGGCGCGGGCGGCGTCGACGGCGCTGCCCGAGACCCGGCTGACCAGGTCGCCGGTGTCGTGCTCGCGCACCCCGTCGGGACCACCCGCCAGAACGCGTCGTACCAGCTGGTGGCGCAGGCGGGCCGCCGTACCGGCGACGGCTGCGGTGGTGGCGAAGGAGTCCACCAGGTCGCAGGCGATACCGAGCAGGACCAGACCGCCCGCGATCGTCAGCCAGGTGGCGATGTTGTCCTTGGCAACGATCGTGTCGACGGTTCGGCCCAGTACGGACGGCAGCGCCAGTGCCACCCCGCTGCCGAGCAGGGCGGTGAGTCCGATCAGCGGCAGCCAGCCGCGGCCGTGCCCGGGCATCAGGTCAGCCCGGTATGGGCGCCGAGAAACGCCAGCATGTCCGCCGCCAAGCCGACGCCGCGGCTGACCGCGCCACCGGCGTGACCGGTTCCGCTCTCGGCCCGGAGCAGAATCGGCCGCGAGCTGCTGGTGGCCTCCTGAAGCGCCGCGCACATCTTCCGAGCATGCATCGGATCGACCCGGGTGTCACCTTCGAACACGGTGAACAGCACGGCCGGATAGGCAGTGCCCGCAGCAACCCGGTGGTACGGCGAGTAGGCCAGCAGGTGCGCGAACTGCGCGGGATCGCCGGCGGTGCCGTATTCCGGGACCCACGACGGCCCAAGGCCGGACAGCTCGTAGCGCAGCATGTCGAGTACCGGCGCCGAGCACACCGCCGCCGCGAACAGGTCCGGCCGTTGCGTGATCGCCGCGCCGACGAGCAGACCACCGTTCGACTCACCGCACAACGCGAGCTGCCGCGAGGTTGTCCAGCCTTCGTTGATCAGGGTCTTGGCCGCCGCGAGGAAGTCGTCGATGACGTTCTGCTTGTGCTCGCGAGTGCCCGCCTGATGCCACTGCTCGCCCTCTTCGCCCCCGCCACGCAGGTTGGCCGTCACGAACACCCCGCCGGCCTCCACCCAGGCCAGGGTGAAGGCCGAGTACGACGGAGTCAGCGACAGCCCGAATCCGCCGTACCCGTAGAGGATCGTCGGTCTCGGCTCGGTTCCCGGCTTGGCCAGCACCACCATCCGGACGGTGGTCCCGTCCTTCGAGGTGAACGAGATCTGGTGGGACTCGACCCCCTCGATCGGACTGGGGGTGCCGTCCCACAGCTCGACCACGCCCGAGCGAGCGTCGTACCGGTAGACGGCACCCGGCGTGACGCTGTCGGTATAGCTGAACCAGGCCTCGCACCCACCCGACGGCCGGGTGGTGAGCCCGCCGACCGAGCCGAGCCCCGGCAACGGCACCTCGCCGAGACGCTTGCCGGTCTCCCGATCATGTATGCCGAGTTCGCTCAGCGCATGCCGGCTCCGCCCGACCAGTAGTACGTCGTCGAGCACGGCCAATTCGGTCAACGGCGCGCCGGGCTCTTCCGCGATCAACTCCTGCCAGTGCTCCGGCTCAGGGTGGAACGGGTTGCCGACGCAAACCCGCCCGCTCGGCGCGTCCTGCGTAGTGGCGACGTACAACCGGCCGTCCGGGCCGACCGTCATCGCGCTGACCGCGTCCACGCCGACCTGTACGGCGCGAAGGTGATGTCCCGGCTCGGCCAGATCCACCAGCCACAGGTCGTTGCGCGAACCCAGGGCGGCCGAAATCGTCAGCCACCGGCCATCCGAACTGATCTCCAGCCCGTACGACGCCTCGGTGGCACAGACGATCAAGTCGTCGCGCTCGCCGAGGTGGTGCAGCCGGACCTGGCGGGCCCGCACGAAGTAGAAGGCGCGACTGTCCGGCAGCCAGGCGACAGGGGAGTAGCGGCAGTCGTCGATCGGCTCGTCGGCCGGTTCACCGCTGGTGACGTCGAGCATGTGCAGGGTGGATCGCTCGTCGCCGCCGCAGGAGATCTGGTAGGCCAGCAACAACCCGTTCGGCGAAGGCGTCCAGTGGTCCAAGGTGGTCTGTCCGCTGGGATCCAGGTGCATCGGATCGACCAGCGCCCGTTCGACCCCCGCGTGTACGACGTACAGCACCGGGTGGTCCTGGCCCGCGCGGCGGCGCAGGAAGAAGTGCCGATCTCCGCGCCAGACCGGCGGCGAGACCATGCCGGTGCGGGTGCGTGCGGCGACCTTGGCCCGGAACGAGTACCGCCCGGGCAGTTTCGCGGCGTACGCGCGCCAGCGTTCGTCCTGGTCGGCCTGCCAGGCGGCGGTATCGGGATCGCGAGGATCTTCGAGCCATCGGTACGGGTCCGCGACGGCATGACCGTGCAGCACCTCGACGACATCGGATCGCCTCACCGGCCGGCCTCCGGGGTCTGGACGTGGGAGCGGTCCTGGGCGGGGATGAGGTGTCCCGCCCAGGACCTCACTGGATCCGGATGGATCAGTGGCAGAGCACGAGGCTCAGGTTGCTCGGGCGTCCCGAAGCACAACCAAGCACGGTCAGGGTGCTACCACCACCGCCGCCTCCACCACCGGTCGGGGCCTGAAGGCCCTGCAGGTCGAGAAGTGCCATTGTCTACACCTCCTTCGATTCCTTTTTGGGCTCGGATCGCTGGGGTGATCCGAGGTACGGAAGGCCGACCGGCTGCGGGTGCAGCGCGGAGCCCATGGCCAGCAAGACGCCGGCCGAACCGGTCGCCAGATCCATTGACAGGCGTAGGAGCTGGTTACCGGGGAATGTGAGGCCCGCGTCGGCCGGCATCGCGTGCCAGCCGAGACCGCGGACGAGTTGGTCCTTCGCTTGCTGGTCGGTTGCCGCCAGCAAGATTCCGGCGCGGCCCATGAACAGGCCGGGCTGCACGAAGAACTCGCTGTGGGTGACCTTACGCAGGGCGTCCCGCGCGGCGGCCAGTTCGTCGTCGGCCCGATGCCGCAGGTACTGGTCGATGACCAGGCTGATACCGGCCGAACCTTCTTCCAGATAAGGCAGCAACCGCCAGCCCTGGTTGACCTGCAACATGCCGGCGGCATCCGTCGTGCAGCGGCGAAGGTCCTGTTGCAGTGCGATCTTGGCGAGATCGAGCAAGCCGGAGTCGCCGAGCCGCTCGTAGGCGTGAATGAAGAGCAAGGCCGGGCCGGACGAGCCGAACAGCAGCCCGGCGCGCGGATTGCCCTCGCCGCTGAGTTCGGGAACGTCGTCCGGTCCACCAAGCCGATCCGCGACCTGGTCGAGCACTCGCAGTGCCGCCGCCTCGCCGGTGTCGCCGGCGAAGTGCAGCAGGTTGAGGCCGATACCGGCCAGGCCGGAATGCAGCCCGAGCTCCAGTTCGGTTTGTGGCTCAAGGCAATGTCCGACCAGCGCCAGGGCCCGCTCCCGATGCCCGAGCTGGTCGAGCACATACGCCACCCCGTGCAGGCCGTCGTACAGGCCCGGGCCGACCTCGATCGAGGCCAGCGTGCGCTGCCAGAGCCACTCCTCGTACTCAGGGAACTGCCCCGCCCCGGTGCGGGCCAGCGCGTAGAGCACCCCGGCCGCGCCGTACGAGAGGTTGATGCCGCCGCCCGGCTCGAACTGGGCGATATCGCCGGGGAACAAGCGGTCCTCGCGTTCGGGGGTCGCACTGGCCACGATGGCCTTCGCGATCGCGGTCCGGACGACGGGCCAGTCGGTCAGCTCCGGCATCGGCTCGGCCGGCACGTGCCCGGCGATGGTCTGCACGGCCTGGTCGATTGTTGCCCTGGGCACCGGAAACGCCTCAGTGATCAGGTCGGCCAGGTGGTGGGCCTTGGCCGGGTTGAGCTGCAGCAGCATGGTGGTCTGCGGCGCGAACATGCCGAGCACCAGACAGGCCAGCGCATATCGGTCGACGTCCACGCCCTGGCGATCGCCCGGCGCGGCGTAGCCCGGATGTGCGAGCACCGAACGGGCCCGCTCGGTGACCAGGGTCGCGACCTCGAAGTCGATCAGCACCATGCGATCGCCGTGCCCGATCAGCACGTTGTCCGGATGCAGGTCGTTGAAGACCACGCCACGCTCGTGCAACGCCCCGACGGCCCGGGTGACCTGGCCGATCATGCCGAGCGCCCAGTCGACGTACTCCGCGCGCTCTTCGTCGGTCACGTCCGGCCGGGTCAGCGGATATTTATTGACGATCAAACGCTGAAGCGGATTCGCGTCGACGAATTCCTGCACGAGGAAGTGGTGGTCCCCGAGCGTGAAGTAGTCGTGCAGCGCCGGCACGACGTCGAGGCCGGCCAGCCGTTCGAGCATGTCCCGCTCATGGGCGATCCGGGCCACGGCATCCCGGCTGGCGACGTCCAGCCCGGCGAGCGGACGGCCCTCCTTGAGAACGACCCGCTCCTTCGACTCCAGGTGATGGCCGAGGTAGACGCCGCCACCGTTCGAGAACTGGATCACGCTCTCGATCGCGTAGGCCAGTTCGTTCGTGGTGACGGAGTTGCGGGCCTCGAGATGTGGTTCCAGGAACGAGGGCAGCGACACCCAGGCCGGTACGGCGAAGATCGGGCCGCGCACGTCCGGAACCAGCCGGCCTTCGCTGTCTTCCAGCGCGAGCACGCGTTCGCCGGTGTCGTTGAGGCAGTACCGGGTGGCGAAACCGCCGTACCGCACGAACAGCGGGCCCTTGCCGAAGCGCAGGTCGCTGAGAATGTACGGGCCGTCGATACCGTCGAGCAGGTCGTCGAGCTCCTTCAGCACCAGTTCGAGCTGGGCCTCGTCAGCCGGGTAGATCGTGACGAGCTTGCCGCTCGAACCACGCGCCGCCGACTTCGAGTTCAGCATCACCATCACCGGCTCGTTGCGCAGGAACTTGAAGGCGATACCTCGCGGCACGCAGTAGTCCCAGACGACGGCCAGCGTGCGCTCGGCGTCGGCCAGGCACGACGAGACGTGGATCTTCCAGCCCTGCGGCGGCAGTTCCAGCCCGGCGGGGGCGTAGTTCATCCACACCTCGCCGGCGTGATGCTCCCAGCCGGCCGGAACCGGCAGCGTGCTCTGGGGAAAGTCGGGATGCTCGGCGCCACGGTTCACCGGGGAGTCGTAGAAGCGCCGATCGGCCAGACAGTAGAGCTCGTACTGCGCCATTCCCGCACCCCCTTGCTCGTCGGTGATGCGGACATCTTGTGTCGTTCCAACGAGTCGCTGTAGTGCCGGGCGTCACCACTGCCATATGAGGAATTCACACCCTACGGGTGGGTACGTCATGTTGCCCGATGTCACCAAACGGTCGCTTATGGTGATCAAACGATCACTTGGGGCCCCGAATCGATCACCTGCCGGAGCGGTTCTGCATGCGGTGGTCAGCGGGCGCCCGTCCCCCGAGCGGTCGCGATTGTCAGGTCGGTTCGGGCCGCGTCAAGGGTTGGAATCACCTGCGGTGACGCTGCGCGCCCTTGACCCGACCCGAACCGACCAAGGCGGCCGGCTATCAGCGGGACGGGCGAGGTATAGCCGTTCGCCCGAGTGGTTCCCGCACCTTGCCCGAGTGGTTCCGTCCGTTGCGCGCCGAGTCTGGCCGGGTGGCGCGCGCACCCTTTCCCTCACGGTCGGACGCGAAATGCGGGCTTCGCCGTGGTCGGACGCGGGATGCGGGCTTCGCCACGGTCGGACGTGGAGTGCGGGCTTTCCCATGGTCGGACGTGGAGTGCGGGCTTTCCCATGGTCGGACGTGGAGTGCGGGCTTTGCCACGGTCGGACGTGGAATGCGGCGATCGAGACGGGTCGGCTGCGGGATGCGGGCTCTCCCATGGTCGGACGTGGAGTGCGGGCTTTGCCGTGGTCGGACGTGGAGTGCGGGCTTTGCCACGGTCGGACGCGGGATGCGGCGATCGAGACGGGTCGGCTGCCGGGTTTTCGTACGACTACCTGGCTGCAACCGGGTAGTGGCCCAACAACTCGGTAGCGGCCCTGCAACAACCCGGCATCCGCGCAACAACCCGGCATCCGCGCAACAACCCGGCATCCGCGCAACAACCCGGCATCCGCGCAACAACCCGGCAGCCGGACCCAGCTCGTCGCGGCGAGCCGGGCCCAGACGCCTCCGCGCCCTGATCGCCTGGGGACGCGGGGTTGACCGGCGAAATCGGGGCTCGACTCGTCAAATCTCGAACGTCAACCCCCCAACTCGCAGGTCAACTCCCGCGATTCCGGGCGATTGGTTATCGGTGGGTCAGGTTTGGGGGCAACCTTCGATTACTTGGCGGCGCGGTTTTGCTGGCTCGCGAAGTAGGCCACCTTGCGGGCTCGCATGACCTCTCCGAGCGGGCGGTGCTCGACCAGCGCGTTCCACGGATCGAAGCGGGCGGCCTCGACCTCGGCGTCGAAGGCGTCGTCCCGCTGCTGCGCCGGAATGTTGAGCCGGGCAACCGTCAGGTACGGCGTCGGCCAGTCGACGGAGGCGTCCTCGATCGGCGTGCTGGCCTCGTCGGTGAAGAACTGGAGCTGGACCTCGTGGCTGAGCGGCAGTCGCGCGTACACGTCGGCGGCCCAGTCCTCGTTCGCCTCGGGCCGGGGCTGATCGGAGGCCTTCAAGACTCTGACCCGAACGGCGTACGGGCCGCAGGCGATCGGGGCCGCGCTGTGGAAGTCGTGCGTCGCGAACCCGTCGAACGGCGCCTTCAACGCACCCGCGACCGCCACGACCTTCGGCACCAGCCGTGGTTCGCGGACAACGCGTCGCAGGATCTCGCCCGGACCGCTCGCGCCGGCGGTGACCACCTTGGTGAAGACGTCACTGGTTGGCGAACTGAACTTCGAGTGATTGATCAGCGCGAAGTCCTGCGACGGCGCCGTGCCACCGAGCGCGCCCCGGCCGGTCACCCCGAGCACCTTGATCGAAAAGCCCCGGATATCCGGCACTTTGTCCGGCGCCGAGTTGAACCCGCCGTTCGACAGCCGAACCCACGCGTCGTACTTCTGCGGTACGCCGAACAGCCCGTGCCGCGCCTCGGCCGGCAGCTCCGGCAACACCTCGAACGTGGCCCGCAGACCCGTCAGCTGTTTGCGATGCAACGCGCGCCCGGTCCCGTACTTCTCGTTCTTCCGATTCTGCATCGCCACGAACTGTGCGGCCTGCTGTTCGTGCCGTGCCGCCTCATCGCTCCCGACAACTTCCCGCCACTCGGTGCTCGGCTCCATCAGCTTTCCCATCCGTCGTCGAACCCCCATCCGATCGTAGGCGCCCACTCGCCACGCTCAGATGGGGGTCACCGCGAGGGCGATGGCGTCGTTGGCGCGGCGCCAGATGATGTCGGCGTGGGCGTAGCCGGCGCGGCGGAGCTGGTCGAGGTGCCAGTCGGCTGGTTGGAGTAGGTCGCCGATCCAGTGGGAGAGCCTGCGCCGGCGTTCTTCCCAGAGGCCGGCATAGTCGGGCTGGGCGTAGGCGCGGTGGTACCAGTCGTCGCAGGATTCGGCGCCGTGGGTGAAAGCGTCGCACAGGCGCTGGGCGTGTAGGTCGTCGGCGGCTTGGCGTAGTACCGGGTCGGCCAGGGGCATGTGGTCGGCGTTCGCGAATACGCCGCCAGGGCGGAGCAGCCGGGCGGCGCCCGCGTAGACCCAGGCCAGCGCCTCGGGCGGCAGCCAGTGCATCGCCGTCGACGTCAGTACCGCGTCGAAGCCGGCCCCGCGCCCGCCAGCAAGCCCGCCATGAAGCCCGCGCTGAAGCCCGTCCCGGAGCCCGCCCTCAAGCCTGCCCTGGCGTCCGACTGCGCCGGCCTTGTCGCGCAGCTTCTCGTGCCAGTGCGGATCGAACAGCTGGATCTCGCGGACGTCCACGCGGGGGTCACCTTCGAAGGCGGTGCGGGCCAGGTCGAGCAGTAGCGGGTCGATGTCGATGGCAACGACCTCGGCGAAGGGGAAGCGCTGCAGTACCCGGCGGGTGATCGAGCCAGGGCCGCAGGCGAGGTCGAGGACGCGGGCCGGACGTCCGGCGAGCTGCTCGACGTGGTCCAGCATCAGCTGGAAGCGCAGCTCGCGGTCAGGCGCGTGAATGGATTGCTGGGATTCCCAGCTGCCGCGCAGTTCTTCGGAGAGTGTGGTCATGATGTTCACAGTCGGGCCGAGGTGGGTCCGGCGTCCAAGACACATTCCCGCTAGCGCCACAGGATCTGGTTATGGATGTCGATCTGCGGTTGGTCCGGTACTTCCTGGTGATGGCCGAAGAACTGCACTTCACGGCTGCGGCCCGCCGGTTGTACGTGTCCCAGCCCGCGCTGAGCAACCAGATCCGCCGGCTGGAGGCCCAGCTCGGCTTTCCGCTGTTCGACCGTACGTCGCGGGGCGTGGCCTTGACCGCCGAAGGCGCGGCGTTCGTTCCGCACGCGCAGGAGGCCCTCGCGGCGATTCGTGCGGGGATCGCGGACGCGGCCGCAGCGGGTGGACGGAGCGACCTGCTGCGCATCGACGTGCTGGAGTCGGCCCTCGCCACCCCGCAGGCGGTATTGACCCGGCTGCGCGAGCGGTTCCCCGCGATGCGGCTGGAGGTGAGCAGTCGCGGTAGCGCCGAGCAGGACCGTCGCCTCCTAGTGTCCTGAGTCGGAAGTTCGTGCACATCTCCGGCGCCCAGGCACGCACCTCGCGGCGTTGGAGAAGCGGCCACGATGCTAGAGCATCGCGACCGCTTCTCCGCCTTGCGATGCACGCACCTGGACACCGGAGCTGAAGCACGAACTTCCGACTCAGGACACTAGCGGGCGAGCTGGACCTTGGCCTGTGCGGATCCACCGCGGCTCGTTCGGAAGGCCTGGACCAGGCCGTCGTACAGCGCGAGCCGCTTGGTGTCGCCGTACCGGTCGGGCATCGGTTGGCCGCGGCCGAGGCGGTTTGGTTGAAGGAGTTGGCCGGGGAGTCGCACTACCTGCCGCGGGACGACTTTGCGCCGGAGTGGAACGCGCTGGTGGTCGCGCGGTGCCAGGCAGCCGGTTTCGACCCGCGGCGGCATCCGGCGAGTACGGACGGTACGGGCGCCGCGCTGGAGTTGGTCCGCGCGGGCGAATGCGTCGCACTCGGGTTGTTGTCGACGCCTTGCCCGGATGGCGTGGTGGTTCAGCCTTTGCGCGACGACGTTCCGCCGTACGAGTGGGTGGTCCGCTGGCGCGAACCCGGCACGCAGCGGACTCGCGAGGTGGTGGAGGCGCTCAGCTCGGATACGTCTGGATCTCCGTCGCTTTGAGCGTGGCCCAGAGAGCTTGGCCTGGTTGCAGCCGGAGGTCCGCCACGGCGGCCGGGGTCACGTCCGCGAGCAGCGTGGGTGGCCCGTCGAGCCGGACCCGGACGGTATGAGCGTGCTGCTCGACCGTGCTGACGGTGACCGGCCAGGTGTTTCGGGGACTGCCCGAGGGCCGTTCGGCGTACAGACTGATCGCCGTCGGTGGAAACGCGACGTGCACCGGGCCGAGGGCCGGTTCGGCGATCGTGAGGCTGCCGCCGTCCGCGAGGGCGACCGTGGTTCCGTCGGCACTGCCGCGATAGAGGTTGAGCCCGACGAGCTGGGCCACGTAGTCGGTCCGCGGTCGCCGGGCGATCTCCCCGGGCGGCCCGTCCTGCACCACTCGGCCGTTCTCGATGATGACGAGCCGGTCGGCCAGCACCATCGCGTCCAGCGGATCGTGGGTGACCAGTAACGTCCGGCCCTCGAACCGCGCGAGGTGCTGACCGAGTTCGGCCCGGACGCGCAGGGTGGTCCCGGCGTCGAGGGCCGCGAGTGGCTCGTCCAGTAGGAGCAGCTCGGGCCTGGTTGCGAGCGCCCGGGCCAACGCCACTCGCTGGGCCTGGCCGCCGGAAAGCGAGCGCGGTCGCTGGCGCGCGTACTCCGTGAGGCCCATCGTGTCGAGCCAGCGCGAGGCCTCCGCACGGGCAGTGGTCCGGTCGGTACCGCGGGCGCGCAGGCCGAAGGCGACGTTCTCCAACGCGGAAAGGTGGCTGAACAACAAGTAGTCCTGGAAAACCACCCCGAGTGGGCGTTTGTCGGCGGGCCGGAAGATCTTGGGTGGTTCGTCCCACACATCGTCGTCGAGCCGGATTCGACCACGGGACAACGGCAACAACCCCGCCAGCGCCCGGACCGCAGTGGTCTTACCGGCGCCGTTCGGCCCCAACAGCGCGACCACCTCGCCGGGTGCGATGGCCAGCTCGAGGTCGAGTTCGAAGGAGCCCCGGGTGATCCGCAGTTTGGCGTCGAGCGTCATCGCAGCCCGCCGATCCAGCGTTCGCGCAGGCAGGCCAGCACGATCACCGAAACCGCGAGCAGTACGACGCTGAGCACGATCGCCACGTCCGGATCCGTTTCCAGCGCCAGGTAGACGGCCAGTGGCATCGTCGTCGTACGCCCGGGCAGATTGCCCGCGAAGGTGATCGTGGCCCCGAACTCCCCGAGCGCGCGAGCCCAGCACAGTACCGCGCCCGCGACCACACCCGGCGCGATCGACGGCAGGGTCACCCGGCGAAACGTCAGCCATCGCGAGGCCCCAAGCGTCGCGGCAGCCTCCTCGTACCGGCGATCGGCCGCGCGCAACGCGCCTTCCACCGCGATCACCAGGAACGGCATGGCCACAAAGGCCTCCGCGACGATCACCCCGGCCGTTGTGAAGGGCAACGAATACCCGAACCACAGGTCGATCCGCTCACCGATCAGCCCGCGCCGCCCGAGCACCAGCAACAACGCCACCCCGCCAACCACGGGTGGCAATACCAACGGGACCGTCACCAAGGCCCGTACGACGCCACGCCCGGGCAGATCCGCCCGCGCCAACACCCAGGCGAGCGGTACGCCGAGCACCAGGCAGATCAGCGTCGCCGCGGACGCGCACAGCAGCGATAACCTCAGGGCCTGTCCGACCTCCACGCTGAACAGGCGTTCCGGTAATGTCGACCAAGGGGCCTCAAGCAACAAACCAAGCAGCGGTACGACGAGAAAGGCCAGTCCGAGCAACGCCGGAACGACCAAGATCAAGGGCAATCGGCCGCCCGTCCGGCGTCGTACCGCGTCGGCTTTCATGGGACTTCGAAACCGGCCGCAGTCAGCACCTGCCGGCCACGATCCGATCGGACCAGGTCCACAAACGCCTTCGCGCCGGTCGCGTTGGGCGCTTCGCGAAGCGCGGCGATCGGGTAGTCGTTGACAGCCTGATCCGCCTCGGCGAACGCGATGCCCTCAACCTCGCCCGCGGCGGCCTTCACATCCGTGCGATAGACCAGCGCGGCATCGACCTCGCCCAGGCGGACCTTGGTCAGCGCGGCCTTCACGTCTTGTTCCAGGCTGTCGGGCTGGGCCTCGATTCCGGCCGATTCGAAGACCTTGGCCGCGGCAGCGCCGCACGGCACCTGCTCGGCGCACAACGCGATCTTGTTGCCCGGCTTCGCGAAGTCGGCCAGGCCGGTCACCTTGGCCGGATTGCCTTTGGGTACGGCGATCTCCAGCTTGTTACGCGCGAAGGTGACGGGCGATACCGCGTCGGTTACCTGGCTCAGGTTCTTCGGCGCGGCCGAGGCGAAAACGTCCGCCGGAGCACCCGAGGTGATCTGCTTTGCGAGGGCGGAACTACCCGCGAAGTTGAAGCTGACCTTCACCCCGGGATGCGCCGCCTCGAAGTCCTTACCGAGCTGGGTGAACGTCCCGCTCAACGAGGCGGCCGCGAATACCGTCACCGTGCCGGACAGGCCGTCGCCGCTCGCCTTCACCTCGCCCCCGCAGGCCGTCGCCACGAGCGCGACTGTCGCCGTCAACAGCCCCACGCCCGTACGCCGTCGGGCAGGTTGCCGAGCCGGGGTGATCGCGGTCACGTCAGGCCTCCGGGATCTCGACGACGACGTGGGTGGACTTGATCGACGCGACTGCCAGGCTGCCCGGCTCCAGGCCGAGCTCGTCGGCGGCCTCCCGGCTCATCAGCGACACCACCCGGAACGGCCCGGCCTGCAGTTCGACCTGGGCCATCACGCCGTCCTTGACCACGCGGGTGACGATGCCGCGCAGCCGGTTCCGGGCGCTCGCCTTGTTCGCGCCGGACTCGGGATTGTCGGCCAGTTCCTGCGCGAACGCGGCCAGCGCCTTGCCTTCGATCGCCATCCGCCCCTGCGCGGTGACCGACGGCAACCGGCCCTGATCGATCCACCGCCGCACGGTGTCATCGCTGACTCCGAGCAGAGAAGCAGCCTCGCTGATCCGCAAATTCGGCACAATCACCACCTTACCTCCGCATCTGCGGTGCCACCCCTGCACTCCTCGGCCGCACCCGCCTGCTCGCCGGGCCGGCCCGAGCCCGGTGCCTCATTCCGAGGGTCGACCGTCGGAATCGGGGGTAGACCCGTCAGATTTGGCGCGTCGCCCCCCGGCTTCAAAGGTCGGCCCGGCAACCAGATGCGGGAGAAGCCGAGCCCGGGCACGCGGAACCGCGCGGCGCGATAGCTGTACGGGACCACTCGCGGGAGAGGGGACCGGCTAGTTTGGGCACATGGGCGATTCGGGGCTGCGGGACTATCTGGATGGGCCGTACAAGGCGGCGCGGGATCAGGCGCGAGTGGGGCTGGCGGAACACGCCGCCCTGCTGAGCGAGGCGCTGGAGTTACCGCGCGAGGCGTACCGCGACCGGGTGCTGGAGGTGCTGCGGTCCGCGACGGCCGACGGGCAGACGGCCCAGGGCTTTCCGAAGGAGTTCGGCGGCGGGGGTGATCTCGGCGGGTTCATCGCCGGGTTCGAGACCCTCGCGTACGGCGATCTGTCGCTGCTGATCAAGGCGGGCGTGCAGTTCGGCCTGTTCGCCGGCGCCATCCTGCATCTCGGCACCACCCGCCACCACGAGGCGTACCTGCCCGACGCGCTGAACGCCCACCTGCTCGGCTGCTTCGCGATGACCGAGACGGGCCACGGTTCGAACGTGCAGGCCCTGCGCACCACCGCGACGTACGACGCCGAGGCGGGCGAGTTCATCGTGCACACGCCGGACGTGCACGCGCGCAAGGACTACATCGGCAACGCGGCCCGTCACGGCCGGATGGCGGCGGTCTTCGCGCAGCTGATCGTCGGCGGCGAAACCCATGGTGTGCACTGCCTGCTGGTCCCGATCCGCGACGCGGACGGCGATGCGATGCCCGGCGTGACGATCGGCGACTGCGGCCAGAAGCTCGGCCTGAACGGCGTGGACAACGGGCGGCTCACGTTCGACCACGTGCGCGTACCGCGGGAGGCGCTGCTCGACCGGTATGCCCAGGTGGATGCCGACGGCAACTACCACAGCGAGATCGAGAATCCCGATCGCCGGTTCTTCACCATGCTCGGCACGTTGGTCCAGGGCCGGGTCTCCGTTGGTGGCGCGGGAATCAACGCCAGCAAGGTGGCCCTCACGCTTGCCGTTCGGTATGGCTCGCAGCGGCGGCAGTTCGGTGCGCCGGGTGCTGCCGACGAGGCCTTGCTGCTGGACTACCGGATGCACCAGCGCCGGTTGTTGCCGCTGCTCGCCCGTACGTACGCTCTGCACTTCGCCCAGGCCGAGCTGGTCGGCGAGTTCGTGCGGATCTTTGGCGCCGATGAACCCGACACGGTCAGCGAGCACGATCGCCGCGCGCTGGAGGCCCAGGCCGCCGAGCTCAAGGCCCTCGGCACGTGGCACGCGACCGAGACGATCCAGACCTGCCGCGAGGCCTGCGGTGGCGCCGGCTATCTGGCCGAGAACCGGTTCGCCACGTTGAAGGCCGACACGGATGTGTTCACCACCTTCGAGGGCGACAACACGGTCCTGCTGCAGCTGGTCGCGAAGGGCCTGCTGACGGGGTACCGCGAATCCTTCGGCAAGCTCGATCCGCTTGGAGTTGCGAAGTTCGTGACGGCCCAGGCGGTCGAGATCGCGGTGGAGAAGACGGCCGTGCGCCAGCTGATCGAGCGCCTGCGCGACGCCGTACCGAACCGGGCCGACGACAATGACAGCGATGCGGGTCTACGCGACGACACGTACCACGACGGCATGCTGCGGTTCCGCGAACAGCACATGCTCGCCGGAGTGGCCCGTCGGTTGAAGCGCGGTATCGACGATGGGATCGAGCCGTTCGAGGTGTTCAACCGGTGCCAGGATCACGTCATCGCCGCCGGCCGGGCGCATGTCGAGCGGATCGTGCTGGAGGCGTTCGTCACCGCCGTGCAGCGCTCGCCCGAAGGCCCGGTGCGGGAGACCCTGAAGCTGCTGTACGACCTGCACGCGCTTGTCACCATCGAGAACGAGCGAGCCTGGTACATCGAGCACGGCCGCCTGTCCGGAGCCCGTTCGAAGGCCATCACGTCGCTGGTGAACGAGCTCGCGGCGCTGGTCCGGCCCGAGGCCCTCGAGCTGGTTGAGGCGTTCGGTATCCCCGAGGCGTTGGTCGACGTACCGATGCTGGCGCACTGACCGCGACCCGCGTCCGGAGCGCCGCGGCACAGACCTGGTGGGCCGACGGCGGACCGGGTGCGGCGAGCCGGTGGGGTGAGGTTGTAGCGTCGTCGTATGAGTGAGCCGAGGGAGGCCGCATCGGCCGCCGTTGCCGCCCGGGAACTGGCGAGGATCCTGATCGAGCAGGCCGACGCGCTGGACCTGCATGATCTGCGCGCGACGGTCGCGATCGAGCAGGTGCGGGTGCAGGCCCGCGTGCTCGCGGACGCCGTACATGAGCGCGGCTGGGGTGACCTGTTCCTCGGCATCGACTCCTACGAGCCGGGCGACTTCGACGACCCGACGCTGACGCCGGACGACTTCGAGGAGCCGGAGGACTATCGCGAGTTCGCCGCCGGTGATCTCGACGACGATCTGCCGGACCTGCCGCTGGTGCCCGAGCACGGCATGCGGCTGTCGTACCAGGCTCGTTACGACTTCGTGGTGACCGATCCCGAGGCCTTCGTGGCGTATGCGCAGCAGCTGGCCGAGAGCGCGAACAACGATGACGTGGTGCACGAGATCCACGATGTCGTGTCCGCGTTCGAGCTGGTCGGCTTCCTGCACGGCATCGGTTCGCGCGATTACGACGAGGTCGGGCTGACGCCGGCCGGTGGCGAGGAGTCACACAAAGTGGTCGATTTCTCGCTCTGGGATCTTGATCCGACTCGGCGGGACGACACTTTCCCTTACTAAGAGTGCCGGTTCTTAACGCTGCGGTCCGGACATAGCAAATAGTCACCGAATGACTGCATTTAGTCATTGATCAAATCCATGCAAATGTTTGATCCGCACCATCGCGGGGAAGCGGCCGCGCATGGAAGTCTTTCGTTGTCGGCGACGGACGGGTCGCCGGCCCGGCCTCCCGCTCCAGGCGTTGCGGGAAGCCACCAGCTACAAAAGGGCTCGTTTCCAGCCCATGTTGTCGTGGTCGCGGTCGCCGGTGAGGTGGTGACCGCCACCACGACACAGCTGTTTCTGGGCCTATTCGGCCATTCTCTTGAGCGTTCATTCGCCGCAAGCGCCTTCTGGCCGCCGCGAACCCGTGCAGATTCGCGATAGTTCGCCGGCGCTTTGCGACGAATGAACGCTCAGGCCAGTTCGAGCAGGCCGGCCGGGCGGGTTGGGACCTCGCCGTAGGTGGTGGTGCGCTGCCGCGCCGGACGACCGGCGGCGGTGGCCATCCGGGTCAGCTCCTCGACGGACTTGCGCGACCCGTGCTGCGAACCGGCCATCCGGCTGATGGTCTCCTCCATCAAGGTGCCGCCGATGTCGTTGACGCCACCGTTCAGCACGGCGACACAACCCTCCTCGCCGAGCTTCACCCACGAGCACTGGATGTTGTCGATCCGCCCGTGCAGCATGATCCGCGCCATCGCGTGCACGGCCCGGTTCTCGTCGTACGTCGGACCCGGCCGCGCCACGCCCGCCAGGTAGATCGGCGAGTTGGTGTGAATGAACGGCAGCAGTACGAACTCGGTGAAACCACCCGTTTCGTCCTGGACCGCCGTGATCGTGCGCAGATGCTGGACCCAGTGATGTGGCGAGTCCACGTGGCCGTACATCATCGTCGAACTCGACGGCAGGCCGACCTTGTGCGCGGTGCTGACGATCTCGATCCAGCTTGCCGTCGGCAACTTTCCCTTGGTCAGGATCCAGCGCACGTCGTCGTCGAGAATCTCCGCCGCGGTTCCCGGAATGCTGTCCAGCCCGGCCTCCTTGACCGAGATCAGGAACTCCTCCACCGACAGGCCGGTCCGGACCGTACCGTTCACGATCTCCATCGGTGAGAAGGCGTGCACGTGCATCTGCGGTACCCGCTGCTTCACCGCCCGGACCAGGTCCGCGTACGCCGTACCGGGCAGATCCGGGTGGATGCCGCCCTGCATGCAGACCTCGGTCGCACCGATCACCCAGGCCTCTTCGGCCCGCTGGGCGACCTCGTCCATAGACAGCGAGTACGCGTCGGCGTCGGTCCGCCGCTGGGCGAACGCGCAGAACCGGCAGCCGGTGTAGCAGACGTTGGTGAAGTTGATGTTGCGGTTCACCACGTACGTCACGTCATCGCCGACGACCTGTTTGCGCAGGTCGTCCGCGATCTTCGCGAGGTGGTCCAGCGCCGGGCCCGTGGCGGTCATCAACGTGAGGGCCTGGTTGTCGGTCAGCCCGGCCGGATCGCGTTCGGCGGCCGCGAGGGCCTCCTTCACGTCTCCGTCGATCCGCTCCGGCGCGGCCCGGTTCGCGACGTCCTCGCGCAGTACGTCCCAGTCGCCGTACGCCGCGTCGAAGTCGGACCGCGTCTCGGTACGACGTCCCTCGGTGTCGATCGCCGTGTGCAGGTCGGTCCGGCCCACGCTGTCCCAACCACCGTCGGGCTCCTGCCACGGCAGGCCCTTCGGGTACGCGTCCTCGTTGGCCAGACCGGTTTCGGGATCGGCCAACGCCTCGACGTGCTTGATCAGGCGCGGGTCGAGCCAGGGCTCGCGCAAGTACTCGGGATGAGCCGTTAGCCGTTCTTTCAGCGTGAAACCAGCGTCGGCGGTGAGCTTCGCCAGGTCGTCGATCTGCGGCCAGGGCCGTTCGGGATTGACGTGATCCGGCGTCAGCGGCGAAACCCCGCCGAAGTCGTCCACGCCCGCGTCGAGCAACAACCGGCACTCGGCCAGATCGACCAGGTTCGGCGGGGCCTGCACGCGCATCCGCGATCCCAGCACGATCCGGGTGACGGCGATCGCGGCGAGCCACTGCTCCAGCGGAACGTCGTCGTCATTGCGCATCGCGGTATCCGGCTTCACCCGGAACCCCTGGATGATCACCTCCTGGATACCGCCGTACTGGCGGGCGATCCGGCGCAACGCGAAGATCGAGTCGGCCCGTTCGGCCAGGTTCTCGCCGATTCCGATCAGCAGGCCCGTCGTGAACGGCACGTTCGACCGGCCGGCGTCTTCGAGTACCCGCAGCCGGATCGCCGGGTCCTTGTCGGGGGAGCCGTAGTGCGGCTGGCCCTTCTCCTCGAACAACCGCCGCGAGGTGGTCTCCAGCATCACGCCCATACTCGGCGCGACCGGCTTCAGCCGCTGCAGGTCCTGCCACGACATCACGCCGGGGTTGAGGTGCGGCAGCAGGCCCGTCTCCTCGAGCACCCGAATGGCCATTGCGCGCACGTAGTCCAGGGTGGAGTCGTACCCGGCCTCGTCGAGCCAGGTCCGCGCCGCCTCCCACCGGTCCTCCGGCGCGTCCCCGAGGGTGAAGAGCGCCTCCTTACAACCGAGGGCGGCACCCTGGCGGGCGATCTCCAGCACCTCGTCGGGACTGAGGTACGGCGCGTGCACCCGGCCGGGCGTGGTCGCGAAAGTGCAGTAGTGGCACCGATCGCGGCATAGCCGGGTCAACGGGATGAAGACCTTCTTGGAGTACGTGATGATGCCGGGGCGTCCCGCGTTCTCCAGGCCTTGATCCCGGACCCGGGCGGCCGTCGCCATCAGAGTGGTCAAAGCCTCGCCGGTGGCCGTGAGCAGTACCTCGACCTCGGCCGGGTCGAGCGTCTTGCCGTCGTCGGCGCGTTTCAGCGCCCGGCGCATCGCCGTACTGATGGGGGTGGACTGTGGAGCCGGGCCGGTCTGCTCTACGTGATCCGTCACGAACCTGAGCCTATGCCGGACCTATGCACACGCAAGCACCCGGTCTCGGCCCTGGAGGAATCGGTCCCTCCGCTAGCCCCGTGCGCCGGCCTGCACCATGCCGGTCACGATCAGATGGTGGAACGGCTTGATCACCTGGTAGTACGCCCGGCCGGCCTTGCGGTGGTACTTCACCATCGTGACCAGGCTCAGCCGGTTGCTGCGCTCACCCGGCTCCACCGTCAACGCCAGATACCCGGTCAGGTGGTTGTCGGCAGCCTCCAGCAGGAGGTACCGGCCTTCCTCGGCCCGGACAACCGTGAAGAACGAGATCCGGCTGCCGGGGGTGAAGTCCATGCCCTCCGGCGTCGGCCGCGCGTTCATCGAAACAGCGGGCTTGTCCAGGCGAAGCATCGCCGCGAACACGACCCGTACGCCGAACAAGGCCTTCACCCAGGCCGGGGACCAACCCAAGGCGCCTGCGGCGAATTCGCGCAGTTCCACCTCACCGAAGGCCGTCTTCACGTCGAACTCGTCCGCCGTACTGAGCACCTCGCCCAGTTCCGCGGCATACGCCACCTCACCCACGGCATCCTCCACATTCTTCGGTTGTACGGATCTCTCGCGCTATTCGCCCTGCTTCGCCCGGGCCGGTTGCCCGGTTGGATCGGGTTGCTTGGGGGTCCGGCGGTCGCTCGGGCCGGTCCGGTTGCCCGGGTGGATCAGGTTGCTTGGGGTTCGGGTGGTCGTCAGAGGGTGGTTTCGCCGATGGCCAGGCGCAGGGTCATCGCGTAGATCGCCCGCAGCTCGTCCCGCGGTACGCCGGGCACGACCTGCCCGGCGCCAATGAGGATCAGGTACAACAATCGAGCCAGGTGCGCCGAGTCGACGTCCTTCTCGATCTCGCGGCACAACTCTTCGAGGTACTCGGTCCGCGTCCGGTCCACCCGCTCCTGCGCCGCGCGAACCTCCTCGTCCTGCAAGGCCCAGGCGCGGATCGCGATCTCGAGGTCATACCCCCGGGAGTCGTCGAGGACCAGCCCGAGCAGCCGGTGCAGTTTGACCACGCCCGGTGCCGTCGGGTCCTGCTCGACGGTGTCCATCAACTGACGGGTGTTCTGGCTTTCGAAGTACTCCAGCAGTGCCGTCTTGAATCCGCCGGCGCCTTTGAAGTGGTGGTAGAACGACCCCTTGCTGACCCCCAACTCCCCGGTCAACCGCTCAATCGTCACCGCCGGCGCCCCCTCCCGCGCCAGCACCCCCAACCCAACCCTGACCCAATCCGCCCGCGCCACCATCCCGCCACCATACCATACCGTCTGGTACGCCCGAGATCGTCTGGGCGCGCCGATATCCCGTTCATCGGACTCTTGTGACGCGGCGTGTCGGCGTTCATCGGACCCTTGTGACGAAAGGGGCGTGGGTCCGCCGGTTTTGCATTCATTCGTCGGAACCGCCATTCATCCCGCCGCGAACCGGCGCGGGTCGCCTACCGGGTGGGCGGATTCCGACGAATGAATGCAAGGGGGAAGGTGTCCGGCGGATGTCGTGGGGGAGTCGGGTGTGCCCGGGGTCGGAAGCGTCCGATGAACGGCGACACGCCGCGTCACAAGGGTCCGATGAACGGCGACACGCCGCCTCCTGTGTTCGTCGGGGCGAGGGCTAGGGGAGGGTGGGGAGGTGGCGGGCGATGTTGCGTTCGGCTAGGGCGGTGATGGTGAGGAAGGGGTTGACGCCGATGGAGCCTGGGATGAGGGAGCCGTCGGTGACGTAGAGGTTGCGGTAGCCCTTGACCCGGCCGTGGTTGTCCGTGGCTTGGCCTAGTACGCAGCCACCTAGTGGGTGGTAGCAGAAGTCCGCGGCGAAGCGTTCGTTGTTGCCGAACAGGTCGTGGCGGTACGTCGTACCCGTGCTGCGGTTGATCTTGTCGAAGAGGGCCTTCGCGGACTGGATGGCCGGGTTGCTCTGACCGGATCCCCAGAGCAGTTTCGCCTTGTTGTGCACGTGATCGAACACCATGCGGCCGCGTTCGGGGTTGGCGGTGATCGCCAGATAAAGGCTGGCCCAGGTTTCGAGGCCGACCGGCAATGGCGCGATCTCGGCGAAGGCCGGGTGGATCGGATCGTGCCAGTTGTCGACTGCAACGGTCGGGATGGTGGACTGCAACGGGCCGGTCCAGTCCCACAGGTGGTTGGCGCGGGCCGTCATCACGTTGCCGTTCGGGCCCCAGCCGCGGCCGATGGCGGCCGGCAGGTTCGGCAGTGCGCCGGTTTCCCTTGCCCGTAGCAACAACTCGGTCGTACCGAGACTGCCCGCGCCGAGGAAGAGGTGGCGGCAACCGAGTTCGCCACGCCAGACGACCTTGCCCCACGGGTCGATCCGCTCGAGCGTCAGCACGTAGTCGTCGCGCTCTCGGCGAATGGCGAGCACCTTCGTCAATGTGCGGATGGTGACCTTGCCCGTGCCGACGGCATCCGCCAGGTAGTTCTTGTCCAGGCTCTGCTTGCCGTGATTGTTGCCGTAGAGCACCTCGCCCGCGAGGGCTGAACGCGGTACCTGCCGGCGCTCTTCTCGTTGCAGGTAACGAAAATCGTAGACGTTCGGAATCGTGGTGGTCCGGAAGCCCGCCTGCTGCGCGAGCTTGCGGGAGACCCGCGCGTACCGGTAGGCGGGCGTCTTCTCCAGATAGCGCGGGTCGATCGAGTTGACCCCGAGCATGCGCCGGGCCAACGGGAAGTACCTGCGGTACATCTGGTCCGCGTCGACCCGCGGCAGCATCCGTTCGAAGTACGCGCGCTCGGGTGTCGGGGCCATGCCGCCGTTGACCAGTGATCCACCACCCACGCCGCGGCCGACGTACACGCCCATGTTGTCGAAGTCGACCCGGTCCAGTACGCCGGCGTACGGGCGGCCGAGATCGCGGTTCACCACGTCGAGCCAGAGGAACGTCGACAGCGGCGCCTCGGTCCGGCGGGCGAACCACATCGAGCGGTGATCCGGGTTCAGGGTGGAACAGAAGACCTTGCCGTCGCGGCCCGGCTTGGTCCAGAGCTGGCCCATTTCCAGCATGGTCGTGGCGATCCCGGCCTCGCCGAGGCGTAGCGCGGTCACGGCCGATCCGTAGCCGGTGCCGACCACGACGGCCGGGACGAACTCGCGTCCCCGGCTCGCGTCGGCCGATCGGGCGGTCGCCACTTGGGTGAGGCCAAGGGCGGCGGCGGAGGAGAAGGCGGCCAGGCCGGCGAAACGACGTCTCGAGATTGCGGACGGGGGAGTCTCGATTTGCTCGGTCATCCGCGCACAGTAGTCGCCTGACTCCACTTCGTAGCAAGAGCAGTGATCAGCGTCACAGGAAGTGAAGAATCTTTCTGCAGTCCTGCAAACTTGCACGGAATATCATTTTGCACTGCATGCAAGTTTCGCTACCGTTGAGACCATGAGCGAAACAGGCGCGACCGGGCCGACCGAGGTCAACGAGGTGGCTGCGGACGTGCCGGGCCGTCGGGAGCGCAAGAAGCGCGAGACCCGGGCGGCGCTGATGGCGGCGGCTCTCCGGCTTGCGCTGGAGCGCGGGCCGGACAACGTCACCGTCGAGGAGATCGCCGAGGCCGCGGATGTTTCGGTGCGGACGTTCTTCAACTACTTCCCGCACAAGGAGCACGCGATCCTCGGCCGCGATCCGGAGGCGACCGAGCGCGCGCTCCGGCAGCTTCGCGAAGCCCCGGCCGGCTGGTCGCCGCTGACCGTGCTGCGGGCGCTGATCGGTGAGGTGCTCGGCGATCTGGTCGATACCGAAAGCGAGAAGTGGAAGCGGTTCGACCTGATCGGCAAGTCGCCGGCCCTGCTGTCCCACTTCGTCGCCCTCGGCACCGAGGACGAGCGGGTGCTCGCGGCGGCGCTGGCCGAGCGGATGGCGTTGCCAGCCGAGGCGATCCTGCCGCAGCTGATGGTCGGCTCGATGAGTACGGCGGTACGCATCGCCGTCGAGCGGCAGCGCCAGGATCCCGATCGGCATGCGCTGCCGGACCTGGTCGACGAGACCTTCGCTCTGCTGGCCGGCGGGCTCGACCCCGCCTACCAGCCTGTGCAGAAAACCATTAACGGGGAGGAAAACCTATGACGGCCACTGCGCCGGCGCCCGCGGAGCAATCCGCCGCCAAACTCAGCCCGCGGCAGGTCACGCAGGCGATCACCGGCCTGATGATGGGCATGCTGGTCGCCGTACTGGCCGGCACCATCGTGTCCACCGCGCTGCCACGCATCGTCGCCGATCTGAACGGCAGCCAGTCCGTCTACACCTGGGTCATCACCATCGAGTTGCTCGCGATGACCGCGACCGTGCCGCTGTGGGGCAAGCTCGCCGACCTCTACAACACCATGCTGCTCGTCCAGCTTTCGCTGGCGTTCTTTTTCGTCGGATCGCTGGTCGCCGGACTCACCCCGAACGTCGAGGTACTGCTGGCCAGCCGCGCCGTACAGGGCATCGGCGCCGGCGGTCTGACCGCGCTGGTGCAGATCGTGCTGGCGGCGATCGTGCCGCCGCGTGAGCTCGGCCGCTACGCCGGTGTCTTCGGTGGCATCTTCGGCCTGGCGACGGTCGGTGGCCCGCTGCTCGGCGGTTTCCTGGTCGACTCCCCGCTGGGCTGGCGTTCGTGCTTCCTGATCGGGGTTCCGTTCAGTCTGCTCGCGATCCTGATTCTGCAGCGCACGCTGAAGGTGCCGACGATTCGCCGCGAGGTGAAGATCGACTGGTGGGGCGCGTTGCTGATCACCACGGCGGTGAGCACGTTGCTGGTCTGGTCGACGTTCGCCGGCAACAAGTTCGACTGGGCCTCGGGCTGGTCGTTCGGCCTGCTGGCCTTCGTCGCGGTGACCGTCGCGATCGCCCTGCGAGTCGAGTCGCGTCACCCGGAGCCGATCATCCCGCTGGACCTGTTTCGCAACCGCACGGTGACTCTGGCGATCGTGGCCAGCGCGCTGGTCGGCCTGGCGATGTTCGCCGGTTCGGTCTTCCTGTCGCAGTACTTCCAGATCTCCCAGGGGCGTACGCCGACCGCGGCCGGCCTGATGAGCCTGCCGATGATCCTCGGCATGCTGCTCTCGTCCACGATCGCCGGTGGCCTGATCACGAAGTACGGCAAGTGGAAGGTGTTCGTGATCATCGGGGCCGTCTTGATGCCGCTCGGCCTCGGACTGCTCGGCACGATCGACGCGAACACCAGCACGTTCCTGCTGTCGGTCTACATGGTGGTTCTGGGTGTCGGCGTCGGTCTGGTCATGCAGAACCTGGTGCTCGCCGCGCAGAACGACGTACCGGCCCGTGAGCTCGGTACGGCGACCTCGGCCGTGAGCTTCTTCCGCAGCCTCGGTGGCACCATCGGCGTCAGCGCTCTCGGTGCCGTGCTGGCCAACCGGGTCGCGTCCTCACTCGGTACGTCGGGCGGCGGCGGTGGTTCGGTACCGGACCTCTCGAAGCTGCCGGAGCCGGCGAGGATCGCGGTCCAGGAGGCGTACGGTGCGGCGACGGCCGACATGTTCATGGTGTCGGTGCCGATCGCGGTACTGGCGTTGATCGCGGTGCTCTTCATCAAGGAGAAGCCGCTGCTGACCACCACCGCCACCGAGCGGATGGCGGCCGAGGCCGCTGAGATCCCGACCGGCGAGGCGGGGACTGGCGAGGCTGAGACCGGCGAGGCGCGGACTGGCAAAGTGGACGCATGATCGTTGCCTTCAGTATCAGTCCGGCCGTCGGTGATGAGACCGGCGGCGTCAGCGAGGCCGTCGCCGAGGCGGTCCGGGTGGTCCGGGAATCCGGCCTGCCGAACGAGACCAACGCGATGTTCACCAATATCGAGGGGGAGTGGGATGAGGTGATGGCGGTGGTGAAACAGGCCGTCGAGGTCGTCGCCGCGAAGTCGCCCCGGGTCGGGCTGGTGCTCAAGGCCGACATCCGGCCCGGCCATACCGGTCAGCTCACCGCCAAGGTCGAGCGGCTGGAGTCCCACCTCAGCTGAGATCGCTTGGTACCGCAAAGCGCCCTGCCGGAGCAGATCCGGGCAGGGCGCTTTTGCTGTCGGGACGGAAGTTCCGCAACGGAAAAGGCTTGCCGAGCCATTGCACCCAGTTCTTTCCTAAGTTAATTTAACGCCTGAAATTTCCCTCCGTGATCATTCGGTGACAAGGGGTCGTTCATGCGCTTACGAACCAGGATCGTCGCCGGGCTGCTGACCGGCGCGCTCGCCATCGGTCATCCCGCCAGTCCCGGTGGGGGACCAGTAGAGGGCGTCGCGGCACAGGCCTCAGCCCGGCCGGCGTACCTCGATGCCTGGCGCCCGGTCCCGCAGCGCGTGCGGGACCTGATGGGCCGGATGAGGCTTGACGAGAAACTCGGCCAGATGATTCAGGCCGAGCGGCTCGGCATCACCGATCCCGCCGACATCACGACGTACGGCGTAGGGTCGTTGCTCTCGGGCGGTAGTTCGCAGCCGACGCCGAACAACCCGCAGACCTGGGCCGACATGTACGACGGGTTCCAGCGCCAGGCCCTGGCCTCGCGGCTCGGGATTCCGCTGATCTACGGCGTCGACGCGGTGCACGGGCACAACGGCGTGTACGGCGCGACGGTCTTCCCGCACAACATCGGGCTCGGCGCCACCCGGAACCCACGCCTGGCCGAGCGAATCGGCGCGGTCACGGCCACGGAGGTCGCCGGCACGGGCATCGACTGGAACTTCGCGCCCTGCCTGTGTGTGGCCCGCAACGACCGCTGGGGTCGCACGTACGAGTCGTTCGGGGAGGTCCCGCAGCTCGCGTCCTCGCTGAGCACGATCGTCACTGGAATGCAGGGTCGTCGCCTGAGTGACCCCGCATCGGTACTCGCGACCGCGAAGCACTATGTCGGCGACGGTGGCACGCTCGACGGCAAGGACCAGGGTGAGACCAACATCAGCGAAGCCGAACTGCGGGCGATCCACCTGGCACCCTTCCGGACGGCCATTCGCAAGGGCGTTGGTTCGGTGATGATCTCGTACTCCAGCTTCAATGGGGTCAAGCTGCACGCCAACTCGTACCTCATCAACGATGTGCTCAAGGGTGAACTCGGTTTCACCGGCATCGTCGTTTCGGACTACAACGGGATCGACAAGATCGACGGCCAGCCCGGGTTCACGCCCGCGGAGGTCACCGCCTCGATCAACGCCGGCATGGACATGGTGATGGTCCCGTTCGCGTGGAAGGCCTTCATCGACACCATGCGCACGGAGGTTCAGGCCGGGCGCATCGCGATGTCGCGGATCGATGACGCGAACCGGCGGATCCTCACCAAGAAGTTCGAGCTCGGCCTGTTCGAGAAGCCCTTCACGGACCGGCGGTTGACCGCGACGATCGGCAGCAAGCCGCACCGCGAACTGGCTCGTCAGGCCGTGCGGGAATCCCAGGTCCTGTTGAAGAACAGCGGCGGAGTGTTGCCGTTGGCAAAGAAGAACAACCGGATCTTTGTGGCAGGCAAGAACGCTGATGACATCGGCAACCAGTCCGGCGGCTGGACCGTCGGCTGGCAGGGCGCAAGTGGCCCCACCACGATCGGAACCACCATCCTGCAGGGCATCCGGCAGGCCGCACGCCCGTCGAGCACTGTTGCCTATAGCAAGGATGGCAATGGCATCGACAGCTCGTACGACGTGGCCGTCGCGGTGATCGGGGAGACGCCGTACGCCGAGGGCCGGGGCGATCGCCCGCAGGGCATGGGGTTGGACCAGGCGGATCTGGACACGCTTGCCCGGCTGGAGGCGAGTGGCGTACCGGTCGTGGTGGTTCTTGTCTCGGGCCGGCCGTTGGACATCGCGGCGCACCTGCCGAAGTGGGCCGGGCTCGTCGCGGCCTGGCTACCGGGCACGGAAGGCCATGGCGTCGCGGACGTGCTGTTCGGGGATACAACCCGACCGGACGGTTGCCGGTGACCTGGATGCGCGAGGTCGCCCAGCAGCCCATCAACGCCGGTGACGGGCAGACGCCGTTGTTCGGCCTCGGTTTCGGACTTCGCTATCGGTTCTAGCTTTTCAGCTGTATCCGCCCCAGGAAGGATCCGCCCATGCTCGCCGCCCGTAAGAGCCTGATCGCCCGAATCCTCGCCCTACTCGTCGTGTGCGGTTGCCTCGTCACCGGCAACGCCTTTGCCCGGGACAACCGGGCCGAGGCACCCGCGTTCAACGTGATCGCCTTCTATCACGGCACTTTTGATGCCGCGCACATCGATTTTGTGAAGGAGGCGAATCAGAAATTCCCGCAGTTGGCCGCGCAGCACAACTTCACCTACACGCCGACGACGAACTGGGACCTGCTGAACAACCTCAGTCCGTCGCAGTACCAGGTGGTGCTGTTCCTGGACGACTCGCCGGACACCGCGGCGCAACGGGCCGGCTTCCAGCGTTATATGGACAGCGGCGGCGGTTTCCTCGGATTCCACGTCGCGGCCTTCAATACCAGTAGTGGCAACTGGCCGTGGTACTTCAGCACGTTGCTCGGCACCGGGACCTTCCGCAACAACACCTGGGGCCCGACCGCTGTCAACTTGAAGGTGGAGAACCGCCCGCACGCGTCGACCGCCAACCTGCCGAACACGTTCCGCTCGTCGGTGAGCGAGTGGTACAGCTGGAACAACGACCTGCGTAACAACCCGAATATCAGCATTCTGGCGTCCATCGACAACTCGAGTTTCCCGGTCGGAACCGATCCGAATCAGACCTGGTACAACGGCTACTACCCGATCATCTGGACCAACAAGAACTTCAAGATGATCTACGCGAACTTCGGGCACAACGCGATGAACTACCAGACGAATACCCGGCTGTCGTCGACGTTCGAAAGCCCGGCGCAGAACCAGTTCCTCGTCGATGCGCTCAAGTGGCTCGGTGGTGCTGGCGGTAGCGTGCCGCCGGTCGAGCAGCCGAATCCCGCCGCTTGGTATTCCGTTGCGAACAAGGCGAACAGCAAGTGTGTGGACGCCCGTGCGGCCGGGACCGCGAACGGCACGGTCATCCAGCAGTACGCCTGCAACGCGTCCACCGCGCAGCAGTTCCAGTTTGCGACGACCTCGGACGGGTTCACCCGAGTAAACAACCGGAACGACGCTACGAAGGTCGTTGATGTCAGTGGCGTCTCTACGAGCGATAACGCGGGCCTACAGCTGTGGGCCTACGGAGGCGGCAACAACCAGCAGTGGAAGGCCGTGCCCGAAGGAGACGGCTACTTCCACTTCGTGGCTCGGCACAGCAACAAGTGCCTGACGGTCCCCAACGGCTCGACCGCTGACAGCGTGCAGTTGGTCCAGCTCACCTGCAACGGCGGCGCGAGTCAGTCGTTCCGCCTGACGCAGGCATAAAGCCCTTGCGTCCGGGGAAGACCTCAACTTCCCCGGACGCAGGAGGGTTTTAGTTGTTCTTTAGGCGCTTGTTCCGGCTCAGGCCGGATCAGGCGATGACGGCTTGGCGGCTGCGGCCGAGGGCGTAGGCGAAGGCGGCGGTCGGGAAGAACATGACGATGCCGTAGACCGCTACCGGGATGGACATCTCGCTGTTGTTCAGCAGGCTGGGGCTGAGCGCGATGGTCAGCGCCAGCGTCGCGTTGTGGATACCGATCTCCATGGAGCATGCGATGGCCTGAGGCTCGCCGAGCCGCGCCAGTCGCGGTATGGCGTACCCGATGCCGAGGCTGAGTACGTTGAGCAGCAAGGCCGCAAGGCCCACCTGGGCCAGGTAGTCCAGGAAGTTCGCCCGCTCTGTGTAGATCGCCGCGAAGATCACCAGCGCCAGTACGACGGCCGAGCCGATCTTGACTGGCTTGGCCATCCGCTCGGCGAAACCTGGTTGCCGTCGGCGTAGCCACATCCCAATACCTACAGGGATTAAGACGATCGCAAAGACCTGCAGCATCTTGGCCGGCTGCAGCCCGATCTGGCCGTCGCCGAGGAAGTGAGCGAGGGACAAGTTCACCACGATCGGCAAGGTGATGACGGCCAGTACGGAGTTCACGGCGGTCAGAGTGACGTTGAGCGCCACATCCCCGCCAGCGAGGTGGCTGAACAAGTTCGCGGTCGTACCACCGGGGGAAGCGACTAGCAGCATCATGCCGACTGCGAGGGCCGGAGCCAGCCCGAGCACCTTGACCATGCCGAAGCAAATCAGCGGCAGCAGGATCACCTGGGTGCCAAGGGCGATCGCAACGGCCTTTGGCATCCTCGCAACGCGTGCGAAGTCGGCCACGGTGAGTGACAGACCCAGCCCGAGCATGATGATCGCCAGTGCTATCGGCAATAACACCGAGGTGAGAACGGAGTCGGACAAGGCTCAGCTCCTGGTATTCGACCCCCGAGTTGGTCGGACGACCAAGAGTGGCAGGGGCGGTCACTCTCCGCAATAGGTCTGTCGAATGTCGATGCTCTGTATTACCTTGCCGGGCATGAGGAACCTGCGCGCCACCGCCCTAGCGGCCGGAGTTCTGTTGACAGCCAGTCTGACCGTACCGGCCCACGCCGGCCACGGTCCGTCGTACGAGTGGAAGCTCACACCCACCGGCAGTACGTCGCAGTTCCGCGGGCTTGCCGCGGTCAGCGCGGACGTGGCCTGGGTTGCCGGTAGCAAGGGGCAGATCTTGCGCACGGTGAACGGCGGCAAGGCCTGGGAGAACGTCAGCCCGGCTGGAGCCGACAAGCTGCTCTTCCGCGACATCGAGGCCTTCGACGCGCAGCGCGCGGTGGCCCTGTCGATCGGGCCGGGGGAGGACTCCCGGGTGCTGCGCACGGCCGACGGCGGTAAGACCTGGACGGAGACCTTCAAGAACCCGGACCCGGTCGCGTTCTACGACTGCCTCGACTTCAACGACAGCCGGCACGGCCTCGCGCTGAGTGACCCGGTCGACGGCAAGTTCCGCATCCTCGAGACGCACGACGGCGGCAAGAAGTGGTCCGTGCAGTCCACCAAGGGAATGCCGGCTGCCCTGCCGGGCGAGTTCGCCTTCGCGGCGAGCGGGACCTGCCTCGTCGCGGGCCCGGGCCGGATGGCCTGGTTCGCCACCGGCGGCGGCGACCGCCCGCGCGTCTTCACAACGTACGACGGTGGGCGGCACTGGAAGGTGACGGACTCCCCGATGGCGAGTGGCGCCGCGGCCGGCATCTTCTCGCTGGCGCTGCGCGGGCCGTTGCACGCGGTGGCAGTCGGCGGCGACTTCGAGAAGCCCGACCAGGCGGTGAAGGCGGCTGCGGTTACGCGCGACGGTGGTAAGACCTGGAAGCTCGTGCCGGACGACCAGGCGCCTGCGGGCTATCGCTCGGGCTCAGCCTTCGTGCCGCACACGGGTCAGACTGTCGTGGCCGTTGGGCCTTCAGGCAGTGACGTCAGCTATGACGGTGGCTGGAGCTGGCACCAGTTCGACGACGGCAGCTTCGACAGTGTCGAGTGCGCTCGTACCGGCTGGCGGACCGCCTGCTGGGCCTCGGGCGTCAACGGCCGGGTTGCCAAGCTGGTTCGCTGATCGGCTCAGGTCGCGGCAGGCTCTCCTGCCGCGACACGGTTTCGTGGTGCGGCAGGGTTTCCTTCCGCGACAC
Source organism: Kribbella deserti (assembly GCF_042434725.1). NCBI lineage: Bacteria > Bacillati > Actinomycetota > Actinomycetes > Propionibacteriales > Kribbellaceae > Kribbella > Kribbella deserti. The sequence continues at coordinate 91,221 of NZ_JBHLTC010000030.1, read as the reverse complement.
GTTTTCGTGGTGCCGGGTTCGCTCGCCCGGCCAACGATGGGCCGATGCGCAGATTCCCTTATTTTGCAGGGCCTACCGCTTTTGCGAGGCCTAACGTCCTTGCGGTGCCGTCTGTTGTTGCGATGGTGGCCGCCTTGCTGATGATCGTGCCGACGACCGCGTCGGCCGGGGTGCGGTCGATCCGCGTGATGACGTACAACATCCATCACGCCCAGGGCGTCGACGGCGTACTCGATCTCGAACGCATCGCCAAGGTGATCGAGGACTCCGGCGCCGAGGTGATCGGCCTGCAGGAGGTCGACCGGCACTGGAGCGAACGCAGTGAATGGGTCGACCAGGCCGCCTGGCTGGCCCGACGCCTGCACATGCACGTCCGGTACGCCGCGAACCTGGACCTCGATCCGCTCACCCCGGGCGCACCGCGTCGCCAGTACGGTACGGCGATCCTGTCGCGCTATCCGATCAAGGCGTCGGGCAATTCGTTGCTGCCGAAGTACCCGGGGCAGGAACAGCGCGGGTTGCTTGAGGCAACGATTCGCGTGCGCGGGCGGGATATCCGCTTCGCCAACACGCATCTGACCCACAACAACGACGCCGAACGCCAGGAGCAGGCGGATCGTATCGCCGCGCTGGTCGGTTCATCGGATCAGCCGACGCTGCTGGTGGGCGACCTCAACGCCGTACCGACGGCGCGTCCGATCACCACCCTGACGTCGATCCTGCGCGACACCTGGGTCGAGGTCGGGGTTGGGCCCGGCTACACCATCTCAGCGGAAAACCCGACCAAGCGGATCGACTACCTCCTGCACAGTCCCACCCTTCACCCCCGAACCGCCGCCGTCCTCCCCACTCTCGCCTCCGACCACCTCCCGGTAGTCGCGACCTACACCCTCCACTAGCCGCCCCATCCAGGCCGCCTGCCGTCTCGCGACACCGGCCTCCGGCAGCGGCGGGCGGTCTGGGTGCGAAGGAGGTGGTCGGGCGCCACGACTTACCTGCCGGCGCCCGCCATCGGCATCCGGGGACGGATTGCGACATCTGACTGAGTCCGCCGGTGGTTTTGCCCGACGCCGTGGTCGTATCCACCTGCTTGGCCGTTGAATGCCGGCGCCACGGACGAGTATCGAGCCGTACGGCGCCCCGGAACGCCGGCTCCCGGAACTGATATTGACGGGAACAGCGGTCATCGGTGCTGCGCTGGGGCCTCGGACCTGTGTCAGCCGTCTTGCTGGTTGTGCAGGAGAGCGAGGATCTGGTCGAGGAGATGCTCGGTCGCCGCGGTGTCGAAGTAGGTGATGAGCGCCTCGTAGAACCCGTTGCGTTCGGCTTCGGCATCGACGAGGTAACCGAAGTAGCCGTCGGTGTAGCCGATCAGTCGGGTGACGGGGTACGGGCTAGCTGCCTGAAGCTGCAGAGCGTGGGCGGCGAATGGCTCGAGCGGCAGGTGGACCCAGGCCACCGGACCGAGCGTCACCACGCTTACGGGCAGCTCGAGTTTCGCGGGCAGGTCCGCGGCGACCATCGCCACCTGCCCGCGGGCACCGTCCAAGCGGGTCTGGGTCGCCCGCGCGGCGGGTCCTTCACCCTGCATCACGTCCGCCTCCGCAACGGCGAGGAGCGCAGCCGCCTCGTCCACCGGCGGCAATCGGCGCCTAGCGACGGCGATCCTCGTCCGTCGGACGCGCGGTGCGACGGCGGGCAGGGGCTGACCTTCGCCGGCTAGCGCGCGGGTGACGACCTGGGCGAGCAGGCCGCCGAGCCTGCTGACCTCTGCGGCGCCGCGCCCGGTCCGGGTGTACCGGGTGCTGATGTCGCCGGCCGATCCCTGGAGAAAGCCGACGACCGGGACGGCCAGCCGGTCCCGCGCAGCGCCTGGCCAGTCCGCCGACCAGCGGAGGTGCTCCGGCCCGTGCACGGTCGGGTGGCAGGCGAAGTCCAGCAGGACGGCGGCCCGTGAGCCGTTGAGGTCGTCGAAGGCGAGGATTCCCGCGGTGGCGTCGTGTGGTCCGTCGACACGGTGCCGATTGGTACCTAGGCCGTCCACCCGGGCCGAGTGCCAGGAAGCGGTCACGGGGCGGCGGTTCAGCCGACAGCTCTCGACCGCCGAAACAAGAGCACCGGCCAGGGCGGGGTCATGCTCGGCGGGAAGTACCGGATGAATCGTTCCGGACCAGCCGGTTGGACCGGAGTGCGTGTGCGAGGCACACACCAAGACCCGATCGGCCGGGATGCCAGCAGCCACGCCCGCGGCGGCCGCCAGCTCGGCGGTCAGCTCGGCGCTGACGGCGACGGCGTCCAGGCTCAGCCACAACACTCCCGGATCGTCGGCCGTGCCGAGCCAGACGATGGTCGCCAGCAGCGGGTCGGCCGTACCGGTCGCCGGGTCCGAGCGACCGGCGTAACCGTCCATCGGGTGGCCTGGTGGCGGCGTCACGTCCAGACTGGCCGCGGCGAGCAACAAGGTCATTTGAGCGCTCCGGTGGTCATCCCGGTGCTGATCTGCCGGTGGAACAGCAAGTAGACCGCGAGCACCGGGAGGATCGAGATGGTGAGGCCGGCGAAGAGGCCGGAGAAGTCGCTGTGGTAGCCCTGGGTTACCGCGATGTTGGCCAGCCCCTGGGTCAGCACGTACTGCTTCTCCTCGGTATTCAGGACCAGCGGCAGCAGATACTCGTTCCACATGCCGAGGAACTGGAAGATCCCGATACTGACCAGGCCCGGTCGCGCCAGTGGCAACATGATCCGCCATAGCACGCCCCAGTGCGAGCAGCCGTCGACGAGGGCGGCCTCGGCCAGTTCCTTGGACTGCGTGCGGAAGAAGGCGGTGAGGAAGAACACGGAGAACGACATGCCGTGCGTCGCGTAGACCAGGATCAGCCCCGGATAGGTGTTGAGCAGGCCGAGGCCCTGGACCACGAAGAACAGCGGCACCAGGGCGAGAAAGCCCGGAAAGACCATGCCGCCGACGAACATGAAGTAAAGGATCCGGCTGCCGGGAAAGTCGAAACGGGCGATCGCGTAGGCGACCGCGGACGACAGCAGCAAGGTGAGCAGCACCGCGCTGCAGACCACGATGACACTGTTCATGAAGTACCGGCCGACGTTCGCTTCCTGCCAGGCGCGAACGAAGTTGTCGAAGCGCCAAACGGCGGGCAATCCCCAGGGGCTGGTGAAGATCTCCGCATCGGTCTTGAGTGAGCTGAGCACTGCCCACAGCAACGGGAACACCACCATCGCCGCCCAGACGGCGAGAAAGCCCTGCGAGGCCCCTCGGAGCAAACGGACGCGGTGCCTGGGGCCGGCCGGATGCTCCGGCGGGGCCACCACGGGGGCGGGACGGGTCTGCAGGATGGCGGTCATCTGGTGCTCCGGTCAGTACTCGACCCGCTCCCGGCGCGACAGCCGGAAGACGAGCAGGGTGAGGACGAGGGTCAGGAAGAACAGGGTGACGCCGATCGCGGAGGCGTAGCCGAACTGGCCGTAGGTGAAGGCGCTCTCGTACATGTAGAGCGAGATGACCTGGGTCGAGTTGTCCGGGCCACCCGGACCAACCGAGAGGATCTTCACCAGCGCGAACATGTCCATCGCGCCGATCATCAGGTACGCCAGCGCAACCTGCACCGTGCCCCAGATCAACGGCAGGGTCAGTCGCCAGAACGCCTGCCAGGGCCCGGCACCGTCCAGTAGCGCCGCCTCGTAGATCTCCCGCGGGATCGAACTCATCGCGGCGGTGAACAGCACGACGTAGAAGCCGACCCCACCCCAGACGACGACGGCGGTGATCGCGCCCAGCGCGACCTCTTTGTCCCCGAGCCAGACCTGTTCCAGTCCTTCCAGGCCGACTGAGCCCAGCAGACCGTTCAACAGCCCGTTGCGGGGCTCGTACACGAACTGCCACAGCACCGAGACGACCGCGATCGACAGTACGCCCGGGAAGAAGTAGACCACCTTGTAGAACCCGGAGCCACGGACGCCGCCGCGGTAGTTCAGCAACGCCGAGAAGCCCAGGGCGAGCGTCACCACGATGACCGGGATGGTGAGGACCAGAAAAGCGTTGTGCCGCAGCGCGATCCAGAAGACCGGGTCCTCGAACAGCGCGCCGAAGTTGTCGAAACCGATATAGCGGTACGCGGCCGACATGCCTTGCCAGTCGGTCAGCGAGATCGAGAAGGCTTGCAGGTAGGGCGAGATCACGAAGACCGCGTACAGAGCCAGCGGGACGAGCAGCAGGCTGCCGAGGAACCGGTACTTACCGTGGTGCATATCAGCGGCTGAACTTCTTGACCGACGCGTCCTTCGCGGTCCTGTCCGCAGCGTCCTGCATCCGCTTGCTCCATTGCTGCGGGGTCAGCTCCCGGGCCATCAGCGCACCGGTCGCGTCATCGGATGCCTTGAGCAGCTTCTTGTACCAGGTCCGGAACGACCAGTCGGGATACACGTGCGAGCCGGCCGCGTTGATCACCTGCCGCATCGAGGTCAGGGCCGGTGACAGGTCCAACCCGTCCGCGGCGCCGCTCACCACGGTGAGCGACTTGGTCAGCCGGGTGAAGTTCTGCATCGACTGCTTGGACAGGATGATCCGTAGCAGCTCCAGCGCGCCCTGTGGGTTCTTCGCCTTGGCCGCTACGAGGAGCTCCCCGCCGGGACCGCCGCTGATCGCCTCGAACGGCAACTTGTCGGCCGCCGACAGGCCCTGGGCCGGGGCTGCCGTCATCCCGAAGTCCTTCGGTACGACAGCTCCGAGTTCGTTCTCCAGCCACGACCCGCACGGGATGAAGACGGCCTTGCCCTGGGCCCAGTAGGTCTGCGCCTGGGTGTGCGACAGTCCGGTCGTGCCGTCCAACAGGTACCCCTTCGCGGCGACCTCGTGGTAGCGCGTCGCCGCCTCGACCAGAGCCTCGTGGCGCCAGGCGTTCGGCTCGAGGTTGTCGACCGCGACCGCGACTTGCGGACCGGCGGCTTTCAGCGCGCTCATCAGCAGCGGCACCGTCAGATACCCGGGGAACTTCCCCTGGTATGTCCACGGCGCGAGTCCGGCCGCCTTGATCCGGGCACAGAGTGCGATCATCTCGTCCCAGGTCTTCGGGTACTGCCAGCCGTGCTTATCGAGCAGGGGCTTGCTGTACCAGATGCCAGACAGGTTGTACGTGTACGGCATCGCGAACTTCTTGCCGTCGTACCGGCCAGCGTCCGCCGCACCGGGCAGGAGCGTGGCCGCGACCGTCTTGCCCGGTGTGTCCCAGGCCGGTGCCCCGAGCAACGACTCGAGCTCCAGAACCTGGTTCTGGCCGACCAGCGACGCCGTGTCGAGGCCGACGTTCTCGATCAGGTCCGGCGGGTTGCCCTGTACGAACCGCGGCTGCAGCTGTTGCGGAAGTTGCTGACCGCTGGTCAGCTTCACAGCCGCCTGCGGGTACTTCTGCCGGTACAGGTCGAGTGGCAGGTTGGTCCACTCCTTACCGAAGCCGCCGTCGAAGTTGAAGAACTCCAGCGGCGCGTCCCCGCGCACGGTCGCGGAGATCGCGGTGGTCGGCGCTCCGGCGGCGTCACCGGCCGGTTTCGCACACCCAGCCGCCGTCAGCCCGGCGACGGGCCCGGCGAGGGCGAGGCGGAGCAACGTGCGACGCTCGACGGGCCGTCCGGTAAAAGGCTGCTGTGCGCTCATGGTGGTGATCCCTTGCTCCTGGTTGGTGGGTCATACGATGACCGACGGGCCCGGCCGGGAAAAGTGCCCCGGAGCAAGCTCGCTAGACCACTTCCCGGTCCGGGATCGCCTGGACCATCCGGGCCGTGATGTCCATCGGGTTGGTGATCGCATAACCGACGACGACGGCGTACGCCCCTGCTTCGCAGGCCGCCCGAACGTGGTCCGGGGTCCGGATCCGCCCTTCGGCGATGACCGGGCAGTCGACCTTGCCGGCCAGCAGCCGGACCAGGTCCAAGTCGGGCCCGCCCGGGACCTCCCCGCCGGTGTAGCCGGACAACGTGGTGGCCACCAGGTCGGCGCCGGCTTCCCGCGCGGCCAGGCCGGCCCGTAGGTCGTCGACGTCGGCGATGACCCCGACGCCCAGTTCCTCGTGGATCCCACGAATCTGCTCGGCCAGCGTCCGGCTGTCCGGGCGTGGCCGGCGGGTGCCGTCGACCGCCACGAGATCGGCGCCCGCGCGAACGATGGCGGCCGCGTCGTCGAGGGTGGGCGTGATGAATACCCCGGCCGGGTCGCCCCGCTTGTGGATGCCGATGATCGGCAGATCGGTCACGGACCGGATCGCGACGATATCGCGAGGCCCGTTCGCCCGGATCCCTCCGGCGCCGCCGGCTGCCGCGGCCCGGGCCATCAGCGCCATGGCGGCCGGATCCGCCAAGGGATTACCCGGCTGGGCCTGACAGGACACCACCAGGTTGCCGGGCGCAAGCACAGGGTTCATCATGGCTCTCTCGAAGTCGAGGTGGGATCGGCGTCGAAGTGGTACACATCAATCAGTCCGGCGTATTGCCGCGCCTCACCGTCGGTCAGTCGCTGCGCTCCGTCGAGTGAGGCCCCCGCGGGTGGCGTCAGCAACGCGCGGGAGTCGAGGGCGCTGCGCAACGGCCCGAGCAGTTGCTCGCCCGCTGCGAACAGGCCGCCCACGCACGCGACCGGCACCCGGTCGGTTCCGCGCAACGCACGCACCCCGGTGGAGATCGTCTCGGCGAGGTCTGCGACCGCGCCGGCGACGATGCCTTGGGCAACGATGTCGCCCAGGGCCGCACAGCGCAGGACGACTGGAGCGAAGCGTGCCACGTCAGCCACGACGGTGGTCGAGGTGTAGAGCTTCGCCGGGCTCGCGCTCACCTCCGCCAGGGTGGTCACCGTTGCCCGGCCGTCCCGGGCACGCTGGGCCGCGACGATCCCGGCCCGGCCGATCGCGAACGCGCTGCCCGCATCGCCGAACAGGTAGCCGTGCCCGTCGACCTGGTGCCACGATCCGTCGCGATCGACTGCGAGGCAGACGGTGCCGGTTCCGGCAGCCACAACGACTCCGTACCCGGCGGGCAACGCACCCGCGTGTGCGGTGACCATGTCTCCACAGAGCCGAACTTCGTTGGCGTGCAGGACTCGTGCCAAGCCGTTTGCCAGGGTCTGTCTGGCCGCCGCGTCACCTGGATACCCGGTGAGGCCCAGTGTGGCGATCGCGACCGGGCGGCCGTCGAGGCCGGCCTGATCGGCGGCTCGGCGGACGGCGTCGACAATGGCCTGAACGCCGTTCCGGCCGTGCACGTAGCCCGGGCCCCAACCCGTCACACCGTCCGGCAAGATCTTCAGGCGCAGCGACGACTGACCTCCGTCGACCGCCACGGTGATCACGCGGTGATCCAGGTGGAGTGGTCCTGCCACGGAACATGCCAGCGGTTCGCCTTGATGGTCCGCCTTTCCCGGCCGGCGGTGCACCGTGCCGTCAAGCGCACCGTGCGGAGCTCCTCGTCGTAGCGGACCGCGGGCGATGCGGTGAACCGCAGGTCACCGACCGGCTCCCAGGGGGTGTGACCGCCGCGGACGTCGATCATCGACGTGTGGTGGATCAGGCCGTCTGTGCCGAGGGCGTAGACCTCGACCTCCATGGCGCCGGGGTTGTAGACAACGGAGGGATCGTCCGCGATCCGCAGTTCCCCCACCTGTTGCCAGCGGCCCTGACCGAGCCGGCGGTCGAGATAGCTGTGGTGAAGGTGGCCGTCCGCGCCCCGGGCGTAGACCTCCACCGTGCCGTCGGCCGGATTGTCCACCCAGACCGGTGGGCCCGCGGCGATCAGCCCTCCGAGCACCGTGGCCACTCCGCCCTGGGTGCGGATGATCGCGCCGTCCGCACGACGCTGCAACGTCGGCTCGGTCCACTGGCCGGCGGCGATCGCCGCGAACTCGGCTCGGACGGTAGCAACGGGTTCGGGTGCGCTCGTCACGGGGGGAAAGAAGTCCGCACCGGTCAGCTGCAGCATCGCGCCGATCAGCGTGGGCGCGTGCGACCAGCCGGTCTCGACGCAGTACGGACCCCATCCGACGTCGGCGTTGCTGCCGTAGTACTCCCACGCGTCCAGGTCGAACGCGCGCATCCACGTGCCGTCCAGCCGCGGTTCGCCGTCGTTGATCTGGATCCGGCTCAGGTAGTCCAGGATGCCGGTGGCGAGATCCCCGAACATCGCCTCGCCAGTCACTCGGTGCGCGATCGGCAACGACAGGGCCGCGAAGCCCGAGGCGTAGAGCTGGTCGGTGACGCGATCCCCGTTCGCGGCGAAGATCGCCGCCTCGTCGACGCCGTACGCCTCGTTGCTCGCCGGGCACTTGCCGTCCCACTCGACGAAGCCGCCATTGCTGTCCTGCTTGCTCGCCAGGTATCGGCCGATCTTCCGCAAAGTCTCCAGGTACAACGGATTCCCGGTGTAGTGGTAGCCGCCGGCCAGCGGCAGGATGAACCGGATCGCTTCGCAGGTCCGACTCGTCTCCAGCCTGGTGCGCGGGAATGCCGCCGCTTGGTGGTCCAGCCCGCGGCAGGCGACGTCGAGGTACCGCGGATCGCCGGTCGTGCCGTAGCCGACCAGGTAGGCCGACAGGGCCGAACTCTGCCAGTGGGAGGACAGGTCGAGGCCGTTCTCGATCGGTGTCCGGGCGAGTTCGTCCCAGCCCTGGACCAGCATCGTCGACGGCGTCCGCCACGGGTCTGGCTGGAGCCCCAGCGCGGTATTCGCCGTGCGGAGCAACGACTCGATCCCACGCAGACCGGACAGCGTTCGGCCCGTCAGCAACGCGAACAGCGACATCCAGCCGTTGTCGTCGGCGAAGAGGTTGTTCGTCCCGGTCAGGTCGGTGCGCGGCCCGCGGGGTTCGAAGGAGCCGTAGAGGGGGTTCAGGTCGGTGAGCTGCATCCGGTCCTCGACGACTGCCATCAGGTTGCCGGCAATCAGCGCGTGCCCCGGTTGTCCGGTGAGCTGGGCGTACTGGCCGAAGGCGTACGCGACCTGCACGTATCCGTCACCGCGGTGCACCGGGCGGATCTGCGGCCGGCCGTCCGGACCGAGTTCGCCCGACAACCCCTCGGCGACGCCGGCCGAGCCGTCTGGCGCGCCGAAGAACAACCCGGCCCGGTGGAACCAGTCGATACCGCGATCGACCATGCGGCGGTACCGCTCCGCGCGCGGTCCGACGGTCAGCACGGCGCTGGTGTCACCGATCTCGAACGAGTGATCACCGTCGGGCAGGATCATGGGCTCGGACACGTAGCGCCCGGGCTCCTCCGCGGTCAGCGGCAGATCCGATTCCGGCGGCGTACTCGATCGGACCACCAGCCGCACCGGTTCACCGCTCGCGACCCAGACCCGCGGCTCGGTGAACACCTCGATCGTTTCCCGCGGCAGCCGGCCGCTCAAGGAACCGAGCACCCCTTGGATCAAAGCCCGCCACCTCAGGGCCGGCCGGTAACGCCCGTGTTCCCAGCAACTCAACGCCGTCGAGGCGTACAGGAGCCGGCCGGTGCCCACGGGCAGCTCGAGCAAGGCCGGCCAGCTCTCCTCTGGTGGCCCGAACAGCGCCCGATGCGTGCCCGCTACTTTCCCATAGGTGAGCAACTCGGTCGCGTCCACGGGCCTGCCGACCGGCAGCATCTTCGCCGAGCGCGGGTCGAGGATGGACAGCGGCTCGAGGCCGAGCGACAGGCTGGCGGCCCCGAAGATCCGGTCGAAGCGGACGTCTCGGACCGGGCCGACGGCCGCGGGCAGCAGACCGGCGCCGTCGACCGCGTACTCGACATACGCCGTGCCGCCGGCTTGGAGCCATGCCGTCAGCGCACCGGCAGCGGCATCGTCCAGACGGACCGGGTCGGCACCGCCGTCGGCCAGGACCAGCACAGCGTCGTACCGCTCGAGGCCGGTACCGGCGAGATCCTCGCACAGTTCGTGCGGAATCTCGGCACGGGCCAGCTCGGCGGTGAAGGCTCCAGGGGAGCCGAAGACCGCCCACACACCACTCGGGATCGCCACCATCGGACTGTGCTGACCTCGCTTCGTTGAGACGTCGCGTGCCGCTACTGTCCCGGAGCCGGCGTCTGCCCGTAAAGCGAGCCGGGTAGACCACTTCCCTGTCAGCCGCCGCGCCTGGACAACCTCGTCGGTGTGGGCATCCGCAACTCCGCCGTGAAGGCGTACCGGTCGCCGCGGTACACGGCCGTGGTGAACTCGAAGAGGTGGTCCTGCCGATCGAAGCTCACCCCGTGCAGCGCGAAGCACGGCTGGGTGGTCGGGATGCCGAGCCACCCGGCAGTCCTGCTGTCGGGCGTCGCCGGCTCCAGCCTCAAGGTGCCGCTGACCAGCTCAATCCCGTACCGCTGGTCCAGCAGCTCGTACAGCGATCCGCCGAGATCGGTTGCCGCGAGCCCTGGAACGTACGCGCCGGGAAGGGCGGTCCGCTCCACCACCATCGGCACGTCGTCGGCGAGCCGCAACCGGGTGAACGTGACGATGGGGTCGCCCACCGGAATCCGTAGCCGACGGGCGACGGCGCGTTCCGACCGCACCTGCCGGAACTCCAGCACCTGGGTGCCGGGGCTCATCCCGCGCCGGCGGATCACCTCGGAGAACGACATCATGCCGAGCCACTTGGCGACCTTGGGCCGCGACGTGTATGTGCCGCTGCCATGCCGGCGTACCAGCAACTCCTCGACCACCAGTTCGTCCATCGCCCGGCGCAGCGTCATCCGCGCCACCTGCCAGCGCTCGGCCAGCTCGCGCTCAGGCGGCAGCGCGGCTCCCTCCGGCAGGGAGCCGATCAGGTTCAGCAGCTGAGCCCGGATCTCAGCCGCCTTGCTGGGCAGCGAACTTCGCATGGCTTCTCTTTAGCACCGGCCGAGTCCGAGGTCCATCCTTTCAGGTCTCGTCGAAGCGTTTTCACCGGTTGGTGCACCGCCAGTGGTCTACTGCAAGTTGCGCCGCTGCTTGCCGTCCATGGTTGCTCCTCCGTCTACTGGCCCTTCTCCCGGTCCGGTGGACGTGCGCCGCCCGGGCGCCGTCGTACAGCCGATCCGAAGGAGCAGAAGTGAGCGCCGGAACATACATCGAAGTCACTCTCCGAATCGTCGAACGGGTTGTCGCCAGTCAGCGGCTCCACCTGGAAGCCGCCGGGGCGATGGTCGCGGACGCGCTGGGCAACGGTCATCGGTTGTGGGCATTCGGAACCGGGCATTCGCACCTCCTCGCCGAGGAGCTCTACGAGCGCGCCGGCGGTCTTGCCGAGGTCCACGCGGTGCTCGAACCCGCCCTCATGCTGCACGAGGGCGCCCGGAAGAGCTCGGCCCTCGAACGGCTGCCCGGTCTGGCGGGGATCCTGCTCGACCATCACCCGATCGCGGCCGGCGACGTCGTCGTCATCGCGTCCAACTCCGGACGCAACGCCGTACCGGTCGAGTTCGCCGCCGGCAGTCGCGCCCGCGGCGCAAAGGTGATTGCTGTTACGTCGCGAGCCCACTCGGCGTCGGTACCGTCGCGTGCACCGGGCGGCCGGCGCCTGTACGACGTCGCCGATGTGGTGATCGACAACTGCGGGGTGCCGGGCGATGCCGCACTCGAAGGCGATCCCCCGTACGGGGCGACCTCGACGGTCACCGGAGCTTTGATCGTCCAGGCGATCGTGTGCGAGGCGATCTCACGGATGACCGACCCTCACATCCTGCGCAGCTTCAACGTCGACGGCCCGCGAGCAAGCTGACCACCGGGCGACGACGGTTCCTGGTCAGTGGTCTAGGCGGCTTCATGGACCGCCTGGCGGGGGCAGTCCATGGTGGTCGCATCGAGGTGGCCGCCGCACCGCCGGTGTCAGGTCGCGCTGCCCCTGGAAGGAGCTGTCATGCGATCTGTCATCAGACTCGTGCTTGCCGCCGCGCTGGTGTCCACCGTGACACCGGTCGCCGACGCCGCCCGGGCACCCACGAGCCCGGTCTCGATCCGTGCCCAGGCGCTGCCCGGTGTGGATCATTGGACCGAGCCATCCAGTACGAGCGTCTTTCGGAACTCCCTGCCCACCAAGGAGTCCGGCCGCAGGATCACGCTGGATGCGGCCCGCAACGAAGAGGAAAGCGCTCAGGTCGTGCTCCGCTCGGCGGCCGCGTTCAGCATCGACGCGGTCAGCTTCTCGCCGCTGACCGGCGGAACCACGTCGATCCCCGCGGCGAACCTCTCGTACACCTTCCTCGGCTACAAGTACCTGAACCGCAACACCCGGTTCGCGGGGCAGGAGCTCTACCCGGTGGTGCGTAAGGCCCCCGGCGACTTCCCGGATCCACTGTCCAATGCCCGCAGTATGGCGGTCCCCGCCCGCACCAGCCAGTCGATCTGGCTCACGGTGGCCGTGCCGAAGGAGCTTCCGGCGGGTGTCTACGCTGGGCACGCGAAGATCGCGACGAGCAAGGGCGAACTGCTGGTTCCGTTCTCGGTGGACGTTCGCGCGGTGACGCTTCCAGATCCCAAAGACGGCGTGTTCGAGACATCTTTGTGGCACACGTTCGCCGGCGAGTTGTCCTGGAAGCCGAACGGCCAGACCATCGAGGAGACGTACCAGTACCAGCGCTTCACCCCGCAGTGGCGGGAGCTGATGGAGAAGCTCGCCGTACAGATGAAGCGGCACCGGACCAACACGATCACCCTGCCACTGGTCGGCTTGTTGCTCGACGGCAATACCACAGTCACGGACAACACCTCGGCCACCGGGCGATACCAGTTCGACTGGAGCCGGTTCGATGAAGTGGTGCAGATCTTCGTCGCCGCCGGCGTTGGCAAGCGCCTGGAGGGGTTCTGGGTTTCCGCCGACACCGACAACTGGGGGCGGCCCTTCGACAGCGTTCGCGAGGTGGAGATCATCGACCGCCCGAGTGGTTCTGGCCGGGGACAACGCAACTACGCGAACTGGGACTCCCCCAAGGCCAGGAACTTCATCGACCAGTTCATTCCCGCGCTGCGCGAGCACCTTGCGGCCAAACGCTGGACGGACGAACTCAAGTACTGGATGCACATCGGGGACGAGCCGCATGGCGACAACGAGGAGACCGCCTGGCGGGGCATCGCCGCCCGTGTCCGCAGCCACTGGCCCGACGTCCGGCTGGGTGACGCGACGTTCCACGAGCCGTGGGCCAGCCGGCTGGCGCCGGAGATGTCGGTGATGGTGCCGAACATGCTCAACTACGACGCCAACCGGGCCCACTGGGACGGTTTACGGGCCCAGGGCAAGGATCTCTACCTCTACAACTGCAATATTCCGGTCGCCAACTACCTCAACCGCTTCATCGACCAGCCACAGTTCAACCAGCGGCTGACCGGCTGGTACGCCTACTCCCGCGGCGCCAACGGCTACCTGCACTACTCGATGAACGGCTGGCTGGCGAACCTCGACGAAGTCAACGAGAAGGGCGATCACTACATCGTCTGGCCCGACAAGGAGAACAACACGATCCAGTCGTCGATCCGCTACGAGTCACTGCGGGACGGGATCGAGGACTACGAGACGCTGGCTTTGCTCGGCCGGATGAACCCAGGGCTGGCCCGGGACCTGGCCACGTCCCTCACCGAGACAGCCGACAAGTACAGCCCGGACACGCAGTACCAGGCGAGGATCCGCAAACTGGTCCTTGACGCCGCCGCCGGCCGGCCGATCGCGCCGGACCTGGCCCGCAACACCAGCACCAGCGCGTCGAGTTCGACGCCCGGCAGCGAGCCGGCCAAGGCGGTCGACGGCGACGCCACCACCGCGTGGCGGCCGGCCGGCACCGGGGCTCAGTGGCTGCAACTCGACCTCGGCAGGCAGACACAGCTCGACGGCGTGAAGCTCAACTGGTCCACGCAGTACGCCGGCACGTACCAGATCCTCACGTCGTACGACGGCGCCCGCTGGACAACCGCGGCCACGACCAGTGGCGGCAACGGCAGTGACGACTTCGTCGGACTCAACGCGAAGGCCCGGCTGATCCGGATCCAGATCGGTGCCACCGGTTCCACCTACGGGCTGGACAGCGTCGAGGTGGCCGGTGCGCCGCTGACGAAGGTGAACCTGCTCGGTGGCCGGAGCTACACCGTTTCACCGGCACCGTCGAACCAGCCGGACAGCGGCTTCGAGTCGACCGATGGGGTGCTGGCCGACGCCTGGAGCGACGGTCGCACCTACGGCTTCGGCGCCGGTCAGACCACTGCCACGGTCACGGTGGATCTCGGCGCCAGCCGAGTCGTGGACAATGCCCGGATTCACGCCTACGAAGAGTATCCAGGGTACCGTCCGGACCAGGTCACGGTGTCCACAAGTACCGATGGAACCACCTACCACCAGCGCGGGTGGTTGCCGGGGACAACCAATGATCAAGCGGGCATCTGGTACGACCTGGACTTCCCGCCGACGGCTGCCCGGTATGTCCGGATCACCTTCCACAAGACCTATACCAGCACCGCGTCGGTGATGCTGGTGGACGAGATCGAGGTCTACGCGAGCACCGGGCCGGCCAACCTGGCGAGCGCGGCGCCGTACACGAAGGCACCGGCACCGCACGTGTGGTATCCCGACTCCGGGAACCGGGAATCGACGGACGGAATCATCGCAGGGCGCCACGACGACGGCCTCAGTCACGGATACCGTTTCGACGTCGGCTCGACCGGCACGGCGCGGGTCACCATCGACCTCGGGACGGCGAAACCACTGACCAAGGTGATGATCCGAGACAACTTCGACAATGCGACGAAGTACTCGCCCGACACCGTGCGGGTGCTGGCCGGGAACTCCCCGACGGCGCTGACCCCGGTCGGGACGGCGGGCGTCTCATCGGCGCAGTGGTTCCGGATCGACGTACAGCCGGTGACCGCCCGGTATGTGCAGGTCGAGTACGAGAAGTACGCGGTCGGCACCGCGGCCGACTGGGTCTTCGTCGACGAGATCGCTGTCTACTGACCTCGTCGACCACCCGGGCCAAGCTCTGGTTGTCGCGCTGATCGGCGGCCGGCCGTAACGGTCGGCCGCCGATTCGTTGGGTGGACCAGCGCGGTCAGGCGGCGAGGCGACGCTCGAGCTAGCTGGTCGAGTTGGCGGTGACCGAGTCGGGACGATAGTGGTGCACCCGTCGGCATACTCGCGAACCGCCAGGTCGTCCGCCGATCGGGCGTAGGCCGACTCGGTCCAGTGGCCGGTTGCCGGCACAGCCGCCGGAGCTGGTGAGCCCTGGGCCAACGGCGGCACAGTCAGACCGAGCAGGCCGGCGGACACGAGCCCGATGAGTAGCTTTTGGAGAAAGACACGAATTCTCCTGGTGAGCGGTGATCTCTCATCGTGACCGCGTGACACCAGACCGGAAAGCAGGTGACCTAGACCACTGAGGATCGGTCCGGCGCACGGCCGAAGCCGGATGCCGAGATCAGGTTCGCCGATGGTCGCGTCAGCAGTACCGTCGGCAGCACGTCACGACTCGAACGGGACTGGCGGTGGTACCGAAGCGAGGGCGGTCCGAGTGGTGTGCAGTCCCCAGGGATCCAGGTCGGCGATCCGGTCGGAGCTGCAGCGCAGGCCGCCGTAGCGCCGTACGACATCCGCCCACTCCGTGCGGCGCTCCATCTCGGGGCGTGCGATCAGGCAGTCCGGATCGTTCACCCAGAAGCGCCCGTGCTGCCAAGCCCGCCCGACGGTGCTCAGGGTGGCCGTCGCCTGCGAGTAGGACGACCAGTCATCGACCAGCGGTTCGTAGTGCGGGGCTATGTCCGGTCCCACCCGCATCGCGTCGACCAATCCGATGCTTGGCAGGATCGGAGCGCCGCAACCGACGACATAAGACTCACCGACGGCCTCGCGGATCCGCGTCATGGCCTCGCGGTAAAGGTCGATTCCGGACAACGCACCCGCGAACAGATAGTCGAGCTTGAAGTAGTCGACGTGCTCTGCAAGTGCGCCGAATACCTCGATCAGAGCGGGCAGCGCGGCTGGATGGCGCAGGTCCAATCCATGGATCTGCTGGTTCCACCCGCTCCCGACCGGCAGCCCGACCCACTCCGGGTGCCGCCGGGCCAGATCGCTGCCGGACCCGACGATGAAGGGCGCTACCCACAGCCCGGGGCGCCGCCCCGCCGCGCGGATCGCCCGGCTGATCCGGCTCAGCCCGCCGAGCCCTCCGCCGCCCGTGCCTTCGGGGGCGAACCGTGGCGACATCCGGAGCCAGTCGCCGATGCCCGCCTGCCAGCCGTCGTCCAGCTGGATCACGTCCACCGGCAAGTCGTTGCGACCGACGCCGTCCAGGTTTTCCATGAGGTCGGCCTCTGTGACGTCGGCGTAGTACTGATACCACGAGCACCACCCGGTCGGCGCCGCGCGGATTGTTGCGCCGGCAGGGGCGAAACCGCTGGCCCAGTGACCGAGTGCGTCGTACAGCGGCCGGTGGACGACGTGGTGCTCGACCGGACCGTCTGCTTCCACTGTCAGCGTGGACCGGTGCAGGCGCGCCCGGATCGAGGGCACGGTGCCGGTTCCGGGCGTCGCGAACACATGCGTCAGCCCGGGCTCACACGACACCGCGAGGAGTCCCTCGCCCTGGAAACCGGTCGGGGACAGCTCGACGCCAGGGCGGTACCCCATTGTCTGCGCCTCCGGCGACGACGGCCGGTGCCCATTCGCCGTGACCGGGTGGTCCGTACTGGGACTCCAGCTCTGCCAGCCGTGCTCGTAGACCCGCGCTGACGCGAGGTCCACCTCCAGCTCCGCGATTCGAGCCCTGGCCGGTCCGACGCTCGCGCTCACAGCACCTCCGCAGGCAACCTCGAACATCGCTCGACGACAAACGACAGGCCGGCCTGGAAGGCCACCCCGCAGGGCGCTCCGACTCTCACTGCGCTCCTCCCATCGGCCTCGCGGCAACCCGATAGCGGGCGTGATCGCCCGGCCCGATGGGTAGTCAGTAGATCGGCCGCGGTGCTGCGATCGCAAGGGGCCTGGTACTTCCCGGCTAGACCACCTACCTGGCAGGTCCTGCTGCATGGAATGGGCGCTCCCAGGAACCCGCGGCGAAGCTCGGCGTCGACAGCGTCACGATCCGGCGTGACTCCGCCCAGCACGACGCCGCCGGACTGCTGGCGTGGACATACTCGCGCGACGCGGCGCACCCCGGCCTGACGCGGCTGTTCCCGTCCGCCGTGCGGCGCTTACGCGTCCATCGTTCTGTACGGCAGTCAGGCCCTGGCGTGGTGTTGGGAGGTTGTTGCGTGGGGCAAGGGGGTGGTTGCGGAGGGCAAGAGGGTGGTTGCTGGGGGCATCGGGTTGAAGGGTCGGGAATTACATTGATGTAATTGTCAAGGTGACACACCGAGACACGCGTGTTAATTATGGGGAAAGTGTTCCCATTGGGGCTGAGGGCAACTAGTGTCGCGTATGTGGTTGATGAGCACCAAAAGATCGCGAACCCTGGGGAAGGGGTTCGTGACCGGCGAAGGGTGAGCGGCATGCGTACGGTCACGGGGGCCAGCACGGGCGGTAGTTCGGGCAGGATCGGCAGACATGTGCTCGCGGGAGTTCTCGCGATCTCGATGACGGGGTCGATCGCCCTGGTGGCGGTCCCGGCGTACGGCGATCCAACGCCGCCGGTTATCCCCTCCCAGAACGAGGTGGACGCGGCGAAACGGGCCGCTGCCGCCAAGGCCGCGCAGGTGGCCACGATCGAGAAGCGGTTGGCCGGGGCAACGGATCGGCTCGAGCTGCTGGGCCAGGTGGCCGGGCGGGCCGCCGAGGCGTACAACGGGGCCGTCTACAAGCTGGGCCTCGCCAAGGTGGAGGCTAAGGCTGCCGCCGAGCGGGCTGAGAAGGCCGAGCGGACGCTCGCCGACCAGCGCCGGCACATCGGTCGTTTCGCCGCTGCGTCGTACCAAGGCGGTGGGGACCTCGCGCAGGTCGCGCCGCTGTTCAGCGTGGATGGACCGCAGGAGCTGCTCGACTCGGCTGGTGCGTCTCGCTCGATCTCCTCCGCGATGCAGGCCTCATTCCTGCGGTACACGGCTACACAGCTCGTACGTAACGCCTTCCGGCTGCAGTCCGAGCAGGCGCTGAAGCGGGTTACCGCGGCCACCAAGGCGGCAGCGATCGCGAAGACTCAGGCGGCGGCTGCGCAGCGTTCGCAGGCTGCCGCGGTGGCGGCGATGGGTGCGGAGCGCAGGGCGCAGATCACCCAGCTAGCCACCTTGCGCCAGACGTCGTACCAGGTGGCCGAGCAGCGCCAGAACGGTCTCGAGGAACTCGCCCGCCAGCGTGCTGCCGCCGAGGCCGCGCGTAAGGCGGAGGAACTACGCCTGCGTGCCGCGGCGAAGGCGGCTGCTGAGGCGGCCCAGCGCGCCGCGGAACAGGCGGCGAAGCGGGCCAGCCGGGCCAAGGCCGAGCGCGCCCGCAAGGCGGCCGAACGAGCCGAGCAGGCGGCGAAGAGGGCACGCGAGGCAAAGACCCGGGCCGAGCGCGAGAAGGCCGCGCGCGAAGCCGAGGAAGCCGCCCGCGAAGCGGAGAAGGAAGCCGGTCGCGGCGGTAAGGGCGGCGGCAAGAAGGACGACGGCAACGACAACGTGCCTGGTCGTTCGGGTGTCGCCGGCGTGATCGACTTCGCCCGCGAACAGCTTGGCGAGCCGTATGTCTGGGGTGCCGAAGGCCCTGACGCCTGGGACTGCTCGGGTCTGACGATGAAGGCATGGGCGCGTGCGGGGGTGCGACTGCCGCACTACAGCGTCGCGCAGTACGAGCAGGTGCGGAAGATCGCCGAGGACGACCTTCGCCCCGGCGACCTGATCTTCTGGTCGCAGGACGCGGAGGACCCCGGCACGATCTTCCACGTCGGCCTCTACATCGGTGAGGGCCGAATGATCCACGCCCCCCGCACCGGCCGCCCAGTCCGGATCGACAGCGTCTACTACTGGGAAACCCCCGACTTCTTCGGCCGCCCCTAACCGCTAGAGAGCTCCCAGGTCCAGTCCACCCGCCGCGCCGTAAAGTGCGGCGGGTGGAGTTTCGGGAGGTGGTTCGCCGGCGGCGGATGGTGCGGGAGTTCGCGGACCCTGGTACTGCTGTCGGCTGTTGACGAAGGGCTCGGCGCCTTCTTCTTCTGGATCATGCCGGCTGCCCGCGAGGACCGGCCCGACAGTGAGATCCCCGCGCACGTACGGCGGTTTTGCGCGGAGTTCGGCATTCCGGCCGAGTACGAACCGCTCGGCGCGATCGCGATCGGGTATCGCGCGGACGGCGCCAAGCCGCAGAACCCGAATCTCGTCGCTCGCCGCAGGAGTCCGGAGCAACTAGTTCACGGTGGGCGGTGGGGACGCCCGTTCTTCGAGGAGCAGGCCTAGCGAACGCAGTGGGCGCGGAACTGGCTGAGTAAACCAGGTGCGGCCGGTCGCGCCGATGGGATGAGATGCGGGCATGACAATCGTTCTGAACGAGGTCGGTGTCGACGGGTTGACCGGGGCTGTGGATGCCCTCCGTTCATGGCAGGACGACCGTACGCCGCTGCAACTTCATCCGGGCGACCTCGGCTGGGCCTGGGCGCTGGGCGCCGAGAGGCTGGCCGCGGCCGTCCGCACCTGGAGCGTGGACGGACGGATCATTGCCGTTGGATTCCTGGACGACCCTGATCTGCTGCGCCTGACGACCGCGCCGGACCTGCGACAGGACGGTGATCTGGCGCGCCAGCTGCTTGCGGACCTCAACGATCCGGAGCGCGGGGTCCTGCCGGCCGGCAAGGTCGGCCTCGAAATTCCCAGCGACGCCCTGCTCCGCGAGGTCCTCTTGGAGGCGGGCTGGATTCTGGACGAGCCGTGGACGCCGCTGCGCCACGACCTTTCCGAGCCGGTGAAGGACTCCGGCCTGCGGATCGAAATAGCCGGTCCGGAGACGGCGGGGGTGCGGACCGCAGTGCACCGCTCGGCGTTCGGCAGCGAGAGGTTCACCGAGGAGATCTGGCACGTCCTCGCGGCCGGGCCGGTCTACGCCGACGCCCGCTGCCTGATCGGCTACGACGATCAGGACAACGCGGTGGCCGCGGCGACGGTCTGGTCCGCCGGACCCGGCAAGCCCGGACTGCTGGAGCCGATGGGCGTGGACGCCGACCATCGCGGCCGCGGCTACGGGACGGCAATCAGCGTCGCCGCCGCGGCGGCCCTGCGTGAACTGGGTGCATCAAGCGCACTCGTCACCGCCCCGAACTCGAACGCTGCCGCCGTCGCCACCTACGTTGCGGCTGGATACGAGCCGTCGGCCGAACGGTTCGACGTCAGCCGACCCGCCTGAAACGCTCAGCCGACCCGCCTGGAAATGATCGGCCGAGCCGCCTGGAAATGATCGGCCGAGCCGCCTGGAAATGATCGGCCGAGCCGCCTGGAAATGATCAGGCGTCGGTAGCCGACAGCCCGCGTCGGCCGCAACGGCTTGAGGTGTACGCACGCCCCGCTGGTGCTACCAGCGGGTGGTTAGTTCGGGGTTGGTCGTGGTTCGCGTCGTGGTGAGGGCGGGGTTGGTGGCAGGGCATCGGGTGCCGTCGGGCGGGGTGATCAGGTGCACGAGGTAGTTGTCCACGGCTGCACGGGTGCAGGTGTTGCGGGTGTACGCGACGTGGCCGGCGCCTTCGTAGGTGACGAGCACGGCGGTGGAGCCTAGTTGGCGTTTGACGTTCAGGGCCCAGGCGTAGCCCGTCGCGGGGTCGTGGAGGCCGTTGAGCATCAGGATTTTGGGCGCGCCGATTACGCGTAGCGGGTGTTGGGGGTTGTTGACCTTGCCGGGGCGGCCGATGCATTGGGTGGAGGAGGCCAGGGCGATCACCGAGGCTCGCATGTTCGGGGCTGCCTTGAGCGCGGCTTGGTAGACCTGGTTGAGCTCGGCGTAGGTGCTGATTGGTACGGCCCAGTCCTGGCAGAACTGGGGGCGCACGTCCTCGACCAGCTCCGCGCTCTTTGACGACGCGACGCCCGCCTTCGTGACGGCGGCTTTCGTGGCAGCGGCCTTCGGCGCGTCGGCCGCGCGCGTGGTGGCGAGGGCCCTTGACCACTGGGTGGCGTTTGCGTTGGCAACTGGGACGCCGGTGTTCAGGGTGGCTAGGAGTTTGCCTAGTTCCACCCAGCGGGGGCGGTTGAAGTAGAACTGCGTCACGTCAAGGAGATCCCAGTTGCTGATCAGGGTTCCGTCGGCGGGGTCGAGCAGCTTGCCTTCGTCGGCCCGGCGCAGTAGATCGGCGAAGATCGCCTTCACGTTCTGGCCGTGCAGCTTGCAGTTGGCGGATTGGTTGCACCAGGCAACAAACTGCTCGAAGGAATCCTCGGCGAAGGCGCTGTCCGAGCGGATGAAGCGATCGATGCCGAGGCTGTGGTCCATGTTGCCGTCGTTCACCATGGCGCGGATCCGGCCCGGGAACAGCTCGGCGTACATCTGGCCCATCAAGGTGCCGTAGGAAGCGCCGTACCAGTTGAGTTTCGGGGCACCGAGCGCGGCGCGGACGGCGTCGACATCGCGAGCGACCGAGCGGGAGTCGACGTGGTCGAACAAGGGACCGGTCTCGCGACGGCAGTCGGCCGCTAGCTGGCGGTTGAAGGCGACGAGTTCGGCGAATTGCGCTTCGCTGGTGGGCAGCACGCGGTTGCCTGGCCGGTTCATCGCGGCGGCCGTGCACACCACCGGGTGGCTGCGAGCCACTCCGCGTGGGTCGAAGCCGATGATGTCGAAGTTCTGCAGCAGGACTGGGCTGAACCGGGCTGGGGCTTGCAGTGCCATCGAGACACCGGAACCGCCTGGGCCGCCGGGATTGATGAAGAGCGGGCCTTTGCTCACGCCGGTTGCCGCGCGCCGCGCCAGCGCGAGGTCGAAGGTCGGTCCGCCCGGTCTCGACCAGTCCACTGGCAGCTTGATGGTGCCGCACTGCACGGTCGCATCCTCAGGACAAGGCTGCCAGCTGATCACCCGCGGTCCAACGGCCGCGAAACCACCCACCGCCGAAGAACCACCCGCCGCAAAAGAACCCGCCGAAGTAGAAGCACCCGCCGAAGTAGAAGCAGCAGCCGAAGAAGAAGCACCCGCCGAAGAAGCAGCAGCCGCAGGAGAGGCGGTGAGAAGGGCGGGACAGAGCACTGCCGCCGCCAGAGCCGAACCGATTCGTCGCATGATCAGAACCTCAATCCCCCAGTAGAAGCCGACGGATCGAACCATAACCACGACCTAGGACAATTTCCCACGCCGGCCGCAAACCTGCAGCAACCTGCAGTAACCGGCGGCTCACAGCAGCGGCAGCACCCCGAGCGCGGCGATCAGCGCGCAGATGGTGAGGTGGATCCACTTGTGCTCGACCAGGATCGCCACGAACTCCCGGATCGTCGCGCTCGGCCAGAAGTACCGCGCGGTCGGTGCGCCGATGACCTGCCCGTTCACGCCGGCCTTACGTGCCATCAGGGCCGCCCGCATCACGTGGAAGTTGTTCGTCACCACCAGGCAGCGGTAATCCGGCCGCAGCTCGGCCATGATCTCCCGGCTGAACGTGAGATTCTCCGTCGTCGTGGTCGACTTGTCCTCGCGCAATACCCGGTCCGCCGGAATCTGCCGGGCGATCAGGTAGTCGGCCATCGCGACCGCCTCGGGTACGTCCTCGCCCGGGCCTTGACCACCCGAGGTGATGACGGTGGGCCGCCGCCCGCGTGACTCCTCCACGTCGTACGCCTTGTGAGCGCGGTCGAGGCGGCTCGCCAGCAGGGGCGGTACACGCGAGCCGCGAAGGCCTGAGCCGAGTACCACGATGAAGTCGACGGCCTGGCGGTGCGGGATGCGCCCGTACACGATCGAGTAGAGCAGGAAGCAGAAGAAGACCACGGTGAGATAGCCGAAGACGGCGGTCGCGATCGAGTTGAGAACCACCAGTGGTTCCCAGTTGAGCCAGGTCACCAGCACGCTGAAGACGAACAAGCCGATCATCAGTAGACCTGCAGCCAGCGAGAGCAGGTTCGCGGGGCGGCGGCCCTCGCGACGCAACATCTGAACGCCGTTCGCGACCAGCAGCAGCGGGAGGGCCAGTACGGCGAGCATCACCGCCAGCACGCCGAAGATGACCAGGGCCGCGGTGGCCTCGCGGGAGATGTTGCCGAGCGCAACGAGTACGCCGATACCGGTGAAGGCCAGCGTGATGGCGAGATAGAAACCGTTGCGCAGCAGCCGCCGGTCGCGGCGGAAACTCCGGGCGAAAATCAGCAGCCAGACCGCCGCGATGGCGAAGGCGATGACGGCGGGAAGCACGCCGGTCATCCAACCACGACAGGTCCGGCCCGGAGGCTAACCGGGCCGGACCTGTCGTCAGGTCAGCTCAAGCCGTGATCGGCCCGAGCGGAAATCACCGCAGACCGCGCGGGCCTTCGAGGGTGTCGATGAACAGGCCCTCGGTGTGCGCGGGCGCGGCCGCCCGAGCCGCCTGGGCGCTCTTGCGAACCACCTCGTTCGAGGCCTTCACGTCCACGCCGGCTTCCTCGGCGCCTTCGGCCGCGGCCGCGTAGGCCTGACCGGCGAGAACGCGCGCGAGGCTGTACTCGTGCTTGGCGAAGGCCAGCTTGGTCAGGCCGATCAGCACGTCCGCGCGCCGCAGTTCGTCGTACGCGCGAGCGGCGTTCGGGGCGGCGAGCGCCTCACCGGCGAGACGGTTGGCCGCCTCGTTCAGCGCGGCGGCCTGGAACCGCTCCATGTTGTCCCGGTCGAACTGGCTGAAGTCCCAGTTGAGATCGATGTAGCTCATCATCGAGTTCGACTGGTCGCCGAGCCACGCGAAGTACGTGTCACCGGACGGGCCGAAGTCCTTGCCCGAAGTGCTGTCCCAGCCGTCATGCGGGTGGGACAACCCGAGGTGGTGGCCGACCTCGTGAATGATCGTGGTGGTCAGGCCGTAACCGGACGCCACCACGTCGGGGGAGATGAAGTTGAACACGTAGCTCTGGGTGCCGTCGACGTAGTTGTCGTCCGCGAAACCAAGAGCCGGTACGTCGACACCCGGGCCGACCGCGTAGTTGAAGATCGGCAGCTCGTAGTCCACCTTGCCCTGGTCATCCTGCGTCCGGGCCAGGTCGCGCTTGTTCTGCAGGTACAGGTTTGCGAACGGCGGATAGCCCGTCTCCGGGAAACAGGAGACACCCGAGAGCAGGCCTTCGTAACAGGTCTTGGCGTCGCCCGTGTACGGCAGATCCTGGTCGTCGTAGCTCAG
Organism: Kribbella deserti; assembly: GCF_042434725.1. Classification (NCBI taxonomy): domain Bacteria; kingdom Bacillati; phylum Actinomycetota; class Actinomycetes; order Propionibacteriales; family Kribbellaceae; genus Kribbella; species Kribbella deserti. The sequence goes on along the minus strand of NZ_JBHLTC010000030.1, from coordinate 67,000 downwards.
CTTGTTGTTCCGGACCAGCTCACCGAGCTCGGCCTGGATCAGCGGCGCCTTGATGTAGGTCTTGTTGGCGTCGACGCCCGGCCAGCCCTCGTAGGTGTTGCTGTCCAGGTTGACCGTCTTGGCCGGCTCATCCGTCGGCAGTTCCACCGGGTACAACGGAGAACTCGTGAAGAGTAGATCCAGCGCCACGTAGCGGACGATCTTCGCCAGGTCACCACTCAGCTCGGACGGCTTGCGATAGCCGTTGGCGGCGTACTCCCAGGCGACCGGGATGCGGTAGTCGGGTTCGCCGTCGTCATCGATATCGGCGTCGTCGACGTTCCAGCTGCCGGTGGAAGCGTTGGGCCCGGCGGACAGGTCGTGGAACCAGACCCGGCGCGTGCTGCCGAGGCCGTTCTCCTCGTCGTCGGCCGTCGTACCGCCCCAGGCGACCAGCTTGCGGCTGGCGCGGACCTGACCGAAGTTGTAGCCGGTGTCCGGGTCGGGCTCGTTCGTCTTCGTGTAGACGTGGTACTTGAAGTCGGCCCGGCCGTACCAGTTGATCAGGAAGACCGTGTTGCGCCGGGTGTCCACGCCCGCGGGCGGGTTCAGCGCGAGCCACTTCTCCACCGTCGGGGCGTCGATCTCGTGGTTGGACGTGACGTCGCGAACGTTCTTGTTCTGGTCGTTGTAGTCCTGCTGGAACGAGTTCACCGGCGCGGGCTTGGCCAGCTTCGCGAGCTTGGCGAAGAACTTGTTCTCGTACGACCGGTCCGCGACCTTGATCCGGTAGTCGTAGTCGTAACGGATACCGAGCTTCTCGGTGACGCCGTAGGCGAGCCGGGAGCGGACCACCGGCTCGTACTTCTTCGGCAGGCCCTGGCTGAAGGCCTTCGGGTTCACCTGGCCCTTGCCATAACCCAGGAATACGACGTTGACCGGCAGCTTCTCGATCAGCTTTGGCTGACCTCCGGGCTGCAGGTGCCGAAACGGCGGCGGTGGCGCGCTGCTGGCGGTGGTGGCGGGCACCAGGCCCGCGGCCACGACCGCGACGGCGACACCAACGAGACCGGTTAGACGGATCCGTCTCATCAAAAACCCCTCCTCACGAGTTGAGCGCGATCCTGCCAGGGATCGGGCCCTCGCGGGGAGGGGTTTTGACAACAGTTCAGTGCTGGTGCGTCTTCAGCCGTTCGAACGACGCGGTGATCTCGGTCTCGGCGTCGGTCCGGCCGACCCACTTGGCGCCCTCGACCGACTTGCCCGGCTCGAGGTCCTTGTAGACCTCGAAGAAGTGCTGGATCTCCAGCCGGTCGAACTCCGGCAGGTGGTGGATGTCGCGCAGGTGCTCTTGGCGCGGGTCGCCCGCCGGCACGCAGATGACCTTGTCGTCCGGACCCTTTTCGTCGGTCATCCGGAACATGCCGACCGCACGGGCCTTGATCAGGCAACCCGGGAACGTCGGCTCGGGTAACAGTACGAGCGCGTCCAGCGGATCACCGTCCTGACCGAGGGTCTCCTCGATAAAGCCGTAATCAGCCGGATACTGGGTCGAGGTGAACAAGGTCCGGTCGAGCCGGATCCGGTTCGTCTCGTGGTCCAGCTCGTACTTGTTGCGGCAGCCCTTGGGGATCTCGATGAAGACGTCGAACTCCATGCGGAAGATACTGTCACGGTTCCGGCCCGACGATTGACAGGAGATGCCCGGTGAACCGCTCCCACCGTGCGGCGTACGTCACCCTCGCGGGTTGTCTCGCGCTCGCGATGGTGCCGGGGGCACACGCGGTTCCTTCCTCGTCACGCACCGCGACCGCGCCTGCGGCCGCGGTGAAGGCCGTGCCGGTGCTGCCGGCTGCGAAGACCGAAGGCGTCGCGACGACGCCCGCAGGCGTGCAGAAGGCCCTCGCCGCGGCGCTGGGCCATCCGTCGCTGGGGAACCACCCGGGCGCGATCGTGTACGACGTGTCCCGTGGGCGCCAGCTGTACGCGAAGGGCGCGGGTACGACGTACGTGCCTGCCTCGACGTTGAAGGTGCTGACGACGCTGGGGTCGCTCGCCGCGCTGGGCCCGGATCACAAGTTCACGACCAAGGTGGTCAGCACGGGCGGTACCTCGCTCGTCCTGGTTGGCGGCGGCGACCCGCTGCTGGTCTCGCGCCGGCCGAAGGCGCCGGGCTATCCCAAGCTCGCGAACCTGCCCGACCTGGCCAGTGCGACCGCGAAGGCGCTGAAGGCCAAGAAGGTCGCCTCGGTCACCGTGGGGTACGACGCCTCGCTCTTCTCCGGGCCGGCGATCAACCACAAATGGCAGCCCAACTACGTGCCCGAGGGCATCGCGGGCCCGACCTCGGCCCTCTGGGTCGACCAGGGCCGGAACACGCCGGGCCTCGCGAAGCGGGCGGCGTCGCCGTCGCAGGCGGCCGCGCGGAAGTTCGTCGCCGCACTGCTTCAGCTCGGTATCAAGGCCAACCTCGGCAAGCCGGTCAAGGCCCCGGCCACGGCTTCGCTGGTGGCGCAGGTCCAGTCGCCGCCGCTGTCGGCCGTCGCGGGGTACGTGAACCTGCACAGCGACAACGACGGCGCCGAGGTGCTCCTGCGGCATATCGGCCTCGGCATTCGCAGTGACGGCTCGTACCAGGGCGGTATCGCCGCGCTGCGAACCACGCTGACCCGCCTGGGCCTGACGCTGGGCGCGGCCCGGATCGAGGACGGCAGCGGCCTGTCCCGGACGAACGCCGTACCGCTGTCCCTGCTGGCCGGCGCGCTCCGGCTCGCGGCGGATCCGGCTCATCCCGAGCTGCGGTCGTTGCTGCCGGGGCTGCCCGTGGCCGCCTTCAACGGCAGCCTGGCGGAACGGTTCATCACGGCCGGTACGGCGGCGGGCCAGGGCTACGTGCGGGCCAAGACCGGCACGCTCACCGGAGTGCATTCGCTCGCGGGGTTCGTCCGGACCAGGTCGGGCACGATGCTGGCCTTCGTCGTGGCCACCGATTCGGTGCAACCGTCGAACGCCCTCGAAGCCAGGGCCGCGCTGGACCGGGCCGCGGCCGCGCTGGCCGCATGCGGCTGCGCCTGAGCCTTTTGAGGGTATTACCGGGGTCGTTTCCGGGTTGGGCGATTTGTGGTCGTCGGCAATGCTGAAAGAGCAGGTCGGACAGATGACCACAGAACGCGATTAAGGTCGTGACATGGCAGACATGGTGGACTGGCAGCTCGCTACCAACGTGGCGCGCAAACTGATGCGGCCGGGCCCGCGGGTGACCCGTGCCGAGGCCGACCAGGTGGTGGCCGACCTGCGCCGTTTCGCGGCCGAGTCCGAGCAGCACGTGCGTGAGTTCACCGGACTGCAGGCCACTTCGGCCACGGCGCCGGTCATCGTGGTGGACCGGATCGGCTGGGTGCAGGCGAACGCGGACGGCTTCCGCACGGTGCTCAAGCCGCTGACCGACAAACTGCAGGAGAAGGCCGCGGCCAAGCCGGGCGGAGCGGTCTCGACGGCCGTCGGCTCGCGGGTCAGCGCGGTCGAGGCCGGCGCGCTGCTGGCGTTCCTGTCGACGAAGGTGCTCGGCCAGTTCGATCCCTTCTATCCCGCGCAGCCGGATCCGGACCAGCCCGGTCTGACCGGCCGCCTGCTGCTCGTCGCGCCGAACGTCGTACACGTGGAGACCGAGCTTCAGGTCGATCCGCGCGACTTCCGGCTCTGGGTCTGCCTGCACGAGGAGACCCACCGGGTGCAGTTCACCGCGGTGCCCTGGCTGCGGGACCACCTGCGTGCGGAGATCTCGCTGTTCCTGGATCAGGCCGAGCTCGAACCGTCGGCCTACGCGGCGATGTTCCGCGAGGCGATCCAGAAGCTGGCCCGGTCGGCCCGAGGCGAGGAAGAGGTCTCGCTGGTCGACCTGCTCCAGTCGCCCGAACAGAAGGCCGTACTCGATCGCCTGACCGCGGTGATGTCGCTGCTGGAGGGCCACGCCGATTTCGTGATGGACGGTGTCGGGCCGGCGGTCATTCCGACCGTGGACGTGATCCGCGGCAAGTTCAACGGCCGTCGCGCCGGCGGCGGCCTGCTCGACCAGTTGCTGCGCCGCCTGCTCGGGCTCGACGCCAAGATGCGCCAGTACCGCGACGGCGCCGCCTTCGTGCGGCGGGTGGTCGACCGCGTCGGCATGGAGGGCTTCAACCGCGTCTGGACCGGCCCGAACACGCTGCCCACCAAGGCCGAGATCGCCGACCCGGATGCCTGGATCACCCGAGTCCACGGCTGACCCCTCGGGCCCGGCCGCTGTTGAACCGTCTGGGGCGGTGGGAGAGCGGCGGGGGCGGTTGCATCCTGCGGTGGCGCGGGTGCGTGAGGCCGTCCGGCAGTCGTTGGCCGAGCTCCCGCGTGGTACCACCGTCCTAGTCGCCTGCTCGGGTGGTGCCGACTCGCTCGCGCTCGCAGCCGCGACGGCCTTCGAGGCGCCCAAGCTCGGTCTGACCGCTGGTGCCGTCGTTGTCGACCACAACCTTCAGGAAGGCTCTACCGACATCGCCCGTAAGGCGGCCGAGCAGTGCCACTCGCTTGGATTGAACCCGGTCCAGCAGGTGCAGGTGGAAGTCTCGGGCCCAGGTGGTCCCGAGGCCGCGGCGCGTTCTGCCCGCTATGGCGCGCTAACCCGGGCGGCCGAGGAACTAGGCGCCGACGTGATTCTGTTGGCCCACACCCGCGACGACCAGGCCGAGACCGTACTGCTGGGCCTGGCCCGTGGATCAGGCTCTCGCTCACTAGCCGGGATGGCGCCGATCAGTGGCCCGTTGCGAAGGCCCTTGCTCGAGGTCTCCCGCAGTACGACGGTCGCGGCGTGCCTCGCGTCGGGCCTCACCCCGTGGCATGACCCGCACAACGACGATCCGGCGTACACGCGGGTCCGGGTCCGCCACGAGGTCCTACCCGTCCTCACCGAAGCCCTCGGCCCGGGCGTGATCGAGGCCCTGGCCCGTACGGCGTCGCTCGTGCGGGCCGACGCCGACGCCCTGGACGCTCTCGCCGCCGAACTCACGGCCACCGCGGTCCGCCGTACCAGCCTGGATAGCGGCATGGAGGTGCAGATCGAGATCGGTGCTCTCGAATCGGAGCACCTGGCGCTGCGCAGCCGGGTACTACGGCAGGCGGCGATCGAGGCGGGCTGCCGGCCGACGGACCTGAGCGCGGGACACATCGCGGCGGTGGACGAGCTGATCACCGGCTGGCGCGGGCAGCGCTGGATCGACCTGCCGCAAGGGCTTCGCGCCGTTCGGCGGGCCGGTGCCATCGTGATCGGACGGGGTGTGACAGGCTGACGGTGTGGACGCGTCTGACATCGACAAAGACCTGACCGAAATCCTCGTCACCGAGGAGCAGATCCTCACCCGGCTGCGCGAGATGGCCGAGGAGATCGAGCGCGACTACGAGGGCAAGGACCTGCTGGTCGTGGGGGTGCTCAAGGGCGCCGTGATGGTGATGGCCGATCTGGCCCGCTCGTTCAGCCGGCACGTGGAGATGGACTGGATGGCCGTCTCGTCGTACGGCTCCGGTACCAAGTCCTCCGGCGTGGTCCGGATCCTCAAGGACCTCGACACCGACATCAGCAACCGGCACGTGCTGATCGTCGAGGACATCATCGACACCGGTCTGACCCTGACCTGGCTGGTCAGCAACCTGCAGTCGCGCAAACCCGCCTCGGTCGAGATCTGCACCGCCTTCCGCAAGCCCGACGCGGCCAAGATGGCGGTCCCGGTCAAGTACATCGGCTTCGACATTCCCGACGAGTTCGTCGTCGGCTACGGCCTCGACTTCGCCGAGAAGTACCGCAACCTGCGCTGCGTCGCCACCCTTGCCCCGCACGTCTACTCCTAACGCCGCCGCAGCCCTCACCGGCGGCGCGTAGCCATCGACGACGCCCCGCCCACCGACGGCGCTGGGCGCCCGCGCGAGTTCGCTCGCATTACCCGTTCCGCCCGCGCGATTCCATCGTGCGGGCGGATTTGTGGATAACCCCGCCGCGAGGTGCCTCCTTGTGTTCCCTGGCCCCGTAGACCCTGACCGGGCAGGAAAGTTATGCACAGATGGCCGCCGGGAGGCGATTGTGGGCCGGAGTTGGTGACAGGCTGTAGACAGGGTCGTACCGTCGATCGGTGACCCTCGTGGTGGGCAGGCTTGCCCGACACGAGACACTTAGAGCGGTGTTACCGTCTCAAGCCCGTTCGCCGGGCCTGCTGAGCTAGGAGGGACGGGGCGAAAGCCTCGATCATGGACGTGAAGCGAATCTTCCGCGGACCCCTGTTCTGGATCGTGGTCGCCTTCTTCGGCGTACTGGTGATCGGCCAGGTCCTGACCGGCTCATCCGGGTACAAGTCAGTTCCGACCGGCGAGGTCGTGCAGACCATCACCGCCGGCTCGGGCATCAAATCGATCACGCTGATCGATCCCGACCAGGAGATCCGGGTCGAGAAGACCGACGGGACGAAGGTCCGGGCGCACTGGGTCGACGGTCAGGCCGCGAGCCTGAACACCGCGATCCAGAAGCTCTACACGGACAAGAAGATCGAGCGGTACGACGTGGAGAACCCGAAGCCGAGCTTCATCGGCCAGGTGTTCTCGACGCTGATCCCGTTCCTGCTGATCGCCGTCGTGTTCATCTTCTTGATGAACTCCATGCAGGGCGGCGGATCGCGGGTGATGAGCTTCGCGAAGTCCAAGGCCAAGCTGATCACCAAGGACACCCCGAAGACCACCTTCGCGGACGTGGCCGGCTGTGACGAGGCGATCGAGGAACTCGGCGAGATCAAGGAGTTCCTCCAGGAGCCGGGCAAGTTCCAGGCCGTCGGCGCGAAGATCCCCAAGGGCGTCCTGCTGTACGGCCAGCCGGGTACGGGTAAGACCCTGCTCGCCCGCGCCGTCGCCGGTGAGGCCGGCGTGCCGTTCTACTCGATCTCCGGTTCGGACTTCGTCGAGATGTTCGTCGGTGTCGGTGCCTCCCGGGTCCGCGACCTGTTCGAGCAGGCCAAGACCAACGCGCCCGCCATCGTCTTCATCGACGAGATCGACGCCGTCGGCCGGCACCGGGGCGCGGGCCTCGGTGGTGGGCACGACGAGCGCGAGCAGACGCTGAACCAGCTGCTGGTCGAGATGGACGGCTTCGACGTGCGCGGCGGCGTCATCCTGATCGCCGCCACCAACCGGCCCGACGTGCTGGACCCGGCGCTGCTGCGCCCGGGCCGGTTCGACCGCCAGATCGCCGTGGACGCGCCGGACCTGCCGGGCCGCGAGCAGATCCTCAAGGTGCACTCCCGCGGCAAACCGATGTCGGAGGACGCCGACCTGCGCGCCGTCGCCCGTCGTACGCCGGGCTTCACCGGTGCCGACCTGGCCAACGTGCTGAACGAGGCGGCCCTGCTGACCGCCCGGCTGAACCGCACCCAGATCGACAAGAACTCGCTGGACGAGGCGATCGACCGCGTGATCGCCGGACCGCAGCGCCGGACCCGGTTGATGAGCGACAAGGAGAAGGTGCTCACGGCGTACCACGAGGGTGGTCACGCCCTGGTCGCCGCGGCCCTGCCGCACTCGGACCCGGTGCACAAGGTGACGATCCTGCCGCGCGGCCGCGCCCTCGGTTACACGATGGTGCTGCCGGACGAGGACAAGTACTCGACCACCCGGTCGGAGATGCTGGACAAGCTGGCCTACATGCTCGGTGGCCGCGCGGCGGAGGAGATGGTCTTCCACGACCCGACCACCGGCGCCAGCAACGACATCGAGAAGGCGACCGCGCTGGCCCGCGCCATGGTCACGCAGTACGGCATGACCGAGCGGCTCGGTGCGATCAAGTTCGGCGAGGACTCCGGTGAGCCCTTCCTGGGCCGCGACCTGGGCAGCAAGCGCAACTACTCCGAGGAGATCGCCGCGGCGGTCGACGAAGAGGTCGGCAAGCTGATCCTGAACGCGCACCAGGAGGCCTTCGACATCCTGGTCGAGAACCGCGCCGTGCTGGATCACCTGGTCGAGGAGCTGCTCGAGAAGGAGACCCTGGACAAGGCCGAGGTCGCCCGGGTCTTCGAGCCGATCGTGAAACGCGAGCCGCGTCCGGCCTGGACCGGTTCCGCCACCCGGGTGCCGTCGCAGCAGCCGCCGGTGATGCCGCTGCCCAGCCGGGGCGAGCAGAACGGCTCGCTGTCCGATGTGATCCCCGGTGGATCGATCGGTCCCGACGAGGCCGTCCGGCCGCCGAACTACGGCAGCGGACCGACCCCGCCGGCGGAGTAGATGAGCAAACCCGAGTTCGACCACGCGCGGGCCGAGCGGGCTGTTCGTGAGCTGCTGTTCGCGATCGGGGAGGACCCCGATCGCGAAGGCCTCAAGGAAACGCCCGCCCGGGTCGCCCGGTCGTACGCCGAGATCACCGCGGGTCTCGGCATGCAGGCCTCGGACGTGCTCACCACCACGTTCGAGCTCGGCCACGACGAGATGATCCTGGTCAAGGACATCGAGGTCTGGTCCATGTGCGAGCACCACCTGGTGCCGTTCACCGGCGTCGCCCACGTCGGCTATATCCCTGGTACGGATGGCCGGATCACCGGTCTGTCGAAGCTCGCCCGCCTCGTCGACGTGTACTCCAAGCGCCCGCAGGTGCAGGAGCGACTCACCACCCAGGTCGCGGAATCCCTGGTGGAACTGCTGAAACCACGCGGCGTGATCGTCGTCATCGAGTGTGAGCACCTGTGCATGACGATGCGTGGCGTGCGCAAGCCCGGGGCCAAGACGATCACGTCCGCGGTTCGCGGACAGTTGCGCAATCCGGTCACCAGGGCCGAAGCTATGAGCCTGATCGTCGGCTGACGAAGCCCTGGCGTCGAAGGAAATCTCCCGCTACCATCCATAGACATTCTGTGGCGAAACGAATACTTTCCGTAGCGGCGCTTGTGCGTCATCGTGAGGAGGAAGGTATGACAGTGCGCTCTCAGCGCCTGCGGTTCGGTGCCATCTCGTTCGCTGGAATCGTTGCTCTGGTCTCCGCTGGACTAGTGGTGGCCAACGGAGCTCAGGCGAACCAGACCGCCGACCCGGTCGTCCCGTCGATTCCCGGCGTGGACAAGCTGCAACAGCGCACCCTGCGGGCCGTCGGCCTGGAGAAGCAGCTCGGCGGCAAGACCCTAGGCAGTTACATCGACAAGTCAACCGGCCGCATCGTGGTCGCGGTTTCGGACGCCGCCAGCGCCGATACCGTGCGCCGGGCCGGTGCCGTGCCCAAGCTCGTGAAGTACACCGCCGCCCAACTGGGCTCGGTGAAGACCAGGCTCGACCGGCTGGCGACGACCAGCAATCCCGGTCAGGTCCGGTCCTGGTACGTCGATCCCGCCAGCGGCACCGTCGTGGTGAAGGTGACCGCCGGCGCCAAGGACGCGGCCACCCAGCAATTCCTGCGTCAGGTCAAGGCCCACGGCGCGAAGGTGAGCGTGAAGCCCGCCTACGGCAAGGTCCGCACCACCGCCGATCTGCTCGGCGGCCACCAGGTCAACATGAGCAACGGATACCTGTGCTCGCTCGGCTTCAACGCCAAGACGTCGAACGGCACTCGCATCTTCATCACCGCGGGCCACTGCACCGACGGCCGCCCGTCGTTCTCCCGCAACGGAGTGGCGATCGGCACTACGAGGTCCAGCAGTTTCCCCGGTAACGACTACGGCGCGGTGAACATCACCAGCACCAGCTGGACCCAGCGCGGTCTGGTCGAGCGCTGGAGCGGTACGGATGTGCCGGTCCGTGGCCGCAGCGACGCGCCGGTGGGTTCGCCGCTGTGCAAGTCCGGGCGCACCACGCACTGGACCTGCGGCGTGATCGTGGCAAGGAACGTCTCCGTGAACTACGGCGGCGGTGAAGTGGTCAGCGGTCTCTACGAGCACACCGCGTGTGTCGAGGGTGGTGACTCTGGCGGAGCCAACCTTTCCGGTAACTACGCGCAGGGTGTCACCAGCGGCGCGGGTCTGATCGGAGGCCTCTGCCTGGAGAAGTACGGCCAGCAGAACGAGTCCTTCTCCCAACCGATCGGTGAGGCGCTGTCCGCTAGCGGCGCCTCATTGGTGCTGGGTTAGCAAACGTCGGCGGGCAGCCGGCGATTGATGGGGGCCCAGGCACCTAGGTGGGGCAGTTCGTGAACGGCCACTACGGTGGTCGCGTGCGAACTGCCCCACCAACTAACGTTCAAGGCCTTCCCACGCCCGGCAGATGCCTGGTGATGGGGGTCGTCAACGTGACCCCTGATTCCTTCTCCGACGGCGGTGAGTGGTTCGAACCCGCCGCCGCCATCAAGCACGGCCACGAGCTGCTCGCCGAAGGCGCGGACCTGCTGGACGTCGGTGGGGAGTCGACTCGGCCCGGCGCCGAACGGCCTACCCGCGCGGAGGAACTGCGCCGCGTGCTGCCGGTGATCGAGGCCCTCGCGGCCAAGGGCGCCGTACTGTCGATCGACACCATGCGGGCCGACGTGGCCGCGCTGGCCCTCGACGCCGGGGCCTCGATGGTGAACGACGTGTCCGGCGGCCTGGCCGATCCGGACATGCTGGCGCTGATCGCCGAACGCCAGGTCCCGTTCGTCTGTATGCACTGGCGCGGGCATTCGGCCGACATGCAGGACCGGGCCCGGTACGACGATGTGGTGACGGACGTGATCGCCGAACTCCGGCTGCGGATCGACGCGATCGCCGCCGCCGGTATCGACCTGAACCGGGTGGCGCTGGACCCGGGCCTGGGGTTCGCGAAGAACGCCGATCACAACTGGGAGATCCTGCGCCGGTTGCCCGAGTTCGCCGTACTGGGATTGCCGTTGCTCGTCGGTGCCTCCCGGAAGGCGTTCCTGGGTAGGCTGCTCGCCGACGCCGCAACCGGCGCGCCACGTCCTGCCGTTCGCCGGGACGACGCGAGTGCGGCGGTTTCGGCACTGGCGGCGGCGGCCGGTGCCTGGTGTGTCCGCGCCCACGCGGTGGCGGCCAGCGCCGACGCGGTACGGGTGGCGGCGCGATGGAGCTCTGGAGTGAGGACCGAGGACATGGGGAATGGATGACTGAGGAGCAGGGCGGAGCCCGTCAGCAGCGGCCGGCGGCATCGGCCGAAAGCGTTGTGCTGAACGCGAACACCACGTTCTACAACGCCTTCGAGGCCGGTGACCTCGATCTGATGGCCGCGGTCTGGCTGCCGGAACCCGATCCCGTCTGCATTCATCCGGGTAACGCGGCCATCTACGGCTATGCCGAGATGATGCGGGCCTGGGCGATGATCTTCGCGAACACGCCCTACATCCAGTTCTTTCTGACGGACGTTCAGGTACGAGTGGATGAAGACGTGGCATACGTCACGTGTACGGAGAATGTCCTTTCCTCCGGAGAAGGCGCCCCGGAGGAGGGTTTTGCGGGTGGCAAGGCGCTCGCGACGAATGTGTTCCGCCGGACGAAGTCCGGGTGGAGGTTGTGGATCCACCACGCCTCCCCGGTACTGTCGTCTGGGGGTCGACAGGAGGAGGCGGAGTGAGCGGTTCCTCGACGTCCGCGGCCAGCCCGGACACGGGGCCTGATTCGGTGGTTGGTGCAGCGCCTGTTCCGGCGCCTGCCGCAGGGCCTGCCGACGTGATCGAGATCCGGGGTATCCGGGGATTCGGGCGGCACGGCGTGTTCGACCATGAGCGGGCCGACGGGCAGGAGTTCACCGTCGACGTCCGGCTCGAACTGGATACCCGCAAGGCCGCCGCGTCCGATCTGCTGGCGGACACCGTCGACTACGGCAAGATCGCCGAGCAGGTGCACGCGGCGATCGAGAACGACCCCGTTGACTTGATTGAGACACTGGCCCAACGCATCGCGGACATCTGCCTCGCCGACAACCGGGTGAGCGGAGCCGCGGTCACCATTCACAAACCCTCGGCACCGATCACCGTGCCGTTCGACGATGTTGTCCTGACAGTGCAGCGTAGACCCGGAGAAACCTCGTGACTGAGACCCCAAGTCCCCACGTGATCGACGCGGACACCCTGAGCGGTGGCCTGAAACCGATCCGCCAGGTGATCCTCTCCCTGGGCAGCAACCTCGGCGATCGCGAGGCGAACCTGCAGGGTGCGGTCGACGCGCTGCGGGATACCCCGGACGTCGTCGTGGTCGACGTCTCGCCCGTCTACGAGACCGTCCCGGTCGGTACGCCGGACGACTCGGGCCCCTTCCTGAACATCGTGCTGCTGGCCGACACCACCGTTGCGGTGGAGACCCTGCTGGACCGCGCCCACGCGGTGGAGCAGGCCTTCGGCCGCGAGCGCAGCGTGCCCGGCGCCCCGCGCACGCTGGACGTGGACCTGATCACGTACGGCACCAAGGCGATCGAGACCGATGAGCTCACCGTGCCGCACCCCCGTGCGCACGAGCGGGCCTTCGTGCTGGCGCCCTGGCTGGACATCGAGCCCGAGGCCGTTCTGCCGGGCGTGGGCCGGGTCGCCGACCTGCTCGCCGAGATCGGAACCGACGGGGTCAAGCGCGTCGACGACCTCGTCATCGAGCTCCAGTAGTGGCTTCAGGTAGTCCCGGCTCAGGCAATCCCGGCGCGGGCCGCTCGGGTTCCGGTGCGGGTCGTTCCGGCCCGGGGTCGGGCGGCTCCGGCCGCTCGGGCTCGGGTCGCTCGGGCGGTTCGGGTTCGGGCGGTTCGGGCGCAGGTGGTTCCGGGTCTGGTGCGGCGCGGCCGGGAAGTGTGCGGCCGACGTCGCGCCGGCTGCTGGTGGCCCTGGCCGTCCTCGGTACGGCCGTGGGCTGGACGATCATCGGCGCGATCGAGAGCAACGGTGGCGTCGCGCCTTCGCTGTCCTGGCTGACCCCGGTCGCCTGGGCGTTCCTCGCCGCGCTGCTGTTCGCCGCCGCGCGCAACACCCACCAGCGGATCCAGCTCCGCCGCGAACGCATGGAACCCAGTCGCGCCGTCTTCCTGTTGATGCTCGCGAAAGCCAGCGCGATTGTCGGCGCGTTGTGCACAGGGGTTTACGCAGGGTTCGCGTTACGCTTCGTTGACGCCTTGAGTGTCGCGGGTCCCCGGAACCGCGTTGTGGCGGCCGGAATCACGGCCGCGATCTCCGTACTGGTCGTGGTGGCCGGATTACTGCTCGAACGAGCGTGTCGTATCCCCGAAGACGGTGCCGACGTCCCCTAAGGTGTGCATCCATGGGGTCAAGGGGTAGCCGCCGACGCGCCAGGGCCACAGTCCTCGCCGTAGCTTACGGATTGCTGGTCATCGTCTGTCTGGGTGTGAGCATCGCGCTCTTCGCCCAGTCCGCCTGGGTGCTGCGCGCCGCCGCGGCCGGTGCCGCACTGGCCGCGGTCGCCGCCACCATGCTGGTCAGACACCAGCTCCTGATCGAACGCCTGGCCCACAGCGACGACCGCGTCCAGGTAGCCCAGGAGTACTCCCGCATCACCAGCGCCCGCGTGGTCGAGAACGCCGAGTTCGTCGACCTGATGCAACGCCGCCTGGACCGCATCGACGAACGCCTCGACAAGATCGACGAGGAAGTCGCCACCGTCATCGCCGCCGGCGACAAGCACTCCGTAGCCGACGCCCCCACCGTCGTAGACCTAAAACTCCGCGCCCAAGCCGCCTCGTAGCCCCTCCCGGCGTGTCACACATCCATCATCGGACCCTTGTGACGCGGCGTGTCGCCCATCATCGGACGCTTGTGACCATCCCCCGGCGCGTCGTCGGACTCTTGTGACGCGGCGTGTCGGGCATGATCGGACTCTTCTGACCACGGCCTGTGGATAACTCGACCTGCCCAGTGGGCTCTCAGGGCCATCTTCTCTGGCATGGAACTCTCGCCACCGGCGCTGTTGACGCCCTTCTCACACTTGTTCATGGACGGCCTTCCGTTCACTCGCGCAGAGGCACGCGCGCACGGCTTCGAGGCCGCGCATCTTCGCCGCCTTACTAACCTCCACCAGATTCGTTCCGTGATTCGCGGGGTTTACATCGACACCCTCGTTGAGGATTCGCTGCCGTTGAGGGCGGCAGCCGTTGCCAAAGTCGCACCACCCGACGCCGTCGTCTGCCGCCGTACCGCAGCCTGGCTGTACGGCGTGGACGTGCTCGCTTTGCAGGAGCTGGCGGAGTTGCCGAGTCCCGACTTCGTTCGCCCGACCGACGAACGAGCCTTGCGCTCCACCAGTGCTAGCGGTCACTCGCAGACCTTGTTGACGGATGACGTCATCGATTGGGGCGTTCTACGAGTCACGTCGCCGCTCGCGACTGCGGTTCATCTCGCGCGCCATCTCCAGCGCCCGTTCGCCCTGTCCGCCCTCGACGCGATGGCCCGGGCCGAGCTGATCACCCTCGACGGCGTGCAGAACGCCGTACGGCGGTATCCGCATCATCCGGGCATCGTGCAAGCGCGGGAACTCGTCAATCTCGTAGATCCGGCAGCCGAGTCGCCGGGGGAATCCTGGCTGCGGTTGCGCATGATCGACGCGGGCTTTCCGCATCCGGTCCCGCAGGTGCGAGTCAGCGATGGGGTCAACGCCTACCGGCTGGACCTGGGCTTTCTCGATCCGCTGCCCGGCACCAACGGGCGCCATCTCGGTCTGGAGTACGACTCCGACCAGTGGCACGGTACGGCGGAGCGGCGAGAGGCCGACACCCGTCGACGGCGAAGGCTGGACGGACTCGGCTGGGAGATCGTCTCTGTCCGGCGGTGGCAACTGTGGAGTCGGGAGAACGACCTCGAGCAGGAGGTCGGGCGTCTGCTTGGTATCCGTCCACAGCAGCGGACGTGGTGAGGCCGTGGTCACAAGCGTCCGATGAACGGCGACACGCCCTGCATCTAGCGTCCGACGACACGCCGGGAGGCGGGCACAAGCGTCCGATGAACGGCGACACGCCTGGTAACTGGCGTCCGGTGACACGCCGGGAGGCGGGCTGGCCGGAGGGGTTATTTGTCGATGTCGCCTACTACGAAGAACATGCTGCCGAGGATGGCGACCATGTCGGCTACTACTTCGGAGGGGAGCATTTGGGGGAGTACGGCGATGTTGTTGAAGCTGGCGGAGCGGAGTTTGAGGCGCCAGGGGGTTTTGTCGCCACGGGAGACCAGGTAATAGCCGTTGATGCCGAGGGGGTTCTCGGTCCAGGCGTAGGTCTGGCCTTCGGGGACCTTGAGGATCTTCGGGAGGCGGACGTTGACCGGGCCGGCGGGCATTCCCTGCAGGCGGTCGATGCAGGCGTCCACCAGGTTGAGGGAGACCTTCACCTGTTCGAGCAGTACGGCGAACCGGGCGAAGCAGTCGCCGTCGGTCCGGGTGACCACCTCGAGTACGCCGTCGCGGGCCAGTTCCTCGTAGGCCAGGTACGGCTCGTCCCGGCGGAGGTCGGCGTCCACGCCGGAGGCACGGGCGATCGGGCCGGAGACGCCGTACGCGTTGATCAGTTCGGGGGAGAGCCGGCCGACGCCGACCGTACGGGCCCGGAAGATCTCGTTGCCGAGGATCAGGTTCTCGATATCCGGCAGGCGCTTGCGAACGGCGGCGACGGCGGCACCCGCGCGGCCGAGCCAGCCGAGCGGCAGGTCTTCCTTCAGCCCGCCGACGCGGTTGAACATGTAGTGCATCCGGCCGCCGGACAGTTCCTCCATCACGGCCTGCACGGTCTCCCGCTCGCGGAACGCGTAGAAGACCGGGGTGATCGCGCCGAGTTCGAGCGGGTACGACCCCAGGAACATCAGGTGGTTCAGCACCCGGTTGAGCTCGGCCAGCAGCGTACGGAGCCAGACGGCCCGGATCGGTACCTCGAGGCCCATCATGCGTTCGACGGCCAGGACCACGCCCAGCTCGTTCGAGAAGGCGGAGAGCCAGTCGTGGCGGTTGGCCAGTACGAGGATCTGGCGGTAGTCCCGGACCTCGAAGAGCTTCTCCGCGCCGCGGTGCATGTAGCCGATGATCGGTTCGCAGGCGAGGATGCGCTCGCCGTCGAGGGTGAGGCGCAGCCGCAGTACGCCGTGCGTGGCGGGGTGTTGCGGGCCGATGTTCAGCACCATGTCGGTGGTCGGCAGCTCGGAGCCCGGCTGCGTGCCGCCACGTTCGTACAGGGTGTCCAGCCCGGCCGACCCGGCGCCGATTCCGACCACTCGTTCGGTGCTCATGACCCCTATCGTGACAGGCTGGCAGTGTGAACGAACTCTTCGCTCCGTCCGACGTCACCTGGACGCCGGTATCACCGAAGCTCGCGAACCTGCGCCGGGTCAACGCCGGCATCACCTTCGGCGTGATCGCGCTGGTCGCGGTGCCGTCGCTCGGGTTCCTGCTGAGCTGGGCATGGGCGGTCGTGGCGCTGGTCGCGCTGGTGGCCGTGTTCGCCTGGTCCTGGGTGCTGATCGGCCGCAACCAGCGTTCCTGGATGTACGCCGAGCGCGAGGACGAGTTGCTCGTCAGCCACGGGGTGATGTTCCGCCAGTTGGTCGTCGTGCCGTACGGGCGGATGCAGTTCGTCGACGTCGCCGCAGGTCCCTTGGAGCGCTCATTCGGCCTGGCGACGGTTGAGCTTCATACGGCTACTCCGGCCACTGATGCGAAGATCCCCGGGCTTACGCCGGATGAGGCGGCCCGACTGCGCGACAGGCTGTCCGCGCTCGGCCAGGCTCAGGCGTGGGGCCTGTGAGCACACCCGCCCCACTGCCTTCGGCGCCACCTGTAGCGCCCCCGAAGCAGGGTGTACGTCTCCACCCGCTCACGCCGTTCGTGCGTGGCTGGGGCTATCTAGCCGTCGCCGCCGTCGCCATGGTCAACAACGAAGGCCTGCGCAGCGATCTCAGGATTGCCGGGCTCGGGCTGCTCGCAGTACTTGTAGGCGGGATCCTGCTCGGGGCGCTCTCTTGGTGGTTTACGAAGTACCAGTTGACCGACGAGGCTCTACGCGTTGACAGCGGGTTCTTGTTCCGCCGGACGCGCATCATCCGGTTCGACCGCATCCAGGCGATCGACGTGGCGCAGCCGTTGGTGCCCAGGTTGTTCGGGATGGCCGAGCTGCGGATGGATGTGGCCGGTGGAAGTAGTAGCGACGGGCGGTTGAGCTACCTGACGTTGGACCACGCTCAGCAGCTTCGGGCCACCTTGCTGGCTACAACGCATGGCGCTCGCCAGGAGGAGCAGGCCGAGGTTCAGGACGCTAGGCCGGCACTGCTCGTCGTACCGACCTCTAGGTTGCTCGGGTCTACCCTGCTGTCCTCGACCGTCCTTGGTTCGGTGGCGGCGCTGGTATGGCTCGTGATCGCTACGACGGTCTTCGAGTACCACGTTGGTCTGTTCGCGGCGATCCCGCTGCTGCTGGGTGTGTTCTCCCCGATCTGGAAGCAGGTCGTCGGCAACCACAGGTTCACCCTCACGGAGGCGGACGGCGGCTTGCAGACGAAGCGCGGGCTGTTCGACTTGCAGCGCCAGACGGTGCCAGCAGGTCGCGTACAGGGCCTGCTGATCTCGGAACCACTCTTGTGGCGTCGACTCGGCTGGTCCCGGGTAGAACTCGATATCGCCGGTGTAGCCGGCTCCAGCGGTGACGGCGAGGACGAGTCGGGTGGAGCCCAGCTACTGCCCGTTGGTACGACGGCCGAGGTGGCGGAGGTTCTTGGCCGGGTATTGCCGGGGCTGGACTTGAGCCGGATCGAGATGCACCAGGCGCCGGAACGGGCTAAGTGGCTCCGGCCGATCGGGTGGCGGTATCTCGCCTACGGGAACGACGAGCAGGTACTGGTGACTACCCAGGGCTGGATCAACCGGCGTACGTCGATCGTCCTGCACCACAAGACCCAATCGGTACGGCTAGAACAAGGCCCACTGCAACGCCGCCTTCGTTTGGCCAGTGTGCACGTGGATACTCCGGCGGGCCCGACCAACGCCGTAGCCCTCCACCGGGACATCGACGACGCCGCCCAGCTCCTAGCGGATCAAAGCGACAGAGCCCGCGAGGCCCGTCGTACCTCGGCACTACCGCCCGCAACCACCCAGACGAACGAACCAAGTCCGGAGGGGTCTAGTAGTTCGGCGGCCTCGCCGGCGGAGGAGAGCTCGGCCACGTAGCGGAGGGGTTCGGACCGGGCTAGGTCGTACGACGGTCGGGTGCTACTGATGCCGAGAGCCTGGAGCGCCTCGCGTTGGGTAAGTCTCAAACCGCCTTCGAGCGAGTCCACCGCCACGTGGGCGGTGATGTCGCAGGAGCCGTCTGGAACCGGGTCACACTCGCGGCCTTGGCGGAAGCCCGTCAGCGTCCCGTACGGCGGTCTGGAGCGTACGTCGTGCCCGTAGTCGATGGCGATGGCCAAACCGCCTTGTAGGCGCCGTACGACGTCTGCCCAGGCGAGGTCCCGCGGAAGGCCTACCTCGGCCCGGTCTCCTGGTTCCGCCAGTGGCCACCACTGGTCCAGCCAGGCGCGGTCAGGGCCCTCGACCGGATCACCCAGGCTTAGGTCTTCTAGGACGTAGCAGGGAGTTCCGGAGGGCGAGAGCTCTACGACCGGGCAAGGGATGTTGTCGAGCCACTCGTTGGCTATGACCAGTCCGGACAACTCATCCGGCAGTACGTCGTCCAGCTCGATGTTCATGACGGTGAAGTCGGGTAGACCCGCGCCGAGTTCACCTTCGCCCGCTCCGATGTCCGTGACGGTCGAACAGCCCAGGGACGAGGCGAGCCGCCCGATGGCCGTCGCGAACAGCGCGGAGGCGTGAACGGACGTGCGGAAGTGCGCGGCCGGGCGGTTGCGGCGGTAGAACCCGTCCGGGCCGTACAAGGCGTCGGCCCAGGCCGCTTCGAATGTCCTCATGATCTGCCTCGATCCTAGGATCAGGCCAGACGCGATCCGAGAGGGACCATGCCCGAGCTGCCCGAACACCTGCACGTTCTGCTGACCGATGAGCCGCATCTGCACATCGCCGGCCCGATCGACCCCTGGCGGGTGCCGGACGGATGGCTGGAGGATCGCCGGGCCCGGCTCAGGGTGCTGGTGGACGATCCGGCGTTCGACACGCCCGAGCTGCTCAAGACCTGGGCACCGAAGGTGATGCGGCCGGATTCGCCGTTCCTCGCTCGGGCGTTCTTCACGCTGGTCTGGGACATGTTCCCGCCGGTGGGCCTGATCACGGGCCCGGCCAGCGACTTCTACGCCCAGCTCTCGAACGAGTACCTGATCAAGCCGCGCAAGCTCGGCAACTTCGACAGCTGGGTGGTGGGCCTGGCCAACCCGACCTTGCCGCGCGGGTACTACGGCCGGATCAAGAGCCCGGAGCTGCGCGAGAAGCTGGTTCTGTTCTACCGCGAGGCGCTCGACCTGCTCGCGGACGTTCCGCCGTTCGAGCCGCGCCGCCAGGTGCTCGTCGCGGCGTACGACCGGATCGCCGCCGACGAGCGGTTGCTCGAGGGCCATCGCAGCTTGAGCCAGGACGACCTGGTGAAACTCTGGCGGGACGAGATCTTCGTCGACGACGCGGCGTTCGACGCGTTCCCCGAGCAGACCGGTAATCCGCTGGAGCTGCTGGTCTGGGCGATGGGCCGGCTGCGGGTGGCGTTCGACGCGATGTCGGCCGTCACGCCGGAGAAGGAGGAGTCCTTCGAGCAGCATGTGGCGGGCCACCTGCATCAGGTCAGACGGCTCGACCTGCCCGCGGGCTTGGCCTTCACCGAGCTCGGGTCCGAAGGCGCAGTCGAGGTTCAGCGGATTTTCGAACGTACAGCGGACAAGGTCGACCGGTCCGCCTGGCTGGCCGCCCGACGGGCCTGGCTGGCCCGAGCCGCCGAGGCGGGCGGAGCGGACGCGGCCCGGCACTGGCTGGCCGCGTCGTACCTGACGGGTGCCGCGCTCAAGGGGCTCCCGGGCGAGTCGAAGGAGTCCGAAGACCTGCGGCTGGTGATCAACCACCTGCGCGATCTGCGCAACATCTTCCGGATCCGCCGGATCGCCAAACCCGCGCCGATGCTCACCCCCACGGCGCCCGACGCGAGCAAGACGACCGATACGGCTGAGACGAAGGCCGAGGAGCCCACCGAAGGCAGCCTCGCCGATCCGATGGGCGAGCTCGACGCGATGATCGGACTCACGCCGGTCAAGGCGCGGGTGCGCGAACTCGCCGCCCAGGCCAAGGTCGCGAAGCTGCGCCACGACGCGGGGATGGCGGTCGGCTCGCAGGCGGGCCACCTCGTCTTCACCGGTAACGCCGGAACGGGCAAAACCACGGTGGCCAGGCTGCTCGCCGCCATCTACAAGGACCTCGGCCTGCTGTCGTCGGGCCACCTCGTCGAGGTCAGCCGCGCGGATCTGATCGGCCGGTTCATCGGGGAGACCGCGCCCAAGGTGGAACAAGCCGTGCAACGGGCGCTCGGCGGCGTGCTGTTCATCGACGAGGCCTACGCGCTGTTCAACGAGTCTGAGAAGGACTTCGGACATGAGGCGATCGCGGTCCTGATCAAGCTGATGGAGGATCATCGCGACGACCTCGTGGTGGTGCTGGCCGGTTATCCGCGCGAGATGAGCGATCTGCTCGACGCCAATCCGGGACTGCGCTCGCGCCTTCCGGTGACGCTGGCTTTCCCGGACTACTCCGATGACGAGTTGCACCGGATCTTCCTGCACCTGGTCGACGAGGCCGGATTCACCTTGGCCGAAGGCATTTCCGAACGGGTCGCCGCCACGCTCCGAAGGTTGCCGAGGGCCCCTGGTTTCGGAAATGCCCGGGCAGTTCGTTCACTGCTGGAGCAGATCGCCACCCGCCAGGCCGTACGGGTCGCGGGTAGCGAGGCGCCCACACCCGAGGAGATCCGCCAGATCACCGCGGCGGACCTCCCGACGGTCGAGTCGACGGCCCTGGCCACGGGTGGCGTCGTACCGCAGGTTGATCCGCTTACCGCGCTCGACGGCCTGATCGGGCTGACGGACGTAAAGGACGTCGTACGGCGCCTGTCGGCTGAGGCCGAAGCGGAGGTACTGCGGATCAAGGCCGGGCTGAAGCCGTCGACCCGGTCCCGGCACATGGTCTTTCTCGGCAATCCCGGCACGGGCAAAACGACGGTGGCCCGGCTGATCGCAGGGATCTACCGCGATCTCGGGCTGCTCGGGACAGGCCAGCTGGTCGAGGTGAGCCGCGGCGACCTCATCGCGCCGTACGTCGGCCAGACCGCGCCGCGCGTCCGCAAGGTGGTGGAGAAGGCCCTTGGCGGGGTGCTGTTCGTCGACGAGGCCTACGCGTTGTACGACGAGCACTTCTTCGGCGCCGAGGCGATCGCGACGTTGCTCCAGTTGATGGAGGAGTGTCGCGACGACCTGATCGTCGTACTCGCCGGGTACACCTTCGAGATGGAGCAGTTGCTCGACGCGAACAGCGGGTTGCGTTCGCGAGTGCCGACGCGGCTGGAATTCCCTGACTACTCGGTGGAGGAGCTGGGGGAGATCTTCACGAAGATCGCGACCGAGGCCGGGTACATCCTCGAGCCCGGGATCGCCGAGCGGGTGGGCCAGTTGCTCGCGCCGCTGCGCCGGGAGCACGGATTCGGCAACGGGCGCCAGGTGCGGAACGTGTTCGAGGACACGATCGCCCGCCAGGCCGTCCGGATCACCGCGCTGACAGGTCCGACTGTCGAGCAGATCCGCCAGCTACTCGTCGCCGACCTCCCCAGCAAGGTCACCGGCCCGCAAAGCAACGGCCCCGGCTTCAAGGTCTGACCGCTTTCCTCCCTTTTGAACGCAAAGGGGAAGGGCCCAAGTAAGCTGGGGCGAACCGCACGATCCGTCTGGTACCCGCCATGGGACTGGAACGTAAGGGCAGGTATGGAAAGCATCGGCATCATCGGTGCCGGCCGAGCAGGGACCGCCGTTGGGCAGGCCCTGACCGCCGCCGGGTACCGCCTCACCGGCATTACCGCGCGCACCCCGGCCTCGGCCGAACGCGCAGCCCGGCTTCTGCCGGGTATCGCCGTCCGGCCGCTCGAGGAACTCGCGGCCACCTCCGACGTACTGCTGCTCGCCGTACCGGACGAGGCCATCGCCACCGTGGCGGCGCAGCTCGACCTCCGGCCGGGGCAGTACGTCGTACACCTGTCCGGGGCGCACGGAACCACCCCGCTGGCCGCGGCCGGGGGTGTTCCGGTCGCGCTGCATCCGCCGATGACGTTTCCCCGTACGACGGGTACGGCGGCGCCGGAGCTGACCGCGGTGACGTTCACCGCCACCGCGCCGGACGAGGCCAGGCCGTTCGTGGAGCGCCTGGTGAAGGACCTCGGCGCGGAAGTTCAGTGGGTGCCGGAGGACCAGCGCGCGGCGTACCACGCGGGCGTTGTGCACGGCGCGAACCATCTGGTCACGCTGCTGGCCCAGTCGTTCGAGGCGCTGCGCGCGGCCGGGATCACCGATCCGTCGGCAACAATGCGGCCACTGCTGCAGGCGACTCTCGACAATGCCCTGCGGTCCGGTCATGATGCGCTCACGGGGCCAGTGGCTCGGGGCGATGCCGGCACGGTGGAAGCGCACCTGGCGGCACTACCGCCGGACACGGTGCCCGCGTACGTCGCGCTGGCCCGCGCGACCGTGGAGCTGGTCGCCGCGGACGGGCGGATCGACGCGTCTGCGGCGCAGCGGCTTCGCGCCGTACTGCCCGCGACAACAGACGAACTGCCCGCAACGAACGGCACGGCGACCGCGGCGAACGGTATGGCGAACGCAATGACCGCGGCGAGCACGGCGGGCGGTACGGCGACCCTGGCGGCAAACCCGGGACGGGAGGCGGCACGGTGAGGCTCACCCAGACGAAGGCCGAACTGAGGGCCGCCGCGGCGGTCCGGCCACGCGCGGTCGTGATGACGATGGGCGCGCTGCACGACGGGCACGCGGCGCTGCTGGCCGATGCCCGCGATCGCGTCGGGCCCGAGGGCAGCGTGGTGCTGACGATCTTCGTGAATCCCCTGCAGTTCGGGCCGTCCGAGGATTTCGAGCGCTATCCCCGCACGCTCGCGAGCGACCTGGCCGTCGCCAAGAACGAAGGCGTGGACCTGGTTTTCAACCCGTCCCGCGAGGAGCTCTATCCCAGCGAGCCGTCGATCACGGTGCATCCCGGGCCGCTGGCCGACGAACTCGAAGGCACGTTCCGGCCCGGGCACTTCGCCGGCATGCTGACGGTCGTCGCGAAACTGCTGCACCTGACCGCGCCGGATATCGCGCTGTTCGGCGAGAAGGATTACCAGCAGCTGACGTTGATCCGCGAGATGGTGGCGGATCTCGACTTCGGCGTCGACATCGTCGGCGTACCGACGGTGCGCGAGCCGGACGGCCTGGCCCTGTCGTCGCGCAACCGCTATCTCGAGGAAGACGAACGGCGCGAGGCCCTGGTGCTGCATCGGGCCTTGACCGCGGGCGCGAAGGCCGGCGGATTCGGTCCGGACGCGGTGCTCAAGGCGGCCCGCGACGTGCTGAACTCGGCCAAGGGCGTCGAGGTGGACTACTTCGCCCTGCGCGCACCCGATCTCGGCCCGGTCGTCGGTCCCGGCGAAGCCCGCATGCTGGTCGCCGCCCGCGTCGGCGGCACCCGCCTCATCGACAACATGTCCGTAACCCTCCGCTAAGCCCCTCCGGCGTGTCTGCATCCCGTTCATCGGGCGCTTGTGACGCGGCGTGTCGCCGTTCATCGGACCCTTCCGACCACGGCCCGGCGTGTCGTCGGACCCTCGTGACGCGGCGTGTCGGCACTCATCGGACCCTTGTGACCAAGGGACGGCGGGTCCAGTGGGCTTGCCTCATCGTCGGAATCTGCCCTCCATCCCGCCGCGAACCAGCGAAGCTCGCCGGTTGGGAGGGCGGATTCCGACGAATGAACGCCAGGGGAAGGTGGCCGGCGGATGCGATGGGAAGCCGGATCGTGCCCATCGTCAGAAGAGTCCGATGAACGGCGACGCGCCGCGTCAGAAGGGTCCGATGACATGCCGGGCCTTGGTCACAAGGGTCCGATGAACGGCGACGCGCCGCGTCACAAGGGTCCGATGAACGGGATACCGGTGGGTTGGGGAGGGGTGGACCGATGGAAGGGGTGGGCGGGGTGGATTGGTACGGTCGCGGGATGATTGCTCCTGCCGTGCCGCAACGGCTGGCCGCGCCGGCTCCGGGCTGGACCGACTCCGTCGACTTTGTCGTGATCGGGTCGGGAATCGCCGGTTTGACCGCGGCGCTTCGGCTGCGTTCGGCCGGTTCGGTGCTGGTGGTGACCAAGGACGTGATCGCGTCCGGATCCACCCAGTGGGCCCAGGGCGGGATCGCTGCCGCGCTCGGTCCGGGGGACACCCCCGAGGACCATCTCCAGGACACGCTGGTCGCCGGGGCGGGCCTGTGTGACGTGGAGGCCGTCCGGGCGCTCGTGACCGAGGGGCCGGCTGCCGTGCGGGAGCTGATCGATCTTGGCGCGCGGTTCGACGAGTCCGCCGCGGGGGTGTTGTCGCTGACCCGCGAGGGCGGGCACCACCGGAACCGGATCGCGCACGCGGGTGGCGACGCCACCGGGGCCGAGATCGAGCGGGCCCTGGTCGACGCGGTCACCCGGGCGGACGACATCCGCATCATCGAGCACGCGCTGGTACTCGATTTGCTGACGGCCGCCGATGGCGCTGTCGCCGGGGTCACCCTGCACGTGATGGGCGAAGGTCAGCTCGACGGCGTTGGCGCGATTCGCTGCCGTGCGGTTGTTCTGGCGTCCGGTGGCATGGGTCAGATCTATGCGGCGACCACCAACCCGAGCGTTTCGACGGGTGACGGAATGGCGTTGGCTCTCCGGGCCGGCGCGAAGATCCGCGATCTGGAGTTCGTGCAGTTCCACCCGACGGTGTTGTGGCTGGGCAAAAGCGCGAAGGGTCAGCAGCCGCTGGTTTCCGAGGCGGTTCGCGGCGAAGGCGCCGTCCTGGTGGACCACGAGGGCAAGCGGTTCATGCAGGGGCAGCACGAGCTGGCCGACC
Organism: Kribbella deserti; assembly: GCF_042434725.1. NCBI lineage: Bacteria > Bacillati > Actinomycetota > Actinomycetes > Propionibacteriales > Kribbellaceae > Kribbella > Kribbella deserti. The sequence goes on along the minus strand of NZ_JBHLTC010000030.1, from coordinate 42,025 downwards.
TGGCGCCGCGCGACGTCGTGGCCAAGGCGATCATGCGGCAGATGCTTGCCTCGGGCAAGGACCATATGTTGCTCGACGCCCGGCACTTCGGCGACGAGAAGTGGCGGGTGCGGTTCCCGACCATTCTGGCTTCGTGCCGTTCGCACGGTATCGACCCGGTGCGCGAGCTGATCCCGGTCGCGCCCGCCTGTCACTACTCCTCGGGTGGTGTGTGGACGGATTTGCAGGGTCGTACGTCGGTTCCCGGGCTCTACGCCTGCGGGGAGGTCGCGTGTACGGGCGTGCACGGCGCCAACCGGCTCGCGTCGAACTCGCTGCTCGAAGGGCTCGTATTCGCCCGGCGCATCGCCGTACTGCTGGCACAGGACCTGCCCGAATTCCGTGAACCGATCGAGGACGACCGGGTGGCCGGTCTGGTCGACGCGGACGTCGTACCGGAGCTGCAGCGGGTGATGACGATCGGCGCGGGCGTGATCCGCAGTGCGCCTGGGCTGGCCGAGGCCGCGGGGGCCGTGGCGAAGCTGATCGAGCAGACGCCGGGGGAGCCCGGAACGCCCGCTTGGGAGGCCACGAACCTGGTCACGGTCGGTTCCGCCCTGATCGCGGCGGCGCATGCTCGGGAGGAGAGTCGCGGTTCGCATTGGCGCGAGGACCACCCGGACCGGGATGATTCGGCCTGGCTCGGCGGTTTGGACATCACGCTGGCCGGTCAGAATGACGCAGCCCGCCCGGTGACGGCTTTTGCCGGCCGGGACTTCCCCTCAGATGCGGAGATAGCCAACCATGGATGACGCGCTCGACAGGCAATGGGTCGAGGACCTCGTCCGAGCCACCCTGGAGGAGGACCTCGACGGTGGCGTCGATGTGACCAGTACCGCCACCATCGACGCCGAGCAGGTGTCGGTCGGTGATTTCGTTGCGCGCAGCAACGGTGTGGTGGCCGGGCTGGAGGTGGCCGCGCTGGTGCTGCGGCTGGTGAACGACGAGGTCGAGGTCGAGCAGAAGGTTGCCGACGGCACCCAGGTGGCGACCGGTGACGTGCTGATGACAGTGCGCGGCAAGACCCGCCAGCTGCTCACGGCCGAGCGGACCGCGCTGAACCTGCTCTGCCACCTGTCCGGCGTCGCGACCCAGACGGCGTTGTGGGTGCGCGAGCTCGAAGGCACCGGCGCGGCCGTGCGTGACACCCGCAAGACGATGCCGTTGCTGCGCAGCCTGGAGAAGTACGCCGTGCGCTGTGGCGGCGGGGTGAACCACCGGATGTCGCTGTCCGACGCCGCGCTGATCAAGGACAACCACGTGATCGCGGCGGGTGGCGTGGCCGAGGCCTTCGCGCTGGTTCGCAAGGCCTTTCCGGACGTACCGGTCGAGGTCGAGGTGGACACCGTCGACGACGCGATCATCGCGGTCGAGGCCGGCGCCGATCTGATCCTGCTCGACAACATGGACGTGCCCGAGCTGCGTGCCGCCGTCGAGAAGGTGGCGGGCCGAGCCAAGCTGGAGGCCTCCGGTGGGCTCACGCTCGCGACCGCCCGGGCCGTCGCCGAAACCGGCGTGGACTACCTCGCGGTGGGCGCGCTGACGCACTCGGCACCCGTGCTCGACATCGCGCTGGACCTGCGGGAAGCCTGACGATGCTGCTGGCCGTCGCCGTTGAGAACACCCGCACCCTGGTCGGCGTACTCGATCAGGGTGAGGTCCAGCGGCACTGGTGGGTCGGCACCGATCCCCGGCGTACGGCGGACGAATGGGCCGTTCTGCTCAGCGGGCTGCTCGGTACGACGGAGATCGACGGAATAGCCGTCTGTTCGGCCGTGCCGAGCGTGCTGCACGAACTGCGCGAGGTGGTCGCCCGGTACTACGCCGAGGTCCCCGGTCTGGTGGTCGAGCCCGGGGTCAAGACGGGCCTGCCGGTGCTGGTGGACAATCCGCGCGAGGTCGGCACGGACCGGATCACCAACGCCCTGGCCGCGGTCAAGCTGTACGGCGGCCCGTGCGTGGTGGTCGATTTCGGTACGGCGACCACGTTCGAGGTGGTGAACGCGGCCGGCGCCTACATCGGCGGGGCCATCGCGCCGGGTATCGAGACCTCCCTGGAAGCGCTCGGGCGGCACGCGGCCCAGTTGCGCCGGGTCGAGCTGGTCCGGCCGCGCGCGGTGATCGCGAAGAACACGGTCGAAGCCCTGCAGTCCGGCGCGGTTTTCGGTTTCGCCGGTCAGGTCGACGGCATCGTGACCCGGATCGTCGCCGAACTCGGGGCCGACCGGGCAGACGTCACGGTCGTCGCGACCGGCGCGCTCGCCCCTGCCGTACTGGCGGAGTGCCGCGAGGTGGACCAGCACGAGCCGTTCCTGATCCTCCAGGGCCTCGCCCACGCCTTCAGCCGGAATCATCCGTAACAGGTTGGACGCGGGGTTATGGCTGTTGCCTTGTCAGTAGGTAGGGTCTGCGACGCGACGGATGCGCCGGCGCGGAAGTGAGGTTGGTGGCTTTGGGTACGTTCCGCCGCCCCTGGAGCCTGCCCGCCCTCGTGGCGATCGTGGTTCCGGTTCTGTGCGTGGCGGGCTGTTCGACCGAGCCCTCGCCAACCTCCGTCACGGTCGCCTGGTCCGACGCGAGCCGCCGGGGCATCACCGTCAGCTGGGCCGAGCCCAGCGACGTACCGAACAAGGTCTCGATCGAGGGCGTGGTCACGGCTTCACCGTCGTACCTGAAGTACACCAAGGCCGGCGAGCCGAACACGGTGACGCTGCCGCGGTCGGCTTTCCCGGTTGACGGGAACTTCCGGATCGCGGTCACGCACGGCACGCCGTCGTCCGGTTCGTTGAGTAAGCCGGGCCATTCGCCGATGTTCGACACCGACGGGCCGGTCGAGCCCGTCGTGACCGGGGTGACCCGCAGCGGCAACGCCGTACTGGTGCGCTGGCGGGCCGGGTCGCGCACGGTGGACTACACCCCGGGTGACCCGCTGGACCTGCCGGCCGGGCGACAGCTGTTCAGCCCGGCGGTCGGTCAGGCCGGCAAGGCCCTGCGGATTCTCGGCCGGAACACCTCGGCCACCCAGCGGCTGATCACGAACGTGCGGCCGCCGTACCGGTTCCAGGTGATGGCCGCGAACGAGTGGGGCACGACCTGGGGCGCGGTGGTGACGGCCGACACGACCGCGATCAAGGCGCAGATCCCGGGCACCGCGGCGTACGGAGCCTCGACGCTGGTCCGCGGTCAGGTCACCCAGAACCGGCTGGTCTGCCAGACCTCCAAGTGCGGTGTGCAGCCGGTTCCGGCCGAGGCGGGCATTCTCGTCGTGCTGCACGCGCGGGACCGGATGAGCGCGCCCTGGCGGGCCGTCGGCCGGACCCGGACCAAGCCCGGCGGTTTCTACTTCATCAGCGTGCCCTCACCCGGCACCCGGATGTACCGCGCGGTGGCCCCGACCTCCATCCGGTCCGCCGCCCAGGTCGCGGTCGGATCGACCAGCACCGCCAAGGTGACCCGGACCCGGGTGCGGCTGATCGCCGCCGGTTTCGCCGGGGGCAACGTGAAGCGCCGGGGCCAGGCGGCGCTGGCCATGGTCTCGTTCGCGCCCGCGATCAACGGCCGGGCCATGCTGCAGTACTGGAACGGCCGGGCCTGGTCGAACGCCGGCTGGGTTCCGGTCCGGGCCGGCCGCGCGGTCAAACAGTTCGGCGCCACCCGGCCGGGCGTCGCCGGTTACCGCTACGTCATACCGCCGCTGGTGCACGCCGGCCGCCCGATCGAAGGTGTCGCCACCGGAAGTTTTGTGCTGCGCACCTTCTGATTAGCCGGCCGGCAACCTTTTCGCGAATTCGTGCATCAAAGGTGTGTCAGCACGACCGAGGAGGGGTGGTTCGGGCTCGATGACCGTGGGGGCGCGGTTCATCGGCGATATCCGGACCCACCGTGCTGGTCGGGCGACAGCCCGGACCCTGGCGGCGGGCGGCCGCCACGGTCCGGGCACGCCTTGTGTCGCCGCGCTGGCCCGGCTGTCGGGCCGGCGTACCGGGCAGGCCACAATGTCCGGGTGAAGCATCTGCATACGGGCAAGGTCCGCGACCTCTACAGCGACCGGGACGGCGAACTGCTGCTGGTCGCGTCCGACCGCGTCAGCGTGTACGACGTGGTGCTGCCGACACCGGTCCCGGGCAAGGGCAAGATCCTGAACCAGCTCTCGCTGTGGTGGTTCGAGCAGCTCGCGGACGTGGTGCCGAACCACGTGATCTCCGCCACCGACGTACCCGCCGCGTTCGCCGGCCGCGCGATTCGCTGCCGCCAGGTGGACGTGATCCAGGTCGAGTGCATCGCCCGCGGCTACCTGGCGGGCGGCGGCTGGGCGTCGTACCGCGAGACCGGGCTGGTCTCCGGCGTGCAGTTGCCGCCGGGCCTGGTCGAGGGCGATCGGATTCCGGCCGGGCCGATTTTCACGCCGACCAGCAAGGTCGCGCCGGAGGTCGGTCACGACGAGCAGATCACCTTTGCCGAGGTGGCCGAGCTGACCGGTCCGGAACTGGCGGCAAAACTGCGCGACACCACGCTCGCGCTGTACAACCGGGCGTCCGCCATCGCCGAAAAGCGCGGTGTCATCCTGGCCGATACGAAATTCGAGTTCGGACTCGACGCGGAAGGCGAACTGATCGTCGCCGACGAGGTCTGTACGCCGGACTCGTCGCGTTACTGGCGGGCCGACGAATGGCAGCCCGGACACGCCCTGCCGAGTATGGACAAGCAATACCTGCGGGACTGGTCGTCGGCCGTGGAAGGCTGGGACAAGACCGCCCCGGGACCGGAAATTCCAGCCGAGGTGGTGGCCGAGCTGAAACGCCGGTACGTGGCGATGTACGAGCAGCTCACCGAGACGCCCTGGCAGGAGTGACCCGGCATTCGGGTGCGGTATTTACCGCTGCCGGTCTCACCGGCGGCTTAACGATTCGTTTCCAGGGGTGTGGAGTCACTAGCCTTTGCAGTTATGAGCGAACCACGTGAGAACCCGGTGACCCCCGACCACGGGCAGGACGACCTGCCCGAGCAGATCAGGGTGCGCCGGGAGAAGCGTGACCGCCTGCTGGCGGAAGGAGGTGCGGCGTACCCCATCGAGGTGCCCAGAACGCACACCCTGAAGGAATTGCGGGAGACCTACGACCCGCAGGAGCTGGTGCCGGATACCCGCACCGGCCAGCAGGTCGCGGTCACCGGCCGGGTCATCTTCCTGCGCAATACCGGCAAGCTGTGCTTCGTCCGGCTGCGCGAAGGCGATGGCACGGAAATGCAGGTGATGTTGTCACTGGCCGATCTGGGCGAAGAGGAATTGGCCCGCTTCAAGGCGCTGGTCGACCTCGGTGACCTGCTGGCGGTCGAGGGTGAGGTGATCACCAGTCGTCGCGGTGAGCTGTCCGTGCAGGCTTCGAGCTGGCAGATGGCGGCCAAGACGCTGCGCCCGTTGCCGAACGAGCACAAGCCGCTGAACGAGGAGGCCCGGGTCCGGCTGCGCTATGTCGACCTGATCGTGCGGCCCGAGGCCCGCGAGATGGTCCGGATCAAGGCCGCCGTGCTGAAGTCGCTGCGCGCCACGCTGGACGCGCAGGACTACGTCGAGGTCGAGACGCCGGTGCTGCAGCTGACCAACGGTGGCGCCGCGGCCCGGCCGTTCCGCACCCACCTGAACGCGTTCGACCAGCCGATGTTGCTGCGAATCGCGCTGGAGCTCGATCTCAAGCGCGCCATGATCGGCGGCGTCGACCGGGTGTACGAGATCGGCCGCACATTCCGTAACGAGGGCCTGGACTCCACTCACGCGGCGGAATTCTCGATGCTCGAGGCCTATCAGGCCTATGGCGATTACAACACGATGGCGACGCTGACCCGGGAACTGGTGCTGAATGCCGCCCGCGCGGTCGGCCGCACCGTGGTGACCGCGCGCGACGGTTCCGAGATCGACCTGGAACAGCCGTGGCGGACGGCGCGTGTTTTCGACCTGATCAGCGAAGCGGTCGGTGCGGCCGTCGACGCTGGAACCGACGCGGCCACGTTGACGAAGCTGGCCGAAACCCATGATGTCGAGTTGCAGCCCGGCTGGAATGCCGGCGAGATCGCACTCGAGCTGTACGAGAAGCTGGTCGAGCACACGTTGATCCAGCCCACCTTCGTGACCGATTATCCGGAGTCGGTGCGGCCGCTGGCCAAGCCGCACCGGGAAATCCCGGGTCTGGTCGAGGCGTGGGACCTGATCATCAACGGCGTGGAACTCGCGCCCGCCTACAGCGAACTGAACGATCCGGTGATTCAGCGCGAACGTTTGGTGGCGCAGTCGTTGCTGGCCGCCGCCGGAGATCCCGAGGCAATGGAACTGGACGAGGATTTCCTGCGTGCGATGGAGTTCGGTATGCCGCCGGCCGGCGGTGTCGGTATGGGCGTGGACCGGCTGGTGATGTTGCTCACGGGTGCCGGCATCCGCGAGACGATTCTGTTCCCGTTGCTGCGGCCGGAATAATCCCCGCCTTCGGCGCTGGTTCTGGTGCTTTCGAAACAACATCCCGAGCGGTCCACTGGATGGATTACAGCTCCGCTCGGGGTGTCGTTCCGAATACCGAAGGTCACAGTCCGAGTTCGCAGTGTCCACGTGGCGGATGATTTTGTGCAATTTACCCGCCGTTGAATGACAGCCGGCCGGGGTTTGCGGTAGTAATCTGTACGAAGTATTTCTTCCAGGGGAATGTGCCTGGGTAACGGCCACGGAAAGGACTGTCATCGATGGCGCAAAAGATTCAGGTGCTGCTGGAGGACGATCTCGACGGCGGTAAGGCCGATGAGACCGTCACCTTCGGTCTGGACGGGACGATGTTCGAGATCGATCTGTCCAAGAAGAACGCCGCCAAATTGCGCGACGCCCTCGCCGCGTATGTCGGCGCTGCGCGCCGGGTCTCGGGTCGTCGGGGCGCTGCCGCCGGGCGCGGCACGCGGGGCCGTGGCCGTTCGGCCACCGACTCGGCCGACATCCGCTCCTGGGCCAAGGAGAACGGGTACGAGGTCAGCGAGCGCGGCCGTATCTCGGCCGAGGTGCGTGCCGCCTACAACGAGGCGAAGTAACGCATTCAGCAGCGGACCGGTCCCGGCAGCCCCAGCGGCGCCGGGACCGTCCGCATTCCGGCCGGTTTTCTCCCGGCCGGGTAGGTTCACAGGTAGCTGCGCGCGAGCCACGCGGGTGCCTGAGAAAGCAACAACTTGGAAGTCTTCGCTGGTGGCGAACAAGGGAACACTCAGCCGGTCCCGGTGGTTGTTCCCTTGTGATTCCCGGTGGCCCGTTTCGCGATGTGTTCGCTGAGAGCGAGCGTGTCGGTACCGGGGACTAGCATGCATGTACGGGGGTTGGACACACGGCTCGTCCGACTCCTCTGAGGCAAGGAGTGCTTTGGCGATGTTTGAACGATTTACGGACCGCGCCCGTCGGGTAGTCGTCCTGGCTCAAGAAGAGGCCAGGATGCTCAGCCACAACTACATCGGGACCGAGCACATCCTGCTCGGCCTGATCCATGAGGGTGAGGGTGTCGCCGCCAAGGCTCTCGAGAGCCTGGGTATCTCGCTGGAAGCCGTTCGTTCCCAGGTCGAGGAGATCATCGGCCAGGGGCAGCAGGCTCCCAGCGGGCACATCCCGTTCACCCCCCGAGCCAAGAAGGTGCTGGAGCTCTCCCTGCGGGAGGCGCTGCAGCTCGGACACAACTACATCGGTACCGAGCACATCCTGCTCGGTCTCATCCGCGAGGGTGAGGGTGTCGCCGCACAGGTCCTGGTCAAGCTGGGTGCCGACCTGAACAAGGTCCGGCAGCAGGTCATTCAGCTGCTGAGCGGTTACCAGGGCAAGGAGACGGCAGCCGCGGGGGCTCCCGCCGAGGGGGCGCCCAGCAGTTCGCTGGTGCTGGACCAGTTCGGCCGGAACCTCACCCAGGCCGCGCGCGAGTCCAAGCTCGACCCGGTGATCGGGCGCGAGAAGGAGATCGAGCGGGTCATGCAGGTGCTGTCGCGGCGCACCAAGAACAACCCGGTCCTGATCGGTGAGCCCGGAGTCGGCAAGACCGCGATCGTCGAGGGCCTGGCCCAGGCGATCGTGCGTGGCGACGTGCCCGAGACGCTCAAGGACAAGCAGATCTACACGCTCGACCTCGGCGCGCTGGTGGCCGGGTCGCGCTATCGCGGTGATTTCGAGGAGCGCCTGAAGAAGGTGCTCAAGGAGATCCGCACCCGCGGCGACATCGTGCTGTTCATCGACGAGATCCACACCCTCGTCGGGGCCGGCGCGGCCGAGGGCGCGATCGACGCGGCGAGCATCCTGAAGCCGATGCTGGCCCGTGGTGAGCTGCAGACGATCGGCGCGACCACGCTCGACGAGTACCGCAAGTACGTCGAGAAGGACGCGGCGCTGGAGCGTCGTTTCCAGCCGATCCAGGTGGCCGAGCCGTCGATCGCGCACACCATCGAGATCCTCAAGGGTCTGCGCGACCGCTACGAGGCGCACCACCGGGTCACCATCACCGACCCGGCCCTGGTCGCCTCGGCGCAGATGGCCGACCGGTACATCTCCGACCGCTTCCTGCCGGACAAGGCGATCGACCTGATCGACGAGGCCGGTTCCCGGTTGCGGATCCGCCGGATGACGGCGCCGCCGGACCTGCGCGAGTTCGACGAGAAGATCGCGAACGTGCGCCGGGAGAAGGAATCGGCGATCGACGCCCAGGACTTCGAGCGGGCGGCGAACCTGCGCGATGACGAGAAGAAGCTCATCAACGCGAAGGCCGAGCGCGAGAAGCAGTGGAAGGCCGGCGACATGGACGTTGTCGCCGAGGTCGACGAGGAGCTGATCGCCGAGGTGCTCAGCACCGCCACCGGCATCCCCGTCTTCAAGCTGACCGAGGAGGAGTCCTCGCGACTGCTGAAGATGGAGGAGGAGCTCGCCAAGCGGTATGTCGGTCAGGACGACGCCGTCAAGGCGCTGTCCCGGTCGATCCGCCGGACCCGTGCCGGTCTGAAGGACCCGAAGCGTCCCAGCGGCTCGTTCATCTTCGCCGGTCCGTCCGGTGTCGGTAAGACCGAGCTGTCCAAGGCGCTGACCGAGTTCCTGTTCGGTGACGAGTCCGCGCTGATCAGCCTCGACATGTCGGAGTACTCGGAGAAGCACACGGCCTCGCGGCTGTTCGGCTCGCCTCCCGGTTACGTCGGCTACGAAGAGGGCGGCCAGCTGACCGAGAAGGTGCGGCGCAAGCCGTTCAGCGTGGTGCTGTTCGACGAGGTCGAGAAGGCCCACCCGGACATCTTCAACTCGCTGCTGCAGATCCTGGACGAAGGTCGTCTGACCGACGCCCAGGGCCGCGTGGTCGACTTCAAGAACACGGTCATCATCATGACCACCAACCTGGGTACCCGCGACATCGCGAAGTCGGTGCAGCTGGGCTTCAACCAGGTCGGTGACACGGCCGGTAACTACGACAAGATGAAGGCCAAGGTCGCGGACGAGCTCAAGCAGCACTTCCGCCCCGAGTTCCTGAACCGCGTCGACGAGATCGTGGTCTTCCACCAGCTCCAGCGCACCGAGATCGTGCGCATCGTGGACCTGATGGTGGCCCAGATCGAGGAGCGCCTGAAGGACAAGGACATGGGCATCGAGCTCACGCCGGCGGCGAAGGAACTGGCCGCCGACCGTGGCTTCGACCCGGTTCTCGGCGCCCGTCCGCTGCGTCGCGCGCTACAGCGTGACGTCGAGGACGCGCTGGCGGAGCGGATCCTGTTCGGCGAGCTCAAAGCCGGTCAGATCGTGGTGGTCGACGTCGCTCCGGAAGGCACCAAGAGTGCCGACGGCGTGACCGAGTACTTCACCTTCACCGGTACCCCGAAGGCTCCGGCCCAGGACGCCGATCTGGCCCTGACCGAGCTCACGGGCGGCCCGTCCTCAGGTGTCCAGGACAGCTGAGTAGCAGTTCCACAAGAAGGACCCCGCGCGATTCGTTCGCGCGGGGTCCTTCCCTTTTGCGCCGCGGACCTGGTCTCTCCCGACGCCGCGACCTCGTCCTCTTTGCGCCGCGACCTGGTCCCTCGTTGCGCCGCCGCGTGGTCTCTCGTTGCGCCGCGACCTGGTCCCTCTTTGTGCCGCGAGTGGGCGCGTCTGAACCTCCGCAACGGCTTCTGCCGCCGCGCCGCTGGGGTTCAGACGCGACCACTCGCGGCAGAAGGAGGTTCAGGGCCCCGGTGTGCAGCGCGTCTGGTTTGCCGTCGGTTTGGCCGGCTGGCGGGTGGCCGGTGGCGGGTGGCGTGGTCTGGGGCCGGCTGCCGGCTTTTGGTGCGGCTACCTGGTTGCAACCGGGTAGTGGCGCAACAACTCGGCAGTGGGGACACCAAAGCCGGGTAGTCGGGCGAAAGCCCGGTACCGGACCGCGTCCCAAACCACCCGCTCCGCCACATGCCGCAGTCGGGCCGCTCCGCCACATGCCGGTCGGGGCCGTTCCGCCACGTGCCGGTCGGGGCCGTTTCGCCACGTGCCGGTCGGGGCCGTTTCGCCACGTGCCGGTCGGGGCCGTTTCGCCACGTGCCGGTCGGGGCCGTTCCGCCGGTTGACCGGGTGCGTGCGAGTGGCCAGCCATGCGGATGGTGGGTTACCACCTGGGGTTCCGGGGTGGTAACCCACCTTGCCGATGGCCAGCCACTCCGAGGGCCGGTCCAGTCGGTGGCGGTCGCGTCTGAACCCGGCAGGGTTGCTCGGCGGAAGCCGGCGCGGCGGTTCAGACGCGACCACTCGCGGGAAGAGGAGACGCTGCGAAGGAGGACGCGACCACTCTCGCGGCAATAGAAGGTGACGCTGCGGAGGAGGATGCGACCACTCGCGGGAGGGGGAGACGCTGCGGGGGAGGACGCGGCCACTCGTTGCAGGCGAGGGGGCGCCGGGGTTAGGGCTGGTGGCAGGTGGGGCAGGGGGTGCGGCGGCGGTAGTAGTAGGCCGCGGTGGCCAGGCCGACCGAGGCGCCCCAGACCGGGAACGGGAAGAGCAGGAACCACTTCAGGTTGTCCCAGCTGGAGCCGCCCTGGGACCAGGTCATCTCGATCAGCGAAGGGCTCGCGACCAGCAGCAGTACGGTCGCCACCGCGCCGGGAATCACCGCCGCCTTGATCGGTACCGGGCGACCCGCCAGCACCGGCATCCAGCGCGGCCAGATCTCGCCCCACGGCCGGATCAGGCCGAGCGTCACCAGACCGGCAGCGAGCGCGACCAGACCGAGCCCGAGGCCGAACAACCGGATGCCCGGGTCGGCGTCCAGCTCTTCGGCGCTGAAGCCGATCGGGTTCGGCAGCAGCCAGGTCATCCGGAGCAGCGCGTACGGCATCGGGCAGAGCACCGCGACGATCGTGGCCCAGAATCCCCAGCGACGGGCCACCTCGGGCCGGGTCCAGCGTGCGCCGGGACGACCGCAGGCCAGGCAGCGGTGGCGGGCGGCCCGGGAGCCCTGGATGGTGAGGATCGCCCAGGCCACGCCTAGCAGGAAGGCGCCGAACACGTACAGCGGCCGCGTCCCCAGTTTGTCCGGCACCGTGGCCATGCCCTCGCCCAGTTGCCGGAAGGCGGCCCAGTCGAACAGCCCGACGGTCAGCTGCGCGACGACCACGAACACGGCCGCCACCACGGCCAGCAGCCGGAGGGTTCGCTGCCGCCAGGCCCCGATCAGCAGGAAGACTGCGGCGGCCGGAATACCGAAGACGGCCAGCAGGTAGCCGGTGATGACCACCACGCTGAGGTCTGTGGCGAGCAGGCCGAACACGAGGGCCTCGACCGCCGCGAACACCAGCAGCGGCCGGAACGCCGACGGACTCCAGTCGTAGCGCCGGAAGGCCAGCGCCGCCGGAATGCCGAGCCAGCCGAGTACGGCGAGTAGGCCCGCGCTCAGGTCGTTCGGAAGGTGCGAGAGCAGCGAAGGCATCGTCTCGCCCGAGGCGCCCAGCGGGTATTCCCACCAGCCGAAGGCCCAGCAGGTTCCGAAGATGCCGAAGAGCAGGGAGATCCCGGCCACCGCCAGGGGTAACCACCCGGAGCCGGTGTCGGGCCGATGCGCCTCCACCTCGTCGAGGCTCTGCGTACTGGTCACGGTTGTTCCTCCCGCCCGGGCGATTGCGACGACCTCAACGTCGTACTGGCTCAATCGCCCTGTACCAGCCACTCTCGCGACGTGCGGGCTGCGCCGGATCGGCCTTGGGAGGGGACCGGCTCACTCGCCTGGGTGAGCTCGGCCTTCCGGCTGGTTCGGAGTCGCGGCCCAATGGGCGGGCAGGTCGAGCGGACGTTGTGCGCGCGTACGGCGAAGCCGGGTGCGGGCCTGTTCGAGCGCCTTCGGGTCGGGCGGGGGAGCGGGCCGGCGGCGCTCGGCGAGCAGCCGGACCACGCAGGCGAGGATCCAGATCAGGCCGAGGGTGAGTGCGGCCGAAGGTCCGGGACCGGGCCAGGTGTCGCTCCCGGACGGCAGGCCGTTGTCCTGCCAGGCCCAACCGGTGAAGATCAAGGCGGTACTGGCCGACACCCCGAGCGGGATCAACGCGTGGCGCAGGCGCCAGGCGGTGATGGCGGCGGCGAATCCGAGCAGCCAGGCGATGCCGAGGACCGGATGCTGCTCGATGCCGAGGCGCCAGACCTGCAGGCCGAGGCGGCGGCTGTACGTCCAGGGCAGCAACAACGTCCAGCCGGCCACCAGCGTGATGCCGACCACCAGCCGGTCCAGGCCTTCGCGATAAGCCCGGTCCAGGCGTTTCCCGGCGGCGGCGATCTGCGCTGGCACATCCTGATCCGGCAAGGCGGACCTGACGCCGGTGGGCACGTCGTCGGGCGCGTTCAACGGCTCGTACGGCTCGTACGGCGAATTCATCGGGCCACCTTCGTACGCACCCGGAGCACGTCGTCGCCGAATTCGAAGTAGAGGTCCGTCCCGATCCTCGTGACGGCGTAAGCCACTTGCGGAAGGCCGTCCTCGGGTCCGGCGATCACTGTCACCTTGCCGACGCCATCCACCCGATAGAGGTGGCTGCCGTCGTACCCCCACAAGCGCCCGTCGGGTCCGCCGAACCACGTGCCTTCGGCTGACCACTTGTCAGGCGGGATTCGGTGCTTCAACGCGGACCAGATGGACCATTGCTCCTCACCGGGTCCACCGAAGAGGTCGACCTGGCGGCCGTCGGGCGTCACCGAGACCAGCCGGCCCTGCAAGACGATGCCGGCGGCTCCGCTACTCGTGAGCCCTATGACGGGTTTGCCTGAGCCGGCGTCATTCGTGCTCACCGGCACCTGCTTGGCCTGGCCGGACGGCCCATAGAAGCCGTACCGGTCTTGGCCCATCGGTGCGACGAACTGATCGCCGTACGCCGCTGCGGAGCCTTCCCGTCGTCGCGCGACGGCCGGTACCGGGTCCTTGACCGTGATGGCGGTTCGGGCCCGCGCCGGTAGGTGCACCGCGGTGAAGTGGCGAGGGTTTGGCGCCTCGGTTCGCTCGGCGGTTCCCCACCACAGGCCGCCTTCGCCGTCTGGAGCGACTACTATCGACTCTTGCGGGTACTGCAGGCGTACGAGCCGTCCGGACGGGTCGAGCGCCAGCAGACCGTGCGCAGAGTGATACCGAGGCGCGCCCGGCTTCCCGTCAACGGCGACGGGCGAGACCACCTCAGGCACGTCAGGCACCTCAACCCCGCTGTACGGCTTCCCGCTTGCCTGCTGGACTGGTCCACGGCAGCGGTCTGAAGGTGGTGGCGCCGCTTTGTAGTGTGCTGCGGCCTTGGCAGCGTTCGGGATCACCAGAAGTCGGGTTTCCCGGCCTGCACGCGTCTCCAGAACGACTGAGCCGTCTGGGCGCGCCACCACCTCCCAAACCCGCTGTGTGAGGCCCGGAACGATTCGGAGCGTGCCGTCGGGGGTGAGCACTGCGGCCGGAATTCTGGCGTCTCCGGAGACCCAGATGTTCCCGCCGGTGTCCACCGTGAAGGCGGCTGTGCCTAGGTCCGAGCCCGTGATGTCCGAACTGACCGGGCAACCCTTCGCGGAGCGGCCGGTGAGCTGTTCGATCCCACGGCCCGGCCTCATCACGGCGATCCCTTGTCGGCCGTTCCACCAGGCCATGGTTCCGTCGGGTGCTGAACTGAGTTTGCTGCGAGAGCCCGGGCCCAGGTCGATGGCGAAGCTGTCCAACCGCAAGCCGGTGCGCAGCTCAGCCAGCGGCACGCGCCAGGTGCGGTCCTCGTTCCACATGGTCACGGTGCTGTCGGCGCTGCTCTGCAAGCGCATGAACCCTTCGCCCTGGGCCAGCCGCTCGACGCCCGGTGTCACGTAATAGCTGCCGTCGGCGTTGCGGTGCTTCAGGCCCAAGTCGGCGAACGGCAGGTTCAGCGGCACTGCCAGCAGGGCCCACCTCCGATCCCGAGCGTGTGCGGTCAGCAGCAGCATCCGGCCGCCGGACACCCCGATGAGGATGGGTGGGCTGTAGCCATGACTGAGACTTGTCCGAGGCAGCGCGAGGCCGTGGCGCAAGTCGAAGACCGTCGAGGTGTCGGAGCCGGTCCGGCCCATCACCCAGAAGCCGGGCCCGCCGTCGAGATCCCAGGCGACCGAGTTCAAGGCGTTGTGCGACCCGAGTGATACGCGCAGGCCCATCGGGTCGCTGAACAGGCCGCCCCTGAGGTCGAGCAGGCTATGCGGGACACCGTCACGCGTCTCGGGCTGGGAAACCTGTTCAGTCACTGTCGGCGTGGCAAGGCTGGTAGTGACGCCTACGACCGCTGCGAGGAATACGGAGGCGAGCTGGACCGGCCACCCGCGCGAAGTCCGCCGTACGGCTTGAACGAGGCTTGCGAGGCCTAGGACGGTCAAAGCCAGTCCGAGGGCTAGAGCGAGCCAGGCGCCGACGCCCGCGCGGTAGCCCACACCGTCCGCTAGACGGGGCGGGAAGCGCAGTACGGACACGAGGAGGCCGGTGGTGGTTACGAGGCCTGTAGCAGTCGCACCCGCCAGCAGGATGGCGTGCCGCGCATAGCGGGCGATGGGCGTAGTCGCGGAAATGACCGCGGCCAGAATCGTCGTCACGGCCGTTGCGACCAGTACGACGGGCCAGCTGCCGGTGAACCGCATCTCCCAAAGCTGGAACCGCGGGAGACCGGCCTCGGAACCGGCCGTACCCGTAGCAACCGGGTCGACCAATTCCCACCAAGGCAGCACCGTACTGAGCAGGAGCAGGCCTGAGGCGCCTGCCGCGAGTGGAGCCAGTCTGAGCACGTGCGAGGCCTTCAACCGGTCCAGGACTTGTTGGAGGTAGACGAAGGCAACACGCAGTTCGGCCTGGTTGAGCGGCTCGGCCTCGGCCTTCGCGTCGGCTCCACCCGGCAGGAGCTGGGGAACTGGCTTCTCCTGGTGCCGGGCCCAGACGATCATGGTGACGGTGGCGATCAGGCCGAGCGTCACTGTGCCGACGATGGCGGGGGAGCTGCCACAGTTCGTTCTGCCTTGGGTGACGAGCCCGCCCCAGGCGAAGATCGTCAGCACGCCGAGAACGACGGCACCCCAGCCGCGAAGGCGGAGCCGTTGCGTACTGCGCTCGGGCAGCATCGCGTCCAGCAGAACCACCGCAAGCGTGATCAGCGGCAGCAAGCTCGCGACGAGCCGGCCCATGGTCGGATCGGACGACGCGCGCCACAGGTAGCAGCTGTTCTCGCCCGATCCTGGAAGCAGCACCGTCACCAGTAGCCCGGCGGCGCACGCCATGAGAACCGGAGGCGGCCAAACGGCCTTCCGGTCCTGCTGACGCTGCCGGAGCGCCTCGAGCTGCAAGAGCGCGTCCGCCGCCTCTTCCTCGGTAGGCAGTTTTCGCAACGGCATGACAAGAACCTAACCCGTCAATGGACCTGCTGCCGGGGACACTGCCGGGGATGGTCCCTGGCTGGATAGGCTCGCCCCGGTAGCTGGTTGGCCGTGGGGGCGCAGCCGCTTGGCAGAAGGAGTTCGATGAACTGGGAACAGGCCCTCGCCGAGGTGTCCGCGCTGGCGGCCCGTCAATCGGGACTGGTGGCGATGGCTCAGGTCGAACGTCTCGGTACCGATCGCGCGGAACTGGACGACCTCGCGCAGGCGGGCCTGGTCACGCTGCTGGATTGGGACGTCTACGAAGTGGCCGGTGCCGCACTCGGCCCCCGGTACAGCTATCCCTACGCCGCGTGGCTGGCGTTGGCCCCGGCGACCTTCGTCTGGGAGCGGCCCAAGGACCGTACGAAGGATGCCGTCGTCTCGCACGAATCCGCATGCCGACTCCTCGGACTAGGTGCTCCCAGCATCGGCGGCATCACCTTCACCGCGCCGGGCCCGTTGCCCGAGCCGAGGTCCACCCGCGTTGTGGTGGCCGAGCTCCGGCAGGACGAGATCACCGTGCACGAAGGCATACCGGTCACCACCGCCCACCGGACCGTGCTGGATCTCCTACGCGACCACACCGACCACACCGAGCTGCGCCGCGTCATGACCGACGCCCTGCGCTTGGACCTGGTTGATCTCGCCACCTTGTACGACGACCTGGTGCCGCTCAGCGACCAGTACCGGTTCCCTGCGGCTGGTCCCGAGTTCGCCCGGTACTTCCTGTCCGAGCTGAACCTCGCCACCCTGTCCATCCCGAACCTCCGGGCCTTCGCCAGGCTGGTTCTACCCGACCAGGTCGAGCGAACCGCCGCCGCGCTGGCGGAGGCCTTGCCGGGCGTGGACCGGGCCATCCTCGACGACGTTGCGGCCGAACTGGCCGGGAAGGTGGGACCGGCGTGACCATGGCCGATTTCGGGCAGCTCTACTCCGTGGCCGCGCGCATGCTCGGGGCTCAGGGCTCGCCGACGTGGCGGGAGGACCGTTGGCCGGCCCAGCGCCGAGTAACCTTCACGGAGCTTGAGGCGGAACTGACCGGTGCCGGGTTCGAGAACTCCGGAGACCCGGCGCGGGACCTAGTGACGATTGGTGCCACCTTCCCGGTCGCAGCGATCTCGCTGACCGAGTACGTGCAGGCGGATCCCGAAGGCGTGGACGACCCGCTCGTACTGGCCGGACCCCTGCACACGGCTATCAGCGGTGCCTTGGACGAACTGGCCGCGCGACTGGCCCCAGGCCGTCCGGACGTCGCGATTGGTAGTGCGGGCGCCGAGGCCTCCGAGAGCCTGCAGGAGCTTGCAACCGCTATACGGGCTGGGCTGGATCAACCTCCGTCGGCGCCGCGGCGGATCCTGGCCGACTCCGTACCGGTTTCCGCCGATCCGGCGACTCACGAGCGGCTTGCCGCCTTCGCGAAGACCGCCGCGGACGCCGTGCCAGCGCCGGATGAGCTGGGCGACGACTTCTCCGTTCGGTACGACGTTGCCGTCGCGGCGGCGGATCTACGGGCCCTCGTGGCCGGTGAGAACGTTCCTGCCTGGCGGGAGCGTCAGCCCGGTATCGAGGCCGACCGCCACCTGGTGACGGCCTACCGCTGGGAAGGCGCCGAGGGCCGTCCGGTCGACCTGGCTGAGTGGGCGGCGGAACTACGCGAGGCCCTCTCGGCTGCGGGTGCGCCCTGGCGGCCTACGCCGGATAAGCCCGTGCCGGCCGAGTCTGCGGAGAAGGCCTGGATCCTCTATCCGAAGCGCCAGGCCCTGGTCACGGCGGACCTGCTGGACGAACTCGCCGTACGGCTCGCGCCTGGAGCCAAGGTCGGCCTGATCCACTTCTCGTCGTACCCGCTGCAGCAGTTCATCGCGCACACGCTGCGAGCGGGCACCACCGAGATCTAGCGGTCGAAGCCCCGCTCGACGGGCTTGACGGCGCCGCGCTGGGTGCGGTCGGCCTCGCCGGTCGAGGGCGTCTCGGCCTGGGCAGGTGCCGACGTTGGCGAGCCTGATTGCAGGAAGCGCCCGAGGTCGCTGGTTTGGTTCGACTGGCCGCTTTCGGAGTGGCCTTCGGTCTGGGCTTCGGCTTGGGCCGCGGCCTGAGTGTTGACCGGGGGAGCGGCCCCGGTGGCTACGACTGTCGGAGGGCGGTCGACCGGCATGACTTGGCCGTTCGGGCCTTGCATGGTTGAGCGGTTCGCACCTGGGTGGACCTCGCGCGCAGCGGCTAGAAGGGCCTTGGCGCTGTTCTCCCGGGTGTAGTTCTGGAGAACGCCCTTGAGCTCGCCGGCCGCCTCGCGACGGTTCGGGTAGTTGGCGCGCAGGTCCTGGATCGCCCCGGCCCAAGCCTCGACCCGGCCCGCCTGGTCGTTGCGCAGACCCTGATCGGGAACAACACAAGCGGCACCGAGGCGCTCGGGGATTCGGTTGCCATCGGCAAGGAACTTGCCGACACCACTTTCGGCGTTCACCAGCACCGGTACGCCGTGCGCGGCGGCTTCCGCGCCGACCAGGCCGTAGCCCTCGATCTTGGAGGGCATCACCGCCGCATGCGCCCACTGGTAGTCACCCAGCAGTTCCTGCTTGTCCGTTGTGTAGGGCAGCACCTGCACCACGCCGGGCCGGCCGATGGCCTGGTCCGCGCGCTGTTGTTCCGCCTGCAGCTGGTCCGGTTTGACGCCGCGCACCCGGAGCTGCACCGGTACGCCGCGATCCGCGAGTTCCTTTGTGGTGGCGAGCAGGTCGTCGTACCCCTTGATGGGATCGCCGACCCGGCCGCTGAACAACATGTTGAAGTTCTCGCCGGCGGGCGGATCGCCTATCTCGCCCAGTGTCTCCACGCCCGGAACCAGCTCGTGGAAGCTCGGCGGAATGCGCGCGCCGTCGGCCATCTCGGCCCCGAGCTCGGTCAGCAACGGCCCGACGCCGACGACGATATCCGCGTTCTGTACGACGGCGGACTCGATCCGGTGCGACTCGATGCCGCGCTGGACCTGGCCCTGCACCTCGCCGTACTCCCTGGAGGGCATGTGCATCACGTGCGCCAGCTGGGCCTGGGGATACCAGCGGTTGCGGATCAGCATCGCCTGATAGCCGGAGAACCGCGCGTGCCCGACGACCAGGTCGAACGAGTCACTGTTGGCCGGCGGCATGCCCGGGATCTGGTCCGGACTGCCGGTGGTGGCGACGTCGAGCAGTTGCACCCGCGGGGACTGCTCGTTCGGGGTGATCGAGATGATCTTGGCTTCGCCGTGCTGCTCGGTCTCGCCGACCGTGAGCAGGGTGACCTCCGCGTTCTCCAGGCCGGCCAGTGCCTTGGTGAGATCACCGCTCGCGACCGGGAGACCGCCGAGGCCCGCGCTCCGGCCGCTGGCGTGCGCGACCACCAGGACACGCTGTTTCGGCAGCTGCGTGCCGAGCTCGACGCCTTTGCCCTGGACCGAGCTGGTCTGCCCGGTCCAGCGCATGGCCTGCGGATCCCAGGTGCCGGTGGCCACCTTGGTCCGGTCGAGCAGCGGATCGAGGAACTCCTTCGCGACCGGCCGGGCCGCGTCGATCGTCTTGAACGGCAGGCCCGGCGTCGCCGCGGCGTACTTGGCGAAACCCTCGGCCCAGGTGGGGTTCGGTACGTAGAACTTGTTCGGCACCCGCAGCGGCTCGCCCTGCCTGATCCGCCAGCTGAACTCCTCGTGCAGCATCGCCTGCACGGTGCCGGCGTCCCACTCCTGGTTCGTCGCGATCATCATCACGTCGACCATGTCCTGCACCCGGTACGGCAGATCGCCGCTCTGGCAGGCCCATTGCCCCTGCGACCGCGGCAGGCAGTCACCGCATTTGGTCTGCTCGGTCTTCACGCCCTGCGTGTACATGCCGGAGACCTTGTGGGCGAGCGTGTCCGTCAGTGAGATCACCCGCAGCTGCGGATTCTCGCCGCTCGCTCCGGTCGACATGATCTGCTCGGGGAACTTGATCAGCTCGGGCTCGGCCCACATCGGCCGGTCCCGCGGTGGCGCCAGGTCGACGCTCACCTCACCGACCTCGCGGCCGGCGCAGAAGGCGCGGTGCTTCATCCGGGCGCCCTTGCCGTGCTGGAGTTCGCCGTCGTACTCCAGCTCGAAGGTGAGATGGTCGTCCAGGTCCTGCGCCAGGGCGCTGGTGTAGTTCTCCACCATCGTCGCCCGCGAGGCGCCGGGCATGCCGACCATGTCGATATCGCTGGTGGACCGGCCGTCGGGCCAGCGCGCCAGCAGGGTCTGGCCGCCCTTGATCATCCAGGCGTCGGGATTGGCCGTGAACTGGCGGGCCATCACCCGCTGCAGCACGAACTGCTGGAGTTCCTCCTGCGAGCTGGTACCACGACGCTCGGCGGTCTCCCGGACCTTCCGGGTCAGCTCCTGGTAGAACGCGTTCGCCTGCCGGGGATCGCTGGTCATACCTGCTCGCTCCTCCCGACGATGTCCGCGGCGAGTGTTCGTACGGTCTGTGCGTCGGCCCGATCACCGCCGGGCACCTTGGCCAGCGCAGCCGCGAGGGCGCGCTCGGTCTCGTCCACTCGATCGGCCAGTACGACGGCGGTCAGCGCGCGGCGGTTCCGGGGCGACAGGCTCGCCGGATCGACCTCGGGCAGGAAATACCCGGCGAACTCCGGGCCCTCCGCCGGGAACTCGTGGTGGTCCGCCAGCGGCACCAGGTCGTCGTACAACCGGGCCAGATCGACGGCGTCACGCAGTACGGCGTCGGTGATCGCGCCACGCACCTCGCCGTGATCGGTATGGCTGCGGACGAGATCCACGATGGTCCGGTGCGGCGTCGTCACGGTCACGCCGCCGAGCACCATCACGTCCGGTGGCGCGAGCTTGTCCACGTTGACCTCGACGGCCCTCGGCAACCGCCCGAACCGCTGGATCGGCGCCAGGAACGTCATCACGGGAGCGCCGACCGCGCCCAGCCCGTGCAGCCGTGCGGCCGAGCCCTGGGACAGTACGGCGTCACCGCGGGTGCGTTCCGACGCGAACTTGTCCGGGGCCAGCGCCAGCCAGGCGGCGTACGGATAAGCGAACCGTGGGGCGAGCGGGCTGGACGTCAGCTGGTGCACGTCCCAGTCGAGTTCGAACAGCAGGCCGCCACTCGACAGACGTTCCAGTTCGGCCTTGCCAAGACCGGTCCGGGCCGCTTGGGCGCCGGTCACGAGGCCGGACTGACCGGCCGCCACGGAGGTGAGCTGCTGGAACAACTCTGAAGCCATCGAACTCCCGTCTCGACCCCGTGAAACCTGCTCACGAAACCCTACTCGGGCGCAGTGGCCGGCAGCAGCCTGGTGCCCATTCGTTCAAGACCGGCCGGCGATGGCGCGCCTAGTTTGGCGGGATGACTCGTTCAAGTGTTCGCGCGCAGCCGATGATCGCCGTGACCGCTGTCGAGAAGAGCAGTGCTTGGTACCAGCTGGTGCTGGGCGTCTCGAGCGGCCACGGCGGGACCGAGTACGAGCAGCTGCGCTCCGACGGCGTACTGGTCATGCAGCTGCACCGCCTCGAGGTCGGCCATCACCACGGTGCCATCGGCGATCCCGCCCTGCCGGTCGGTAACGGCGTGGCGCTCTGGTTCGAGCTGGACGACCTGGACGAGGCCGTTCGCCGTACGGCGTCCGCCGGGGTCGAGGTGGTGACCGAACTGCATCACAATCCGAACGCAGGTCACCGAGAGCTTTGGCTTCGTGACCCGGACGGCTATCTTGTGGTGCTCGCCGATCAGGTCGCTTGACCTGACCCTGGCAGGGACATTTCGGCGATCGGACGGCGTGGCAGGTTGCCCGGTCCCGATCCAGGGATCACCAGCGGCGACTTGGCTCGTTGTAGGAGCGTGAGTGCGCATGGTGACCCCGGGCTGTCGTAGATGGGGCCGTTGATGGAATCATCTCTTCGCATGGACGCCCCGCGTCTGCCGATGACCCAGGAACCGGTCCCTGACGCCGGTTCCTTTGGCGTGCGGCAGGCTGGCGGCGTACTCGAGCGCGCTCAGCGGATAGCGGACACGCTACGTGAGCAAGCCGAGCTCGAGAACGACGCCGCTCGGGAAAAGGCCGACAAATTGCTGGCGCAGGCCGAGGCCGCGTCGGCCCGCCTGCGCGCGGACGCCGAGGCGTACGACGCGGAATCCCGCCGCGCCGCCGACGAATACGTGCAGCTCACCCGCCGGGAAGCCGACGAGTACGTCGAGACCACCCGCCGCGAGGCCGACGAGTACGTCGAGACCACCCGCCGCGAGGCCGATGAGTACGGCGAGTCGACCCGGCGCGAGGCCGATGAGTACGGCGCGGTCACTCGGCGTGACGCCGATGCGTATGCCGAAACGGCTCATGCCCGCGCTGACGCGTATGTCGAGTCCACCCGCGGCGAGGCCGACGCGTATGCGCTGCAGACGCGAACCGGGGCTGACTCGTACTCGGAGCAGATCCGGGTCGAGGCTGCCACGGAGGCCGAGCGCCTTCGGGCGGAAGCGGCCGACGCGGCCGGGCAGGTCCGCGCGGCGGCGACCGCCGAGGCCGAGGAACTCACCTCGGTCGCGACGGCCGACGCCGAGCGGTTGCGCGATGACGCCGCTCAGGCCGCTGAGCAGGTGCGCGCCGAAGCCACCGCCGAGGTCGAATCGCTGCGCGCGGAGGCGACCAGCGAGGTCGAGGCACTGCGCACTGGCGCTACCACCGAGGTAGAGCAGCTCAAGGCGGCGACGGCGACCGAGGTCGAGCAGCTCCGCAGCGAGGCGACAGCCGAGGTCGAGAAGCTGCGGGCGGACGCTGCTGCCGAGCTCCAGAGCCTGCGGGCCGAGGCTGCTGCCGAGGTGGAGAAGCTGCGCGCGGACGCCGCCGCAGAGGCCGAGCGGGTCAAGACGGAGGCGCTCGCCGAGGCCGCGCAGGTCCGCAAGGACGCCGAGGCCGCCGCGAAGAAGCTGGACCTCGAGGCCAAGGCGATGCTGGTCAAGGCGCAGCAGCAGCGGGACATGGCCGAGGAGACCATCGCGTCGGCCAGCCGCGAGGCGCAGGAACTCGTTCGCGACGCCGGCGAACAGGCCGCCTTGGTCTCCCAGGCCGCGCTGAAGACCGAAGCGGAACTGATCGCCCGGGCCGAGGCCGAGGGCACCGAGCTACGGTCCGCCGCCGAGAAGGAGGCCGAGACCGTTCGGGAGCGCTCCCGGACCGAGATCGCCGCGGCCCACGCCGAGATGGAACGCCTGCGCGGCGAGAGCCTGGCGGAGGTGGACCGCCGGATCGCCGAACTGGAGGAGACCGAGCGGGCCCGGCTGGCCGCGATCTCGGTCGAGGTCGAGCGGATCCGCGCCGAGGCCACCGAGGAACTGGCCGAGCGCCGGGCCGAGGTGCAGGCGGAGAACGAGCGCCTGATGGCCGACGCGCAGGCCCAGGCCAAGCTGGTGATCGACGAGGCCGAGGCTCAGCGCCGTACGGCGGCCGCGGAGGCCCGTCGCATCGTCGACGAGGCCACCGAGAGCGCCGAGGGCCAGCTCGCGGCCGCGGCGGAACAGGCGCAGTCTTCCAAGCAGGCGATCGAGAAGCTGCTCGCCTCAGCCGAAGCCGACGCCGAGGCCACCCGCGAGCAGGCGCGGACGCACGCCGCGGAGATCGTCCGGCAGCGCCGGGCGCACCTGCGCCGCGTGGTCGGCCGGACCACCAGCAGGCTGAAGGACACCCAACTCGCGATCGCGGCGGAGAACGCCGAGCTCACCGCCCGGGCCGAGGCCGCGCTGAGCGAGGCCCAGGCCGAGGCCGAGCGCAGGCTGACCGAGGCCAAGGATGAGGCGGCCCGGATCAAGGCCGAGGCGGAGGCGCTGACCGAAGGCGCCGCCGAGCGGGCCGAGGCCACCGCCAAGGAGATCGTCGACCGGGCGAACCGCCGGCAGGCCGAGGCGGAGTCCAGCGCCCGGGTGCTGCGCGAGCGCGCCGCGGACGATCTGGCTCAGGCGCAACGCCAGTCCCACGACCTGTTGCGCAAGTCCCGGGCGGAGGCGATGCAGATCGAGGCGCAGGCCCGTGAACACGCCGACGAACTGCGCGCCCAGGCCCGAAAACATCTCGCCGACGCCGAGGCGAGGGTCGCGACGCTGAACCAGCGACGCGACGAGATCACCAAGGAACTGACACAGTTGTCCGGTGTGATCGAGGCACTCGCTGTTCCTGGACTCCACCTTGGTGGTGGAATGTCGGGGCAAGAGGGTTCCACGGGGGAATGAAAGACGAGGACGTGACAGCCCGATCCTCGTCAGTGACAATGTGTGATCCACCCACCCACCGAAGTGAGCATCAGAAGACATGAGCAGTGAAGCGCCAACCCCCTTCCGTACCGTTCTGCGCGGCTACGAGCCGGCCCAGGTGGACCAGCACGTTCGTGAGCTGACCACCTCGCTGACCGCGCTGCAGCAGCAGTCCGAGCAGCTGCAGCGTCACGTCCAGGAGATGCAGAGCCGCCTGGACGCCGCGGAATCGGCCGTGGTCTCCGCCCAGGAGGACTCGCGCGACAAGACGCCCACCTTCACCGAGTTCGGCGAGCGGGTCGCGAAGATCCTCTCCCTCGCCGACGACGAGGCGCGTGACCTCGTCACCCGTGCCCGCGCCGACTCCGAGGGCATCATCGCCGACGCCGAGGCGCACGCGAAGAAGGTCCGCAAGGAGGCCGAGCAGTACTCCCTGGACTGGAAGAGCGAGGTCGACGCCGAGGCTGCCCGCATCCTCGAGGAGGCCCGTACGCAGGCGGACGACATGCGCGACGAGGCCGAGCGCGACGCCACCGCTCGCCGCAGCGAGGCCCAGGCTCTGTACGAGCAGGAGCGCGCCAAGTCGGCCCAGGCCGCTGCCGCCTTCGAGACCACCCTGGCCGAGCGCCGTGGCAAGGTCGAGCAGGAGTTCGCCGCCCGTACCGCCCTGGCCGAGCAGCAGCTGGCCGCGGTCACCGACCGTGCGGCCCAGGTGCAGCGCGAGGCCGACCGTTCGCGTTCCGAGGCGGAGCGCTTGGCCCAGCAGCAGCTGGCCGACGCCAACCGTCAGGCGCAGGAGATCGTCGCCGCGGCCAAGGACAAGGCCGAGCGCATCCGCGCCGAGTCCGAGCGTGAGCTCGCCGCCGCGACCCAGCGTCGCGACAGCATCAACGCGCAGCTGACCAACGTCCGGCAGATGCTGGCCACGTTGTCCGGCAGCCCGGCGATGCCGCTCGACCTGCTCGAAGACGAGCCGGCCGAGGCGAACGGGAACTCGAAGAAGAACTGATTGCTTTGAGCGGTCGCTTCCGGGCGGCCGCTAGCTCACTGCGGTAGGCGACCGCGTTAGATCGGTAGGCGGAAGCGAGAACGCGCCAAAGGCTCCACCAAACCGTCGGCCACCAGGCCGTCGAGGGCGCGTTCTCGCTGGGCCACGTCCGGCCAGGCCCTGTCGAGACGGGCCTTGCCGACCGGACCAGCCGAGTCCCGGAGTACGGCGAGCAGCCGGCCCCGGGCCTGACGGTCCGTACCGTCATAGGTCTGGCCCTTGCGGGGTGGCCCGTCATACGCGGGCCGCCCGGCCAGCGTCCAGGCACACCGCTCGACGATCGGGCAGTGCCCGCATTTCGGCGTGCGCGCGGTGCAGATCAGCGCGCCCAGTTCCATCGTCGCGACCGCCCATTTCGCCGCCGTCGCGGCATCGAGCGGCATAGCCTGTTCGGCCCGGCGTAGATCTGCCGCGGTCGGGGAGATCGAAGGCTGCGCGTCGCCGCCCAAGGCGCGCGCGAACACCCGGCGTACGTTCGTATCGACCACGGCGTGCCGCTGGCCGAAGGCGAACGACGCGATTGCTGCCGCCGTGTAGGTCCCAACTCCCGGTAAAGCCAGCAAGTCGGCGTGGTCGTTAGGGACTTCGCCGCCGTGGTTGTCCGTAATGGCCCGTGCAGCCGCGTGCAGGCGCAGGGCCCGGCGGGGATAGCCCAGCCGTCCCCAGGCCCGTACGGCCTCTCCAGGCGGTTCTGCCGCTAGGGCCTTCGGTGTCGGCCACCGGTCCATCCAGATCGCGTAGACGGGCAGTACCCGGACTACCGGCGTCTGCTGCAGCATGAACTCGCTGACCATGACGGCCCAGGCCCCGGCGTCCGGCTCTCGCCACGGCAGCACTCGGGCGTTGGCGTCGTACCAGCTCAGAATCGGCTCGTGTAGCTCTGCCGCGGCTGCGGTGGCTGAGGTGACTGCGGCGGCCGTGCGCGGCTTGGCCGCTTTCGGCCTCTGCGGGCGGGCCTGGGGCTGAGATGCGTCGGAGCGCGGCGAGTCGGGCATGGCGCCACGATCCTGCCATCTATCGTGCTGCCATGAGCAGCCTGCTCCGTCCGGTCGGGCACTTGCCGGCCAACGTGTACTGGTTCCGTCGCGGATTGCTGCTCGTCGCCCTGTTCGCCCTCATCTTCGTTCTGCTCCGTGTACTCGGCGGTGGCGGCGACGAAGACCCGAAACAGGCCTCCAGCGGCGTTACCACCACCCCGACCTCCACGCCCACGGCGGGAAGCGGCACCGGTACGCCGACTTCGACGGCTACAACGACTCCGGGTGAGGTAGGGCGTTGCGCCGGTTCCGACATCCGCATCGGCGTGGCCCCGGGCACTCGCACGATCCTCGCCGGAGGAACGCTCAACTTCGGAATCGTCATCGGCGCCCTGAGCGGTTCGTGCAAGGCCGAGATCGATCCGACCCGCCTGACGCTCACGGTGATGTCGGGCAAGGACCGGATCTGGACGAGCGCGCACTGCCAGAAGGCCGTCACGAAAACCACGGCGACTCTGGCCGACAAACTCGACTACACCGGCACGATCCGCTGGGACGGCCGCCGCTCCGTCCCCGGCTGCACCCCAGGTCAGCCGATCGCTCGCCCCGGAACCTACACAGCCCAAGCCGAGTACGACGGCCGCGCCTCCGCCATCCAGGCCTTCCGAATCAACTAGCTCACGGTCTTTCGCATGTGTTGAGGGCGTTCGAACCAGAGGGCGGCGGCTAGGCCGGCTACTAGAACTAGGGCCGGTAGGTAGAGGGATTGGGCCATCGCGGCGCTGAAGCCGTCGTGGAACTGCGCTGGCAGGTGGCCGCCGAACTCGTCGGCTCCAGCGTCCGCGGCGGGTAGTTCGACGGCAAGGCGAGCTTCCATCAGTACGGCGATACCGGCGCTACCGAGTACCGCACCGACCTGTCGGGTGGTGTTGTAGATACCCGCGCCAGCGCCCGCCTGATGCATCGGGAGGTTCCTGGTCGCCGTACTGCCGATTGGTGCCCACATGAACCCGTTGGCAACGCCTAGAAGGCCTATCGGCAGTAGGAGTTCCCATACGTGGGCTTGCGGCGTCATGACCTGTGCGAGCCATACGAGCGACACTGGGAAGCAGAGCAGGCCTAGCCCGGCCAAGTACCTGGGGTGGACCTTGTCGGTCAGCCCTCCGACGAACGGCGCGAGTGCACCCGAGATGACCGCCATCGGCACCAGCAGCAACGCCGCCCGGGTGGGACTCAATCCGCGGACGGACTGCGCGTACAGCATCAGGGGAAACGTCATCGCGGTGATCGAGAAGCCGATCGTGGTAATGGCGATATTCGCCAGCGAGAAGTTTCGATCGCGGAAGAGGCTCAACGGCAGCAGGGGCTCGCGCGGATTGCGGTACTGCCAGAACAGGAACAACCCGATCACGATCAGGCCCGCGATGATCAGGGACCAGACCGAAATCGGACCGGTGATCCGGCCCCAGTCGTACTGCTGGCCTTCCTGGATGCCGAACACCAGGCAGAACAGGCCGATCGTGATCAGCGCGACGCCGAGCCAGTCGAACCGGTGCTGATTGGTCGGCAGATCCGGGACCAGCCGCACCGCCAGCACGAACGCGATCACGCCGACCGGCGCGTTCACGAAGAAGATCCACTCCCAGCCGAGGCCGTCCACCAGCACGCCACCGAGGATCGGCCCGACCAGCGTGGCGACCCCCGCGACGGCGCCCCACAGGCTCATCGCCCGGCCGCGTTCGTTCGCCGGGAAGATCCGGGTGATCACGGCCATCGTCTGCGGCGTCATCATCGAGGCGCCGAAGCCCTGGAAGATGCGCGCCACGATCAGCATCTCGACCGAGGTGGTCAGGCCGCACCAGACCGAGGCGAGGGTGAAGACCACCAGACCGGTCAGGTAGAGGTTCTTCGGGCCGAAACGGTCACCGAGCCGGCCGGTGATCAGTAGCGGAACGGCGTACGCCAGCAGGTAGGCGCTGGTCACCCAGACCACGCTGCCGACATCGGTACCGAGTTCGGCCAGAATGGCGGGCGTCGCCACCGAGACGATGGTCGAGTCGACCAGGATCATGAAGAACCCGATCACCAGCGCCCAGAGCGCCGGCCACGGTTTCAGCTCCGGTTTCCCGACCTCGGTCTCGACGGCCATTCAGCTGCGTCGGTCAGACGTAGCGTTCGAGAATGCTGGATTCGGCCAGCCGGGACAGGCCTTCGCGAACCGTGCGGGCGCGGTTCTCACCAACGCCATCAACGGTCTGCAGGTCGTCGATGCTGGCGGCGAGCAGCTTCTGCAGGTGGCCGAAGTGCTCGATCAGGCGGTCGATCACGGCACCCGGCAGGCGCGGCACCTTCGCGAGCAGGCGGTAGCCGCGCGGCGTGACGGCGGCGTCCAGTTGCTCCGCGCCACCCAGCTGCAGGGCCCGGGCGACCTGGGCGATGTCGAGCAGATCGGCCGCGCTGACCGCGTCGAGCTCGTCCAGTACGTCCTCGGCGGTCTTCGCCTTCCGGCCGGTCGCCGGCGGCAGGTAGTCCCGGACGACCAGTTCGCGTTCACCGGCCACACCGGCGACGAGTTCGTTCAGCTGCAACGTGAGCAGCCGGCCGTCGGTACCGAGCTCGATCACGTAGCCGTCGATCTCGGCCGCGATCCGGCGCACCATCTCGAGGCGCTGCGCGACCGCGGCGACATCCCGAACGGTGACCAGGTCCTCGATCTCCAGCGCGGACAACGTGCCGGAGACCTCGTCCAGGCGCATCTTGTAGCGCTCGAGCGTCGCCAGGGCCTGGTTCGCCCGGGACAGGATGGCGCCGGAGTCCTCCAGCACATACCGCTGGTCGTCGACGTACAGCGCGATGATGTGCATGGACTGCGATACCGAGATGACCGGGAAGCCGGTCTGCCGGGCGACCCGGTCGGCGGTGCGGTGCCGGGTACCGGTCTCGTCGGTGTGGATCGACGGATCCGGCATCAGGTGCACGGCGGCGCGCAGCATCCGGCTGACGTCGCGGTCGAGAATGATCGCGCCGTCCATCTTGCTGAGTTCGCGCAGACCGGTGGCGCTGAACTCGACGTCGATCTCGAAGCCGCCGGTCGAAATCGAGTCGACGGTCTTGTCATGCCCGACCACCAGCAGCGCGCCGGTCCGCCCGCGCAGAATCCGCTCGAGGCCTTCACGTAGCTCCGTACCCGGGGCCACGGCCGCGAGCGTTGCCCGCATCCGGACGCCGGTGCTGTTCTTCTCCGAGGAGTTCGCCACGGTCACCGAGTCTATGCGGCCCGGCGCCACGCCGTGACCGCCCGCGCCCGAAGGCGGGCGAATTCGCCCTGCCGGTACCCAGCTGCACGCCGGCAAATCCGCTGGCCGGACGCGCGGTGGCCGTGCCAGTCTCGCGTCATGACCTCTCTGCTCGATGAACTCCTGGCCGCGTACGACGAACAACTGCGTGACGGGGAGCCGACCGGCGACGTGGTTCAAACGACTGACGGACCGCTGGTGCGAGTGGAGTATCCGCGGCGCGGCTTCATCGGCTGTCGCACACTAGGCGGGCTCGAAGGCGCCGACTTGGACGCGTTGATCGCCCGGCAGGTGGAGTTCTTCCGCGAGCGCGGTCTGCCCGTCGAGTGGAAGACCCGAGGGCACGACCTGCCCGCGGATCTGCCGGATCGGCTGATCGCCGCGGGCTTTGTACCGGAAGAACAAGAGACCGTCATGATCGGCGAAAGCCAGGCCGTCGCGGATCGCCTCGCGGACGTGGTTCTGCCCGACGCGGTGACGATCCGGCGGGTGACCGAGCGGGACGACCTCGACCGGATCGCGGCGATGGAGTCGGAGGTGTGGGCCGACGACTGGGGCTGGCTCGCCGAGGACCTGGACTCCCGGATCAACGCGGACCCGGAGGCGATGGACGTGTACGTCGCGGAGGCCGACGGCCGGGTGGTCTCGGCCGCGTGGGCGGTTCATCGCGAAGGCACGGACTTCACCGGCCTGTGGGGCGGATCGACCCTGGCCGCTTGGCGCCGCAAGGGCATCTACCGCGCGCTTGTCGCCGTCCGGGCGCGTCGAGCCGTCGAACGCGGCCACCGCTACCTGCAAGTGGACGCGTCCCCGGACAGCGCCCCGATCCTGCAGGCCCTCGGCTTCCACGCCGTCACCACCACCACGCCGTACGTCTACACGCCCTGATCCCGCCATTTCTTCCGCGAGTGGTCGCGTCTGAACACCTCGCGTGGGCGTCTGGGGCCGCCTAGTTCACACGCGCGGAAGAGGCTGGGCGGGGTCAGGGGCAGCGGACGATTTGGCCCGCGTAGGAAAGGCCGCCGCCGAAGCCGAAGAGCAGGACCGGAGCGCCCGTGGGGATCTCGCGGCGTTCCACCAGCTTCGACCAGGCGATCGGAATGCTCGCGGCCGAGGTGTTGCCGGACTCGATGACGTCGCGGGCGATCACCGCGTTCACCGCGCCGAGGCGCTTGGCCAGCGGCTCGATGATGCGCAGATTCGCCTGGTGCAGCACGACCGCGCCGAGATCCGCCGGGGTGATGCCGCTCTTCTCGCAGACCTGCTGGGCGATCTTCGGCAGCTGGGTGGTGGTCCAGCGGAAGACGCTCTGGCCTTCCTGGGCGAACGTGCCGTCGCGTCCCTCGATCCGGACCGCGTCCGACATCTCCGGCACCGAACCCCAGACCACCGGGCCGATCTCGGGTTCGTCCGAGGCGACCAGCACCGCGGCGCCCGCGCCATCGCCGATCAGCACGCAGGTGGTGCGATCGGTCCAGTCCGTCCAGTCGCTGAGCTTCTCGACCCCGATCACCAGGGCCTTGGTCGCGGCGCCGGCCCGGATCGCGTGATCGGCCGTCGCGATGGCGTGGCTGAATCCGGAACAGGCGGTGTTCACGTCGAGGGCAGCGGGCGCGGTCAGACCTAGGCGCGCGGCGACCCGGGCGGCGATGTTGGGCGACCGGTCGATCGCCGTACAGGTCGCGACCACGACCATGTCGAACTCGCTCGCGTGCAGACCCGAGTTGGCGATGGCTTTTTCGGCGGCCCGCGCGGCCATTTCGTCGACCTGCTCGTCCGGCGCGGCGATCCGGCGCTCACGAATACCGACGCGGCTCTGGATCCACTCGTCGTTGGTATCCACCATCGTGGCCAGCTCGGCGTTCGTCAGTACCCGATCGGGCTGGTAGTGGCCGAGGGCAACAACTTTGGAACCGGTCATCTCGCACTGCCTTCCACTGGGTCGACCGGCAGTCTACTCGCCAGTACGCCGCCGCCCCGCCCCGTCTCACCCTCCGGCCGCCCCTGCACCTCGCCTTCATCCGGACCGATGAATGCCAACGGAGGGTGGTCAGGCGGTGATGCCGGCGGCGAGGAGGGCGCTGCGGATGTCGGCGGCGGAGAAGACCTTGAGGCCGTACTTCGCCTGGATGTCCATCGGCTTCAGGTCCTTGCCGCGGTTCGGCGTATCTGCGGGCACGATGGCCTTGGTGAAGCCGAGGCGGGCGGCTTCGGCCAGACGTTTCTCCAGCCCGCCGACGCGCCGGACCTCGCCCGCCAGGCCGACCTCGCCGATGGCGATCAGGCCCGGGTGGATCGCCTTGTCCATCACCGAGGAGGCGACGGCGATCGCGACGGCCAGATCCGCGACCGGCTCGGTGATCTTCACCCCGCCCACGGTGGCGACGTACACCTCCATATCGGACAGTTTGATGCCCGCGCGATTACCGAGCACGGCGAGCACCATCGCGACGCGGCTGGACTCGAGGCCGGACGTCGTACGCCGTGGCTGGGGGGCTCCGGACGGGCCGACCAGGGCCTGCACCTCGGCCAGCAGTGGACGGCGGCCCTCCATCATCACCGTGACACACGTACCCGGAACGGGTTCGGCATGGCGGGAGACGAACAAGCCGGTCGGATCGGTGACCTCGACGATGCCGGTGTCCACCATGTCGAAACAGCCGACCTCGTCCGACGGGCCGAAGCGGTTCTTTGTCGCGCGCACCATCCGGAAACCCGAATGCCGGTCGCCGTCGAACGCGAGCACCACGTCGACCAGGTGCTCCAGCATGCGCGGACCGGCGATCGCGCCCTCCTTGGTGACATGGCCGACCAGCACGATCGCGATATTGCGCTCCTTGGCGAGCCGGACCAGTGCGCCGGTCACCTCGCGAACCTGGGTGACCCCGCCCGGCGCGCCGTCGACCTCGGGATGCGCCATCGTCTGCACCGAGTCGACCACCAGGAACGTCGGTTGCACCGCGTCGACCTGGCCGATCACCGAGCCGAGATCGGTCTCCGCGGCCAGGAACAACTCGTCCACCAGCGCGTCGGTCCGGCCGGCCCGAAGGCGGACCTGGGCGGCCGACTCCTCACCGGAGACGTACAAAGTGCGCTGGCCGCGACGAGCCGACTGGGCCGCGACCTCCAGCAACAGGGTGGACTTGCCGACGCCGGGCTCACCCGCGAGCAGGATGACCGCGCCCGGCACCACGCCGCCACCGAGCACCCGGTCCAGCTCGCTGATCCCGGTCGGGCGGGACTCGGCCTCGACGGCGCTGACCTGGCTGATCGGCATGGCCGGATGGGACACCGCGCTGGCGACCACCCGGTTGGCCTTGGGCGCGCCGATCTCCACCACCGTGCCCCAGGCCTGGCACTCGCCGCAACGGCCGATCCACTTCGCCGCCGTCCAGCCGCACTCCGTGCAGTGGAAGGGCGATCGCGTTGTTTTGGTCGCTGTCTTGGCCATGTCCGACAACCTAGAGGACGCCGCCGACAAAACCCGGGACTAGTACGAACGGCTCCACAGGTTGATGGCGTAGTCGACCTCGGTAATGCCCGGATGTGCCGCGATGATCCGCTCGGCCAGTGCCGGTTCGAACTCGATCCGCACGACGGCCTCGAAGTCTTCCCGCCGTTCGAACCGCCATCCCATGTCGAGGGCCCGGCGCTGCCAGCCGCGCGACGACCAGAACCTCTCCACCTTGTCCGGTTCGATCATCGGATAGCCCTCGCGGAACCAGCCGCCGAAGGTCGAACGGCTCGCGTCGTTGTCGATCACGAACGCCGTACCGCCGCGGCGCATCACGCGGTCCAGTTCGGCCAGGCCCGGTTCGCAACCAGGTCCGAAGAAGTACGCCCAGCGCGCGTGCATCACGTCGATCGAGGCGTCCGGCACCGGCACGGCCTGCGCGGTGCCCTGACGTACGTCGACGTTGCCGAGGCCCGCCGTACGGCGCCGGGCGGCCGCGGCCAGCGTGGCGTGCGGCTCGACCCCGATCACTGCACGGGCGGTCGCCGCGAACATGGGCAGGTGGTAGCCCGTGCCGCAGCCGAGATCGAGTATGGCGGTGCCGGCCCAGTCGTGGATCTCCCGCATCGTCGACTCGATCACGCCGTGCGGATCAACGGCCTTGTTCTCGATCTCGTAGACGGCCGGGTGGTGCCAGATGTTGGGGCTGGGAATGCTGCCCGGGGGGACGTCGGCCATCAGGGCTGGAACCAGACCGGCGGCTTCATCGTGATGAACCCCTGCGAGGTCGGGAACTTCTCCGGCTTGGTCCCGATCTGCACCCAGGTGTTGAGGGCCTCAACCGCCGTGTAGATCTGCAGCGGGCTGAATTGGCAGTGACCCTTACCGGAGGTCCAGGCGTTCGCAAGCCACTGCTGCGTTTGCGCCCGCTCGACCGTCTCGCTGTAGGCCTGAGAGCTTGCGGGCGGGATAAGCGCGTCGGTCCTCGTCCCGAGCAGCAGGACCGGGCGGCTGATCAACCCGCTGAACTCGGCGTACTTCTCGGCGTAGGGCCGGCCGGCTCCGGGCGCGATCCGCAGGGCGCTCATCCGCGAGATGGTGCTGTCGATCAGCTGGTCGTTGATGCCGATCTCGTTCAGGTGATTCCGCTCCTTGGGGGAGACGGCGTAGTGGTGGTCGAGGTTCTGCCCGACGGGTCCGCCGGAGCGCCGCTCCAGGTCAGCCCGGGTCTCGGTCGCGAAACCCCAGACCCGCTTCCACCACTCGGCGCCCTTCGGAATGCCCGCCAGGATCCGGATCAGCTCGAACTTGGCCGGGCCGTCGGCAGCGCCGTACTGCTGGAGCAGGGTCGGCTGCACGTCGCGCTCGAAGTCGAGGTCATCCCGCACGTCCGCGGGCGTGCCCCAGTTGGACGGCCAGCCGTAAACCGCGTCATAGGCGAGCGACAGCGCCAGCATCGCGTCGAACGTGCGCGGTGTGCCGGCGCCGACGGGACAGCCCGCCAGTACGCCGTCGTACAGCTCGTTGCGCTCGAGCTCGCTGAGCGCGATCACCGAGCCCATCGAGAAGCCCGCCATCAACGTCGTCTGGGGCTGACCCACGACGGCCTTGAAGTGCTCGAACAGGGCCCGCATGTCGTCGATGCCCTCGGCAACGGCCCAGCCGTCCTGACGGTACGCCGAACCCGCGACGGCGTATCCCTTCTCCAGCATCAGCTCCTCGGCCTTGTCGCTGAGGAAGGCCGAGACCTCGCGGGGCGCGCCCCGGGCCTCAGAGGTGTTGCGCAGGCCGTGCGCGTAGAGCAGCAGCGTGCCGTTCCAGTCGGCGGGCACGCGGATCTCGAACGCCGCGCCGTCGAGCACGCCGGACAGGTTCTGCGCCGGGCGCGAGTCGGCCCCGGGCCGGGTCGGATCGGGATTGCCACCAGAGTCGCCGGTGATGCTCGGCTGGGGCATCGGCGAGACCGGCGGCGCGACCACCAACTGGTTCGAGAAAGCGCGGCCGAGCCCGAACAGCAGAGCAAGCACTACAACGATGGCGATCCCCGGCACGGCGACGCGCAGACGTGACATCGTCGCCTTCCAGTCGGGCCCAACGGGCGTTCGGGTCCACACAGCATGCTGAGTTCCAGCCCGCAGGAAAGGGCAGGCAACTCCGCGTGAAGCGGTGCTGCCTGACAGTCATATCAGGTGGCCGGCTGGAACCGAAGCGAATGATATCCGGCGGCAAACCCGTCTGGACAACACCGGGTCAGTCCCTGTGGATAACTCATCACCAGACTGTTATGACCCGAGCGCCACGCTATGGCCGGGCCGGCGCCTGAGTGGTCACGGCCAGCACGGCGACGGGGATCAGCAACAGCCCGCAGAACACCGCGAGCCAGTGGAAACCGAACGCGGCGAGAACCGGTCCGGCGGCGGTCCCGGCGACCGACGCGAAGATCCCCATGATCAGGTCGGACATGCCCTGGGCCGACGTGCGGAGGTCGACCGGCACCGACTCGGACAGCAAGGCCGAGCCGGCGACCAGGCAGGCCGACCAGCCGAGACCGAGCAGAACCAGCGCGGTCGCGGTCAGGCCATGCGCCGAGTCGGGCGCGAGGGCCGCGACGAGCATGGCGGCGGCGAGAATCGCCAGGCCGATACCGATCGTGCGGATGCGGCCGAGGTTGTCCGCGAGCCAGCCCATTACCGGGGACAGCGCGTACATGCCGGCGACGTGCCCGCTGATCACGAATCCGACGATCGTGAGTGAGGCGCCGTGATGGCGAAGGTGGACCGAGGTCATCACCATCACGCCGACCATCACCGCGTGGGCCGTCGCGATGGCGATCAGGCCGAGCCGCGCCGGGGGATTGCGGAAGACCTCGCGGAACGTGGTCGCCAGCGGCTGCCGAGCGACTGGGCCAGTTGCGGCCGTCTTAGCCGTCGTGGCCCGGTGCAGACGGCGTAGCCCGGTTATGACGACTACCAGGCTCAGGCTGAAGGCAACCACGGAGAACAGGTAGGGCCCGGCCAAAGAGGTAATGCCCACGCTGGTGCCTAGGGAACCACCTACGCCGGTCAGGTTGGGCCCGACGACTACACCGATCGTGGTGGCCCAGACGACGACCGAAAGGGCTCGGGCGACGTGTTTGGGATCAGCCGCATCCGTGGCGGCGTACCGGGCTTGGAGGTTTGCGGCGGAGCCACTGCCGAAGAGACATCCACCGATCAGTAGTAGCGCCAGCGAGTCGGTTTGCGCCGCCACGATGCTGAGGACGGCTCCAGCCAGTGCGATGACGTAACCCGCACTCAGCGACGTACGACGGCCTCGGGCGCGGGCAAGCTTCGCCAACGGTACGGCCAGTACGGCGGCGCCGATGGTCATCGAGGTGGCAGCGAAACCTGCCATGGACGTGGAGCCCGAGATGTTCTCCGCGAGCAGTGGAGCCACAGCGATGCCACTGGCCACGGCAACGCCGCCGAGCACGTTGCTGACCACAAGGACCCGTACGGTCTGTCGTTGCAGCTCACCCCTCGTCAGGCCGGCAGTGTCGGCAGGAGCGGGCAAATCCGGTGGAGGCGTGTGGGCAGTCACCTGGCCACCTTCTCACCGGTATGGCTCCGTGGCAGCCGGATTAACGCACGGGGACGACTTGTGTGCAACCGGTCGCAGAATGGACCTGACCTGGTAAAGAACTGGTCTTGCTCGATAGGGTTCGAGTAGCCCGTGTTCGGAACAGTAATGCCCTTGCCACGTCGTCGAAGCCCTGACTGGAGTTCGGTATGTCCGACCTGATCGCGATCATTCCCGCACCGCGAGAGCTCGTCCGTGGTGAGGGCTACTGGACCCCAGCGGACCCGGCCGGTGAGGCCGTCCGCTCGGTGGTGGAGAACCTGCCGGACGAGGAGTACCGGATCGACGTGACGCGGGACGGCGCCCGCCTGTCGGGCGGTTCGGACCAGGCCCTGCGGCACGCGGAGCAGACCTTCGCCCAGCTGATCGGGCCGAACGGTGTTCCGGTCGTGAACATCGTCGACTCCCCGCGGTTCGAGTGGCGCGGCCTGATGCTGGACGTCGTACGCCACTTCATGCCGAAGGAGTTCGTGCTGCGCGTGATCGACGCGCTCGAACTGCACCGGATGAACCGGTTGCATCTGCATCTGACCGACGACCAGGGCTGGCGCGTCCAGATCGACGCCTATCCCAGGCTCACCGAGGTCGGCGCCTGGCGGCCGGAGACCATGATCGGCAAGATGTCGCACGGCCAGACCGAGTTCACGTACGACGGCAAGCCGCACGGCGGGTTCTACACCAAGGACGATCTGCGCGAGATCGTCGAGTACGCCGAGCAGCGCGGCATCACCGTGGTGCCCGAGATCGACCTGCCCGGCCACATGCAGGCGGCGATCGCGGCCTACCCGGAGCTCGGCAACCACCCCGGCAAGCAGATCGGCGTACGGCAGGTCTGGGGTATCTCCGAGGACGTGCTGAACGTCAACGACTCGACGGTCGAGTTCGTCCGCACGGTGCTGCGCGAGGTGCTCGAGATCTTCCCTGGGCCGTACATCCACCTCGGTGGTGACGAGTGCCCGGCGAACCAGTGGCGCGAGTCGCCCGCTGCGCAGGCCAAGCAGGCCGAGCTCGGGCTCACCGACGCGACCCAGCTGCAGGGCTGGTTCACCGCGCAGGTGTCGACGGTGCTGGCCGAGGACGGCCGCCGCCTGGTCGGCTGGGACGAGATGGTCGAGACCGACTGCCCGAAGGACGCGGTGATCATGGCCTGGCGTGGCGCCGATCGTGGCGAGATCGCGGCCAAGGCCGGGCACGACGTGGTGATGGCCGCGCACGAGTCGGTCTACTTCGACTACTACCAGGCCGACCCCGAGACCGAGCCGCTGGCGATCGGCCACTTCACGCCGCTGGAGAAGGTGTACGACTTCGACGTCATCCCGGCCGGCCTGACGCCGGAGGAATCCTCCCGCATCATCGGTACGCAGTGCCAGGTGTGGACCGAGTACATGGAAGACGAGCAGCACGTCGGGTACATGCTGTTCCCGCGCATGTCCGCCTTCGCCGAGCGGGCCTGGGGATCACCGAAGACCTCGTACGACGAGTTCGTCGAGCGCCTGCGCGTGCACCTGCCCCGGGTCACCGCTCTCGGGATCAACCATCGCCCGCTCGACTGACGGTTCCATGAGTGCTGCATGAGCGCGCCGGTGGGGCCGCTGGACGCGATGTTCCTCGCGGGGGAGTCGCGGCAGCTGCCCATGCACGTCGGCGGGCTGATGCTGTTCGACCTGCCTGAGGACGCCGGGCGCGACCACCTTGCGAAGTTGTACCGCGAGATGGTCGACCCGGCCCAGGTGGTGAATCCGCTCTTCGGCCGTCGCATCCGGCACAGCGCCGCCAACCTCGGTTATTGGTCGTGGGAGCCGGACGACGAGATCGATCTGGAGTACCACGTCCGGCTGTCGGCGCTGGCACGTCCCGGCCGGATCCGCGAGCTGCTCGAACTCACCTCCCGCCTGCACGGCGCCCGGCTCGACCGGCATCGGCCGTTGTGGGAGATCCACGTCATCGAAGGCCTGCGGGGACGCCGGCTCGCCTTGTACAGCAAGGTCCATCACGCGATGCTGGACGGCGTGAGCGCCTTGCGCTGGATGCAGGCCACGCTCACCGACGACCCCACTCGTCGGCACATGCCCGCGCCGTACGCTCTGCCGGATCGCCAGCCCCAGCAAGCGCCGGAGCCGGGTTTGCTGGAGTCTGTCGCCAAGGTTGGTGGTGGCGTCGGCCGGGTGCTGACCGATCTGGCCGGGCTCACCCCGGTGGCGTTGCGTGGAGCGATGCACAACCTGCGCGCCGAGCATGCCGCGGTCGCGTTCCAGGCGCCGCAAACGATCTTGAACCGGCCGATCACCGGCGCCCGGCGGTTCGCGGCGCAGTCCTGGCCGATGGAACGGCTGGCCACGGTCCGCGCGAGCACCGGCGCCACCTTCAACGACGTCATGCTCGCCATGTGTGCTGGTGCCTTGCGCAACTATCTGCTCGAGCTGAACGCCCTTCCGGACCAGGCGTTGACCGCGATGGTGCCGGTCTCACTGCGCGGCGCCGATGACGAGTCGAACGGCAACGCGCTCGCCACCTTGCTGTGCGACCTGGCGACCGACGAGCCCGATCCGGAACGACGCATGCGCCGCGTCAGCGAGTCGACGAAGTACGCCAAGCGCGTGCTGTCGCAGCTCACACCCCTGCAAAACCTGATGATCGGGGCCGTTGGCCTGGGTTCGGCCGGCCTCGGCGCGGTGATACCCGGCGCGGCCGGGCGGACCCCACCGCCGTACAACCTGGTGATCTCGAACGTGCCCGGGCCCGTCGACAGCACGCTTTACTGGAACGGCGCCCGGCTGCGCGGGTTGTACCCGATGTCGATTGTGCTCAACGGTCAGGCGCTCAACATCAGCGTGACCAGTTACGACCACCAGTTGCACTTCGGCCTGATCGGTTGCCGCCGCAGTGTGCCGCATCTGCAACGGCTGCTGGGTCATCTCGAGACATCGCTGACCGAGCTCGAACGACTCTAGAGCGGGCTTTCGTCTGGAGCGGCTTCAATCGCGTGGTGCGATGGCCGAGGCGAAGAACACGGTGATGGTGCAGAGCGCGATCGGCAGGATGAACGCGATGTTCAACGGCACCCAGTGCGCGAGTCCGCCGATCAAGGCCGGCCCGGCAAGCAGACCGACGTAACCCAGACCGACGACCCGGGCCATCAGGGCGCCGGACGCGCGGGTGTCGAGATTGCCCGCGGCGCTGAACAACTGCGGTACGCCGCCCGCGAGGCCGAGACCGAACAACGCCCAGCCGACCAGCGCCAGCGGCACCCACGGCGAGACCACCACGATGGTCAGACCGACGGCCGCGAGGCCCGCGCCGTACCGGATGATCGCGACCGGGCCGATCGCCGCCGCCACCCGGTCGGTGGCGAACCGCCCGATCGTCATCGCGACGGCGAACGACCCGTACGCGAAGGCCGCCGTACTGCTCGACGTACCGAGAATGTCCTTGAAGTGCAGGGCGGCCCAGTCGTTCGCGACCCCCTCGCCGAGCATCAGCGCGAAGGCCAGACCACCGAGCAGCCAGACCAGTCGCTTCGGCGCGGCCGTACGTCGTTCCGGCTGCTCGGCGTCGTCCGGAGCGGGGTCGCTGTGCGTGGGCTCGAGCAGGTGGCGCGCGGCGATCAGCGAGATGACGATGCTGAGCGCGCCACACACACTGAGCGACACCGCGGTCGGTACTCCGCCCCGAAGCGTGGCGGCGCCGACAACGGCCGCGAAGGCCCCGCCGATCGACCACATGGCGTGGAAGGCGGCCATGATCGGACGGGGATAGGCCCGTTCGACCACGACGGCCTGGGCGTTCATCCCGACATCCAGTGAGCCGTTGCTGAAGCCGAACACCGCCAGCGCCAGGCCGAGCGTCCACCATGAATTGGCGAGACCCGGTCCGAACAGCGAGAGCCCCATCAGGACCCCGGCGGCCGGAACCAGCCGGCGCTGGCCGTACTTGTCGTTCAACGGGCCGGCTACCTGCATCCCGATGAAGGCCGCGCCGCCGAGGATGAGCAGGAGGAACCCGAGCGTGCTGTGGGTGATACGCGTCGCCTGTTCGACGTTCGGAATGTGCACGACCCACAGGCCCATACCGAACCCGTTCAGACCGAAGAACACCCAGGTCGCGATCCGCGCCGCCACCGGCCGGGCCGTTGTCGGGGTGTCGGAGAGTGGCTGTGCGGCGGTCATGCGGCGGTACCTTCCTCAGCAGTGGTGACGACATGAACGCCCAGTTCGGTCAAAGCCGCGCGCTGATCGGCCGGCGCGGACGGATCAGTGACGAGTACGTCGGGCCGATCCGCCGCGCACACCACCGCGAGCGCCGTCCGGTCCCACTTCGCGCCATCCGCCATCACGATCGACCGGTCCGACACCTCGAACGCGGTCTGCTTGACCGCGGCATCGCCCAGATCGTGCGCGGTCATTCCGGCGCCGAGGCTGAACCCGCACGGACTCAGCACCGCGACGTCGAACCGCAACGCCTTCAGGGCGGCCAGCGTCAACGGACCGACCATGGCCAGCTCACCCGGGCGTGGTTCGCCGCCGGGCAGGATCAACCGGACCTTCGGCGCATCGAAGAGCACCTGGGCGGCGTGCATCGACAAGGGCATGACGGTCACCGGCCGGCCGCGAAGGAGGTGGGCGACCTCCAGGGCGGTGGTGCCGCTGTCCAGGACGATCGTTTCGCCGTCGTGAATCAGCTCGGCAGTCGCGGCCGCGATCGCCTTCTTCGCGGTGGTGGACGCGGTCGCTCGGGCGGCGAAGGGTGGTTCTAG
Organism: Kribbella deserti; assembly: GCF_042434725.1. Classification (NCBI taxonomy): domain Bacteria; kingdom Bacillati; phylum Actinomycetota; class Actinomycetes; order Propionibacteriales; family Kribbellaceae; genus Kribbella; species Kribbella deserti. Next base: position 705 of record NZ_JBHLTC010000030.1, on the reverse strand, counting down.
TCCAGAGGGCGAGGCCAGTACGGCGCCGCCGTGCACGCGTCGCAGCACGCCTTCGGCCGCTAGGAGGTCCAGATCGCGGCGAATCGTCATCTCGGAGGTGCCGATCGTTTCGGCGAGTTCGGTGACGCTGACGCGGTCGGATGACCGGACGCGTTCGACGATGATCCGCTGACGCTCGGCGCTTTTCACCGGTAGAAGCTAACAAGGTTCTGGTCATTCGCACAAGGACTGTGTGCGAATGAACGTGTTGGCGGTTTGGGGTGAGTGGTTGGGGGGAGGGGTTCCGGGTGGCACCCGTCCCCCTGAGTCTTTCGAATTGTGAGGTCGGTTCGGGCCGCGTCAAGGGTTGGGAATCGGCTGCGCCGACGCGTTCGCGCCCTTGACGCGGCCCGAACCGACCAAAGGCGGCAGCTATCAGGGGGACGGGTGAGGTCTGGCCGGGTTTGGGGATGTTCCGCACGCTCCGCGCCGGAGGTCGCGCACCCTCCGCGCCGGGAGGTCGCGCACGCTCCGCGCCGGGTGGTCGGGTGGCGCCGCGCGGGGGCTACGTCATCCGTCGGGCGGGCCACCTGGCGGTCCCGACGGGCCGGTTGGCGGTTCCGAGGGGCCGGATGGCGGTTGACTCGAGCCGACTACCGACTTTTTGTACGACTACCCGGCTGCAGAGCCTGTTGAGGAATGGGTTCGGGTGGTGGTGGGGTAGGG
>NZ_JBHLTC010000029.1:0-204494 GCF_042434725.1 Kribbella deserti | reverse complement strand
AACACCCCGAACCCACCCAGCAACCCGCGCCACACCCAAAACGCAACAGGCTCTGCAACCAGGTAGTCGCGCAAAAAGTCGGCAGCTGGCGCGGGTGAGTGGGTCACAGGGTGTGGAGGTTGTGGACGTGGGTGTGGAGGGCGCCGTCGGGGGTGCGGGTCAGGGTCAGTTCGAGGGTCAGGTCGATGAGTTGGGTGGGGTCGTCGGCGTTGAGGAAGTCGATGACGACCTCGGTGTCCGCCGGCAGGCGCAGTACCGAGCCTTCCCAGTCGTCGAAGGGCGGGGGTGGGAGCAGCAGGTTGACCGGGACGTCGTCACTGTCGATGGCCCACATCCAGAAGTCCTCGGCCGGCTGGGTCCAGTCCGGCGGCAGCATCGGGGCCAGGGAGGCTGCGTCGCGGGCTACCACTGCCTCGACGGCTCGGCGTACGGCGGCCTTTTCGTCGTCGGCGAGGTTCCAGAGGCCTTCGTCGCGGTCGTACGGGTGCCAGCTCCACGAGTCGGCGATGGCGGTGAGGGCGACGCCATCGGCGGACAACAGTTGGATCCGTACTCGGCCGTCTGACTCCTCCGCCGAGGCACCGGTGATGGTCGCGTCGGGTAGGAGTACGTCGACGGTTGCGGTGCCGGCTGGTTCGAGGCACAGCCAGATCGAGGGGTCGGTCGGACGCAGGAGGCGAACGCGGATCTCGTGGGGGCGGTGCGCCACTCGCACGATGCGGCTTCCGGTGAGCTGGTCTTCGAGTGCGCGCAGGTCCATCGCGGGATCACACCACGGAACAGGGCGACGACTGCCGCAGTGGAAGGACCAAAGGCCGGGAGCAAAAAGGTCGGGAGCAAAGGTCGGGGTACCGCCCACCGGATTGGGCGGCACCCCTGGTCTGGTCAAGCAGAAGGCGTGAGCTGGTTAGGCGAAGGCTTTTACCTCGTAGAGGCGGGTGGCGGGGTCGGTGGTTTGGGTGGGGGTGGTGATGGTGATGCGGAGGTAGCGGGTGGTCAGGGCTACCGGGTGGGTGGTGACTGAGGCGGTGTTCGCGGTGACGGTGACCGGGGTGGTCCAGGTGGTGGCGTCGTTCGAGGCCTGGATGGTGAAGGCGCGGGTGTTGTAGGCGGTGGACTCGCCGCCGGCGCCCGCGTGGGAGATCTCGATCGAGCGCAGGGACGTCGGGGCGCCTAGGTCGATGCGCAGGAACTTCGACGACGCCAGCGAGCAGAACTTGTCCGTGTTGCCACCAGAGACGGTTCCGTTGACGGCCTTCGCAGGGCCTTCGGTCGACGTGCACGGGGTTGAGCCAGTGGCGGGCTTATTCAGCGCGAGGTTGGCTGGGCCGGTACTGCCGCCGGACATCGCGGAGGTCATTTCGGCGGCCCAGCGCCAGGGTGCCGCCGTACCGCCTGGGTCGGAGTTGAAGTACTCCCAGCCGTCGACGCCGCCGAAATTCGGGTACTTCGCGACGAGGGCGCCGAGGGTGTTCTTCAGCGTGGCGAGTGGGACGTAGCCGCCGCAGTTCGCCGAGTTCGTGACGACGCCGGCGACGACCTTGTTCGGGGTGAACAGACCGCGGTTGATGATGTTGTCGTACCCGGTGGTGTTGGCCATCGAGCCCCAGCCGCAGTAGAACTGCGCGTTGTACCAGTCGATCTTGGTACCACGCTCACGCTCGAGCGTTTCGTAGTTGAAGCCCGAGAGGTTGCCACCGCCGGACAAGGCCGTCGCGACCGGGGCCAGCGTGATGATGAAATCGGTGCCGAAGTCGGTGGTCAACTGGTCGATCAGCCGGTTGATCGCGGCCTGGGACATGGTCTCCTCGACGTCGAGATCCACCCCGTCCAGGCCGTACGTCGTGATGACGTTCTTCAGCCGCGGGTAGTACGTCGCGAAGTCGTTCTGCAGGCGCTGGAACGTACCCTGCGCGGCGCCTCCCACCATGCCCAGCACGTGCACGCCTTTGGCCTGCATGGCCTTCAGGTCGGTCCACATCTGGTTGTACCGCGGATCGCCCGGCGGGTGGTCGTTCAGGTGCGTACTGCCATCGCTGTTGAGGTGGATCGCGCCGACCAGTACGTCGGTGACGCCGGTGTTGTTGTCGGTCATCGGCTTGGGCGACACGTACACGTTGTTCAGGTACTGCGTTTGGTAGTACACGACCACACGCTTGCTGTCGGCAACAGCCGAGACCGGTGCAGCGGCCGGACTCACAACCGCAGCGGCGGGGGCGGTCAGCGCGGCACCGGCGAGGGCCGTGACGGCCAGCGCGGTGATTGCCTCACGAAACATTGGTGCTCCTTTGACTTCGAACCAACCGAAACTTCGGGCGGATGGATGGTCGAAACAGGCGCGGTTCTAGCCCTTGACGGCGCCCTCCTCAACGCCCTTGAAGAAGAACCGCTGCAGGGTGCCGAACACGATCACGATCGGAATGAACGCGATCATCGTGCCCGCGGCGATCAGCCGGGGGTTGTTGCTGAAGGTGCCGCTCAGGTACTGCAGGCCGACCGTCAGGGTGTACTTGTCGGGATCGGTGAGCACGATCAGCGGCCAGAGGAAGTCGTCCCAGGCGCCGATGAAGGCGAAGATCGCGACCACGCTGAGGGTGCCGCGCACGCTGGGCAAACCGATGTACAGGAAGCGCTGCCAGACGTTCGCGCCGTCGACGATCGCGGCCTGGTCGATCTCCTGCGGCACCACCCGGAACGCGTTGTACATCAGCAGTACGTTCAGCGTGCCGATCATGCCGGGCAGCGCCACCCCGAACAGGGTGTTCGCCAGACCGAACTCCCGCACCGTCACGTACTGGGAGATGATCGTGACCTCGCCGGGCAGGATCAGCGTGGCGAGGAACAGACCGAGCACGAGCTTGCGCCCGCGGTACTGCAGCCGGGCCAGCGCGAACCCGGCCAGCGAAGCGCCGATGACGTTGCCGCTGACAACGAGTGCGGCGACGAACAGGGAGTTGCCGGCGTAGTCCCACACCGGGATGGTGTCGGCGACCGCCTGGTAGTGGTCGAACGTCGGTTCCGACGGCAGGAGCTTCGGGATCCGGGTGTAGATGTCCTCCCCCGAGCCCTTCAACGAGGTGGACAGCTGCCACAGGAAGGGGCCGACCGTGATGATCAGGACGAACACCAGCAGCACGTAGCGCAGCACCAGCTCCTGCCACGTGATCTTGTTGAAGCCACCGCCGGAACGACGCCCCCGGCGCTCAGAGGGTGCGTCAGCGGCATCGGGTACGTCGATGGGCCGCGCGGGGTCGGTCACGATGCTCATGCGTCCGCCGCCTTCTGGTTGATCCGGGCCAGCACCAGCATCGGTACGACGGTGACGAAGAACAGCACGATCGACAGCGCGGAGGCATAACCGAGGTTGCCCTCGAAGCCCTGGCTGTACTGCTGGATCAGCATCACCACCGAGCTGTCCCGGCCGCCCGGGCCACCGGTACCGCCGCTGAGGATGAACAGTTCGGAGAAGATCCGCAGCGCCGATACCGAGATGAGGATCGCGATCAGGATCATCGTGCCGCGCACACCGGGAATGGTGATGTTGATGAACCGCCGGAACGCGCTGGCTCCGTCGACCGCGGCCGCCTCGTGCAGCTCGCGGCCGACGTTCCCCAGTGCGGCCAGGTAGATGATCATGTAGTAGCCAAGGCCCTTCCAGACCGTCAGGCTGATCGCGCTGAACAACAGCAGCCACTGGTCACTCAGGAACGGCAAGGGCCCCTGGATGAAGCCGAGCTTCTCCGCCAGGCCGTTGACCAGCCCGCGCTCGTCGAGCAGCCAAGTCCAAATCAGCGCGACCACCACCGCCGAGGCCACTACCGGCGTGTAGAAGACCGTCCGGAAGAACGTGATTCCGGGCAGCTTCTTCTCCACCAGTACGGCGATCAGCAGCGGCAGGATCGTCAGCAGCGGCAGGCACACCAGCATGTAGACGACGCTGTTGATCAGGGCGTACCGGAGCTGCTCGTCTTCCAGCAGGGCACGGAAGTTCGCCAGGCCGACGAACTGACCGCCGCCAAGGGGGCGGGCATTGGTGAACGACAGGATGACCGTGTTGATCGACGGCCACAGGCTGAACACCAGCAACCAGACGAACGCGGGCAGAACCAGCAGCCAGGGTGAGAACCAGCGGTGGGAGCGCATTGCCTACTTCCAGGAACGAAGGAACAACGAGGACTACTGCTTGAGCAACTGGTTCGCCTTTGCGACGGCCGCGTCGAGGGCCTGCTTCGAACTCACCTTGCCGGCGATCGCGAGCGAGATCTGCTGGTTGATGAAGTCGTTGGTGGCACCGCTGATGATGGCGGGCTGCAGCGGCTTCGCCTTGGCCAGCGACTCGAACGCGAGCACCTTCGCTTCGCTTTCCGGCGTGCCGTCGCTCTTGGAGAAGTACGGGTCGCTCGCGGAGGCCTTGGTGGACGGGAAGATGTTCACGATCTTCGCGAAGGCGGCCTGGTTCTCGGCGTTGGTGACGAACCGGGCGAGCGCGATCGCCGCGGCCTGGTTCTTGGTCTTGGCCGAAACCGACAGCCCCTGCACGTACAGCGCGGGGGTGTCCAGCGCGGGCGAGGGCACGACCTTGCCCTTCAGCGACGGGTTGTCCTTGACGAAGTCCTGGATCGCGTTACCGCCACCGGTCGTCCACGCCACCTTGCCCTCGGTGAAGAGCTTGGAGTTGCCGAGGTACTCCTGGGTCAGGATGCCCTTCGGCAGGTAACCGGCCTGGTAGGCGTCGCGGTACTTGTCCAGCAGCGCGGCGGCCTCGGGGGTGTTGAACACGAAGCTCTTGCCGTCGTCGGACAGGATCTTGACCCCGGCGTTGGTGAGGTCACCGATGCCCGGCAAGCGGCTCATCAGGTACTCGCGGCCGTTCGACTTGTCGTGCATCACCTTGGCCGCGGCGAGCAGCTCGTCGAACGTCTTCGGCGGGTTCTTCACGTCCAGGCCGGCCGCCGCGAACTTCGCCGAGTTCCAGTAGTTGATGTCGGTGTTGAGGTACCAGGGGTAGCCGAAGGTGCCGTCCTGGCCCTGGAACTGGTACGCCGCGACACCACCTTCGACGTAGTCCTTGCCCAGATCCGGGTCGGCCGCGGCGACGTCGAGCAGCAGGTTCTGCTTGGCCAGCGGCAGCGCGAAGTCCGGCGGCAGGTTCACCACGTCCGGCAACTGCCCGGCGGAGGCCTGGCTGAGCACCTTCTTGTCGTAGCCGTCACCGGGCTGGTCCAGCCAGGTCACCTTGGTGCCCGGGTACTTCGCCTCGAAAGCCTTGATCACGCCTTCGACGTACGTCGTGAACTTCGGCTTCAGCGCCCAGGTCTGCAGGCTGACCTCGCCCTTCACCTCGGCGCCGGTGGAGACGGTCGGCTTGCTCTCTCCTGCGGATTCGCCGCCGCCGAGCCCGCAGCCGGACAGGGAAAGTGCGGCGGTGGCCACCAGGGCGGCCGCTGAAGTCAGACGCTTTGACATCGAATTCTCCTGAACAGATAAACCGGTCTAGTTCCCGGACTATCCACCCCGTAGAATCCGCTGTCAAGAGCAACGCCGCGTCACCGGGGCGAAGCAATGCCCAGCACAGGACGCTTAGGAGGGGCCATGGCCAGACCGACGATCGCGGACATCGCCGACCGCGCCGGGGTGTCCAAGGGCGCGGTCTCGTTCGCGCTGAACGGACGGCCCGGGGTGAGCGAAGCCACCCGCGCGCGCATCCTCGAGATCGCCGACCAGATGCACTGGCGGCCACACAGCGCCGCGCGGGCGCTCGGTGGTTCCCGGGCGGACTCGATCGGCCTGGTGATCGCCCGGCCGGCCCGCACGCTCGGGGTCGAGCCGTTTTTCGCGCAACTGCTCTCCGGCCTGCAGTCGGGCCTGTCCGCGCGCTCGATCTCGCTACAGCTGCTGATCGTCGAGGACACCGCCGCCGAGATCGAGGTGTACCGGCGCTGGGCCTCCGAGCACCGCGTCGACGGCATCGTGCTGGTCGACCTGACCGTGAAGGACCCGCGCGTCGACCTCCTGCGCGAACTGGCGATTCCGACCGTGGTGATCGGCGGCCGAGGTGGCCGCGGCAGCCTGCCGTCGGTGTGGGCCGACGACCGCGAGGCGATGCTGTCGATCGTGGAGTACCTGGCCGCGCTCGGCCACCGCCGCATCGCGCACGTAGCCGGTACGCCGAATTTCCAGCACACCCAGCGCCGGATCCGGGCGATCCGCGACGTCGTACCGCGCCTTGGGCTGGACGTCGTCTCACTGCCGACCGACTTCAGCGACGCCGAGGGGGCCGCGACCACGCGCAAGCTGCTGTCCGGTGCGAAGCGGCCGACCGCGATCGTCTACGACAGTGACGTGATGGCGGTCGCCGGGCTCGGGGTGGCGATGGAGATGGGTGTGTCCGTGCCGGGCGAGCTGTCGCTGGTCGCGTTCGACGACTCGGTGCTGACCCAGTTGATGCACCCGGCCCTGACCGCGCTGTCCCGCGACACCTTCGACTTCGGCCGGCAGGCCGCGGAGGTGCTGCTCGCCGTCCTGGCGGACCCGACCACGGTGATCAACCGCAAGACCGCGACGCCGGTGCTGACCGTTCGGGAGAGCACGGCACCGCCGGCGGAATGAGACTGACTGGCGGTCTTGACTAAATCGCTTTAGCATCCTCGAATGCGCCCCGATCCGATCACCGGCCCGACCGGTACGCCGCCCGCGCCCCGCTTCGGCGCCAACTACGTGCCGTCGCGCGGCTGGTTCTACAGCTGGCTGGACTACTCCGGCGACGACGTCCGGCGCGATTTCGAGGACCTGGCCGGCCTCGGCCTCGACCACGTCCGGGTGTTCCCGATCTGGCCGTGGATCCAGCCGAACCGGGCGATCGTGCGGCAGCGGCCGATCGACGACCTGCTGGACACGATCGACGCCGCGGCGGAGTTCGGTCTGGCGGTTTCGGTCGACTTCATCCAGGGCCACCTGTCCAGCTACGACTTCCTGCCGTCCTGGGCCCTGACCTGGCATCAGCGCAGCCTGTTCGAGGACCGCCTGGTCCGCGACGGCCTCACGCAGTACGTCGACACGCTCGCGCGGGCCGTCGGCACCCGGGACAACGTCTTCGCGCTGACCCTGGGCAACGAGGTGAACAACCTCTGGCCCACGAATACCACCACCGCGGCCGCGTCGTACGACTGGGCGCGCGAGCTACTCGAGACGGCCCGGGCGGCAGCGCCGGACAAGCTCTGTCTGCACTCGGTCTTCGACGACGCCTGGTACAAGCCGGATCACCCGTTCACGCCGGCCGAGGCGGTCGAAATGGGTGACCTGACGACGGTTCATTCCTGGGTCTTCAACGGGGTGTCCCGAATCGACGGACCACTCGGGCCCGCCACGATCTCGCACGCGGACTACCTGGTGGAGCTGGCCGCCGCCACCGCGCTGGACCCGGATCGGCCGGTCTGGCTCCAGGAGATCGGCGTACCGGAGCCGGATGTGCCGCCGGGTGACGCCGCCACCTTCGTACGGCAGACCCTCGCGCACGTACTGACGAATCCCGCGCTCTGGGGCGTCACGTGGTGGTCGTCGCACGACATCGATCGCTCGCTGGCCGATTTCCCGGATCGCGAGTACGACCTGGGCCTCTTCACGGTCGACCACCGGCGTAAACCGGCGGCCGAGGCCATCGCGGAGATCATCGCGGGCCCGCATCCGGAGCCGGTCAAGCCCGAGCGAACGCTGCAGGCCCCGGTCGATCTACTGGCCGAGCCGGAACGACGGGACGAGGTCGCGCCGGGCAGCGCCTTCCACCGCGAATGGGTGGCCGCGCGCGTCTCAGGTCCGGTCGGCATCTCCGTCGGCCGGGACTGACTGCGCCCAGGCGAAGCTGCCGTCCTCCAGGCGAAGCACCTGCTGCCCGGAGGCGAGGCGTCGTACGTCGTCGCCCTCGATGACGTACGACGCGGGGCCGGCCAGGTCGACCACGATGGCGTCGGCGCCTTCTTGTACGGCGGCGGTGGCGGCCAGCGCGGTTTGGGTCGGCATCGGCCGGGCCTCGGGGCTCCACCGACGCAGGCTCTCGGTACCGGTGAACGCGAGCAGCGCCTTCCGGCCGTCCTGGCCTTGCAGGAGCGCGACGGCCATATCGGAGGTCTTGTCGTGGGCCAGACCGTTTTCGTCGTACTCCACCTCGCCGAGCAGGGCCACGACCGGTACGAGCAGGCGGGCCTTGGTCAGCGCGGCCAGGATCGGCCCGGGCGCTCCGGCCGCGAGGGCCGCCGCCAGCGCGGGATCGGCCGTGCCGTCGTCGTGCTCGAATCCGGTGAAGGCCAACTGCCGCTTGGGTTCCACCCTGTCATTGTCCCCGGCGGGTGATTCAGGGTGGCGTCAGGGCTGTTCCCGGCTTGGTTCCGGCCGGACCTGTGCAAGCCTGGGTATGTGCCTGACTTCAACGATCTGACGCTGCTGCCACTCTGCGTGGGCCTGACCCTGATCGGGCTGATCGCCAGCTGGGCGGCCTGGCGCCGTCGCGGCCTGAACGCCGGGATTCGCGGCGTGGCCTGGTCCCTGCTGCCGGTCGCCCTCTACCTGACCAACCTGCTGGAGCTGCTCTGGGACGTGGTCAAGGCGTCCGTCGACTGGGTCACCCAGCTGATCTTCTCCCCGACCGTCTGGGCCGGTATCGCGCTGTTCGGCGTCTCGGTCGTGCTGTTCGTGGTGTCCGGCTTCGTGAAGGGCCGGACCGCGCCGAAGGCCGCCACCAAGGACTCCCCCAAAGCCGCCACCGGCCAGTTGCCGCAGACCGCCTCGGCTCAGCCGGCCAGAGCTCCCAAGGCCTCGAAGCCGGGCAAGAAGGCGGAGACCTCGGAGGAGTTCGACGAGATCGAGGACATCCTGAAGCGCCATGGAATCAACTAAGACGATCACCTACGGCCGGCTCCTCGACCAGGTGCTGGCCAGTCCCCCGGCGCTCGGCGCCACCCGGCTGATCTGCATCGACGGCCCGGCCGGCTCGGGTAAGACCACCGTCGCCGGGCGACTGGCCCAGACCGCCGAAGGCCGTGGCCTGCGGGTGCAGGTCGTGCACATGGACGACCTGTACGCCGGCTGGGACGGCGCCGAGCAGGGATTCGCCCTGCTACGGGACCACGTGCTGGCGCGCCTGGCCAAGGGGCTCGAGGGCCGCTACCGCCGGTACGACTGGCAAGCCGGCGCGTACGCGGAGGTCCACCTGGTCCCGGCCACGGTGGAGCTGTTGATCGTTGAAGGAGTCACCTCGGCCAACCGTGGCGTCGAGCCCTGGCCGTCCCTGCGGATCTGGGTCGAGACCGGTAACGCCCTGCGCCTGGACCGCGGGATCGAGCGCGACGGCGAGGCGATGCGGGACCGCTGGCTGGAGTGGATGCGCTGGGAACGCGACTACTTCGCGACCGAGGCCACCCGCGACCGGGCCGACCTGATCGTCGACGGCGCCGGACCGGGCACCGAGGCGGAACTTGTACTTAAAGGGACAACTAAGCTGACCGCATGACCTCTCCGTCTGGACGCCAGTGGACCATCAGCTCGGGCGAATACACCGCCACCATCGTCGAGGTAGGCGGTGGAGTCCGCAGCCTCACCCGGGACGGTACCGACGTCCTGATCGGGTACGGCGAGAACGAGAGCGCCCACGCGGGAATCGGCCAGCAACTGCTGCCCTGGCCCAACCGGATCGCCGACGGCCGCTACACCTTCGAAGGCACTGACGAGCAGCTCTCCCTCACCGAACCGGACAAGCACAACGCCATTCACGGCCTCACCCGATGGGCCTCCTGGTCCCGGCTGGACGACGGTTCGAGCGAGGCCGTCTGCGTGGTCGGTTACCGCCTGTACGGCGAACCCGGGTACCGCCACCAGCTGGACTTCTCGATCCGCTACGAGGTCTCGGCCGAGGGCCTCGCGGTCGAGGCCACCGCGACGAACATCGGCACCACCAACGCGCCGTACGGCTTTGGCACGCATCCCTATCTGACCGTGGGCCGTCGGCTCGACGAGTGCGAGCTGTCCTTCACCGCCGGCAAGCGGGTCGATGTCGATCCCGACCGGCTCCTGCCGCGAGGCGTGGAGGACGTTGCGGGCACGCCGTTCGACTTCAGCACGGGCCGGGTGGTTGGCGACCTGTTCATCGACAACGCTTTCACGGACCTGCCGGACGAGTGGACCGTGCGGCTGACCGATCCGTCGTCCGACCGCTCGGTGGCGCTCACCTCGGACACCCGCTGGCTGCAGCTCTACTCCGCGAACGCCATCGATCGGGCCGGTGTCGCGGTCGAGCCGATGACCTGCCCGCCGAACGCCTTCGTCACCGGCGAGGACGTCATCGTGCTGGCGCCGGGCGACCGCCACAGCACGTCGTACCGCGTGGCCTGATCAGGTCCGGCCGGCGCCGTGGGCCTTCGCGATGCGAGCGAGATCCTTCGCCGCTTCGCGGGCCCGCGGGCCGTCCGAAGTCTGCACTGCGAGCACTCCGAGGCGCGTGCCCTCCTGATCGAACACCTGCAACCAGGCATCACCCGGGCTGAGCCGTAGTACGGAGATGTCGCTCCACTTCAGCCGGTACGACTTGAAGACGTTGCGCACCGCCAGGCCGTCCTCGTACGCCGCAACGCGAACCGTGGCCATCCGGTACAGCCCCCACAGCACGATGCCGGCGAAAAAGAGCAACGTCAGCCGCTGGAACAGCGTGAACGTCTCCTTGATCTCGTCCGACAGCCGTATCCAGATCACGCCGAACACCGACACCATCGAGGCCGTCAGCATCGCGGACATCACCGCGAGCACCCGCGCGCGGAACTGCCACAGGGGTGCCACGGTCTTGGCCATCAGATCCGGCATGCGTGAATGTCCGTGGTGAGGATGGCGCGGGCGCCGACCTCCCAGAGCTGGTCCATGATCCGCTGTGCGTCGGCCCGGGGCACCATCGCGCGGACGGCGACCCAGCCTTCCCGATGTAGCGGCGATACCGTCGGCGACTCCAGGCCGGGCGTGAGCGCGTTGGCCTTCTCGACCGCCTCGGCGCGGATGTCGTAGTCCATCATCACGTAGTTGCGCGCGACCAGAACGCCCTGCAACCGGCGCACGAGCTGCTCCAGGCCCTTGGGCGGTTCGGTCACACCGTTGCGCGTGATCAGCACGGCCTCGGACTTGAGAATCGGCTCACCGAAGACCTCCAGCCCGGCCTGCCGCAGCGTGGTCCCGGTCTCGACCACGTCCGCGATCACATCGGCGACACCCAGCTGTACGGCGGACTCGACCGCGCCGTCGAGCCGGACCACCTGGGCCTCGACCCCGTTCTCCGCGAGGTGGTCGGCCAGGACTCCGGCGTACGACGTGGCGATGCGCTTGCCACCGAGGTCCTTCACCGAACCGGCCACGCCGGGCGGACCCGCGAACCGGAAGGTGGACCGGCCGAAGCCGAGCTCGACGATGACCTCGGCCTCGGCGTGCGAGTCGAGCACCAGGTCACGGCCGGAGATCCCCACGTCCAGCGTGCCCAGCCCGACGTACACGGCGATGTCTTTGGGGCGCAGGTAGTAGAACTCGACCTCGTTGTCCGGATCGGTCAGCGCGAGGTCCTTGGTGGAACGGCGCTGCCGGTATCCGGCCTCGGTCAGGATGTCGATGGCGGCTTCGCTCAGCGAGCCTTTGTTCGGCACTGCGACGCGCAGCATGGATCGGCCTTTCGAATGAGATGAACCGGGATCTGTAGCGGCACTGCTACAGATGTCGGTACACGTCGTCGAGGCTCAGTCCCAGCGCGTGCATCATCACCTGGGCGTGGTACAGCAGCTGGGACAGCTCCTCGGCGGCCCGCTCCTTACCCTCGTGCTCGGCGGCCATCCAGGATTCGGCGGCTTCCTCGACCAGCTTCTTGCCGATCGTATGCACGCCGGCATCCAGCGCTGCCACGGTGCCGGATCCCTCCGGTCGCGTCAGCGCCTTCTCACCCAGCTCGGCAAAGAGTTCGTCAAAGGTCTTCATCGCCCGCTCAGCCTACCGGCCATCCGCCGGGGCGCTGAGTGGGCGTCCACATACCACTCCAGTCCGGTTTTCATCAGGCGCCGGACCATGGCGAAATCCGTGCTCTCGTCACCCTCGCGTTCGTGGAACGGCGGCGGGTAGAAGCAGTCGCCCAGCAGCGCCACGCTCGACTCGTCATCGATGACGATCAGGGAGTCGGGCGCGTGACTGCCGCCGACATGTTCGAGCCGTACGCCGGTCGGCAACGTCAGGGTGCCGTCGAACGTGCGGTGCGGCGGTACGACCTTGAAACCGGTCCAATCCGCCATCGCCAGGGCTCTCGCCCGGAAGCTCGGGCCAAGTTTCGGATTCGCGGCGACCTGGTCGCGGAGGTAGGCGTGGCTCCACGGGCGGGCCGCCTCCCTCTCGAGGATGGCGGTCGCGGCGGAGTGCGCGACGATCTCGACGTCTTCCCAGGCGCAGGCGCCCCAGGTGTGGTCCCAGTGGTTATGCGTGTACGTCAGCCAACGTGGCGCCGGCAGCTGTTCGGCCGCGATGGCCTGCTGGATCCGGCGGGCCTGGTCCGGCGAATTGCCGGCATCCACGATCACGCTGCCCCGATCGTCGGCGATCACCGCGACACAGCCGCGAATCGCATCCGGATCCGGATCATGCGGCCAGAGCCAAACCCGTCCGGCAAGGTGCTGCAAAGGCATCCCCGAAACCTACCTTTCCGGGAATGCCGACGCTCGGGGCCACGTGGTGCTCCGGCGCTGGCCACCGTGTCACGGTCCGGCGCTGGCCGCCGTGTCATGGTCCGGCGCTGGCCACCGTGTCATGGTCCGGCGCTGGCCACCGTGTCATGGTCCGGCGCTGGCCACCGTGTCATGGTCCGGCGTTGGCCACCGTGTCATGGTCCGGCGCTGGCCACCGTGTCGTAGTCCGTCAGTGGGCGGCGTCGAGGCGGGTGCGCTGGTCGTCGGTGAGTTCGAGCTTGCCCGCGGTGAGGGCCTCGTCCAGTTGGGCCCGACTGCTCGCGCCGATGATGGCCTTGATCGACGGCAACAACCAGGCGAGTACGACCTGTCCCGGCGTCATCCCGAGCTCCTTCGCCACCTCCCCGAGCACCTTCAGCCGTGCCGTCGTACCAGGGTGGTCGTACACCTCGGGAAACGGCCGCGTAGTCCCTGCGGGAGGGCGGCCGCGTGGTGCCACTGCGGGTGGGGCCGACCGTGTTGTGCGTCGGCGGGTTGAGGTCCGGCCGGAGTGTGTGTCGGCGGGTGGTTCGTTGCACCCGTCCCCCTGAGTCTTGCGAATTGTCAGGTCGGTCCGGACCGCGTCAAGGGTTGGAATCGGCTGCGCCGACGCGTTCGCGCCCTTGACCCGGCCCGAACCGACCGAGTGCAGCGGGCTATCAGGGGGACGGGTGGGGTCTGGCCGGTTGCGTCGGGTGGTCCCGCGGGGGTCGGGTGGTTGGTCGATGCGGCCGATGGGCCGAATCGACGGGGTCGGCCGCTCGTCGGCGGGTTATCGCCTGGAAGTTTCGCGGGTCGGCGTGTCAACTGGGGGGTCGGCGTTCGAAACTTGACGAGTCGACCCCCGACTTCACATGTCGACCCCTGAAATAGTCGCCGTGATCCGCTCGCTGCAGCGCGATCTCCCCCGATCCAGGCCGATGCGCGACCGGGTGCTGCGCATGCCGATCGTGGGAGTGGCTGGCCACTCGCGAGGTGGGTTACCACCTCGGATTCCGGGGTGGTAACCCACCGGCGGGATGGCTGGCCACTCGCAGGACTGCCCGGTGCCGGTGTCGATGGCCTTCGAACCCGGGGTCCTCGGCCGTCGGCGTTGATGGGCTCGGATGACCGCGCTCCGGATGGGCGCGATGTGGACTCTGGACGGGCGCGATGTGGACTCTGGACGGGCCCGATGTGGTGGTTTGGGCCGCGCGGTCGCCGGGGCTCGGGGCGGCTACCGGGGTTTCGCTCCGCTACCCGGATTTGGGGTGGCCGCTGCCGAGTTGTTTGACCGCTACCCGGTTGCAGCCGGGTAGTCGTACAAAAAATCGGTAGTCGGCTGGACCGGACCCCCGCTGGTCCATCGGGACCGCCCGCCCGGCCGCCTGGACCGCCAGTTGGGCCGTCAACCACCTGGTCGAAGCGCGGTGGCCCGACTCAGAGCGTGCGCGACATCCCGGGGACCGGTGCCAACCGAAACCACCCCACAGAATCAATCACTCCCCCGGACGAATACATCCCAACCAACTCCCCCGCAATCTCCGCCAGCTTGCCCCGCAGCGATTCCGGCGCCAGAACCTCCAACCCCGCGCCGTACCGAATCAACTGCTCAGCCGCGTTCCCCACCGACTCGATCGGCACCTCCGCCGTCACCCACCCCTCCTCATCAGGAGTGGAGCCACTCTCGCCAACGGCCCGAAGCAACAACGTCGCCGACAGATCCGAAAGCCGTCGCAACAACCCGGGCGAGATCCGCACAAGCGCAGTTCCGGTAAACCTCCGAGCCTCGAAGTCATCGAGATGCGCCTGCCAATGCGTCGCCAGATCGAAGCCGGGCTCGCGTTCGAACACCTCGTCGGTAGGCGTCAGTGACAACACATTCGACACCCGGTACGTCCGGAAGCCGGATTTCCCCGTACCTGAAACGACGTACCAACTCCCGCTCTTGAGCACCAGACCGTACGGCTCCAAGACGCGTTCGACCTCGCGAGGTGCCTCCCAACGCCGGTACAGCACACGCACGCGACGATCCTGCAGAACCGCTTCCGCCAACTCCGCCAGGAACGGTGAATCCTCGGCCTGCCGATACCAAGCCGGCATGTCCAGGTAGAACCGATCCTTCAGCCGTCCGGCCTGATCCCGCTGGTCCGGCGCCAGCGCCGCGAGCAGCTTCAACTCGGCGGCGGCCGCGGGCCGGGTCAACCCGAGTGCTGCCGCAGGCCCGGGCATACCGACCAGGAACAGCGAGGCGGCTTCCTGTTCGGTCAGGCCTGTCAGGCGAGTGCGATAGCCGTCGACCAGGCGGTATCCCCCGGCGCGGCCTTGTTCGGCGTACACGGGAACTCCGGCGGCGGCGAGGGCCTCGACGTCGCGGTACACCGTGCGCAGGGAGACCTCGAGCTCGTCTGCCAGTTCGCGCGCCGTCAGCCGGTGGCGGGTCTGGAGCAGCAGGAGGATCGAGAGGAGCCGACTGGACCGCATGGTTCGAGATTAGCCGGAAAGACTGCCATTCGCTGTCAGGTATAGGCGTCAAGCTCAATCCATGAGCACAGACACCACTACCGCAACCACCGCAGCCCAGCCCGCGAAGATCACCGGCGACTTCGATTTCTTCACCGGGCATTTCGACGTCGCGCACCGCCAACTGAAGAACCCGTTGACGGGGAGTGACGATTGGGAGGAATACACCGGAACCTGCCACGCGCGGATCCTTTTCGACGGCGCGGTCAGCATCGACCAGGTGACGTTCCCCTCCAAGGGGGCGTACGGCATGTCGCTGCGGTTGTTCGATCCGGTCGAGAAGGACTGGACGATCTACTGGATCAACAGCAAAACCGGCAAGACCCAGCCGCCGGTCCGGGGGCGGTGGGATGGTGACAGCTGCTGGCTCGTCGGCGAGGACGAGCACGAGGGCCGCCCGGTGCTCGCGAGCTACGTGTGGTCCGACGTCACCGAGCGTACGGCGAAATGGCAGCAGGCATTCTCCGTGGACAACGGGGAGACCTGGGAGACGAACTGGGTGATGGAGTTCACCCGGCGAGACGATGCGCCGGAGCCGCTGGGCCTACCGAAGGTCACGGACGACTTCGAGTTCCTCAACGGCGTTTGGCAGGGTGAACACCAGCGGCTGCGCGAGCCGTTGACCGGTAGCACCGAGTGGTACGAGTTCTCCAGCACGCTGACCGGCTGGACGTACTTCGACGGCGCCGTCAGCGTGGACGAGGGGGTGCTGCCGAGCCTCGGGTTCAAGGGCCTGACGTTCCGGACGTTCGACCCGATCGCCAAGGAGTGGTCGATCTACTGGATCAACAGCTTGCGCGGAAAGCTGGACACCCCGGTGGTCGGCAAGTTCGATGCCGAGGGCAATGGTCTGTTCTACGGGCCGGACGAGCACAACGGGGTACCGATCGAGGTCCGGTTCCACTGGCGCAAGAACGGTCCGGCGCCGACGTGGGAGCAGTCGTTCTCCACCGACGGCGGCCAGACCTGGGAGGCCAACTGGCGAACCACCTTCCGCCGCTAGAACTCGTGGGCCCCGGGCAACAACCGGGGCCCACGAATTTCAGAGTGAGCGGATAGCCAGGGCCGAGATGAGCGCGGCCTGGGCGGCTTCGTAGCCCTTGTCCTCACGGCTGTCCGGCAGGCCCGCGCGATCGAGGGCCTGCGGGTCGTTGTCACAGGTCAGCAGGCCGAATCCGACCGGCACGCCCGTGGTCACCGAGACCTGCATGAGGCCTTCGGTCGCGGCCTGGCAGACGTACTCGAAGTGCGGGGTGTCGCCGCGGATCACCACGCCGAGCGCGACCACCGCGTCGTACCCGCTGCGGGCCGCGTGCAACGCCGCGACGGGCAGCTCGAACGAGCCCGGCACCCGGACGACCTTGTGATCGGTGACGCCGGCCTCCGCCAGGGCCCGCTCGCTCCCGGCGACCAGGGAGTCGGTGATCAGCGGGTGCCACTGCGCCGCGATGACCGCGACGCGCAGGCCCTCAGCCCGCGGGGTTTCGATGGTCGGTGCGCCACTTCCGGACATCAGCCGGCTCCGTTCTCGTCGATGAGGGGGGCAGCGCCGGGCAGGTGATGGCCCATCCGGTCGCGTTTGGTGCTCAGGTACCGCAGGTTGTGCTCGGTCGGATCGATGTGAATGCCCAGGCGCTCGACCACCTCGATGCCGTGCCCCTGCACACCGGCCATCTTCTCCGGATTGTTGGTCAGCAACCGCACCGACGTGACGCCCAGATCCGCGAGGATCTGCGCGCCCGTGCCGTAATCGCGCGCGTCGGCCGGCAGCCCGAGGTCGAGGTTGGCGTCCACCGTGTCGCGGCCCGCGTCCTGCAGTTCGTAGGCCCGCAGTTTGTGCAGCAGGCCGATCCCCCGGCCCTCGTGCCCGCGCAGGTAGACGATCACGCCGCCTGCCGAGGCGATCTGGCGCATCGCCTCGTCCAGCTGCGGGCCGCAGTCGCAGCGCAGCGAACCGAAGGCGTCGCCGGTCAGGCACTCCGAGTGCAGGCGAACCAGTACCGGCCCGGTTCCGATGTCACCGCGAACCAGGGCGAGTTGCTCCGATCCGTCGACGGTGTTGCGATAGCCGTGCGCGACGAAATCGCCGTACCGGGTGGGCAGCCGTGTTGTGGCGACCCGCTCGATCTGTGTCTCGGTACGGCGCCGATACTTGATCAGGTCCTCGATCGAGACGAGCACCAGCCCGTGCTCGTCGGCGAACTCGCGCAGTTCGGGACCACGTTTCATCGTGCCGTCGTCGTTCACCAGTTCGGCGATCACCGCGGTCGTGCCGAGCCCGGCGAGCCGGGTCAAGTCGAGCGAGGCCTCGGTATGACCCGGACGAACCAGTACGCCGCCCTCGCGACCGCGCAGCGGGAAGATATGCCCGGGCTGCACCAGGTCGTACGACTCGGAGGCCGAATCCGCCAGCACCCGGATGGTCCGGGCCCGGTCGGCGGCGGAGATACCCGTGGTCACGCCGTCGCGCGCGTCCACCGAGATCGTGTACGCCGTACGCAGGCGCTCCCGGTTGTGCGGCGTCATCAGCGGAATGCCGAGGCGGTCCAGTTCGGCGGCCTCCATCGGCACGCAGACCACGCCCGAGCTGTACCGGATCAGGAAGGCCAGCAGTTCCGGAGTGGCCTTGGACGCGGCGAAGATCAGATCGCCTTCGTTCTCGCGATCCTCGTCGTCCACCACGATGATCGGGCGGCCCGCGCGGATCTCGTCGATCGCGTGCTCGATGGTGTCGAGCTTCAGTACCTCACCCATGTCAGCTCACCTTTCCAGTACTTACCGGCTGCGGCTCGGCGGTCTGCGACTGGCGCTGGATCCGCCACCAGGCGGCGAATCCGATCACGCAGAAGACGCCGTACACGATGTACATGACGGCCGACGGGTAGAACTTGGCCTTGAGCAGCAGCGGTACGCCGACGACGTCCACCGCGATCCAGATCAGCCAGAACTCGACCCAGCCGCGGGCCATACCGTAGGTGGCGAGAATCGATCCGGTCAGGATCCACGCGTCCCACTGCGGGCCCCAGGAACCGAGCTCCTTCAGTACGAAGTAGCTCACGCCGTACAGGATCACCGCGGCGCCGAACAGTTCCAGCCGCTCGCGGTTGGTGGCCCAGCGCGGCTGCACGCCGTGCCCATCGGTACCGGCCGAGTGGCGGTTGTGGTACCAGCGGTACCAGCCGTAGAGGCTGACGATCGCGAAGAAGACCTGGCGGCCGGCCTGGCCCCACAGATCCTTGTCCTGCGGGTTGTCGAACATGCCGCCGACGAACACGGTGAACAGCAGAACGTTACCGATCACCCCGACCGGCCAGGCCGCGACCATCCGGCGCATGCCGAACAACGCGCTGCCCAGGCCGAACACGTTGCCGACGATCTCGCGCACCAGCACGGGCGATCCGGCGATCGTCACCTGCTCGTGCAGCAGCCAGCTGAAGAAGTTCATTCCTTGCCTCCGGCAAGCAGACGCTCGACGTACTTGGCGATCACGTCGACCTCGAGGTTCACCACGTCGCCGACCTGGTTGCGGCCGAGCACGGTGAGCTCGAGCGTGGTCGGGATCAGGCTGATGCCGAAGGTGCCGGACTCGTCGTCGACGTCGGTGACGGTCAGCGAGACCCCGTCGACGGTGATCGAGCCCTTCTCGGCGATGTACTTGAGGATCTGCGGAACGGCCGCGATCCGGACGTTCTCCCAGTGCGTGGACGGCTCGCGCGACACGATCGTGCCGACGCCGTCGACGTGACCCTGCACGATGTGGCCGCCGAGCCGGGAGTGCGCGGTGACGGCGCGTTCCAGGTTGACCCGGGAGCCGCGCTGGACCGAGCCGAGGCTGGTCCGCAGCAGGGTCTCGCGCATCACGTCGGCGGTGAAGGTCTCACCGTCGACCGCCACCACGGTCAGGCAACAGCCGTTCACCGCGATCGAGTCGCCATGGCCCGCGTCGGACGTCACGGTCGGGCCGGCGATCCGTAGCCGGGCGGCGTCGCCCTCCAGCAGTTCGAAGGCCTCGACCGTGCCTAGTTCTTCGACGATTCCGGTGAACATTCAGACCGTCCTTAAATCAGTTCGTGCAGGGGACTGTGCGTGCTGGCTTACGGGGGAAAGCGTGAGCCGGACGTCGTCGCCGAGGCGGGTGACATCCGAAAGACTGAAGCGCCGCAGGTCCGCGATCGATTCCGCGCCCAGGTCACCAACCGCGGAACGACCCGAGCCGAGCAGCGCCGGGGCGACGTACGTGACGATCCGGTCGACCAGACCCGCTCGTACGAAGGCGGCGGCCAGGGTCGGGCCGCCTTCGAGCCACAGGTGCCGGATCTGGCGATCCGCGAGCTGGCGAAGGACCTCGGCCGGGTCATGCGTGGGCAGCAGCAGCGTTTCGGCCTGCGGGTTCCGCACCCGGGCCGTCTCCGGTATTTCGCGGTCGCCGACGACCACCCGCAGCGGCTGCCGCTCGACGGGTACGTCGAACTCGTCCCGCACGGTCAGCTCGGGGTCGTCGTCGAACACGGTCTGGGTGCCGACCGCGATGGCGTCGCACGTCGCGCGCAGGCGGTGGACGTCGGCGCGGGCCGCCGTACCGGTGATCCACTTGCTCGAACCGTCCTTGGCGGCGCTACGCCCATCGAGCGTGGTGGCGAACTTCCAGGTGACGAACGGCCTTCCGGTGCGAACCGCGTGCAGCCAGATCCCGTTCCCGGCCTCGGCCTCCCCGCTCAGCACGCCGGATTCGACCTCGACCCCGTGCTCCACCAGGTACGACGCTCCGCCCGCGGCTTGCGGGTTCGGGTCGGGTACGGCGTACACGACGCGGGCGATACCGGCCTCGACCAGGGCCTGCGCGCACGGCCCGGTACGGCCGGTGTGGTTGCACGGCTCAAGCGTCACGTACGCCGTCCCGCCGCGGGCGCGGTTACCCGCCATCCGCAGGGCGCCGACCTCGGCGTGCGGGCCACCCGTCACGGCGTGCCAGCCTTCGCCGACGGGATGGCCGTCACGGGCGGTGATAACACAACCGACGACGGGATTGGGATGGGTGCTGCCGATACCGCGCGCGGCGAGTTCGACGGCGCGGCGCATCCACGCGACGTCGATCGGCGAGGTGGAACTCATGAACGGCGGTCCCTCGTTGTCACGGTCGAGCTCTCGGGGTCGTGACAACCGGCGCGCGCGTTCACCTGAATCCGGGCAGACCTCCGGACACACGCGAGACGCACCCGCCGATCGCGTGCGCCTCCCATCCGGACTTTCACCGTCGGTCCTGGAATTCCACCAGGTCAACCGGCCGACAAACCGCATCGACCGGGTCGCGGACTATAACCGCCGGCTCGGAATTACACCGACCCCGGAGCACGCGAGTGGGTTCACTCGTACCTTCAGTGTGCCACTAGTCCGCAATCGCGCCACGACCCAGGTCACACCCCGAGACACAGACCGGGTGCCTGTTGGGCGCGGCACCGGGCTCTCAGCGACTTCTACGGTGGGGATGATATAGCACAGGAGCGGTGGACTTTCGGGCGTTGTCTCATTCGCCGCTCGCGCGGAATGAGGCCCGGCCGGGCGGCGTTAGCGTCGAGGTGTGGGTCACCCCCACGATCGTTGCCCGCTGCACCTAAGGAGATCCCCGTGCGCGCCATCAGCGCCTTCCGTAAGCTCGCCGCCCTCGGCACCGCCATCACCCTGGCCGTGAGCCTCGCCGCCTGCGGTGGCGACGACCAGCCCGCCACCGACGGTCCTGACCTCGGGCTGCTGCAGGCCGGCACACTGCGGATCGGCACGCTCACCGACGCCCCGCCGAACGTGTACGTCAAGGACGGCAAGTTCACCGGCTTCGACAACGACCTGATCACCGCGGTCGCCGCCAAGCTCAACCTGAAGCCCGAGTTCGTCGGCACCGACTTCTCCGCCCTGCTCTCACAGGTGAACGGCGGCCAGTTCGATCTCGGCAGCTCCTCCATCACGATCACCGCGGCGCGCAAGAAGACGGTTGCCTTCAGCAATGGCTACGACTTCGGCTACCTCGGTCTGAACACCACCAAGACCTCGGGTATCACCTCGTTCGACCAGCTCCCGGGCAAGCGCGTGGTTGTTGTCCAGGGCACCGTTCAGGACGACTACGCCACCCAGAAGAACCTCAACCCGGTCCGCGTGCCGAACTACAACGCCGCGGTCGGCCAGCTCAAGGCCGGCACCGCCGACGCGTGGATCTCCCCGGCCGAAATCGGCGAGAAGATGGCCAAGGAGCAGGGCGGCGGCGTCGTCATCCTGGCCGCGAAGGAGCTCAGCTCGGCGCCAACCGCCTACGCGGTTGCCAAGAGCAACGACAAGCTGCGTGAAGCGGTGAACAAGGCCCTCGACGAGGTCATCGCCGAGGGCACCTGGACCAAGCTGGTCGAGCAGTACTACCCGGGCCGCGCCGTACCGCCGTCGTTCAAGCCCGGCAGCGGTACGGTGAAGTTCGCGCCGCCGGCGCACTCGAGCTGATGGATATCTGGTCTACCCTCAGCGACACGTTTCTCGACTGGGAGTCGATGAAGCTGGTCCTGCCGGAAATGCTCAAGGTGGGACTGGTCAACACCCTGATCCTCGCCGCCGCCTCGGTCGTGCTGGGCACCGTGCTCGGCATGATCGTGGCGGTGATGGGGCTGTCGCGGCGCCGCTGGCTGCGCTGGCCCGCGAAGATCTACACCGACATCTTCCGCGGTCTGCCTGCCATCCTGACCATCCTGCTGATCGGTCAGGGCCTTTCGCCGATCACCCGGCACTGGTGGGGCCCGAATCCCTACCCGCTGGGAATTCTCGCGCTGTCGTTGATCGCGGCCGCCTATATCGGTGAGATCTTCCGGTCCGGCATCCAGAGCATCGAGAAGGGGCAACTGGAGGCGGCCCGGGCGCTGGGCTTCAGCTACACCTCGGGCATGCGGCTGGTCGTCATTCCCCAAGGCGTACGACGGGTCCTGCCCGCGCTGGTGAACCAGTTCATCGCGCTGGTGAAGGAGTCCAGCCTGGTCTACTTCCTCGGGTTGCTCGCCAGTCAGCGCGAGCTGTTCCGGATCGGCCAGGACGCCGCCGCGACCAACGGCAATCTCTCGCCGTTGCTGCTGGCGGGCATTTTCTACCTGCTCATCACGATCCCGCTCACCCATCTGGTGAACTACTTCGACAAGCGGCTGCGCGAAGGCCGCCCGGTCCTGGAAGAGGAGTCGGCCCGTGCCTGACAGCTACCAAGCGGCCAGTCTCGAGGTCACCGGGATCGAGCTTGCCTTCGGCAACAACAAGGTACTGCGCGGGGTAGATCTCGCCGTGCCCGCCGGTACGACGGCCTGCGTGATCGGGCCGTCCGGCTCCGGCAAGTCCACCCTCTTGCGGACGACGAACCGCCTGCTCGAACCAGACGCGGGCGACGTACGGCTCGGTGGTCAATCCGTCCTGCGCAGCAATCCGGACGAGTTGCGCCGCCGGATCGGCATGGTCTTCCAGCACTTCAACCTCTTCCCGCACAAGAGCGTGCTGGAGAACCTGACCCTGCCGTTGCGCAAGATCAAGAAGCTGTCGCCGGACGAGGCGGTCGCCGCGGCCGAGCACCAGCTCGATCTGGTCGGCCTTCGGCACAAGGCGTCCGCGCGACCGGGCAACCTCTCGGGTGGTCAGCAGCAGCGGGTCGCGATCGCCCGGGCGCTCGCGATGAAGCCCGAGGTGATGTTGTTCGACGAGGCCACCTCGGCGCTCGACCCGGAACTGGTCAAGGGCGTGCTCGCGCTGATGGCCGAGCTCGCCAAGGCCGGTATGACGATGGTGGTGGTCACGCACGAGATGGGCTTCGCCCGCGAGGTCGCGGACCAGGTCGCGTTCATGGACCACGGCGTCGTGGTCGAGGCCGGCCCACCTGCACAGATCTTCAGCGCCGCGGAATCCCCCCGGCTACAGCAATTCCTCTCCCAGGTGCTTTAGATCAGGGGGACGACGTCGGCGATGGAGTCGACGATGCGGGTTGGACGATAGGGGAAGCGGTCCACCTCGTGGCTGCCGGTCGAACCGGTGAGCACGAGAATGGTCCGCAGCCCCGCCTCCAGCCCGCTGATCACGTCGGTGTCCATCCGGTCGCCGATCATCACCGTGGTCTCGGAATGCGCCTCGATCTGGTTCAGCGCGCTGCGCATCATCAGCGGATTCGGCTTGCCCACGAAGTACGGCGCGACGCCGGTGGCCCGGGTGATCAGCGCCGCCACCGAACCGGTCGCGGGCAACGGTCCCTCGGCCGACGGACCGGTCGGATCCGGGTTGGTCGCGATGAACCGCGCGCCGTCGGCGATCAGCCGGATCGCCCGGGTGATCGCCTCGAACGAGTACGTCCGGGTCTCCCCCAGCACCACGTAGTCCGGATTGCGCTCGGTCAGCACGTAACCGACCTCGTGCAACGCCGTGGTCAGACCCGCCTCGCCGATCACGTACGCCGTACCACCCGCGCGCTGGTCGTCGAGGAACTGCGCGGTGGCCAAAGCCGACGTCCAGATCGAGTGCTCGGGTACATCGATGCCACCGGCAAGCAGTCGCGCCCGCAGGTCGCGCGGCGTGAAGATCGAGTTGTTCGTCAGGACCAGGAACCGCTTGCCCGAGTCCTGCAGTTTCGCGATGAACTCCCCGGCACCGGGGATCGCGCGCTCCTCGTGAACCAGCACGCCATCCATGTCGGTCAGCCAGCTCTCGACCGGCTTCGCGTCAGTCATCGTGATCTCCCTGCTGTCGGTTCGAACCGGCGGCGGTGGTCTCCTGCGGGTGCTCTCGTGCTGGGTTAGAGCTTGCTGGCGTTGGTGGCAAGGTCGCGGAGTTTGTCGATCATCACGTTCGGGTCGTCGGCCTGGTAGACCGCCGAGCCGGCCACGAACACGTCCGCGCCCGCGTCGGCGCAGCGCTCGATCGTTTCGGCCGATACCCCGCCGTCGATCTGGATCCAGATGTCCAGGCCGTGCTTGGCGACGAGTTCGCGGGTTCGGCGGATCTTCGGCAGGCACACGTCAAGGAACTTCTGGCCACCGAAGCCCGGTTCCACGGTCATGATCAGCACCATGTCCAGCTCGGCCAGGATGTCCTCGTACGGCTCGATCGGCGTCGCGGGGCGCAGCGCCATCGACGCCCGCGCGCCCTTGGCCCGGATCTCCCGCGCGGTCCGGATCGGCGCCCGGCAGGCCTCGACGTGGAACGTGACGCTGCTCGCGCCCGCCTCGACGTAACCCGGCGCCCAGCGGTCCGGGTCCTCGATCATCAGGTGACAGTCCAGCGGCTGGTCCGTCGCCTTCGCGAGCGACTCGACCACCGGCATGCCGAGGGTGAGGTTCGGAACGAAGTGATTGTCCATCACGTCGACGTGCAGCCAGTCGGCATGCGAGACGGCCCGCGCCTCGTCGGCGAGACGGGCGAAGTCGGCGGACAGGATGCTCGGCGCGATCTGAATACCCATGAGATTCGCGAGTCTATCGACGGCCCTGGAGCCATTCGACGACCTGGGCCGGTTCTGTGACGAGTTCTACGTCTTCCGGCACGCTAGGACGTCGTACGACCACTACAGGTATTCCCAGCGCGCGAGCCGCCTCCAGCTTGGCTGCGGTCATCCCGCCGCCGCTGTCCTTCGTGACCAGTACGTCGATCCGGTGTTCCTGCAGCAGGTTCAACTCGTCCTGGAGGCTGTACGGCCCGCGGGCCAGGATCAGCTCGCACCAAGCCGGTACGGGCTCAGGAGGTTCCACGCACCGCGCGAGCATCCATACCCTGCCCTCGGCCGCGGCGAATGCGGCGAGCCCTTGCCTGCCCGTGGTGACGAACGCTCTAGTGCCTACGCCCGGTAAAGCCTGCGCAGCCTCTGCCAGGTCGTCCACCCAGTGCCAGGTGTCGCTGGGTTGCGGGGTCCACCCGGGTCGTCGTACCAGTAGGAGCGGTACGCCGACCTCGCGCGCGGCTTGGGCGGCATGGGCCGTCATAGTCGCGGCAAACGGATGAGTCGCGTCTACCAGCGCATCCACTCGTTCGGCCCGGAGGTAGGCGGCCAGGCCTTCGACGCCTCCGAAGCCCCCGTGGCGCACCTGGCCTACCGGCAGCTTGGGGTCCTTCACCCGTCCGGCCAGCGACGAAACCACCTCGTGCTCGTCGGCCAGCAGGCGCGCCACCTCACGCGCTTCGCCGGTTCCCCCGAGTAGCAGGACCTTCACGCGCGATCGCGGGCCGCGGAGTAAAGGTGACTGTCGGTAAAGCCTTCGGCGGCCAGGACCTTACCGACGATGATGACGGCCGTACGGCGGATGCCCGCGGCAACCACCTGAGCCGCGATATCGGCCAAAGTGCCGCGCAGAATCACCTCGTTGTCGCGACTGGCCCAGGCGACGACGGCGGCCGGGCAGTCCGTGCCGTAGTTGGGGACCAGCTCGGCGACTACCTGCTCGATGTTGTTCACGGCGAGATGCAGCACGATCGTGGCCCGGCTGGCGCCGAGCGTGGCGAGGTCCTCTCCGGGCGGCATCGCGGTGGCACGGCCTTGGAGCCGGGTCAGGATGACGGTCTGCCCGACTTCCGGCACGGTCAGCTCGCGGTTGAGGCTGGCCGCCGCGGCCGCGTACGCCGGAACGCCGGGGGTCACGTCGTACGGGACCTTGAGCGCGTCGAGCCGTCGCATCTGCTCGGCCATCGCGCTGAACACCGACGGGTCGCCCGAATGCAACCGAGCCACGTCCTGGCCCTTCGCGTCGGCCGCGACGAGCTCCGCGATGATCTCGTCCAGCGTCAGGTCGGCTGTATCCACCTTGCGCGCGTCCGGCGGGCAGTGCGCTAGCAACTCCACCGGGACCAGCGCACCGGCGTACAGGCAGACCGGCGAGGCGGCGATCAGGTCGCGACCCCGCACCGTGATCAGGTCGGCAGCACCCGGCCCCGCGCCGATGAAGTGCACAGTCACTTGGTCACGCTCCGGCTTGTCGCGGCACGGGTCACTTGGTCACACTCCAGATTGTTACGGGCATGGCGGCTCGCCAGCCGGTCATGCCACCGACGGGCGAGGCTCTTTGCACCGCCAGGCGGACCAGGTCCCCGCCGAGTTCGGCGTACCACTTGGCGACAACCGCCTCGGTCTCCAGCGTCACCGCGTTCACCACGAGCCGGCCGCCGGGCGCGAGCGCCTGCCAGCACGTCTCGATCATCCCGGTCTTGGTAGCGCCTCCGCCGACAAAAACCGCCTGCGGCGTCTCAAGGTCAATCAGCGCCTCGGGCGCTTTCCCGGTCACCACCTCGACCACAACGCCGAGCGCGGCCGCGTTGCGAGTGAGCCGCCCGGCCCGCGTGGCGTCCTGCTCGATCGCGACCGCCTTGCAGCTCGGGTGATGCCGGGACCACTCGATGGCGATACTGCCGGCGCCACCGCCCACATCCCACAACAACTGCCCGGGTGTCGGGGCGAGCCTGGAGAGCGTGACGGCCCGTACCTCCCGCTTGGTCAGCTGGCCGTCGCTCTCGTACGCCTCGTCCGGTAATCCCGGGCTAGTCGACAGCAGCGGCGCCCCCGGGTTGGCCCGACAGGTAATACCGATGACGTTCAGGCTGTTCACGTCCTCCTCCGCGAAGGTTGACGCGGTAGCACGGCGAATACGCTCTTCAGCCGAGCCAAGTTGCTCCAGCACGGTCAACTCGCTGTCGCCGTACCCACGGTCCACCAACAGCGCAGCCACCTCCGCAGGCGTATGCGCTCCCCAACTCAGTACGACGATCCGCCGCCCTGGTTGAACGTGAGGCTGCAGAAGTTCCAGAGGATGCCCGACAAGGCTCACCACCTCCACCTGGTCTTGGGCCCACCCGAGTCGCGCGCAGGCCAGGGAAACACTCGACGGACTTGGGATCACCCGAACCGCGTCAGCGCCGAGAAGCCTCGTGAGCGTCGTACCGATGCCGTGGAAGGTCGGATCCCCGCTAGCCAGTACGACGACCCGGCGGCCGCGGTTCTGGGCTAGAAGGCCTGGAAGCGATTCGGACAGCGGCGACGGCCAAGCGATCTGTTCCCCTGTCGACGGGACCAGCTTGAGCTGACGGGCACTTCCCATCACCACGTCGGCCCGTTCGACCGCCTCACGGCCCGCCGCTGCGAGTCCGGACCACCCGTCGGCGCCGATCCCGACCACGGTCAGGTCAGACATTGCCGAGCACCTTTGTGACGGTGATCTCGAGTACCACCCGCTCAGGATTGACCCGCGGCTGCCGATACCGCTCGGCGTAGCGCCGTACGGCCTCCTCAACCTGCTCCGGTTCGTCCCGCACAACCGCCCGGCCTTCCAACGTCGACCACCGCTTACCGTCGACCTGGCAAACCGCGACGGCCGCCTCGCCCTGGGCCCGGATCAACCGCGCCTTGTACGAGCCACCCGAGCAGATCACCCGCGCGATCCCCGCCTCGAACTC
Source organism: Kribbella deserti (assembly GCF_042434725.1). NCBI lineage: Bacteria > Bacillati > Actinomycetota > Actinomycetes > Propionibacteriales > Kribbellaceae > Kribbella > Kribbella deserti. Next base: position 176,835 of record NZ_JBHLTC010000029.1, on the reverse strand, counting down.
CACTGTCACCCCCACCGGCACAACGTGTGGCGTCCCGTCCCTGCGAACCGTGGTGAGCGTGCACAAATGCCGCTCCGTCCAAAAGTCCACAAACCCAGGGCCCCGCTCACTCGTCAGCACCCGCCGATCGTAGTTCCCCACCTCCTCCCCCGCCCCTCAGGGCAACGGCAACGAGACCGCGGTCAGCTGGATGACCGTTGCCACAAAGCCTCGTTGGAACGGTCGCGGCATTGAACGACCAAATCGCGCCGGGCAAATAGAACCGGCCCGCGCCTTCCCCGTGGGAGGCGCGGGCCGGTTCGGATGGGTTAGCGGAGGGTGTTGTTGGCGAGGATGTCGTCGATTTGCTGGTTGAGGAGGTCGGCCTTGGTCGGAGCGGTGCGGGCCTTGGACTTGGGCAGCGGGACTGCCTTGCCGTCGACCGGGCCGACCACCGGGTAGACCGCGGATTCGGCCGGCAGCGGGGTGGTGCCGCAGACCTGGTTCTTGCCGGGCAGTTCGCCGCGGAAGACGAACAGGTCACCGATCGCCTCGACGCAGGAGGAGATGTTGCCGATGTACTGGCCGTGCTGGCCCTCGTCGTCGATGCCGACGAACCGGGTGGCGGCCAGGGTGTCGCGGTGCGTGCGCCAAGCGCCCTCGTACGAGGTGGCCGGGTCGAACTCGCTCTGCACGATCAGCATCCTCGGCGATCCGACCATGTCGAGCTTGCGGTCCTGCGGCGCGTACTTCCAGAAGGCGCACATCGGTACGCCGTTCATGTACCCGAAGAAGTCGTACTTGCGGGCCATCTTGTCGGCTTCGCGAAGGTAGAAGTTCGGGTCCTTGCTCCAGGCGGTGTCGTTGCACCGCACGGTGGTACCAATCGGGCCGAGGTTGATCTCCGTATCGCCGCTCGGGGCCGCCGCGGCCTGCTCACGGGCGTCGTCGAGTACGGAGGTGCGGGTGTTGACCTTGGCGGCGGCGAGCAGGGTCGGGCTGGCCGCGGCCGAGACGCCGTACCGGGCGCGGGTGGCGGCCAGGGTGTCGTACGCCTGCAGTGCCGGGGCGAGACGTGCCCAGGCCCGGTCGACGTGCCCGAGCTCGACCTCGCCGGACGCCGACGGCGCCGTCACGAACTCGTCGTACACGAGGATGTCGAGCGTCGCGCGAATGAACCGGGTGTTGCTGTAGATCGCGCTGTAGATGGCGCCGTCCAGGTCGTCGCCGCGCAGCGTGCCCTCACCGGACTTGTACAGCGAGACCGTCTGCGCACGGATGCCGTTGTACCGGGCCTTCACCTGGGCCGCGGTCTTACCAAGGCCCTGGATCTGGTCGGCGTGCCGGGCGATCCAGGGGAACAGCTGCTGGTCGCGCCGGCGCTGGCCCGAGAACGGGTCGAAGTTCACGTTCTGCCACTGGGTGTGGGTCCAGTCCATGCTCGAGTCGAGCACGATCCGGCCGGTGCGGTGCGGGTACGTGTCGGCGTACCAGCCGCCGAGCCAGGTGCCGTAGCTGTAACCGATGAGGTTCAGCTGACGGGCCTTCAGTAGCTCACGCAGGAAGTCCATGTCGTACACGGTCTGCTGGCTGCTGACGAACTGGCCGAACTCGGTCGAGGAGCAGGCCTCGGCCTGAAGCTTGGCCTCGGCCACCTCGACCTTGTGGGTCTGGCGGGTGCGCTCCTTGTAATCCGGCGTGGTCGGCAGTGCGTTCAGCTTCTCCGCCGTGGTGACACAGCGCAGTGCCTCGCTCTGACCGAATCCGCGCGGGTCGAAACCGAGTAGATCGAAGTCACTGAAGAGCTGGGTCTTGCGGGTCGCACGGGCGGCAGAGAAGTTCAGGCCCGCGCCACCGGGACCGCCCGGGTTGGTGGTCAGGAGGCCCTTCGAGACGCCGGTGGCCTTGCTGTACGAGATCGCCAGCTTGATGTCCGGGTGGGCGTCGGGATTGGCCCAGTCCATCGGAACCTTGACAACGGCGCAGCTGGTCGTCGGCGCCTGCGGATAGGCGGCCTTGATGGTCGCGTCGAACGAGCAGGTCGACCAGGAGACCGGCTGGTCCAGGTAGCGCTGCGGGATCGACGGCGTGACCGGGTCTGTCAGCTTGGCCGGCCCGGCTGCGGTGGCGGCGGGCGGAGCCACGCCGACAAGGGCGAGCGCCGCGGTGGCCGCGACGACTCGAAGTCGAATACTCACGTGATTCTCTCCTGATCACGGGCGGGCAGGACCCGTGCACCATAGGTCAGGAGTGATGGCCGGGCTAGCCGGAAATCGCCACATGCGGCACAAACAAGGGCAATCATTCCTCGTAGGTGCTGAAGATCGTGCAGTACACCGGCGGTGATTCCAGCCCCGGATAGTAGAGCCGCCCGGCCTCGTCGGTGATCTTGAAGTACGCCGTGGAGGATCCGGCCTGTTCAGGGGCCTGCAGCATCATCCGCACGGTCACGGTCTCCCCGGGCAGCGCGTCGGGCAGGCTGACCCGCGCCGGTGACCGCAGCCATCCCGGTACGCCGGCGGCGCCCTGCCGGGTGAGCCACCTGCCGGTCCACGGGCGTTCCCCGCTGTTCCGGATATCCCAGCTCTTCTCGAAGCTCTGGCCCCGCACGATCCGGGTTCCGTCGGGCACGGTCTCGCCGACGAGTTCGGCCCGGTCCTCCGCGTGGTGGTCGGCCGGAACGGAACCGCCCAGCAACATCGGCGCGTTGAGCTCGGGGCCACGTTTACGCATGTCCCGCAACGCCATGTCCCGGTCGGCCCGGACGGCGGCGTCGAGATCAACCACCTGCGCGACCAGGGCACTACCCGCGCCGAAGGCGGCGTCGTACCACTCGATCAACTCCCGGCTGGGCTTGGTGTGCCCGCGTTCCACCCGGGACAGGTGGCCCTTGTCCCAGCCGGACTGCTCGGCGGCCTTCGTCAGTGGTACGCCCGCGGATTCCCGTAACTCACGCATGCGCAAGCCGATCACCTGCCGGGCCTGTGCTGCTCGCACGCCGAACCCCCGTTCGAGCCGATTGCGCGGCTGATAGTGGTCAGTTGTAGGTCGTTGCCCACTGCGACAACACCGTGACTCTCTGATTCTCTGCATGTACGGCCAAATCGCAACCCAGAAGGGGACAACATGATGCGAACCGCCATCTCCCGCGTCACCGCCGCCGTACTTGCCAGTGGACTGAGTTTGATCGTTCTGCCCGCTGCCACCGCCTCCGCGGCTCCCACCGCCCCGACCACTGCCACCGCCGTACTGGCGACTGGAACGGTTGTGACCGACTCGGGGGCCGGTGTCACCATTCGGACCGGCAACGCGACCACTTTCGGGTCGGCCGGCAACCAACCCGACGGGCCGATCCAGATCGACTGCCAGATCTACGGCGAGCCGGTGACCGGCAAGTTCGGCCGAAGCCTGATCTGGGACCACATCCCGGGGAAGGGCTATGTCTCCGACGCGTACGTCAACACCGGTAGCACCGGCCTGGTCGCTCCCCTGTGTACGGCGAACCCGCGGGCCGACCGGGCCATCGCGTGGTTCAACGCCCGCATGGGCTCCACGGCGTACCAGGGCCTGTGTGAGAAGGCGGCGGAGAACTCGTACGGCAAGACCGGTATCTGGGCCTCCGCGAAGGCCGGCTGGAACGACGCGGTGGCACGAGGCGCAGCCCATCGAGGCGACCTCAACCCGCCCAAGGGCGCACTCGTCTACTGGGACCTCGCGGCGCCGTACGGCCACGTAGGTGTCTCCAAGGGCGGCGGCTACTTCGTCGCGACAAGCGTGGGTGGAGCCATCGGTAGCGCCAGAATGCCGTACTTCTCCAACTACCTCGGCTGGGCCTGGCCGAACTTCTAACTAGTGCCGAACTTCTAACTAGTACTGAAAGGCCGGACGCCTTCCCTCCAAGGCGACCGGCCTTTCGACTTGTACGGGCGGTATGCCACTACGGGTACTCGATGCGGTTGAGCCAGTCGGTGACGAGCGCGTGGTACAGCGCGTCCTGCAGGACCGGGAGGTCGTGGTCGGCCCGATCAAGTACGACGTACGTCGCACGCGGGTAGTCCGGCAGCAGGCTCCACGGGTCGACGTACCCGGTGGCGGTGTCCTGGCGGCCGGTAACGATCAGCGCAGGCACTTCGCACGGCTTAGGCAAGTTGTCGACGCTGTAGGTGCTCGCGCCAAGATCGCCGACCACCTCCGCCAGGAAGTCCAGGTCAGCCGCTTGCTCCGCGGGAGCGTAGTACCGCTCCTGCTTGAGCTTGTACGCCGCTTGGTAGTCCTCGGAGTCGAGAATGCCCGGCTGTTCGGCCGGTACGGTCCGGCTGTCCGGGTCGAGCACCACGCCGGGGACCCGCAGCAGTACGCCGTCCACCTGGTCGAAGCGATCACGCAGCACTCCGCGCGCCATGAACGAACCAGCCGAGGCGCCGGCGATGACGAAGTGGCGGTCGCCGATCAGTTCGTCTATGAAGCGCTGGACTACCTGCTGGAACCCCGCCAGGCCCTTGATCCAGGAGCGGCCTGGCGTCTCGCCGTGGCCCGGCGGGTCCAGGTAGATCCGCTGCCAGCCCGGGCGGTTCGCGAACACCGGCTCGTGCAGGTCCCGGTTCTCGCTGAGCTGGTCACCCCAGCGCGGCAGGAACACGATCGGGCGCCCCTCGCCGTACACCTCGTAGTGCAGCGGCAGGTCATCGATGTCGAGGATCATGCCTCCGAACCTAGGGCGCTTCCGCCCTCCACCGGAGGCTTTCTACTGAGAGCAGACACTTCGGACCGTTGAACGAAAAAGATGAGAACGGGATGTCGAGAATGGCTGAGTGGCTTCTACTCCCAGATAAGAAGCCAAGCGAAAGGGAGCACGACGATGGAGCTCGACAAGGAATTCACGGCTCAGCTGCTGCAGAGTGACGCCAAGGGCGGCTGGACCTACGTGAAGATGGACGGATCGGCCGAGTTCTTCGGCACGCGTGGGCTGGTGAAGGTGCGCGGCACGATGGACGGGCACCCGTTCGAGAGCTCGTTCATGGCGCTGGGCGACGGCACGCACAAGCTGCCGGTCAAGGCCGAGCTACGGGCGCTGATCGGCAAGAACCCCGGCGACACCATCACCGTGCACCTCTCGGAGCGGATCAAGTAATCACCGGGGTTCCGCAAGAAGACCTAGAGCGCCTGCCAGAGCGAAAGCGCGAAGCGGTCCTCGCTGTCGGTCCACCACGCGCCGGCAGCGAAACCACCCTTGGTGAGCTCTGCCTCAACGCCTTCGCGGCGGAACTTGGCGGACACCTCGGTGCTCAGCTCCTCGCCCTCGGCGAACTCCACCTCCAGGCCGATCTCCGGGATGAGCACGCTCATCGCGCGATCGGCCCGCAGGTGCATCTCGATCCACTCGTTCTCCGGGTCCCAGATGGCCCGGTGGCTGAAGGCCTCGACCTCGAAGTCCGCGCCGAGCTGGCGGTTCAGCACGCGCAGCACGTTCCGGTTGAACTCGGCGGTCACCCCGGCGGCATCGTCGTACGCCCGGACCAGCACGTCCGGGTCCTTGACCAGGTCCGTGCCGAGCAGTAGCCACTCGCCGGGCTCCAGCGCGGCCCGGACCGAGGTGTAGAACTCGGCCCGTTCGGCGGGTAGGAGGTTGCCGATGGTGCCACCGAGGAACGCGACCACCCGAGGGGCTTCACCGGGGAGCCGGTCCAGATGCGCGGTGAAGTCGCCGACCACTCCATGCACGGTGAGGGCCGGGAAGTCCGCGTTGATCGCCCGGGCCGCGTCGCGCAGCGCGACCTCGGATACGTCCAGCGGGACGAACGTGCTGAGCGTGCCGTGGTCGTGCAAGGCCTGCAGCAGCAGCCGGGTCTTCTCCGAGGAGCCGGAACCGAGTTCGACCAGGGTGTGCGCGCCGGTCAGGGCCGCGATCTCGCCGGCCCGGGCGTCGAGGATCTCGCGCTCGGCCCGGGTCGGGTAGTACTCCGGAAGCCGGGTGATCTGCTCGAACAACTCGCTGCCCCGCGCGTCATAGAACCACTTCGGCGCGAGCCACTTCGGCTCGGCCGTGAGTCCGGCCCGCGCGTCGGCCCGGAGGGCGCGCGAGGCGTAGTCCGGAGTCAGGTGGATGTCGATCGTGGGATCAATCAGGGTCACTGTGGTCCTTCCGTCGAGTCATCGAGATCCAGCGGTGTTACCGCCAGGGAAGTCTGGGTGGCGACCAGCAGGGACCGGTCCGGCACCGGCTCCCAGCCGTCGGCCAGCGCCCACGGCTCGGAGCTGACCGCGACGGAGTCCACCGTGGCCTTGACCGAGAGGGCATGGGTCCAGCTGGTCGCGACGATCTGCCGGCCGTCGGTGAGCAGGAAGTTGAGCCGCGCCCACGGGTCGAGCGCAACCACCTCGGCGACCACCTGCGAGACGGCCTCGGGCGCCGCCGTACCAGCGCGGAGGCGGTGCCGGATCAAGGCCCACAGCAACGCGGAATCGGTCGGGGCGTCGAGGCGGATCAAGTCCGTGACGGGTAGCGACTCGGCCAGTTTCGCGATCGAGTCGGGCCAGCCGCGCACGACGCCGTTGTGGCTGAAGAACCAGTTCCCGTCCTGGAACGGCGCGCAGGCGGCTTCGCCGGGCGGCATACCGGCAGTGCCATTGCGGACCGCGGCCAGAACCGCGCCCGTCTGGATGGACGCGGCCAGGCCGGGCAGGTTCTCATCCGCCCAGATCGGCACGTCGCGGCGATACCGAACCGCCGCGCCGGTGGCGTCGTACCAGCCGATGCCGAAGCCGTCGGCGTTGACGGTTCCACCGCCGCGCATGTCGGCCGGAGCCCAGCTCTGCCGGTAGAGCGAATGGGGTGAATCAAGAACCAGCTCGGCCAGCGGTACGATCGGCCCGAGATACGCCAGATGGCGGCACATCGGATTAGCCCAGCTCCTCTGGCCGTGGATCCCGCGCACAGCGGAAGCCGGCGAAGATCTGCCGCCGGATCGGGTAGTCCCAGTTCCGGAAGGTGCTGCGGGCAACGATCTCGTCCGCGCCGAACGAACCACCGCGCAGCACCTTGTAGTCCGGGCCGAAGAAGACCAGCGAGTACTCGTCGTACGGCCAGGCGCGGAAGTCCGGGTACGGCGTGAAGTCGCTGCTGGTCCACTCCCAGACATCCCCGACGAGTTGTTCGACGCCCAGCGGCGAGGCACCGGCCGGATACGCGCCGACCGGGGCCGGACGGAGATGCCGCTGGCCGAGGTTCGCGTGCTGCGGGCCGGGGTTCTCGTCGCCCCAGGGGAAGCGCCTGGTCCGGCCCGTCGCCAGGTCGAACCGCGCGGCCATTTCCCACTCCGCCTCAGTGGGCAGGCGCTTACCCGCCCAGGCGGCGTAGGCCTCGGCCTCGTAGAAGCAGACGTGCATCACCGGTTCGTCCAGCGGCAACGCCTCGCGATGCGCGAACCTGGTCCGGAACCAGCCTTCGGGCGTTTGCTGCCAGAACCGGGGCGCGACCAGGCTCGCCTTCTGCCGATGGGCCCAGCCGTTCGGGGACCACCAGCGCTCATCGTCGTACCCACCGGCGTCGACGAAGGCCAGGTAGTCGCCGTTCGTGACCGGCACGGTGTCGATGAAGTACGGCGCGACGCGCACCGGATGTGCGGGCCGCTCGTTGTCGAGGGCCCACGGCTCGGTCGACGTACCCATCAGGAATTCGCCGCCTGGCACGAGCACCTCGGCCGAGGGCAACCGGCGGCCCGGCGGAGGCGGCGGCGCGTCGAGCACGGGCACGCCTTCGCGCAGTTGGTGGGTGGCCAGCATCGTCTCGTCGTGCTGTTGCTCGTGCTGAACGATCATGCCGAAGGCGAAGGCGTTGTCGACCAGCTCGCGCCCGTCGAACCGGACGTGGTCGAGCACGTCGAAGACCTTGTCCCGCACCTCGCTGACGTAGGCCCGGGCCTCGTCCGGTCCGAGCAGCGGCAGCGCCGGCCGATCCGCCCGGGCGTGTTTGAAGGCGTCGTACAGCTCGTCGATGTCCTGCCGAACGGGCTCACGGCCGCCGACGTCGCGAACCAGCCAGAGCTCTTCCTGGTTGCCGATGTGGGCGTAGTCCCACACCAGCGGCGACATCAGGCGGGAGTGCTGGCGAACCAGGTCGTCGGTATCGACCGAGTCGGTCAGCTGGACCGTTCGCGCGCGAGAGCGGGTGAGCTGCTCGGCGACAAACGTACGCAGCCCTTCGGCGGTGAGGCCGGACAGCTGGTGGGAGTTCATGAAGCTCGCCTTCCGTTGAGGTCGTCGACGATGGAGTGCAGGCGGTCACCGACCACGGTGGCCAGGTCGTTGCCGATGTCGAGGCGGTCGAAGGCATTCGTGCCCACCTCGACCACCTCCCGGGCCGACTCCAGCAGCAACGGGTCGGCCAGGCCGTTCCGGGCGGCGGGCAGCCAGCGCCCGGCAGCCGGCTCGGCCGCGGCCAAGGCCTGGTCGACCACGTCCGGTCCGGCCATCAACGCGCTGAGCAGCACGGTCGGCGCCACCCAGCCGTCGCCGGTCTGGGCATCGAGATAGCGGACCTCGAGATAACCGCGCGGGCGAACCGGCGGGAACAAGGTCGAGAGGTGATAGTCGAGATCGTCGTACGTCGGCCGGTCCCCCGGCAGGGCGCCGTCGGCCCAGGCGCCGAAAGTCAGACCGGGTGGTGAGTCCCAGCTGTCGCCGCGGCGCAAACAGAGCACGGGCGCCTCCATCGCGGTCCGGGCCCAGTCCGCCGCTGGATCGGCCGTCGGCCGCGGCGGTGGTTCGGTGAACGGCGCGCAGGTACCGAAGGTGGCCTCGGTCCGCGCGGAGGCCCAGCCGGTGTCGGCACCCTCGCGATGACTGGAATTCGCGAAGAGGGCCAGCATCGTCGGGCCCAGATCATGCAGGGCCTGCCAGCGCTGAGCGGTCTCCCCCGCGTCCAGGCAGACCTGCAGGCCGGCCGAGCTGCACATCATCCGGGGACCGTGCGGGCCGAGCCGCTCGAAGGCGCGCTCCATCGCGGCGTAGCGCGGTACGTCGAGCAGGCGCCGGGGAGGACGGAACGGATCTAGGCCGTGGTCGCCGGGAACCAGATCGGCGGCGGCAAGCAGGGCGGTGAGCTCGGCGGCGTCGGCGGCGGTGTCATCGATCAGCTGTGACACCGAGGCCGCGGCCGGCCCGGAGATCTCAACCTGGCCACCGGGCTCAACCGTGACCAGGGAACCCCGGCCGAGCGGAAGCTGTGGGCTGTCCGGGACCAGGGTGGGTGGCGCGTGCACGCCAAGGGCGGAACTCAGTTGTGCCGCGTCGAGCGGGCGATGCGGATCGTCCGCATGATGCACCGTCCACTCCAGCTCGACGCCGTGTAATCGCGGTGGCCCGTGCTTGAAACAGACCATCGCGACAAAGCCCTCGGCCTCCTCGCGGGAGCCGATCGGAGCCGTACTGAGGCCCATCGGAGTCTCGGTCATCTCGCTTGCGAACCTATCCGTGGCCCACGGCACGGACAACTGACAGCGGGTTACTGCTCCGTGACATCGTCATAGGTCAGACAATGCCAGGGCCCACCGACAATATTCCGCGTCCGCGTGTCCGGCCCGGAATCCAGCGCTGGATCAGCAGATCCGGGGACAACCGCCACACGGCGTCACACCTGGCAAGGCGTAGAAGAAACAACAAGAGGTCCGGACCTGTTGACCGAGGTCGATGCCGAAAGCCGAGGCCGTCTCCTTGGCGAACTCCGCCTCCTCCGGCGTCTGGATGGCCCGACGCAACTCGTCCTCGGCCGCGCCGTACCGCTGGCGGCTGCTGAGCTTCACCTCGGGCCGGAAGGTCTCCAGGAAGGCCCGGGTATGTTCCTCGAGCTGGACCGCCGCCACCTCCAGCGGAATCACCCGGTCCGACAGGAGGGCCACCTCGGTCGGGAAGTGCTGGGTCGGGTGGCGCCGGAAGGCCAGCGCGGCGGGTGACACATCGGGCGAAACCCCCGTCAGCGCGCCGGAAAGTCCTGCCACCAGCGCGGGCACGCCGACGTACCACATCAGCACGAACATCGCGGCGACCTGCACGGGCGGCTCCACCCCGTACTGCTGGCCGTACTCCCTGGCCAAGGCGGCCCGCCAAGCGGCCGTCGGGTCAGCCCCGGCCTGTTGTGACTGGACCAGCTCCGCGCAGGAGATCCAGTCCGGCCCGGGCACGCGATCGGCGGCACGGACGGAGAGCCAGGGCAGCTCCTCGTCCAGCAGGCCGGCGATGCGGCGGGCGGTATACGTCACCGGGCCAGCGTACGATCCGGCACCACTACCGGCGCTCCGCCGACCTCCACCACCGTCGCGCGCAGGCCGAACACCTCCGCGAGCAGGGCCTCGGTCAGTACGTCGCGCGGCGGGCCCTGTTCGGCGATGGCGCCGTCGCCCATCACGACCAGGTGGTCCGCGTACTGCGCGGCGAGGGTGAGGTCGTGCAGCACGGTGACCACCGTTCGTCCGGCGCGATGAGCGGCCGCGTGTACGACGTTCATCACGTCCACCGCGTGGGCCAGATCCAGGTAGGTGGTCGGCTCGTCGAGCAGCAGATGCGGTGTGCCCTGGGCCAGCACCATCGCGATCCACACTCGCTGACGCTGACCGCCGGAGAGCTGATCGACCGGGCGATCACGCAGCTCCAGCAGTTCGACGGCGGTCAGGGCTTCCTCGATCGCCTGCTGGTCATCGGAGGACAGGCGTGCGAACAACCCGCGGTGGGGATGCCGTCCGCGCGCGACCAGCTCGGCCGCGGTGATGCCTTCCGGCGTGATCGGGCCCTGCGGCAGGATGCCGAGTTTGCGCGCGAGTTCGCGGGCTGGCAGCCGGTGGATGTCGTCGCCGTCGAGCAGAACCCGGCCGGTGGTAGGCGTCAGCAGGCGGCTCATCCCGCGCAACAGGGTGGACTTGCCCGAACCGTTCGGCCCGACGATGGCGGTTACGCGACCGGCCGGCACCTCCAGCGACAGGCCCGACACGATCGTCGGCCCAGCGCCGTACGCGAGGGTGATGTTCTCGACGAACACGGTTTCAGCGTCCCTTCTGCTGACGGCCGATCAGGTGGATCAGGTACGGCGCACCGCAAGCGGCGGTAACCACCCCGACGGGCAATTCGTACGGCCCGACCCCAAGGGTCTCCAGACCGGTTCGGGCAACCAGATCAGCCAGTACGACGAACAGGCCGCCCAACATCGCAGTGGCCATCAGTGGTGGCCGATCCGCCTTCGCGAGGCGCTGCGCGATCTGCGGTGATACCAACGCCACGAAGGCGATTGGACCGGCGCCAGCGGTCGCGACCGCCGCAAGCAGGGTGGCGATGATGAGCAGGGCTAGCCGCGTGCGGGAGACCCGGACGCCTAGGGATGACGCGACGTCGTCACCGAGTACGAGCGCCGACAAGTCGCGTCCGAACGTCATGGCAAGTGGAACCAGCACGACCACGGCTACAGCGACAGGTGTCGCGTCAGCCCACGACCGGGCGTTGAGAGAGCCTGCAAGCCAGGCGGCGGCTCGACCCGCGTCCATCACGTCACCGAGGACTAGGAGCCAGGCGACGAGTGAGTTCGCTGCTGCGGCTACACCTACGCCAATGAGGACCACCCGGCCTGCATCGACTACACCTCGCTGCATGGACAACAGGCCCACAAGCAGAGTCGCGAGCAGCCCGCCGCCGATCGCCGCCAGAGGCACTCCCACCTTCGCGGCGAACCCCGAGACGCCACCGGCGCTTCCGGCGAACACGATGACCGAAACGGCTGCAGCCGACGCACCCGAGTTCACCCCGATGATGTCGGGGCTAGCGAGGGCATTACGCGAAAGCGTCTGCAGCAACGCACCCGACACCGCGAAGGCAATACCGACCAGAAGACCCGTAGCCACTCGTGGCAGCCGGAACTCCCTGACGACGAGCATGGTGCCGCTGTCGCCCGTACCGAGAAGAGCGCCTAGAACCTCGCTCACCGGGATTTTCGTAGTGCCGTAGCTCAGGGACACCAGAGCAACTGCGACGGCCAGTACGCCGAAGAGCGTGGCAAGAACAACCAAACGCGGTTTGGCCATCACAACCGGAGCAACCGGAGTAGCCGTGGTCACAGCGCTACCGCCCGTCGACGTACGACCATGATGAAGAGAGGCGCTCCGATCAGTCCGAGGACTACGCCCGCCTGGACCTCGCCAGCACCGCCAATGAGTCGTCCGGCCAGGTCGGCGGCCACAAGCGCGGCGGCGCCGGTTAGACCTGCTGCTGGAATCAGCCAGAGGTTGCGAGCGCCTACCAGTCTGCGAGCGACGTGACCTGCCAGAAGCCCCAGGAAACCGATCGGCCCGCAGGCGGCGACTCCGGCCGCAGTCAGCAGCCCGATCGCCGCCAGGCCAACGAACCGCGCGCGCCTGATCGAGAGGCCGAGCCCGGCTGCGACGTCATCACCCAGGGCAAGCAGGTCCAGACTGCGCGCGTTGATCATGGCCAGCACGAGACCGACCAGGGCGAACGGCAATACCTGCCCGGCCACGTCGAACCCGCGGTCCGCGACCGATCCGACCGCCCAGAAGCGATAACCGTCCAGGGTGTCCGCGTCGAGCAGCACGATCGCCGAAGTCACTGCCGACAGCATCGCCGCGACGGCCGCGCCGGTGAGCGCGAGCCCTACCGGCGAAGCACCGGTTCCCCGGGTCGCGAGGCGCTGGACGACGTACGTCGCGATCAAGGCCCCGGCGAGCGCGAACCACACCGTCGTACCGATGGAGGTGTTGCCGCGAACCTGCAGGCCGATCACGACCGCGAGGGCGGCGCCGGAGCTGACGCCGAAGATGCCAGGTTCGGCCAGGGCGTTGCGGGTGTGCCCTTGCATCAGCGCGCCCGCGATGCCGAGGCAGAGGCCGACCAGGACTGCGACCACCGTGCGCGGCAGCCGCAGCTTGCGCACGATGATGTCGGCGTCGCGGCCGGAGTAGTCGAACAGCGCGTGCGGAATCGCGTCCAGGCCGAGCCAGCGCGACCCGAGCGCGAGACTGGCGACGAAGGCCACCGTCACGGCGAGCGCGAGCAGCAGCAGGGCCACCGCGGGGGCGACCGGACGCGCTTTGGGCATGGTTAGGCAAGCCTTACTCGTGAAGTAGGGTGCAGGCACAGTAACCGATGTCCTCAGGAGATTCCGTGCGCCTCCCCCGCTTCACCGCCCTGCTCGCCGTCGCCGCGCTCGCCCTGACCGGCTGCGGATCGAACGAGCCCGACAACGCTCCCGGCGCGGACGCCTCCGCCGGTCAGGCCGGCGAGGGATGGCCCCGCACGGTCGAGCACGCGATGGGCAAGACCGAGGTGCCGGCCAAGCCCAAGCGCGTGGTGGCGCTGGACGCGAGCTTCGTGGACGCGACGCTGATCATGGACACCCCGGTGGTCGGTTTCACCGAGTACCGCACGATCGACGGTTCGCTGCCCGACTACCTCGGCGACGACCGCACGAAGTTCGCCCCGGAGGCGCAGAGCGTCGGCACGCTGGCCGAGCCGAACCTGGAGAAGATCCAGGCGCTCAAGCCCGATCTGATCGTCTCGGCCAAGGTCCGGCACGAGAAGTTGTACGACCAGCTCAGCAAGATCGCGCCGACGGTGATGTCCGAGACCACCGGCCCGACCTGGAAGGACAACATCCGGATGGAGGCGAAGGCCCTCGGTCAGGAGGCCCTCGCCGAGCAGGAGCTCGCCCAGTACGAGGCCGCCGCGAAGACCGTCGGCGCCGCCATCAACGCCAAGGCCAAGAACCCGACCATCTCGGTGGTCCGCTTCCTCGACGGCCCGACCCGGCTCTACCAGAAGGCCAGCTTCTCCGGCATCGTCTTCGCCGACGCGGGCCTGGCCCGGCCGAAGTCCCAGGACGTCGACGACTTCGCCCTGGAGATCAGCCCCGAGCGGATCAAGGACGCGGACGCCGACGCCATCTTCGTGACGGTCTACGCCGACGACGAGGGCAAGGGCGAGAAGACCAAGGCCCAGTTCAAGGCCAACCCGCTGTGGACCCCGCTCGCCCCGAAGGTGCACGAGGTCTCCGACATCACCTGGATGACCGCCGTCGGCCTGCAAGGCGCCTGGGTCATCCTCACCGACCTGGCCAAGGCCTTCGACGTCCCGGCCCCGGTCAAGCCGGCCTCCTGACCCCGCGGCTGTCGCCCCTGTCCACCCGATCACAGGTCGCCGGTGCGGCCCGGTGGCTCCGACGACTCCGGGCGACTCGGTGGAGCTCGCGACAGTGACGCGGTGGGCCGGTCCCGTTCGCCACGTCGGCCTGCGGACTCGAGGGTCGACCCGTCAGATCTCGCGGGTCCACTCCCTGTTCCGCATGTCCACGTGGCGAATAGGTGCTCGGCGGTGGACGCCGCGGGTGGTCAGGCGGGGAGGCGGAGTTTTTGCCCGGCCCGGATGAGGTTCGGGTTGGGCTTGAGGCTGGGGTTCGCGGTCAGCAGGGCGGCCAGGGTGATTCGGTGTGCCTTCGCGATCCCGGACAACGTCTCGCCGGATCGCACCACGTGCACCTTCGGCCGCGCCACCGGCGGGCGCGGTACCGAAGGCCGCGGTACCGAAGGCCGCGGGGCCGCGGGACGCGGTGGCGCCGGGGACTTGGCGAGACCGAGGATCCGGGCGATGGGCAGGGTGCCGGGATCGCCGTGGCTGTTCTCCGGAACATGCATGTGACCGCAATGGCCCTTGAACGTCCGCCACTTGGCCGGCGTCATGCGGACGCCGTTGCCGGCGCCGAAGGACGCGTCGAACGGTTTCCAGCTGACGTTCGAGGACAACGGGATCTGGTGCTGGACGTTGGCCCAGCGCGCGAAGGTGGCGAGGTCCCGCAGCACCCAGTCGGGCAGTGCCGGTGTGAACAAATGCGGGATCTTGCTCGCCTTCCACTCCGCGTGCGTCTTCGGATCGCAGGTGCCGACCAGTTCGACCTGGACGGCGTGCAGCGTGTTCGTCTCGACGCCGCCGGAGAGATTGCGCAAGGCCCGGCTGGAGACGTCGAAGTCGAAGTGCTGGTGCCAGACCAGCTTGCGCGCGGTGAAGTTGGGCACCGCGGTGAAGTTCGGCGCCTTACCACCCTGCTCGTAGCCGGGCAGGCTGGTGCCCTCGGTCGTGTGCCAGACGACGATCCTGGACTCCATCGGGTCCCCACCCCATTTGGACTGCCAGAAGTTGTCGACGGACGCGCCGGGAAAACGCTGAGGTCCGCTCTTGGCCATGGAAGTTCCCCCTCCGGTTGAGCCGCATCCCCCATTGACCGGCTCTTACCAGCAATTCTCCAGGCCTGGCTTCAGCTTTTCTTAAAGTCCCGCCGGCACGCCCCGGCGGTAGCGGGTGAACAGCAGACCGCCGTCGCCTTGGAGGACGTGCAGCGGGGTCATCCGGCGTACGGCGGAGGCGGGGCCGGCCACGATTCGGCCTGAACCGGCTCCGGCTAGTAGCGGGGATAGCGAGAGGCAGAGTTCGTCGAGCAGATCGGCCTCGATGAGCGTGCCGAGCAGACCGGGTCCGCCTTCGCAGAGCACTTGCGGCAAACCTCGGGCGGTCAGTTCGGACAGCGCCACCGTGGGGTCGACCTCCTGCTCCCCCGCGACCACCACGTCCGCCACCTCCGCCAGCGCCGTACGACGCTCGGGCGGTGCTGCTGCGTGTGTGATGACGATCGGGCGCACGGGCGCTTCGGCGAGGGCCCGGTGCGACGGGTCCAGCTCGAGACGGCCGGAGACGATCGCGAGGCCCGGGTTGTCGGGAAGGCCTTGTTCGCGTCGCCAGGCCTGACGCTCCTTGCCAACCCGGAGCGGGTTGTAGTTCTCGGCGCGGACCGTGCCGGCACCAACCAGCACAACATCCGCGAGCATCCGCAGTCGTCCGAGCATTTGCTTGTCGTCGTCATCGCCCAGGCTCTTCGAGACGCCTTCAACCTCCACGGCGCCATCCAGGCTGCTGACCATGTTCGCGCGCACAGTAGGTGTCGAGCGGTCGTCGGGCGCGTACGCCGCGATCAGCTCGGCTTCGGTCAGGTGTGCCGTGGAAGTGAGGCGCCGGATCATGCGCCCGACTGTAATCGGCGCAGAGATCCGATCAATTTGCAGTTAGCGGTATGCGCTTGCCCATACATCCTATAGGATTCGGGCGCAGTTGACGTTGGCTACCGCCGAGCAGAACGGGTAACGATGAGCCGCTTCACCGAATTCGAGACCTATGACGTCCGCTTCCCCACGTCGGTGGACCTGGACGGCTCCGACGCGATGAACGCCGACCCGGACTACTCCGCGGCGTACCTCATCGTGCGTACCGACGCCGGGGACGGTCTGGAGGGTCACGGGTTCGCCTTCACGATCGGCCGGGGCAACGACGTACAGACCGCGGCCATCGAGGCGTTGCGCGACCACGTACTCGGCCTGGACGTCGAGGCGACCCTGGCGGATCTCGGCGGCTTCTGGAAGTCCCTGGTGCACGATTCCCAGCTGCGCTGGCTCGGCCCCGAGAAGGGCGTCATGCACATGGCGATCGGAGCGGTTGTCAACGCGGTCTGGGATCTCGCGGCCAAGCGCGCGGGCGTTCCACTGTGGAAGCTGTTGGCCGATCTCACCCCCGAGCAGATCGTCGACCTGGTCGACTTCCGCTACCTGACGGACGCCCTCACCCGCGACGAGGCGCTGGAGATCCTGCGCCGGGCTGAACCAGGCCGGGCCGAGCGGGAGCAACTGC
This sequence comes from Kribbella deserti, assembly GCF_042434725.1. Taxonomy (NCBI): domain Bacteria; kingdom Bacillati; phylum Actinomycetota; class Actinomycetes; order Propionibacteriales; family Kribbellaceae; genus Kribbella; species Kribbella deserti. The sequence continues at coordinate 160,134 of NZ_JBHLTC010000029.1, read as the reverse complement.
TACGCGCCAAGGGCTATCCGGCGTACACGACAACCCCCGGCTGGCTCGGCTACGACGACGAGAAGCTGGTCCGGCTGTGCCACGAGGCGGTCGCGGAGGGCTTCGGCCTGATCAAGCTCAAGGTCGGCGCGAACCTGGACGACGACATCCGCCGGATGCGGCTGGCCCGTGCCGCGGTCGGACCGGACATCCGGATCGCGATCGACGCCAACCAGCGCTGGGACGTGGCCGAGGCGATCACCTGGATCGAGGCGCTCAAGCCGTACGACGTGTGGTGGGTCGAGGAGCCGACAAGTCCGGACGACATCCTCGGCCATGCCGCGATCGCGCAGGCCATCGCGCCGGCCCGGGTGGCGACCGGCGAGCACGTGCAGAACCGGGTCGTGTTCAAGCAGATGCTGCAGGCCAAGTCGCTGTCGTTCCTGCAGATCGACTCCGCCCGGGTCGCCGGGGTGAACGAGAACATCGCGATTCTGCTGCTGGCGGCGAAGTTCGGCATTCCGGTCTGCCCGCACGCGGGTGGTGTCGGCCTGTGCGAGCTGGTCCAGCACCTGTCGATGTTCGACCTGATCGCGGTCAGCGGCAGCACCGATGATCGCGTGATCGAGTACGTCGACCACCTGCACGAGCACTTCGTGGACCCGGTGATCATTCGCGACGGACACTACCTGGCGCCGACCCGGCCGGGGTACAGCGCTGAGATGAATCCGGCCACCCTTGCCGAGCACCGGTATCCAGGTGGCAAGGTCTGGACCGAACTATCCACCGGCTGGCAGAAGGAGAACATCGCGTGACGGACTTCACCGGCCTGCGGGCCGTCGTGACCGGCGGAGCGTCGGGCATCGGCCTGGCCGCCGCCTCGCTGCTGGCGGCTCGCGGCGCGCAGGTGGTCGTCTTCGACCTCAAGCCCGACGTACCGGAGCCACTGAACGGAATCGCGGCCGACGTGAGTGACGACGCCTCCGTCCGCGCGGCGGTCTCCGCGGCGGCTCTGCGCCTTGGCGGCATCGACATCCTCGTCAACAACGCGGGCATCGGCGCGCAAGGCACAGTCGCCACGAACGACGACGACGAGTGGCACCGCGTCTTGGACGTCAACGTGGTCGGAATCGCCCGAGTCTCCCGTGCGGTGCTCCCGTACCTCAAACGGTCTGAGGCGGCCGCAATCGTCAACACCTGCTCTATCGCGGCTACGGCTGGCCTACCGAACCGGGCGCTCTACAGCGCCAGCAAGGGCGCGGTACTCGCACTAACCATGGCGATGGCCGCAGACCACGTACGTGAAGGCATTCGCGTCAACTGTGTGAACCCGGGTACGGCCGACACTCCGTGGGTCGGACGGCTCCTAGACGCCGCGGCGGACTCCGCCACCGAGCGAGCCAACCTAGAGGCACGTCAGCCGATGGGCCGACTTGTAACGGCTGACGAGGTCGCCCAGGCGATCGTGTACCTGGCGAGCCCACTGGCCGGTTCGACCACCGGTACGGCGCTGGCGGTCGACGGAGGCATGCAGAACCTGCGCCTTCCGGCGGTGAAGCAATGAGGTTGTTCCCGGCAGACCAGCGCGTAGGCCTCGGCGGCGGTCCGTTCGGCAATCTCTACAGCGAGGTCTCGGACGAGGATGCGGCGGCCGCGATCGAAGCCGCCTGGCAAGAAGGCTGGCGGTACTTCGACACGGCACCGCACTACGGCCTCGGCCTGTCCGAGGAAAGGCTTGGCGCCGCTCTGCGGGACAAGCCGCGCGACGAGTACGTCTTGTCCAGCAAGGTCGGGCGGATCCTCTACGAGAGTGACCAAGGCCCTGCACCGGATACCGAAGGCTTTGCCGTCACCACCACGCGCAGGCGTCGCTGGGACTTCAGCCGGGATGGCGTACTGCGGAGCGTTGAAGACAGCCTCCAACGTATGGGCGCCGACCGGCTGGACGTGGTGTTCGTGCACGACCCGGACGACCACTACGAGGAGGCGGTCGCCACTGCGTTCCCCACCCTGGTCGAACTGCGGGACCAGGGTGTGATCGGTGCGATCGGCTCCGGCATGAACCAGGCCGAGATGCTCACCGCCTTCGTCAACGAGGTCGACGTCGACGTGATCATGCTGGCGGGTCGCTACAGCGTGCTGGACCACCAGGCGCTCGACAACGTTATGCCCGCCTGCCAGGCGAACGACGTCCAGGTGATCGCGGTAGGCATCTTCAACTCGGGTTTGCTGGCTCAACCACGTCCGGCGGCCGACGCCACCTTCAACTACGCGCCGGCGCCGCCCGAGCTCATTGCCAAGGCCAACCAGCTAGCGGACATCTGCGAAGGCCACGGTGTCTCCCTGCCCGCGGTGGCTTTGCACTTCCCACTGGCTCATCCGGCCGTTGCCGGCGTTGCCGTGGGCTGCAAGACCGCCGCGGAGGTGCACGCCAATGCCGAGCTCGTCCGGGCGGACATCCCGGCCGAGGTCTGGTCAGACCTTCGCTCGGCCGGTCTCATCCGTCCGGACGCCCCTACCCCATAAGGCCGCCCGAACTCCCCCACTCCGCCAGGCCGCCCGGACTCCCCTGATCCGTAAGGCGGTCCGCGCTCAGCGACCACCAGCGGGTGATGCCGATCGTGTCCAGCCAGGTCTGATCATGGCTGGCCACGATCAGCGCGCCCTGGTACGCCAGCAACGCGTCGGTCAGCTGAGCCACGCTGGCCAGGTCGAGGTTGTTCGTCGGCTCGTCGAGGATCAACAACTGCGGAGGCGGCTCGGCCAGCAGCAACGCGGCCAGCGTCGCCCGGAACCTCTCGCCGCCGGACAGCGTGTTGACCAGCTGATCGGCCTCCCTGCCACGGAAGAGGAACCGCGCCAGCCGAGCCCGCCGTACGTTGTTGTCGGCCTCGGGCGCGGTCTTGGCCAGGTTCTCCGCGATCGAGAGAGTGTTGTCGAGTACGTCGAGCCGCTGCGGCAGGAACCGGCACGGCACCAGCGGGTCCCTCGCAAGGGCCCGGAGCAACGTCGTCTTGCCAACGCCGTTCGGGCCTTGCAGGGCGATCCGCTCGGGCCCTCGGACTTCGAGAGCGATCCGCTGGCCGGTGCGGATCCGCCGGACCAGCCGGACCACCTCCCGGCCGGTCGGAACCGCCGTCTCCGGCAGGTCGATCCGGATCGAGTCGTCGTCGTGCACGAACGCCTCGGCCTCGGTCAGCGCCTGATCGGCGGTCGCCAGCCGGTTCAGGTGCAGGTGGCGGTGCTTGCCTGCGGCAACTTGTGCGTCCTGCTTGCGATTGCCCATCACCACCTTCGGTTCGCGTTTGGTGTCCCACATCTTCTGGCCGTACCGCTGCCGCCGGTCGAGCTTGATCCGGGCCGCCGCCAGCTCGCGTTTCTGCTTGCGCAGATCGGCCGCCGCCATCCGGACCGCGCGCTCGGCCGCCTCCTGCTCGATCGCGACAGCCCGTTCGTACGCGCTCAGGTTGCCGCCGTACCAGCCGATCCGGCCGTTGCGCAGGTCGCCGATCTGGTCCACCCGGTCGAGCAGTTCCCGGTCGTGGCTGACGATCAGCAGCGCGCCACGGAAGGCCTCGACCGCGTCGTACAGCCTGGCCCGCGCGTCGCGGTCCAGGTTGTTGGTCGGCTCGTCGAGCAGCAGCACGTCCGGTCGATCCAGCAGTCGCGCCGCGAGGCCGAGCAGCACGGTCTCGCCACCGGACAACTGCCCGATCCGCCGATCGAGGCCGATACCGCCGAGGCCGAGCTTGGCCAAGGTGGCCTCGGCTCGTTCCTCGACGTCCCAGGCGTCTCCCACGACGGCCAGGTTGGCCGCGGAGGCGTCACCGCGTTCGATCGCCGCGATGGCCTGGCGGATCCGAGCGATCCCGAGGACCTCGGCGACGACCTGGTCGACGCCGAGGGTGAAGTCCTGCGGGAGGTAACCGAGCCGCCCGGCGATCCGGAGTTCGCCCTGCTGGGGCTGGAGGCGGCCGGCGATCAACCGCAGCAGGGTGGACTTGCCGGTGCCGTTGCGGCCGATCAGCCCGGAACGGACCGGACCGGCGACAAACGACAACCCGTCGAACACGAACTCTCCGTCGGGCCAGGCGAACGTGAGATCAGTACAAGTGATCGCAGAAGTCATTCGTCCCCCTTTCAGAGTGGATCGATAGCCGACAGTCCGTGCGAATCGAGTTGCAGCCAGCGGGTGATGCCGATCGAGCGCAACCAGGGCAGGTCGTGGCTCGCCACCACCAGCGCCCCGGCGTACGACGCGAGGGCGTCGGTCAGCTGGGCCACGCTCGCCAGGTCGAGGTTGTTCGTCGGCTCGTCCAGCATCAGCAACTGCGGTGGTGGTTCCGCCAGCAGTAGCGCGGCCAGCGTCGCCCGGAACCGCTCACCACCCGACAGCGTGCCGACGAGCTGATCCGCCGCCCGGCCCCGGAAGAGGAACCGCGCCAGCTGGGCCCGCCGTTCGTTGTTGTCGGTCTGCGGAGCGACCTCGGCGAGGTTCTCCGCGATGGTCAGGTCGTCGCGCAGCAGGTCCAGGCGCTGCGGCAGCAACCGGTACGGCACGACCGGAGCCGCCGACTTCACGATCTCGTGCAGCAGCGTGCTCTTGCCGGCGCCGTTCGCCCCGACCAGGGCGATCCGCTCCGGTCCCCGGATCTCCAGGTCGATCTCCTGACCGGTCCGCAGGCCCAGCCCGTCGAGCTGGAGCACGATGCGCCCCGGCGGTACGGCCGTGGCCGGCAGGTCGATCCGGATACCGTCGTCATCGTGAACCCGGGTCTCCGCCTCGGCGAGCGTTTCCTTCGCGGTTTCGAGGCGATCGATGTGCAGGTTGCGATGCTTGCCCGCGGCCACCTGCGCACTGCGCTTGAGACCACCCGCGACGATCTTCGGGATGCCACCCGCCTCCTGCGCGCGTTGTCCTTGCGCCCGGCGCTTGTCGATCTTGATCCGGGCTTCGATCAGTTCACGTTTCTGCCTCCGTACGTCGGACTCGGCCGCGCGGACCATCCGCTCGGCTGCTTCCTGTTCGATCGCGATGGCCTGCTCGTACGCCGACAGGTTGCCGCCGTACCAGGTGAGTTCGCCCTGACGCAGATCACCGATCTGGTCCACCCGTTCGAGCAGTTCCCGGTCGTGGCTCACCACCAGCAGGGCGCCACGGAAGGACGCGACGGCGTCGTACAACCGGTGCCGTGCGCTGAGGTCGAGGTTGTTCGTCGGTTCGTCCAGCAGCAGGACGTCAGGACGGCGCATCAGCTCCGCGGCCAGCCCGAGCAGGATCGTCTCGCCACCGGACAGCTCGGCGATCCGCCGATCCAGGCCGATACTGCCGAGACCGAGCTTGCCGAGCATCGCCTCGGCCCGCTCCTCCACGTCCCAGTCGTCGCCGACCGCGGTGAAGTTGGCCTCGGACGCGTCGCCCGCCTCGATGGCCGCGATGGCCTGGCGGGTGGTGGCGATACCGAGCGCCTGGTCGACGGTGAGCCCGACGTCCAGGGTGAGGTCCTGGGGGAGATAACCGAGCAGGCCGGTGGATTTCACCGCACCGCCCTGCGGCCGCAACCGGCCCGCGATCAACCGCAGCAGGGTCGATTTACCGGTGCCGTTGCGGCCGACCAGACCGGAACGGCCCGGGCCCACCACAAACGACAGGCCGTCGAAGACGACATCCCCGTCGGGCCAGGCGAAGTGCAGGTCGGTGCAGGAAATGGCCGTGCTGATAGGCGAAATAGACATGGTGGCTCCTGAGATCGGTGTCGAGGCCACACACCCAAAGAAATGGGGCGGCCAGCGGCGAAAGTCGATCTCAACGGAACAACCGGGTCTCCGATCAGAGGCAATAAGGCAAGCGGAACGATACCTAGGCCCAACGCAGGCGTTCAACCCATTTATTTCCACCCGGTACGACGACCGGCGCCGGGCCGCCCGGAACATCGGGGGTCAGTCGGCAGGGTGGGACTGCTGGGGTCAGTCGGCGGGTGGGGCCGTCGGGGTCAGTCAAGCGGGGCGGAACGGCCGGAGTCAGTCGGCGGTGGCGGCTTTTCGCAGCCAGGTCTCGACGCCGACGATGTGCGCGGTCATCCAGGCGCGCGCGGCTTCGGCGTCGCCGGCCTCGAGCGCGTCCAGGATGGCGCTGTGTTCGGCGAGGGTTCGCTCGACCGCGCCCGACTGGGTGATGCCGCGCCAGACCCGGGCACGCTGGGTCGCCCCGGATACGCCGTCCAGCAGGGAACACACCACCGTGTTGCCGGTCGCCTCGGCGATGCCGCGATGGAAGCGAAGGTCGTTCGCCACCAGCGTGTCCACGTCCGCGTCCGGCGTGAGCGAACTGGTCAGCTCACGGAGATGAGCCAGCTGCTCAGGCGTGATCCGGCCGGCCGCGAGGGCCGCGACACCCGGCTCCAGCAAACGCCGTACCTCGAAGAACTGCAGCACCGAGTCGTCCCGATGCAGATCGACCATGAAGCTCAACGCGTCGAGCAGGTGCGCCGAGTCGAGGCTGGTCACATAGGTGCCGTCGCCGTGCCGGACATCGAGCACGTTGACCAGGGTGAGGGCCTTGACCGCCTCGCGCAACGAGTTCCGCGAGAGCCCAAGCCGCGCGGCCAGATCCGCCTCTTTGGGCAACCGGTCGCCCGGCCCCAGCTCGCCCGAAGTGATCATCGACTTGATCTTGACGATCGCCTCGTCCGTCAGCGCCATTCGGTCAGTATGCCGCCCAACCAGCCCGCCCGGCCGCTTCCGGCACGGTGACCACTGGCGTCCGCCGTCCGGACCGGGCCGGAGGTCATAGCTGCGGCGTGGGCATGCGGCGCACCGGATGGCGAGCGGAGGCTGGTCAAGCGGTGAAATTGTGGTGAAGGTTGAGAGTGACGTTCGCCACAGCACGGACTGTACGGGTCGGCTTGCGGGTGGTGATCGCGGTGCCCACAACGGTCTGCTGGCAGGCCTTTGCCGGACGAACCCGCCTTGCCGGCCGCCGAACCGGGGGTGCACGCGGGTGGCGAGGCAACCAGTGGGGCGAGTGGTCCGGTAGGCCCGGGCTGTAGAAGTGTGGGCCGTGCTATTAGCCTTGCACTCGGGACCTACCCATAACTTCGGCATGCACATCACCGGCATTGACACGATCGGAAGAGGCGAACTGCCCAGTGGCCACCGAGCCATCAGAAACGAATCCCCTTGCAGCCTTCGGCGCGAACGAATGGCTGGTCGACGAGATGTACCAGAAGTACCTTCAGGATCCGAACTCGGTGGACAGGGCCTGGTGGGATTTCTTCAAGGGGTACACCCCGGATGCCGGTGCGAACCGGACGACCAAGGGCACCTCCAACGATGCCCCGCGCCCGGATGCCGTCTCCGACAACAAGACGCCCGAGGCGCCGAGCCGCGGTACCGCCGCCGGCGCCCCCGCCTCGAGTGTGCCCGCCGCCGTTCAGCCCGTAGCTCCCTCGGCCACCCCGGCCACGGCCACCCCGGCTAAACAGGCCGCCTCGGCGACTCCGGCCGCTTCGGCTCAGCCCGCGGCAGGGGCCGCCAAGCCGGCCGCTCAGGCGGCTGCGAAGCCCGCCGCGGCGCAGCCGGCCGCCGAGGCCAAGGCCGACCCGGCCAAGCAGCCCGCAACTTCCCTGACCAAAGCAGCACCTGCCGGAAGCGGCAGCCCGACCGGAGGCACGGTGAACCAGCCGCCCAGCGCGCAACCCCAGTCCGCACCCGCCCAGGCAGAGCCCGAGCGGATGATTCTGCGCGGTGCGCCCGCGCGGACCGTGCAGAACATGGAGTCGAGCCTCGAGGTCCCGACGGCCACCAGCGTCCGGCAGGTGCCGGTCAAGCTGATGATCGACAACCGGATCGTGATCAACAACCACCTCAAGCGCGCGCGGGGTGGCAAGGTCTCGTTCACCCACATGGTCGGCTGGGCCCTGGTCAAGGCGCTCAAGACGCTGCCCGAGATGAACGCGTACTACGAAGAGGTCGACGGCAAGCCGACGGTGGTGAAGCCCGCCCACATCAACCTGGGCCTGGCCATCGACATGCAGAAGCCGGACGGCACCCGGCAGCTGCTGGTGCCGTCGATCAAGGCCGCCGACACGATGACGTTCGCCGACTTCTGGATGGCGTACGAGGACATCGTGCGCCGGGCCCGCGACAACAAGCTCGCGCTGCCCGACTTCCAGGGCACCACGATCAGCCTGACCAACCCCGGCACCATCGGCACCCAGCACTCCGTGCCGCGGCTGATGAAGGGCCAGGGCGCGATCGTCGGCGTCGGCGCGATGGAGTACCCGCCGGAGTACCAGGGCGCGGCCGAGGAGACCATGGCCAAGCTCGCGGTCAGCAAGGTCATGACGCTGACCTCGACGTACGACCACCGCATCATCCAGGGCGCCCAGTCGGGTGAGTTCCTGCGCCGGCTGCACAAGCTACTGCTCGGCGAGGAGGGTTTCTACGACGAGATCTTCCAGGCGCTGCGGATTCCGTACGAGCCGATCCGCTGGGCCCAGGACCTGCCGCACAGCCACGAGGAGGACGTCAGCAAGCAGGCGCGCATCCTCGAGCTGATCCACGCCTACCGGGTGCGCGGCCACATCATGGCCGACACCGACCCGCTGGAGTACAAGCAGCGCAGCCACCCCGACCTCGACGTCGCCACCCACGGGCTGACCCTGTGGGACCTGGACCGCGAGTTCGCCACCGGTTCCTTCGGGGCCCAGAGCGACCGCCGGTTCATGAAACTGCGCGAGATCCTCGGCATCCTGCGCGACTCGTACTGCCGCACGGTCGGTATCGAGTACATGCACATCCAGGACCCCGAACAGCGCAAGTGGCTGCAGGAGCGGATCGAGCGTCCGCACACCAAGCCGCCGCGCGAGGAGCAGCTCCGCATCCTCGCCAAGCTGAACGAGGCCGAGGCCTTCGAGACCTTCCTGCAGACCAAGTACGTCGGCCAGAAGCGCTTCTCGCTGGAAGGCGGCGAGACCACCATCCCGCTGCTGGACGAGATCTGCGAGGAGGCCGCCGGCGCGGGCCTGGACGAGGTCACCATCGGTATGGCCCACCGCGGCCGGCTGAACGTGCTGGCGAACATCGTCGGCAAGTCGTACAGCCAGATCTTCCGCGAGTTCGACGGCAACATCGACCCGCGCACGGTGCAGGGCTCCGGTGACGTCAAGTACCACCTCGGCGCCGAGGGCGAGTTCATCTCCGAGCACGGCGACAAGATCAAGGTGTCGGTCGCGGCGAACCCGTCCCACCTGGAGACCGTCGACCCGGTCCTGGAGGGCATCGCCCGCGCCAAGCAGGACATCCTGAACCGTGGCGCGGCCTTCCCGGTCCTGCCGGTGCTGGTGCACGGCGACGCGGCCTTCGCCGGCCAGGGCGTCGTCGCGGAGACGCTGAACCTGTCGCAGCTGCGCGGTTACCGCACCGGCGGCACGATCCACGTGATCGTGAACAACCAGGTCGGCTTCACCACCTCGCCGGCCTCGTCTCGCTCGTCGATGTACTGCACCGACGTCGCGCGCATGGTGCAGGCGCCGATCTTCCACGTGAACGGCGACGACCCCGAGGCCTGCATCCGGGTCGCGGACCTGGCCTTCGAGTACCGCCAGGCCTTCAACAAGGACGTCGTGATCGACCTGGTCTGCTACCGCCGCCGCGGTCACAACGAGGGCGACGACCCGAGCTTCACCCAGCCGCTGATGTACGACCTGATCGAGCAGAAGCGCTCGGTGCGCAAGCTCTACACCGAGTCCCTGATCGGCCGTGGCGACATCACCGTCGAAGAGGCCGAGCAGGTGCTGCGCGACTTCCAGCAGCGGCTCGAGCGGGTCTTCACCGAGGTGCGCGAGGCCAAGTCCGAGCCGGACACCCCGCCGCCGTACGTGACGGTGCCGATCTACCCGGACAAGCCGGAGGGCCCGGACGCGACCGCGACCACGCCGGAGGTGCTGAAGAAGATCGCCGACGCGTACACCACGCTGCCGGAGGGCTTCACCGCACACCCGAAGGTGCTGCCGCAGCTGCAGCGCCGCGCCGCCGCGATCACCCAGGGCCCGATCGACTGGGGTACCGCGGAGATCATCGGCTTCGGTTCGCTGCTGTTGCAGGGCCGCCCGGTCCGCCTCGCGGGTCAGGACAGCCGCCGCGGTACGTTCTCGCAGCGGTTCGCGACGATCATCGACCGGGTCACCGGCCAGGACTACACGCCGCTGCAGCACCTCGACGAGGGCCAGGAGAACTTCTACGTCTACGACTCACTGCTCAGCGAGTACGCCGCGCTCGGCTTCGAGTACGGCTACTCGGTGGCGCGTCCGGACGCCCTGGTGCTGTGGGAGGCGCAGTTCGGTGACTTCGTGAACGGCGCGCAGAGCATCATCGACGAGTACATCTCGTCCGGTGAGGCGAAGTGGGGCCAGAAGTCCGGCGTCGTTCTGCTGCTGCCGCACGGCTACGAGGGCCAGGGCCCGGACCACAGCTCGGCCCGGATCGAGCGCTTCCTCACGCTCTGCGCCGAGGACGCGATGACGGTGGCACAGCCGTCGACCCCCGCGTCGTACTTCCACCTGCTGCGGCGCCACTCGCTCGGCGAGGAGCACCACCCGCTGATCGTCTTCACGCCGAAGCAACTGCTCCGGTTGAAGGCGGCGGTCTCGCAGCCCGAGGAGTTCACCCGCGGCGCGTTCCAGCCGGTCATCGGCGACCACGAGACCTCCACGGACCCCGCGGTCGCGAGTGGCGTCGAGCGCGTACTGCTCTCGTCCGGCCGGGTCTCGTGGGACCTGTTCGCCGAGCGCAAGAAGGCCGAGCCGGACAAGCTCAGCACCGCGATCGTCCGGGTCGAGCAGCTCTACCCGCTGCCGGTGGCCGAGATCCAGGCGGAGCTCGCGAAGTACCCGAACCTGCAGGAGATCCGCTGGGTGCAGGACGAGCCGGCGAACCAGGGCCCGTGGCCGTTCATGGCGCTGAACCTGACTCAGCACCTCGGCGGCAAGCCGTTCTACCGGGTGTCGCGTGCGGACATGTCCGCGCCGTCGGTTGGTTCGCACAGCGTGCACGCGGCCGAGCAGGCCACGCTGCTGAAGCAGGCCTTCAGCTGACGTGTACTTCACCGACAGAGGTATCGAGGAGCTCGAGAGCCGGCGTGGCGAGGAAGACGTCACGCTGGCCTGGATGGCCGAACGGCTGCGCGAGTTCGTCGACCTGAACCCGGAGTTCGAAACGCCGATCGAGCGGTTCGCCACCTGGCTGGCCCGCTTGGACGACGAAGACGATTAAGCAGAAGTGGTTTTCGAGACACATCCGGTACGGCGGGTGCAGGCGGCTGATGGCGTCGCACCCGGCCGGGAGTGGCCTCATACGATCCCGGCCGTCGCGCAGCTCCTGCGCGACGGCCTCGATCTTTCCCCCGGCGTAACCTTCCTCGTCGGCGAAAACGGCGCGGGCAAGTCCACCCTGGTCGAGGCCATCGCGATCGCCTTCGGCATGTCCCCCGAGGGCGGTTCCACCGGCGCCAGATTGAGTACGCGTGAGTCCGAATCGCCTCTGTCCGGGCAAATCCGTCTGACTCGCGGCGCGGGTGCCGCCCGGTGGGGGTTCTTCCTCCGGGCCGAGACGATGCACGGGTATTACACGTATCTGGAGAACAACCCGGGCGCGTACGACCCCAACTTCCACGAGATGAGCCACGGCGAGAGCTTTCTCGAGATCCTCCGCAGCCGGTTCGACAGCCCCGGGCTCTACTGCCTGGACGAACCCGAGTCGGCCCTCTCGTTCTCGTCGAGCCTCGCGCTGGTCGGCGTACTCAACGAGCTGGCCAACGGCGGCGCGCAGGTACTCTGCGCCACCCACTCCCCCGTCGTCGCGTCCGTACCGGGCGCGCGCATCCTCGAAGTCGGCGAGTGGGGCATCCGCGAAACCACCTGGGCGGACTTGGAACTGGTGCAGAACTGGAAGGCCTTCCTCCAGTCCCCCAACCGCTACCTCCGCCACATCATCTGACCCCGGACGCCACGACGGTCGGCCGGACGGCCCGGCGAGAGCGTGGCTGGCCACGATCGAGATGGGTTACCACCTCGGATTCCGGGGTGGTAACCCATCAGCGCGATGGCTGGCCACGTACAGGACCGAAGTGGTGGCCGGATGCCGGGGTGTTGCGCGGCTGGCGGGTTATTGCGCCGATGCCGGGTTGTGGCGTGCCCGCTGCCGAGTTGTTGTGCCACTACCCGGTTGCAGCCAGGTAGTCGTACCAAAACTCGGCAGTCGACCGTCCGACCAGGCCCAACCACCCGGCCCGGCCGCGATACCCCTGCCGCGAACCTTCCGCGACCACCCGGACCACTCGGGACCACTCAGGCGGGGCCACTCAGGCGAACGGCCATACCTCACCCGTCCCCCTGATAGCCCGCCGCCTTTGGTCGGTTCGGGCCGGGTCAAGGGCGCGTACGCGTCGGCGCAGCCGATCTCGACCCTTGACGCGGACCGAACCGACCTGACCATCGCGACCACTCAGGGGGACGGGTGACCACCGAGGTATTACCGGCTTTGGTGATACGAGGCGGGCCAGCGACGGGAGTTCTGTCGGCGTCCATAGGGCCGGGCGGAGGTGGATCGAAGCCGAGGCGGGTTACTCCGGGTCGGCGACGGAGGGTTTGTTGCGGCGCAGGGGTGGGTCGGGGGCGAGGGTGCCGTCGGGGGCGATGTGCTCGAAGATCTGGTCCACCAGGGTGAGCACGTGCGGGTCGTCCACGGTGTAGATGTGGCGACGGCCTTCGCGCCGGGCGGTGATGATGCCGGCCAGGCGAAGCTTGCCGAGGTGCTGGCTGGCCGTCGCGATGCTGACGCCGACGCGGTCGGCCAGCGTGCCGACGTCGTACTCGCCTTGCGCCGCGAGGGAGACCAGGTGCAGGCGAACAGGCGCCGAGAGCATCGCGAAGGTGCTGGCGGCGGCATCAAGCTGGGCGCGGGTCGGTTCTGTCATCGCAAAAGCCATTCTGGTGCCTGAGGCGTCCACTTTCTGGACGCCAGGCCGCAGGTGATGACGCTCTCATACTTGCGCAATTGCGAAAGTATCGAAGTGATGGCAGGCTTGAACTGTGTTCAGAGCTTTCCGCCCCGTAGCCCTCTGCCTGGCGCTGGCCATTCCGGCCGTGGTGCTGAGGCTTACCGGGCTCCACCCGGCGCCGGCGATTTCGCTGGCCGTCTTCGGCTTGGGCGTGGTGGCCGCGTCGTTCGTGCTGGCCTGGGCCGCCGAGGCGGCGGAGGTCGACATCTCGGGCGGACTGGCCATCGCCGTGCTGGCCCTGATCGCGGTTCTGCCGGAGTATGCGGTGGATCTCTACTTCGCGCACACCGCCGGCAGCAATCCGGAGTACGTCGCTTACGCGGCGGCCAACATGACCGGATCGAACCGGCTTTTGCTCGGCCTCGGCTGGTCCGTGGTGGTGCTGGTCAGCCTGTTCATCGCGAGCAAGCGCAGCGGCCGTACGGTCCGGGCCCTCGTGCTCGACTCGGGTTATCGCCGCGAGCTGGGTTTCCTCGCGATCGCGGCCGTGGTCGCCTTCGCGATCCCGATCAGCGGGCAGATCCACCTCGTGCTGGGGATCGGACTGCTGGCGTTCTTCGCGTTCTACCTGTGGCGTGCGGCCATGTCGGGTGACGACGACGAGCCCGAACTGGTCGGTCCCGCGGCCCGGATCGGCGCCCTGGCCACCGCGCAGCGCCGTACGCTCGTGATCGGCATGTTCATCAGCGCGGCCGCCATCATCTTGGCCTGCGCCGAGCCTTTCGCGGAATCACTGGTCGCCAGTGGACGCGTCCTGGGCGTCGACGAGTTCCTGCTGGTGCAGTGGTTGGCGCCGCTCGCGTCGGAGACTCCTGAGTTCCTGGTGGCGATCCTGTTCGCCTGGCGTGGCAAGGGCGCGGCCGCGATCGGCCTGCTCATCTCGGCCAAGGTGAACCAGTGGACGCTGCTCGTCGGCAGTCTTCCTGTCGCCTACGGCATCGGAGGCGGTCCGGCAGCCTTGCAGCTCGACAGCCGCCAGACCGAGGAGTTCCTGCTTACGGCGACGCAGACCCTGCTGGGCATCGCCGTACTGCTTGCGCTTCGTTTCCCGCGCTGGGCGGCGTGGACGTTGCTCGGCCTCTTTGCGGTGCAGTTCGCCGTGCCCGGTCAGACCGGGCGGTATGTGCTCTGCGGGATCTACCTGGTGCTGGCGATCGGTGCGTTCGTGCACAACCGCCACCACATCATTCCGACACTGCTGGCGCCGTTCCGCCGGGAGCCCGCCGTGGCTCCGGCTCCGGCGGAACAACACCAACTCGTCTGAAGCCCGCCTAGATCGGTCTTGGAGTCGCATCGCTCAACGAGCCGACCACCTCCTCGATACGGAGCGGTGCGTTTCTCACGCTGCGACCACCGTGGGCTGAGGCGTCCGGAACGAAGCGCTGACCCACGCGAGCGCCAGGGCGAGGGCGGCAACAAACGGAACCCACAGTGGCCCAGGGCCATCGACGAGAAGGCCGCCGAGACCGGCCGCCACCGCGGTTCCGAGGTAGAGACCGGAGATGTTGAGCGAGATGGCCGTCATGGGAGCACTCGGCGCCGCTTCGATGGTGCTGGCCTGGAGCGGAGGATTAAGAGCCCACGCGAACACCGACCAGATAGCGATCCCGGCCAGCAGGAGCGGGACCGGCGCGCCCAGCGCGAAAAGGCCTCCGACCAGGACGAGAGCCAGCGCATGCCCGCCCACGACGATCAGGCGACTGCGACGCCCACCGTAGCGATCGGCGAGTCTGCCACCCAGAAATGCCGACGGGACGCCGATAACACCGACGAGCAGCAGCACCCACGGTAGTGCCTGCGTGTTGGCTTGATGGTGCTCCAGGAGAGCAGAGAGGTAGCTGTAGAACATCAGGCCCCCTACGCCGGAGAGGGTGACGGCGAGAACAAGTCGCAGCACGCGCACGTCGCGAAGGGGACTCAGCCGCTCGGCCAGACCTGCTGCCGGGGAGCCACTGAGCTGAGGCAGTCGAGCGCCGAGCACAAGCATGGCCACGAACCCGACGACCGCGATCAGCACGAACGTCGAGCGCCACCCGAACAGGGCACCGACCCACGCCCCGACTGGAACTCCGGTGAACAGCGCGACGGTCAGCCCTGCGGTGACGACCGAGAGGTAGCGCCCCTGACGATCAGGCGGAGCCCCTTGCGCGGCGACGGCGAACGCGGTGGACGACACCACTGCCGCGGCGAGACCAGCGATTGCCCTCAGCACGACCAGGACGCCGAATGCGGGCGCCAAGGCAGCGGCGAGGTTCGCAACCACGAATGTCGCCAACCCGGCGAGGATCACGCGACGCCGCGGATAGGGATCGAGCACAACCGCCATCACGGGCGCACCGAGCGCAAAGGTCAGCGCGAACACAGTGATCAACTGGCCCGCCGTACCCGTGGTGATCTGTAGATCGGCGGCCAGTTCGGGAAGAAGGCCGGCAACCACGAACTCGTCAGTACCCAGCGCGAGTGTGGCGACGAAGAGGCCGGCCAGCCAGCCGGGCAGTTGAAGGCGTCTCATGCCGCCACCTTATTCGATGATCGACGAACATCGAATAAGGTGGCGGCAGTGCGATACTGGACAGGTGGCGAAGGATGCACATCACCCGGACCTGGACGAGGTGGCACTGACCACCGTCCTTGCAGCCCTGTCCGACCCTTTGCGGTTGGGTCTGGTGCGACTACTTTCCGACGGCGTGGAGCGTCAGTGGGGTGAACTTGATGCACCCGTCGCGAACTCCACGCTCAGCCATCACCTGAAGGTGCTCCGGTCCTCGGGGGTCACGCGGACCCGGGAGGAAGGCACCCGGTGCTACGTGCACCTGCGGACCGATGAACTCGAGAAGCGGTTCCCCGGACTCCTGCTAAGTGTGCTGGCCACTCCGGGGCACGGCGCCACGGACGTCGGAATCAAGCCGTCACGACAGTCAGCCTGACCCCGCGGCCGAGGGCCTCGGCTTCACTGTCATCAACCTCGTGCCACCCAACAGCTAGTGTCCTGAGTCGGAAGTTCGTGCTTCAGCTCCGGTGTCCAGGTGCGTGCATCGCAAGGCGGAGAAGCGGTCGCGATGCTCTAGCATCGTGGCCGTTTCTCCAACGCCGCGAGGTGCGTGCCTGGGCGCCGGAGATGTGCACGAACTTCCGACTCAGGACACTAGCTGGCCTGTTGTTCGTCGCGGCGATCGGCGGGGCCGGGGCGGCCGCGGCGACGTCCGTTCAGAAAGTTCTCCCCCGCGGCGACACCGCTGAACTTGGTCCGCCGGGCCCAGGCCCGGCAGTCCTCCAGCACCGGGCAGGCCGTCAGGCAGACGGATTGTGCCTTCCGCCGCTCCCAGACACTGGCGGTCTCGTCGTACGCCGGTCCCTGGCCGATACAAGCGGCTTTGGACATCCAGCGGTCGGCGGGGTCAGCGATCACCGTCAAGGTAGGCCTCATGGGCGCTCCTGTTTCCGTCATCGATCAGGCGGATCGATCCCGGGGGTTTCCCGTGGTGAGGTCAGCTTCGGTCAGAACCGTTGCCCCGGTGCGACGAACTTGTTTCCGGCGTGCAACGTCCGGTTCCGGCCTCCCACACTTCTGGGCCGCCACGGCGGCAATTCGTGGCGGCCCGGGCCTCATCGCCGGCGTCCGCGCCAGCGGGCCGACGTACCGACACCCGCCAGATGCAAGGCGATGCAGAGCAGTCCTGCCATCAACAGCGTCTGGGTCGTGAAGGCGTCACCCACGCTGGCGTTAGCCCAATCCAAGATGAGTGCCAAACCGAAAATCACTGCGGCAATGATCGCGAACATCACGTCTCCCAACGAGCATGGCGGATGGGCGGCTTGCCCTCTCTTCACCAGTACCCACCGGGCGCGACGAACAGTCACACCCCGGAGCGGACCATCCGGATCTCGGGGACACCGAAGAAAGGCTCGTCCACCCGGGTGCCATCGGGAACGAAGCCGTACTTCGCGTAGAAGGCCTGGGCGCGACTGTTGCCCTCCAGAACCCACAGACTGGCTGGAGCGTTTCCGATCGCCTCCTGCATCAACTGATCGCCTAGACCGCTTCCCCACCACGCATTGCGGACGTAGATGGCGTAGAGCTCCAGAATCGTTGGCGGCTGCTCGTCCCGATTAGCCCCGGACTGAGCGAACCCGATCACCTTCTCCTGTACGGGCGCGTCTGGGTCGGGGTTGATCGCGCCCCACACCACCTGCCCGTTGGCCAGCCTGGTGCTCCATCGTTCGATCCGGCGGTCTACATCGGCTGTAGCTGCCGCGAGCTTCTCGGGATCGGCCAAGCCGACGTACGTCTCTTGCCAGCACTTCAAGTGGCAGTAGGCGCCCGCCTCGGCATCAGCCAACTCCAGGCGTCGTACGACGATCTCGAGTTGCATGGGTCAGACCGTGAAGATGACCTTGCCGAAGACGTCGCCCTCGTTCATCCGGGCAAAGCCGTCGCGGGCGTCCTTGAGCGGCATGACCGAGTCGATGTGCGGCTTGATCCCTGTATTGGCCAGGAACGACAACAGCCCGGCCAACTCCTGACGAGTGCCCATGGTCGATCCCTGGATCCGCATCTGCAGAAAGAAGATCCGGTTCAGCTCGGCCGACTTCGGCGCCTGGCCACTCGTCGCGCCGGAGATCACCACCGTGCCGCCCGGACGGAGCGACTTCAGCGAGTGCGACCAAGTGGCCTGGCCAACCGTCTCCATCACCGCGTCCACCCGGTCCGGCAACCGTGCGCCCGACTCGAACGCGTCGTGCGCGCCGATCTCGATCGCCTTCGCCCGCTTGGCCTCGTCCCGGCTGGTGGCCCACACCCGGTAACCGGCCGCACGCGCCAACGTGATCAAGGCCGTCGCGACGCCACCACCCGCGCCCTGGACCAGCACGGTGTCGCCCGGCTTGAGGCCCGACTGCGTGAACAACATCCGGTACGCCGTGAGCCAGGCCGTCGGCAGGCACGCGGCCTCCTCGAAGCTGAGGCCAGCGGGCTTGGCGATCACGTTCTGCGCGGGTACGACGACCTTCTCCGCGAGTGTGCCCTGGAACCGCTCGCTCAGCAGACTGCGGCGCGGGTCGAGCGTTTCGTCACCCTTCCAGGCCGGATCCGAGATGACCGCGTGTACGACGACTTCGTTGCCGTCCGCATCGAATCCGGCGGCGTCACAACCGAGGATCATCGGCAGCTTGTCCTCGGACAGGCCGACGCCCTTCAGCGACCACAGGTCATGGTGGTTCAGCGCGGTGGCCTTCACGTCCACCGTCACCCAGCCCTCGGGCGCGACCGGCTCGGGCCGCTCCCCCACCTCCAGCGCGGAGATCGGGTCCTCGGGCGCAAACCTGGCAGCGTAGGCAGCAAGCATGTCCCCACCCTAGGCCGGTCCCGCCGTCGCGACAGTGGTTGACGTCACGCCCACCGCAGTACGTCGGCCGGCATCACACCGGAAGGCAGTACGTCGGCCGGCATCACACCGGGCGGCAGCACGTCCGCCGGCATCACGCCAGGACGCAGTACGTCCGGAGAACCTTGCCCGCTAGCGCAAGGTTCTCCGGACGTATGGGCGTCAGGAGGGTTCCGGCGGTCAGGCGCGCGCGACGCCGTCCGCCTGGGCGGCGGCGGAGACGGCCGCGGCGACGGCGGTGGCAACGCGGGGATCGAACGGCGACGGGATGATGTAGTCCGCGCGCAGTTCGCCGTCCGGGATCAACGCCGCAAGGGCTTCGGCCGCCGCGAGCTTCATGCCTTCGGTAATCCGCGACGCGTCCACGTCGAAGGCGCCGCGGAAGATGCCCGGGAACGCCAGCACGTTGTTGATCTGGTTCGGGAAGTCCGACCGTCCGGTGGCCACGACAGCGGCGTACCGGTGGGCGATGTCGGGATGCACCTCGGGCGTCGGGTTGGCCAGCGCGAAGATGATCGCGCCTTCGGCCATCCGGGCCACCGCGTCCTCGGGCACGGTGCCACCCGAGACGCCGATGAACACGTCGGCGCCGTCGAGCGCGTCGACCAACCGGCCGGACGGACCATCGGTGTCGTTGGCCAGCGAAAGCTTGACGGGCGTCAGGTCGGCCCGGTCCTTCGAGAGCACGCCCTTGCTGTCCACGACGGCGAGATCGCTCACACCGGCCTGGAGCAGGATCCGCGCGCACGCCACTCCGGCGGCACCGGCTCCGGAGATGACCACCCGGATCGACTCGATCGACTTACCGGTGAGCTTAAGCGCGTTCCGCAGCGCGGCGAGCACCACGACCGCCGTACCGTGCTGGTCGTCGTGGAAGACCGGAATGTCGAGCCGCTCCTTGAGGCGCCGCTCGATCTCGAAGCAGCGCGGCGCGGAGATGTCCTCGAGGTTGATACCGCCGAAGGTCGGCGCGAGCCGCACGACCGTCTCGACGAACTCGTCCACATCGGTGCAGTCCAGCGCGATCGGCACGGAGTTCACGCCGCCGAACTCCTTGAACAGCAGCGACTTGCCCTCCATCACCGGCAGCGAGGCCTCGGGACCGATGTCACCCAGACCGAGCACGGCGGTACCGTCCGTGATCACCGCGACCGTATTCGCCTTCCAGGTATAGCGGCGAACCAGTGCGGGGTCCCGCGCGATCGCGGTACAGACGCGGGCAACACCCGGCGTGTAGGCCTTCGACAGATCGTCGGCGTCACCGACCTTGACGGTCGAGATCACCTCGATCTTGCCGCCGACGTGCAGATCGAAGACCGGATCGCCGGCGTAGGCGTCCGCCTGGGGATGGTCGTTCTGGGTGGGAAATGCTTCAGCAGCCATGGTGACCCTTCGGTACTCCCGTTGGCGCGCAAGCCAACGAAATAAGCTTGTTCTGTTCAGTCGGTAGGCGGCGGCGGTCGACTCGGGTGCGTCGAGTACCGCCGGTGCTACTCGGGGGTCACCCGTGGTTACGAGTAAACCACAGGAGGCACTGGTCTCTTTTGTGAGGGCTGCCACACGGTGACGATCGAGTCTCCATCGCGCCGAATCAGCCGACAGGGAGCACCGGGCTGTGTCAGGATGCGGGCAACCGCGCTCGGTACCACCGGGTACGGGACCGGAACCACCGTTCGAGGAGCCTTACCGATGAACATCCTCTCCACCCTCCGCAAGAGCCGGACCTCGGTCGCCGTCGCCTCGGCCGCCCTGCTGGCACTCACGCTCACGGCCTGCGGGGACGACTCGGGCGGTGGCGGGGAAGCATCCGCCGTGCCGGAGGGCATCACGCTGGTCAAGTCGGACAAGCTCACGGTCTGTACCCACCTGCCGTACAAGCCGTTCCAGTTCAAGGAGGGCGGCAAGGTCGTCGGGTTCGACGTCGACCTGCTCGACCTGCTGGCCAAGCAGTTCAAGGTCGAGCTGGACGTGGTCGACATCGAGTGGGCGCAGATCACCTCCGGTGCCGCGTTCAAGGCCAAGAAGTGCGACGTCGGTATGGGCGCGATGACGATCACCCCCGAGCGCCAGCAGGCCATCGGGATCTCGACGCCGTACATGGACGCCACCCAGGTCCTGCTGGTCAAGGCCGACTCGGGCATCAAGTCGCTGGCCGACCTGAAGGGCAAGAAGATCGGTGTCCAGGCCGACACCACCGGCAAGACCTACGCCGAGAAGAACGCGGCCGCCAACGGCTACACCGTGATCACCTTCCCGGACCTCAGCATCCAGGCCAACAACGTGAAGTCGGGCCGGGTCGACGCCGCGATCAACGACAACGGCGTGCTCTACGACTTCGTCAAGGCCAACCCGGAGACCGCCGTCACGGCGGAGTTCGACACCGGCGAGCAGTACGGCTTCGCGCTCGACAAGACCGACCCGAGCAGCGTGAAGCTGCTGGCCGAGCTCGACAAGGTGCTGACCAAGGCCAAGTCCGAAGGCACCTACAACGAGATCTTCAAGAAGTGGTTCGGGGTTGAGCCGAAGAAGTGAGTGCGACCAGTACTGACGTAGAAGCGAAGCGGAAGGGGCTGAGTCCGCGCCAGCGGGCTCAGCGCTCCCGCCTGATCCAGTACGCGATCCTGATCGCGATCGCGATCCTGGCCGCCTTCGCGGCGGACTGGCCCCAGATCGTCGACGTCTTCCTCCGGCCTGAGCTGATCAAGGGCGCCTTCGCGGAGGGTCTGCTGAACGCGCTGGTGAAGACCGTCGTCTACACCGCGGGCGCGTTCGTGATCGGCCTGGTCGGCGGCACGATCCTGGCCCTGATGCGGTTGAGCCAGGTCGCGCCGTACCGCTGGCTGTCCACGGCGTACATCGAGTTCTTCCGGGGTCTGCCCGCGATCATCGTGTTCATCGCGTTCAGCCTGCTGCCGCTGGCCTTCGAGGGCCTGATCATTCCGTTCGACCCGTACGGCACGGTCTGGCTCGCGCTCGGCATCGTCGCCGCGGCGTACATGGCCGAGGTCATTCGCGCGGGCATCCAGGCGGTTCCGAAGGGCCAGCTCGAGGCGGCCCGTTCGCTCGGCATGCCGCCGGCGCTGGCGACCCGCAAGATCGTGCTGCCGCAGGCGTTCCGGATCGTGCTGCCGCCGCTGGCGAACGACCTGATCCTGCTGGTGAAGGACTCCTCGCTGGTGTTCATCATCGGTACGTCGGCCACGGCGCTGGAGCTGACCGGTTTCGGCAAGGAACTGGCCAACACCGAGTCGAACCTGACGCCGCTGGTCACGGCCGGCTTCTGCTATCTGCTCATCACGCTGCCACTGGGTGTTCTGGTCCGGCGGCTCGAGGCCAAGGCTGCGAGGGCGAACTGATGTCCCTGGTCGAGATCAAGGACCTGCATAAGTCCTTCGGCGACAACCACGTGCTGCGTGGTATCGACTTCACCGTCGAGCAGGGCGAGGTGGTCTGCGTGATCGGGCCGTCGGGGTCCGGTAAATCCACGCTGCTGCGTTGCGTCAACCTGCTGGAGCAGCCGCAGCAGGGCCAGGTGTTCGTCCGCGGTGAGGACATCACCGATCCGGACTGCCACCTGGACGACGCCCGCAAGCACATCGGCATGGTCTTCCAGCAGTTCAACCTGTTCCCGCATCTGTCGGTGCTGCAGAACTGCACGGTCGCCCAGGTCACGGTGCTGAAGCGCAAACCCGCCGAGGCGAACGAGATTGCCCGCGCCAATCTGGAGCGGGTCGGCCTGACCGAAAAGGTCGACGCGTATCCGGCCCAGCTTTCGGGCGGTCAGATGCAGCGCGTCGCGATCGCGCGAGCGCTGTCGATGGACCCGGCGCTGATGCTCTTCGACGAGCCCACCTCGGCGCTCGACCCGGAGCTTGTCGGCGACGTACTGACCGTCATGCGCAAGCTCGCGCTCGACGGTATGACGATGCTGGTGGTCACCCACGAGATGGCCTTCGCCCGTGAGGTGGCCGACCGGGTCGTCTTCATGGACGGTGGCGTCATCGTCGAGCAGGGTCCGCCCGAGGAAGTGATCGGCAACCCCCAGCAGGAACGGACCAAGACCTTCCTGCGCCGGGTTCTCGACCCGACGCACGTCGAACCCACCTGATTGCTCTTGGTACGACGATGGGCCCGTGCCGGTTGGCGCGGGCCCATCGTCGTACTGGCAGCTGCTCCTGTTGGAGCGGCTCGGTCTGGTTAGAGCGGCGGCATGTCCGTGTCGCGGGAGTCGAGGCCTGCGCGGGGCTTGCGCCAGGCGCCGCGGGTGAAGTCCGGTACGTCGACGGGCTTGCCGCCCTTGCGCAACGACTCCACACTCAGCGGTACGGGCGAACACCAAACGGCTGAGTCGTACACGTCGATATCGGGCACAAGGCCTGCACGCATCTGCTGGACGATCCGCCACTGCAGCACGTAGTCCATGCCCCCGTGGCCGCCGTTGTTCGCAGCGTCGTCGCCGATCTTCTTCCACAGCCAGTGGTCGTACTCCGCGCGGTACGGCGCGAACGGCTTCCATACGTCACCGGTGTGATCCGGCTCCAGGTAGATCCGCTCGGGGTAGTCCTCCACGATGCCCCGACTACCTACCAGGCTGTTGATCCGGCTGTAGGGCCTCGGAGAACTTACAGCGTGTTCTGCCCGGATCACCCGGCCTTGCGCCGTACTGATCATGCAGGTGATTAGGTCGCCGTTGATGTACTCCTCCTTCCACGACGGGTGTCCGGGCGGCATGAACCGCTGCCGGTAGTCCGCTAGGCCCTTGGCCTCCGTAGCCGTCGCAGCCAGGGTGGCGAACCTGTCGCCGCGGTTGACGTCCATAGCCGCCGCGATCGGTGCAAGCCCGTGCATCGGGTAGAAGCTGGCGATACTGCGCGTGTGCCACAGACGGCGCCAGGAGTCGGTGTAGTACGTATCGCTGAACAGCAACGCCCGCAGGTCGTGCATGTAGCCGCCGTGGCCGTTGGTGATATCGCCGAAGACACCGTCGTGGGCCATCTTGAGAATGGCTAGCTCGTTGCGGCCGTAGTTGCAGTTCTCCATCAGCCACAGGTGCTTGCGAGTGCGCTCCGAGGTGTTGACCAGGTCCCACAGCTCGGCCATCTCGGTGGCGATCGGCAACTCGATACCGACATGCTTGCCGCCGAGCAGCGCGGCCTTGCCCTGGGAGTAGTGGAACTCCCACGGCGTCGCGATGTAAACGAGGTCCACGTCGTCCCGCTGGCACAACTCGGCCGCGGCCTTCGCCGAGCCCGAGTGAATCGCGGGCCGCGGCTTGCCGAGTTGCACCAGCCGGTCGGCGGCCTTGGTGGCTCGCTCGGGCCGGATGTCGCAGACGGCGGTGACCACGGCGCCCGGCACCGCCGACCAGCCGCTGAGCATGCCCATACCGCGGTTGCCCAGTCCGATCACGCCGATCCGGACCCGGTGATGCGCTTCGAACGGAACTCCGATCATCGACCGCTGCCCCGGCCGCCGGGGCTCGACCGGCGGCGTAGTCGCGGCTGCGGCGGGAACGCCGGTCACGGCCATCACGCCGGCGGCAAGGCCGGCTCCGAGGATCGATCGGCGCGAGCTGGTGGGATTCACGTTGGCTCCTGTCGTCGGGGCTCGGCGGCCCGGGCCACTGGCGGGAAGGAGAGGACCGGGGCCGACGCAAGCGCTGCGTGATTATGCTCGCAATCCGATCACATTCGTCACTAACGTGCAAGAGTTTGCAGGGCGTCACCTGACCCGCGCTCCGGTCGGCGCCAGCGAGCCGCTTGCTGATGCGCCCAGGCCGCCAAGCGTGGAAGATGTACGCGGCGGGCGCCTGGTCCCGAGCAGAATTCGTGAGGAGACACGCAGTGAGCAGCAGCGGACAAGGTGCCGAGGTCAGGCTGACCATTCCCGCGGACGGCGCGTACGTCGCGGTGCCCCGGTCCGTGGTCGGCAATCTCGCCGCCCGCAACAACTTCACCGTCGACGCGATCGACGACCTGCGCATCGCCATCGACGAGGCCTGCTCGCTGCTGTTGCCGCAGGCCACCGACGGCGTACTGGAGTGCGTCTTCGCCATCCAGCCGCCGCTGATGACCGTCACCACGTCGGCCACCGTGCCCAACGGCTGGAAGCCCGACACCGGCTCCTTCGGCTGGACCGTGCTGGCCGCCCTGGTGGAAACCGTCGAGGCGGAGACGATCGAAGGCCGGCTCACCATCACCGTGACCGCGTCAGCCCTCACCCCGGAGGACGCGTGACCGAGGCAGCCGCCGCTGGCCCTGAAGAGCCGCTCGACCTCCGCTCCCGAACCGCCGCCCTGTTCCGGGCGATGGCCGCGGCGAGCAAAGGCGAACCGGCGCACAGCGCGGCCCGCGACGGCCTGGTCTCCCTGCACATGCCCCTGGTCGAACACCTGGCCCGCCGGTTCCGAAACCGCGGCGAGCCGTACGACGACCTCGTCCAGGTGGCAACGATCGGCCTCATCAAGGCGGTCGACCGCTTCGACTCCGACCGTGGCGTCGAGTTCTCCACGTATGCGACGCCGACGATCCTCGGTGAGATCAAGCGGTACTTCCGGGACAAGGGCTGGGCGATCCGCGTGCCTCGCCGGCTTCAGGAGCTGCGGCTGTCGTTGACGGCTGCGACGGCTGATCTCACTCAGGAGCTTGGCCGGGCTCCGACGGTGGCGGAGCTGGCTGAGCGGCTGGAGCTGGCTGAGGATCTGGTGATCGAAGGGCTCGAGTCTGCGAACGCGTACAACACGTTGTCGCTGGATGCGCCGGATCAAGGCGAGACGGATTCCAGCACGGTGCTCGACGCGCTTGGCGGCGAGGACGAGGCGTTGGAAAGCGTGGAGTACCGCGAGTCGCTGAAGCCATTGCTGGCGCAGCTCGAGACTCGCGAGAAGCGGATTCTGACCCTGCGGTTCTTCCGGGGGATGACTCAATCGCAGATCGCGGAGGAGATCGGGATCTCTCAGATGCACGTGTCGCGGTTGTTGGCGCGGACGCTCACTGAGCTGCGGACGGGGCTTTTGAAGGAGTAGCTCGTTGGCTCGTTTGGGTGGGGCGGGGTGGTTCCGGTTGGCACCCGTCCCCCTGAGGTCTTTCGAATTGTCAGGTCGGTCCGGGCCGCGTCAAGGGTTTTGGGAATCACCTGCGGTGACGCTGCGCGCCCTTGACCCGGCCCGAACCAACCAAAAGGCGGCAGCTATCAGGGGGACGGGTGAGGTCTGCCCGGGATCGGGACATCCGCACGCTCCGCGCCAGGACCTCCGGCACGCCCCCCGCGCGGGTCCACCACCCTCGACCCGGCGCTGGCGGCCCGACTGACCGTCCCACCGGCCCAACTGACGGCCCCGACGGCTCGACCGGGGATCCCGGCGGCCCGGCTGGGGTCCCGCTGGCCCGACTGGGGTCCCGATGCCCCCGGCGGGCGGTCCCGATGACCCTCACTGGGGATCCCGACGACCCGGCGGGCGGTCCCGATGCCCCCAGCGGGCGCCGCGAAGGCCCGGGGCGGTCCAGCCGAACCCACTACCGACTTTTGGTACGACTACCCGGCTACAACCGGGTAGCGGTCAAACAACTCGGCAGCGGACACACCAAAACCCGGTAACCGAGCAAAAACCCGGCAGCCGACCCGAAACCCCAGCACCGATCGCCACCAACACCACCTCACGCCAATCCTGCGAGTGGCCAGCCACCCCGCCGGTGGGTTACCACCCCGGATTCCCAGGTGGTAACCCACCACCCCAGTGGCCAGCCACTCCCACGGATGCGGGCGACCCCGGGCGATCCCGGCGACCCCGGCGACCCCGGGCGATCCCGGGTGATCCCGGCGATCCCGGTGAACCCGGCGACCCGGGCGAACCACCCGGCCAACCAGCCGCGCCACCACCGAACCAACCCGACACAACCGGCCACACCCCACCCGTCCCCCTGATAGCCCGCCGCACTTGGTGGACCCGGGACGCGTCAAGGGCGCGCAGCGTCGCCGGCAGCCGATCTCAACCCTTGACGCGGCCCGGGTCCACCTGACAATTGCGACCACTCAGGGGGACGGGTGACCACCGAACCAGCGCCACCAATCCGACGGCACCAAGGAAACAAGCCCTCCAGCACATCCCCCGGAAGAACGCGCTATCGCCGGTTCGGGTCGTCCACGAGTGCGTCGAGGGAGGCCTTCTGGAAGATGGCTACAAGCACGGCAACCCCGCTCACGGCCAGCAGAACCGCTACCCAGCGAGTGGAGCCGCCCCAGAAACTCCAGGCGACCCCGAGCTGGATGAGCTGGGCGAATACGGCGGGCCCGCGGCTCCAGGTGGCCGCGCGGGCTAGGCCTCGGGCCACCACGACGAGGCCCGCGCCGTACAGGAGGAGGAAGACTGCGGTGGTCAGGCCGAGTACGAGCCGGTCGGCGTTGATGGTGAATGCCTCGAGCACGCCCATCACGATGGCCAGCGCACCTTCGGCCGCGACGATGCCCGCGGCAACCTTGAGTGGGGCGGGTACGTTTGCAGGCGTCGTCGATGGGGACTCGTCAGAGATGAATTTACTCGGCACGGAAGCAAGAGTAGATGTTCTGCGTAACCCCCGGCCGGTTCGATCGGTTACTAGCTGTGAACGGGACATCGCAACAACCGGCTAACGTCCGTTATGCGGACGTGAGTCACCGCTGTACCCGCAATGGCGACGTTTCAAAACCTTGTGATCGATTTGATGATTGAAGGTCTTGTTTCGGCCTCCACAGCTTGGGACGATGTACCTGTTCGTGAAAACGTTCACAACTCCCCGCACCACCTCGTGCGGGGCCGCGAGATTCGCTGCTGTCACTGACCAGACGCAGCGTTCAAACCACTGAGAGAGATGGGATCCGCCATGGATTGGCGTCACCGGGCCGTTTGCCTCGATGAGGACCCGGAACTGTTCTTCCCCATCGGCAACACCGGGCCCGCGATCATGCAGATCGAGGAGGCCAAGCAGGTGTGCCGCCGCTGCGACGTGCGCGAACAGTGCCTTGCCTGGGCACTGGAAGCCGGCCAGGACCACGGTGTCTGGGGCGGGCTGAGTGAGGACGAGCGTCGGGCCCTGAAGCGCCGCAATGCGCGCGCACGGATCCGCACCGCCTGACTCGAAGTCGACTTACAGGCCCCGCGGATCGCGCGGGGCCTTTGTCGTTCCTGGCGGGTTTTCCTTTACCCACAAGGGGTTTTGGCCGTTAGTTGTTGACGGCCCGGATCTCACGGAGCGATGTCATTCCTTTACTGGAATGTCGACGACGACGGTGGTGCCGGATCCGTCGGCCCGGGGGCCGAATTCCAGTACGCCGTCGAGTTCACCGATCACCAGGGTGCGCACGATGGACAGGCCGAGATTGCCAGAGGTCTCCGAGTCGAACCCTGGCGGAAGTCCGCTGCCGTTGTCCGTAACGCTTACGCGCAAACGGCCAAGGGCGCGTTCCGCCGCCAGCTCGACTGTTCCGGCCTGGGCACCAAGGCCGTGTTCGACCGAGTTCTGCATGAGTTCGGTCAGCACCATGGCCAGTGGTGTCGCGATCTCCGAAGCCAGTACGCCGAAACTGCCGGTCCGTCTGGTGGACACTTCGGCGGCCACGGTGGACACCTCGGCGACCATCGCCGCGACCCGATCGGCGACTTCGTCGAACTCGACGTGCTCGTCGAACGACTGGGACAACGTCTCGTGCACGATCGCGATCGAGCCGACCCGCCGTACCGCCTCGGCCAGCGCGGCCTGGGCCTCCGGCACCTTGATCCGCCGTCCCTGCATTCGCAGTAACGCGGCCACCGTCTGCAAGTTGTTCTTGACGCGATGATGGATCTCCCGAATGGTGGCCTCCTTGGTCACCAACTCCCGCTCCCGGCTCCGCAGCTCCGTCACGTCCCGGAGCAGGATCAGCGCGCCGACATGAGCACCTTCGGCCCGAAGCGGGATAGCCCGCAGGAACAAGGTGACTTCGTCGTTCTCCACCTCGATCTCACGAGCCGCGCGGCCGGACAGCACCGTCGCGAGTACGTCGTCGACCGGCTGCCGGCCCTGGACCAGCTCGCCGGTGACATCGGCGAGACGTCCGCCGACCAGATCGGTGACCAGGCCCATTCTTCGATAGGCGGACAACGCGTTCGGGCTCGCGAACGTCACCATTCCGTGCCGATCGACGCGAATGCAGCCATCTCCCACCCGGGGCGACGTCGACAGCAACCGCTCCCCGCCGTACGGGAAGATGCCGTCGCTGATCATCCGGGCCAGGTCGGTCGCGCTTTGCAGATAGGCGAGCTCCAGCCGGCTCGGCGTACGGACGCCCAGCAGGTTCGTATTACGGGCGATCACCGCGATCACCTCGGTGCCGCGCCGGACCGGGATGGTCTCGACCCGGACCGGTACGTCGTCGCGCCATTCCGGATCGCCCTCGCGGCAGATCCGCCCCAGGTCGTACGCCTGGTCCAGCAACGGCCGGCGGTCGCGCGGAATGAAGCTGCCGACGATGTCGTCGAGGTACGCCGTGGGCCCGGTGGTCGGCCGCATCTGCGCTCCGGCCCAGAAACCCAGGCCGTCGGTATCGGGCAGCCAGAGCACCAGATCCGCGAAGGACAGGTCGGCCAGCATCTGCCAATCGGAGATCAGCAGCTGCAGCCGATCCAGGTCGGCCTGGTCCAGCGTGGTGTGGTGTCGCACCACATCGCTCAAAGACGGCACCTCTTGAGCCTAGTGCAGGGTTGCTCTTGCCTTGACCGGCCGCAGGGTGTATCCGCAGAGCTGATGGGAATTTAACCGTCCGGGTGTTGCCGCGGGGGAACAAAGTGAAAGGATGCGTTGGTGGAGTCGATGTACTGGCAGGACGTGATGGCCGCGGACTACGCGGTACCGAACGACCGCGCGCTGCCCGACCTCACCGAGGAGCTCGTCCGTGGTCTGGCCAGCACCAATCCGCAGATCCGGGATTCGCTGGCCTATCCGACGCTCGCCACCTGGCTGGAGCGCGGGGTGTACGACGACCTGCTGCCCGGATTCGGCGATGGGTTGTGCGCGGGTCTGGCCTACGGCCTTGGTGAGGACGGTACGGACACGGTCTTCCGCCGGTCGTTCACGGCGCTGACGCTGGCCGAGGTGATCCACCGCGACAACGCCGAGTTCCTCGTTCATGACGAGGTGGTGATGCGCTGGGGTGACCGGCTCGCCACCTGGCTGCTGCGCGAACGCGATCTGCGCGGCTACGTACCCGACTGCGGCTGGGCGCACGTTGTCGCGCACGGCGCCGACGCGATCGGTGCCCTGGCTCGTTCCCGCCACTGCGACGCGGGAGTACTGCGCGCACTGCTCGACGTACTCGCCGACCGGGTCGTGAAGGAGACGCCGTACCGCTGGGTGCACGAGGAGCACGACCGGGTCGCCCACGCGGTGATGACGATCCTGCACCGCAACATGCTGACCAGCGACGAGCTCGAGCGCTGGCTGAAGCCGGTCGCCGCGTTGGCCGCCCAACAGCCGGTGATGCACGAGACGTTGCCGGAGTGGCCGACGCCGTCGGTTTTCAACGCCCGCGGCGTACTGCACGCGTTGCTCAGTCAGCTCGCGATCGGCGTGAAGGGCTTCCCGATCCCGGGCGATGACGAGTTGTTCGGCCGGCCGATCGAGACCCGGGCGGACCTGCTGCTGATGGTCACCGAGGCCGTTCGCAGCTCCCAGCCCTATATCTACCGCCCGGCCGCGAACAACTCACACAGCTAGCTTCGCGACCACGGCGCGGTGGTCGCTGCCCTTCAGGTCGTACGCCGTGAAGCCGATCGGCGCGAGGCCCTCGGTGAACACCACGTGATCGATCTGGGTCCGTACGAAGGCCGGCCGATCCGCGGGCCACGTCCCGATCAGGCCCCTGCCCACACTGGGCGCGACACTTCGGCACCGGTCACCAAGGGCTTTCCGGAACGGCGCGTGGTCGATAGAGGCGTTGAAATCGCCGACGATGACGGCTTTGCCGTCGGCGCACCACGGCCCGATCGCCTTCAGGTCGTCGCGCCACCGTCCAGCCGCGGACGGAACCGGCGGGAACGAGTGGTACGCGATCAGCCGCAGCTCCCCCAACGCACCACCAGTCACTGCCACGTGGCCGAAGCTGGTCGGATCCCCCGCCGCGTCGAACCGGACGTCGCCCAGCCGGGTCGATACCAGGACGCTCGTCGCGCTGACCGGCGAATCGTCAGTCTGGATGGTGTGGCCCCGATAGCCCGGCAGCTTGGCCTCGATCGCCTTGCGCACGTCTTCGGTGGCCTCCGGCAACGATACGAAGGCCGGCTGGTGGGTGCGGATCAAGGCGGCCACCGTTTCCGGACTCGCGCCGCCACCAAGGATATTGGCGCCCATCACGGTCAAGGTCGTACGCCCGGATGCTGCTGGCTCAGGCGTCGATAATAGCCTCGGCGCCGTATTGAGGGCCGCGATAACCGCCAACGCCAGCCCCAGTACGGCGTACAACCTGAGGCTTTTGCGGTTGAAGGCCAGTACGCAGAGCAAGGCGATCAGGAGGATCCCCTGCGGCCGAAACGCGCTCAACTGGGCGAAGGGCGTGTAGCCGCCCAGCGGCCCTGGGAAGAGCGGTAGACCCACCACTAGAAGGAATACCGCGCTCCTGATCGCTACGGCTCGCACCGGACTCCCCTGCTCGTGGCTAGTGGCAAGTAACTGTAGGACGGGTCTAGTGCGCCGATAACGGTGGGAGGTAGCGTGCAGCACTGCGCTAGTCACTCTGCGCGTCCCCTGAGGAGGAAGTCGTGTCGAAACTGGCTGAGGTCAGACCCGCGCACTGGATCGCCGGAGCCCTCCTGGCGATCACTGTTGCCGTACCGCTCCTGGTGACCACGTACGCCAGGGAGGAGCCGTACCTGTGGGGTTTTCCCTTCTTCTACTGGTACCAGCTGCTCTGGGTGTTCATTGCCGCCGGAACGGTCAGTATCGCCTTCAGGCTGATAATCCGTGAGGAACGCAAGAGACGTGCCGCACAGGGCCTGAGCGACCCGGACAAGAAGAAGGAGGGCCCGGCAGCATGAGCAACGTCAACTACGTGCAGCTCTCCATCGTCATTGTCATCTTCCTCGGCGTCACGGCGATGGGCTTCATGGCTGCCCGCTGGCGCAGCGTCGGCCACCTCGACTCCCTCGACGAGTGGGGACTGGGCGGTCGCGGCTTCGGTGTGTTCATTACCTGGTTCCTACTCGGCGGCGACCTCTACACGGCGTACACGTTCATTGCCGTCCCTGCAGCCATGTACGCGACTGGAGCCGTCAGTGGCTTCTTCGCGGTGCCTTACACGATCGTGGTCTATCCGATCATCTTCGTGTTCATGGCCCGCCTATGGTCGGTCTCGCACCGCAACGGGTACGTAACACCTGCAGACTTCGTAGCCGGTCGGTACGGCAGCAAGCCGCTATCACTGGCCGTCGCGCTTACGGGCATCCTG
This sequence comes from Kribbella deserti, assembly GCF_042434725.1. Lineage (NCBI taxonomy): Bacteria > Bacillati > Actinomycetota > Actinomycetes > Propionibacteriales > Kribbellaceae > Kribbella > Kribbella deserti. The sequence goes on along the minus strand of NZ_JBHLTC010000029.1, from coordinate 128,259 downwards.
GCCACGATGCCGTACATCGCTCTGCAACTCGTCGGTATGCAGGCCGTCTTCGAAACGATGGGCCTTGGCGGTAACAACATCTGGGCCAAGGACATCCCGCTACTAGTCGCCTTCGCCGTCCTTGCGGCCTACACCTACTCCTCGGGCCTACGGGCGCCTGCGATGATCGCCTTCGTCAAGGACGGCCTGATCTACCTAGTGATCGCCGTAGCCATCTTGTACCTGCCGCACCTGCTTGGCGGCTGGGACAGCATCTTCGGTGCTGCCAAGGAGAAGATGAGCCAGACCAACCCGAACACGGGGAAGCCAGTCGGAGCCTTCATCCCAGGTGAGGCCGGGTACTCCGTCTATTGGACGCTTGCGCTCGGATCGGCACTGGCGCTGTTCATGTACCCGCACTCGATCACCGCCGTGCTCTCGACGAAGAACCGCAGTGTCGTACGCCGCAACGCCGCCATCTTGCCGGCGTACTCCCTGCTGCTCGGGCTGCTCGCGCTGCTCGGCTACATGGCGATCGCGGCCAACGTGAACATCACCGGCCTCGACGGCGTGGCCAACCCGCAGCTCGCCATCCCGCGCTTGTTCGACCAGATGTTCCCGAGCTGGTTCGCCGGTATCGCCTTCGCCGCGATCGCGGTGGGCGCGCTCGTACCTGCGGCGATTATGTCGATCGCGGCGGCCAACCTGTTCACCCGCAACATCTATCGCGAGTACTTCAAGAAGGACGCGACCCCGAAGCAGGAGGCCAAGGTCTCCAAGCTGGCCTCACTGCTGGTGAAGTTCGGCGCGCTCGTCTTCGTGCTCGGGATGGACAAGACGATCTCGCTGAACCTGCAGTTGCTCGGCGGCATCTGGATCCTGCAGACGTTCCCAGCGATTGTGGGCGGTCTGTACTCCCGCTGGTTCCACAAGTGGGCGCTGCTGACCGGTTGGGCGGTCGCGATGCTGTACGGCACGATCACGGCGTACAACGTGGTGAACCCGACGACGGGCAAGCACTTCGGTGGTTCGCTGACGACGATCCCGTTCACGGATCGCCAGGCGTACATCGGGCTGGTCGCGTTCGGGATCAACCTGCTGGTGGCGGTCGTGCTCACCTTCGCGCTGCGGGCGCTGGGTGTTGCCGACGGCCACGACTCGACCCACCCGTCCGACTACCGCGCGGATGCCGGCGATCCCGGTGTGAAGGATCTGCCGGAGATCCTCGGCGACGGCACGGCGCCGGCCAAGCCTTAGCTCCCTTCTCGGGGCGGTCGCCCTCTTTCTTGAGGGCGGCCGCCCTTTGGCGTGGGCCCTTTGTCAGCGAAGGCGGCGGAGGAAGCGGGTGCTATCGACGATCACCCGGGTGATGGTGCCGGAGGCAACGATCCGCTCGTCGCCATGAGAGGCGACCACGTCGAACCGGACCAGCTTGCCGTCGACGTACTGAACAGTCGCGGTAACGGTGATCAGCTCGCCGACCGGGCTCGGCGCCAAGTGCTGGAACTCGAACCGGCTGCCGACGCTGGTCGCGCCATCCGCGAGTTCCTTGGCGATCGCGTCGCAGCAGGCCTCCTCGGCCCAGGACAACAGTCGCGGCGACGCCAGCACCGGCAGATCGCCGCTGCCACCGGCTTCAGCGGTATCCGCCTCGGTGACCGGAGCGGTGACGCTGGCCTGCATTCCGACACGCACGGGAGCCATGTCATCCATCAAACCACTTGGATCGGCAAGAATCGGCAACTGTGCTGCTGGTTCTGCTGGTGATCCTCCTGGCCATCCCGCTGGCCCTGCTCACCGGCGGCCGGCTGCAGAACCTCGCCTCCAACCCGCTCACCGGCCTCGGCTGGCTCGCCGCAGCCGCCATCTGCCAACTCCTCGGCGCCTTGGGCACCGCCGGCTTCTCCGACGCGGGAACACCGACCACCGCCGGCCTCCCCGGCGCGGGGACGCTGATCACCGCCGGCACCGTCTACGCGGCGGGTCTCATCGCCTCAGCCGTCTGCATCGCCATCTTCCTGCGCCAAAACCTCACCCGCCCGGGCGTTCCGTTGCTAGCGCTGGGCTTCTTCGCGAACGCCCTGGTGGTATCCCTCAACGGCGCCATGCCCGTAGCCCCCTCGGCCCTAACCGCCGCCGGCCTCTCCCCCACCGTCGCCCCCGGCCCCCGCCACGAACTCGAAACCCCCACCACCCTGCTCCCCTGGCTAGGCGACACCCTCCCCCTGGCCCTCCCCACCACCGGCCAAGCCATCAGCCTCGGCGACCTCCTAACCGCCGCCGGCGCCGCCCTCCTCCTCCACACCACCCTCAAATCTCACCCCAACGTCGCAGCAGACGAAGCCCCCTCAGACCAGACCAGGCCCCAGGCCGAGTTCCCGAAGGCGTCAGAACCGGAAGCCACGCGCAACCACTCGGCGCAATGACTCGTAGACCTTCGGGTCATACTCAGCGCCGATCCCCAACCCAATACTCTCAAGTGCCTTCTCCGGCCGCTGCCCATTCCCCTCCCCAACCAACTGCTCATACGCCAGGGCCACGTTGACGATGCCGCTCTCGAGGGGGATATCGGTGTTGCTGGCGCGGCCACGCCGGTACGGGTCGCTCGAGTGACGAACAATCTCCGCGACGTGGTCGAGCACGCCTGAACGCTCGATGATCTCTGCCCCGATTTCGGCAGCCCGTTGGCGATCCGCCCGCTTGCGCAGCAGCGACGTACCGCCCGGACTGGGATCAGCCAGCGCAAGCTGTCCCACCCCCGATAGCAGCGCGGCATATTCCAGCGCTTCCATCCGCGACGGCGTCAGACCCAGATCATGGCCGATAGCAACAGCCAGCGTGGACGTTCGCACGTTCTGGCCAGGACTACTGAACCCAGCGATCTCCGTGCTCCGCGCCATCGATCTGACCGTCGTGCGGTAGGTTCGCTGAGCCGACGCGTACCTCCTGAAGGCGAACTGAGTCATCAGAAGCGGAACCACGACAAGCGGCGGAGCCCATAGCCCTATCAGTGAAGTGCCTGCGGCCAGCAGGATGCCGCTGATACCCATCGCCATGCCGATCCGCCCCATAACGGCGAGTTCGTCACGAAGCGCAGCGGGAAATGGCTTGTTGAAGCGTTCCGTGTCCTGCCCCGCGCCGATCAGCGCATCCAGCAGGCCTGCGGCGAGAACCGCCAGGAACATGACGGCGGTAAGAGGCACGGCGTGAGTCCATGACCCACTCCAGTAGAAGCGATCTGGAGTGACCAGGGCGAACACACCGGCAGCGCAGGCGACTGACAGAACTCGCCGCGAAGAGATGACCATGTCCCACCACAAACCGGCGATCAGACGTGGCATCACACCAAGGAGAGTGGCGAGGCCGGTGATCGCGATGACCTGTGCCAGGTCGGGCGGATCCATCACCTCGGGCCCGCGTAGCATCGCGTAGCCCAGTGCCGCACTGGTCGCGATCGGAGCGCGGTTCCGCGTCCTGTCGACTCGGAACTGCACCATCTCGCCGATGGCGATCAGGGCACCGAACGTCAAGGCGAACGACCAGCCACTGACGCCATGGCGAATGGTGATCAGCAGCGCGAACGCGCCGACCACCGCGCCGACAACGACGACGACTACCCCACTGCCGGCCTGCCGTGGATCGACGCTGTGCGCCCGGGCCCCGGCTGTCATGCCGGACCCGCGGCCGAGCCGGAGGCGCCCCCACCGCTGCCAAGGCTGAGGTCGTCGTGGTCGACGGTTGCGCGCGCGGCGGAGTCGGGCGCGGGCTGCTCGACGGCCTGGGGCTGCCAGCCCTCGGCGCGAATCAGCGCCACGAACGAGTCGACAAGGTCGGGATCGAAGTGCGTATGCCTGTCATGAATGAGGATGTCCAGCGTTTCCTCAACCGATCGCGCGGGCCGGTACGAGCGAGTGGAGGTCAACGAGTCGAAGGCGTCCACGATGCCGATGATCCTGGCGAAGTAAGGAATATTGACGCCGCTCAATCCGGCCGGATAGCCCGTTCCGTCGTATTTCTCGTGATGGTGGAGGACCGCGGACTTCACCTCCTCGAGGAAGGGAATGTTGCCGATCAGTTCCACTCCACGCGCCGGATGCAGCCTGATCGCGTCCATTTCGGAGTCATCGAGCTTGCCGGGTTTCTGGATGACGCTGGTCGGCACGCCAACCTTGCCGACATCGTGGAGCAGACCTGCATGCTCTAGCGCGTGTTGCCGATGATCGCTCAGTCTCAGGTGCCGACCGAGCATCCCCACACCTTGGCTGACTCGCTCGGAATGCCCTCGGGTGTAGAGGTCCTTGGTCTCGATCACCTGAATGAAGGCTCGCATGGTCGCAGCTTGAGCAGTACGTTCCGCTTCGTCCTGTGCGAACGCCCATCGCGCCACGATCAGCGGTACCAGGATGAGAAGACCGGCCAAGATGCCCAGGCCGCCCAGCCAGACGAAGGCCATCAGCAGGCCGAGGAACCGGTATCCGATCGAGGGAAGAGCTGTCCGGACGACGATCTCCTTGAAGAAGGCGCTTGCCGCGCCCACGCCCTTCTCAACCGTCAGCACGCAACACATCAAGACAATGCTCACGGCCTGGTAGACGAGGCCAGCGACTGTCAGCGCAGCGACGGCACGCGGCACGTGGTCGAAAACCGTCAGCCCGACCGGACCGTCTAGAAGGCTGTAGGCAACAGCGCCGCCTACGGCGGACAGCACCCGTGTGGCGCTGTTGAAGATTCGTTTGATCCATGGGACGCCGCGAGCATGCAGCACTGAGCCAACCCCTGCGACTACTACTGCCGCAAAAGGACCGGAGATGACGTATACAGACATCAACGCCATCGAGGCCAGGTTGGCTCCCCGGGCAGCCGCGAACGGGAAGCGGAGCTTGCTGGCAGCGAGAACAACGACGCACAACTGGACCAGAGTCGGGTAGTCGTTCACGCGGGGCGCCGAGTACACCAGCGCGACCAGCGAAGCGAGGGCGACCATTGACACCAGGAACCGCAGGGCACTCCTGGTTGTCGCCACGGTCATCTTGCCTTTTCAGCCGGTTCACCACTCAGGATCGACCTTGAACATGATACGTCACCTCCGATCAGCGGCGTAGTCTTGAACCCACCGAAGTGGGCACAGGGGGCAGACAGCGCTTCGCTGACTCTCTTACGAATTTTGCTCAGCAGGGGCGCGCCGAAACACTGTAAGGCAGCCGGTGACTCGCCGCACTGTACTCAGGACGCCCTTGTGGTATGAGAGACTGTCACTCTTTGCAGTTGTAATGAGGAGGCTCTGGAATGGGAAAGACCGGCCGCAAGCGCCGCGCACGTAAGAAGAAGGGCGCGAACCACGGCAAGCGCCCCAACGCCTGACTCAGGCGGCTACGCAGAGCAAAGACCCCGGCCTTGACCGGGGTCTTTGCAATTAGGTCACAGCTCACAGCCAGACCAGTCCTTGGACAGGTCTTGTCAGCGGAGCGTCCGCATTCGGGCACGCACTGCAACAATCCGGCTTGATTGCCACCGCTTCCCTTCGGCGCCCGAATTCAACTGTCCGGAATCAATCAAACGGCGATCAAACGGATGTTTGATGTGTTTGATCAAATACATCAACTGAAGCTCGTTTACGCACCGTGGCGTCGTTTCGCCAGGAAATAACTCGCCGCGATCAATTCACTCCGTAGCGCTACGAGTTTAGCCCGGCAAAAAACACAAACCCTTTACACTTGGCCGATCTCCCGGACTGAGATCTCTCGCGCGGTTCGACTGACTTGGACGGAGCAGGATGGCTGACGAATCCTTCGGAGCACTGCTCCATCGGTTTCGTACCGGGGCGGGTCTCACGCAGGCCGAGCTGGGTGACTTGTCCGGGCTCAGCGTGCAGACCATCAGCACTCTGGAGCGCGGTACCCGAAGTAGTCCGCGCAGGCCGACAGTTCTCGCGATCTCCGAGGCACTCCGGCTATCCCCCGACGCACACGAACGGCTTCTAGCCGCGGCGCAGCCGGTCAAACAGCCATGGCCGAGTAGCGACCCGATTGGCAGTGACGCGTCGTTCGCGCTTGTGCCACGGATGTTGCCGCCCTCCGTGGCCGACTTCACGGGACGTCAAACGGAGGTCGAACAACTGCGGAAGTTGCTGGCCACCCCTCAACTAGCTCCTGGTGCACCCAAATCTGCGGTCATCGCCGGCATGGGCGGCGTCGGTAAGACCTCATTGGCCCTTCATGTCGCCCATCTGCTAGCCGAGAGCTATCCCGATGGCCAGTTGTTCATCGACCGCTCCAGCGGCGGGAGGGCCGATGGCTGAGACCTTCGGCGACCTGCTTCGGCATTTCCGGCTGCGAGCCGAGTACACGCAGCAGCAACTCGCGGAGCGGACTGCCCTGAGTGTGCAAACAGTGAGCACACTTGAGCGCGGCACCAGAAACGCTCCACGCCGCGAAACGGTCCTGTTGTTGGCGCAAGCCCTGCGGCTGACTTCCGTTGAACAAGCCCTGCTGCTGTCCGCCTCACGCCCCGGGACGGTTCAGGCTCCAGCTAGAGATGCCGTCGTCGGCCGATGGGTCATGCCACGCATGCTTCCGGCCGGATCAAGCGACTTCACCGGTCGTGAGGAGCAGGTGAGCCGGTTGACCGCAGCTTTGATGCCGCCGGCTCCTGGCGCGCAGGGGGCGGTCCGGATTGCGACGGTCAGTGGAATGGGGGGTGTCGGCAAAACCACCTTGGCGCTTCACGTCGCGCACCGGCTTCATGAACAGTTCCCTGACGGCCAGTTGTATCTGGACCTCAGAGGCTTCGGTCCGGGTGAACCGATGACGACGGCAGACGGATTGGCCTTTCTGTTGGAGGCTCTAGGCACCCCGCCTTCCGAGGTACCCCGCGATCCGGCCCTGCGCACGGCCAAGTACAGGACGCTCCTTGCCGGCCGCCGAGTCCTCGTCGTCTTGGACAATGCGCTTGGGTCCGACCAAGTGCAGCCGCTGATTCCAGGCACGGCTGGCTCAGCTGCGGTGGTCACCAGCCGCCGGTCACTGACAACCATGCCAGGCGCGACTCACGTGCAGTTGGCCCCGTTCAGCGAGCGGGAAGCTCTGTCGCTGCTGTCCAGCATCGTCGGGCGGGACAGAGTCGAGTCCGAACAGAGTGGCGCGGAGGAACTAGCCCGCCGGTGCGGATATCTGCCGCTTGCGATGCGCATCTTGAGCGCCCGGCTGGTCGCCCGACCGCACTGGCCGTTCTCGATGCTGACAGCGCGACTGAGCGACGAGCAGCGTCAGCTTGCCGAGCTCGAACATCAGAATCTGGATGTGCGGGCGTCACTCGGCGTTTCGATCGATCAGCTCGTCACCAGCGGCGATCCTCGCGATCACCAGGCAGCCGCGAGTGCGTATCTACTCGCTCAAGCGCCCGGTCCTGATCTGAGCGTGCGGTCGGCGGCCGCAATGCTCGAGCTCGAGCCTGCCGCGGCCGAGGTACAGCTAGAACGGCTTGTGGACAGCGGGCTGCTGGACACGGCGACGCCAGGGCGCTACCGGTTCCATGACCTGATCCGCGCCTATCTCCGGCAGCGATCGATGAGGCCGAGCGAGTCGGCCGCCTACCGAGAATCGCTGCGGCGGCTGCTTTTGATCTACGTCGAGACGGGCTGGCAAGTGGCTGAACGCGTCTCCGGTATCGACGAGCGTTCCATCTGGCGCGATACCGGGCTCGGCCCGCTGGAACGCCTCGGCACCTCAGCGGAAGACACGGTGGCGTGGTTGCAGGGCGAGCAGCGCCATCTCCTCGAACTGGCACGGCTGCTGGCGAGCCTCGGTACCGAATTCGACGACCTATTGGTCCAGCTCTCGTTGGCCATGATGCCGATCAACCTCAACCAGGCGGCGTACGACGCGCAGCTGATCCTGACCGAGATCGCGGGAGTTGCCGCGGCCCGTCTGGGCGACGTTGCCGCACAAGGTCTCGTAGCTCACGACCGCGGCGCCGCCTTGGCCGAACAGAGTCTTCTTGACGAGGCGGTCGGCAGTCTGGAAACCGCCCTCGGCCTATTTCGCAAGGCTGGAGACTCAACTGGCGCAGCGATGGTTCTTCGCAATCTCTGCTTCGTCTACGGCGTACTGGGCCGCCTTGAGGACGGACTGGCCGCCGGCCAGGAGGCGCTTAGGATCTCGAAGCGCAGAAACCCGCCGCTCCGGCTGGCACAGTGCTACATGCTGCTGGGCTCGATTTACGGCGAAGAGGGATTGGGCGACGAAGAGCAGCAACTTCAGCATTTCGAGAGGTCGCTGGAGATGCTTGCCGCGGAGTACCAACCCAACCGGGCCGCGTTCGCCCTCAAGCACATCGGGGCGGCTCATCGACGCGCCGGACGTCTGCCGATGAGTGCGGAACTCCTGGAGGCAAGCATCCTGGCGTCGCAGCAGCAAGGGCAGTTGGCCCACGAAGTCGTCGCTTTGATCGAGCTGTGCCGAACTCAGGCGGCGATGGGCGACGTTGCGGCATCCTTGCAGACGGCGCACGAGGCAATAGAGCTGGCTGAAGGAGCTGGGATTCAATCTCTACACGCCCGGGCTCTGCAAGCTGTCGGCAGCACACTCGCTGGAGACGGCAAGTTGGCAGCCGCTCGTGCCAGCTGGGAGGAAGCGCTGGCGATCTACCGCCAGCTCGGGGCGGTCGGGGCGATCACCGAGCTGGAGGATCTGTTGGCCGACCGGCCCGCAGGACCAAGCAGCCCGACTCTTTGGCATGACGGTCGCCGTTGAAGACCTCTCCGCGCCGGAAGTGGCACCTGACCAGATCGCTTGAGGCCGGTTACAGTCGATGGCGTTGTGGGCGGCTCCTACTGGCTGGGCCCGACGGCTGGATTGGGTTGAACCACAGCGCCTTTTGTTCGGGGGGAGGATCGGGCCGATGGTTTCGGGGAGTACGTTCGGGGATCTGCTGCGGCAGTTGCGGACGGCGGCGGATCTGACGCAGGACCAGCTCGGCGCGCGGGCGGGCCTGAGCGCGCAGACGGTCAGCACGCTGGAGCGGGGAACACGGAGCAAGCCGCGCCGGGAAACGGTCCTCCTGATCGCCAACGCCTTTCAACTATCGGCCGACGAGACCGAACACCTCTTGCGCTCCTCCCGCCACACCGATATGGAGCAAACCGGCAGCACCCCAATTCAGACCGGCGCGAGCGGCATCGTGCCGAGAACGCTGCCACCGGTCACCGCCGATTTCACCGGCCGCACGCGCGAGGCGGCCGCCGTACGGGCGCAACTGGATCGCTCAACCGGTTCGAGCGGTTTGATCGTGATCACCGGTATGGGCGGCGTCGGCAAGACCAGCCTCGCTCTTCAAGTCGCTCACGAGATGGCGCCTACGTTCGCCGATGGACAGCTGTACGTCGACCTCGGCGGGTTCGCGACCGGCGGCCCGACCTCCAGTATCGATGCGATCGCCATCCTGCTTGGCGCGCTAGGTGTTTCGGCCGCCGATATTCCCGCCGATCCGGCTCTCGCAATCGGGCGTTACCGCTCGCTGGTGGCGGACCGGCGGATCCTGCTCGTACTCGACAATGCATTGGACGCCCGCCACGTCGAACCGTTGCTGCCTACATCGGCTGGTTCAGCCGCGATCATCACCAGCCGAAGGGCACTCGTGGTCGCCGGCGCTGGTCAGATCCGGCTGGACACCTTCACCGAAGCCGAAGCCGTCGCGATGCTGGCGCAGACGTCTGGCCGGTCCCTGGACGAGGATCTCCAAGCAGCTAAGGAGATCGCCCAACATTGCGGCCGGCTACCGCTCGCCCTCCGAATCGTTGGCGCGCGCTTGGCCGCCCGGCCGTTCTGGTCCGTGACCGCGATGCGCGACCGGCTGGCGGACGACCGGCGTCAGTTGGACGAGCTGGAACATCACGACCTCGGTGTCCGGCGTTCGCTGGCCATTTCGATCGACCAACTCACGAGCAGCGATGACGAAAGGGATCGGCAGGCGGCGGCCACCGTGCGACTGTTGCCGAGCGCACCCGGCCAAGACTTCAGCACCGAGGTCGCCGCGGCCTGGATCGACCGCGACCCCAGTTCCACCGAGCACCTTCTCGAACGCCTGGTCGACAACGCCCTGCTCGAAAGCCACAGCCCCGGCCGCTACCGCTTCCACGACCTGATCCGCGCCTACCTCCGTGAACTGGGCGCCCCCAAAGATCATCAGCACGCCTCCCTCACCAGGGCGCTCCGCCTCTACGCCCGCCACGCCTGGCAGGCGTCGGACCGGTCCTGGGGTATCGACGAGCGCCTCACCTGGTACGACGACCTGACGCTCGGCACCGTCGCATCATTCGCTGACGTCGCTACCGCCGCGGCTGCCGACTGGCTCGGGCTGGAACGACGGAACCTGCTCGAGGCGGTGTCAGCGGCAACGACGGAACATGACGCGCTGATCGTGCAACTCGGCATCGGATTGATGCCCAGGTACATGGATCTGGCCATGCAGGCTGACGCCGCAGCGGTGAACGCCACCGCGCAGCAGGCCGCGATTCGCCTTGGTGATCTCGCCGCTCAAGCCGTCCTACTTCATGACGCCGGGGCGATCCTGTTCGAGACCGGCCATCCGGATGAAGGCCTTGACCGGTTCGAACGCGCCTTGATCCTGGCCCGTGAAGCCGACGATCACGTCGCCGAGGCGATGGTGCTCCGTAACCTCACCCATGTGTACGCCATCGTCAGGCGGCTCGATGACAGCATTGCCGCGGGCGAACGCGGTCTAGCGCTGCTGCGACGGCCCGATGTGCCGCCGCGTGCCTCTCAGATGCACATGTATCTCGGCGTCGCTCACGGTCTCCGAGGTGACACCGAGCGGGAGTTGGCTTGTTTCGAGCGTGCAATCGCCCTGGTAGAACAAAACCCCGCCGAGTTCCGTAGACGCCACAACGTCTACAAGCACATCGGGATGGCTCATCGTCGTGCAGATCGCCTTGAAGAAAGCGCCCGGCTTCTGAGGCTTAGCGTGAAAGCGGCCGAGGCCGCCGTGCAGCTACCAAATCGATGCGTGGGGCTCGTCGAACTGGCGCGCACCCAGCTTGCGCAGGACCGGCCTGCTGAAGCACTAGACACAATCCAGGAGAGTGTTGAGCAGGCCCGCGCGATCAACGTGCAGTCGCTCGAAGCGCGGGCCCTCTACGTGATGGGCGTAGTTCTACAAGCCCGTGGTGACTCAGCCCAGGCCGAGATCTGCTGGCGAACCGCTCGATCCATGTACGAAGGGCTTGGGCTCACCATAGCCGCCAGGGAGTTGGACGAGGTGCTGAGCAACTCAGCACAGGATCTCGGCAAACACCTGCACTGGTACGACGGACCGATGATTCGTCAGCGTTGAGACAATCGCCGTAGGAAATTCACCGCCAGATGCTGTTCTGAGTTAGAAGAAGTCGGCGTGATCCGCAGCGGTCCGCCCGCGACCGGATCGCAGGTAGTGGCGAGGCCTCTGGGTGCGGTCTGAACCGGAAATGGGGCCGCTAACTGGCGGACAACGGCCTAGGTTGTCGGAGGCGTCGTTCATAATGACGCTTGGACGGGTTCTGGGGAGAGCCGGCCGACGACCGGAGGTGTTGATGGCGGTCCGTTCGGTTGGCGGCGCGTGGCCGTCGGATCATCCGTGCGCGGGTTGTCGCGCGGGTAGTGGTCTGGGGGTGGTTCGTCAGGTCGGCTTCCTGACGAACCAGCTGAAAGGGGGACGGTTTGGCGAGTGAGTTGTTGGGGTTCGCGGCGTTGTTACGGGAGTTCCGGACCCGGGCTGGGCTGACCCAGGCCGGGCTGGCGGAGCTGGCGACGTTGAGCCCGCAGGCGGTCAGCACGCTGGAGCGGGGCAAGCGGACGTCTCCGCGGCGGGAGACCGTGCTGTTGCTGGCCGAGGCGCTTCGGTTGTCGGCGCACGATCGCGCCCGGCTGCTTTACGCGTCGCGGCCGGATTCCGAGCCACCACCCGAGCCCATACCGGGGACCGATTCGCCCGAGCGCGCCGACGTACCAAGGATGTTGCCGCCCACGGTCGGGGATTTCACCGGCCGGGAGCGGCAAATCGCCGAGCTCACGACGGCCTTGAGCAATACGACGAGCGTCGGGGTCGCGGCGGTGGTCGGGATGGGCGGCGTCGGCAAAACCGCCCTCGCGGTGCATGTGGCACATCAGCTGGCTGACGAGTTTCCCGACGGGCAGTTGTACGTCGACCTGCGCGGGTTCGGCCCGGACGACCCGATGCCGGCCGGGCAGGCCCTCTCGATGTTGCTCGCCGCCCTCGGCGTACCGGCGAACGAAATCCCGGTCGATCCCGTGCACGCGGCCGGGCGATACCGCTCGCTGCTCGCGGGGAAACGGGTCCTGGTCGTGCTGGACAACGCCTCCGATGCGCAGCAAGCGCTCGACCTCCTGCCCGGTACGGCCGGATCCGCGGTGATCGTGACCAGCCGGCGGTCCCTCACCACGCTGCCCGGGGTGCAACAGATCCAGCTCGACACGTTCTCGGACGGCGAGGCCATCGGTTTGCTGGCGAGTGTGGCGGGTGATTCCCGGATCGAGGCCGAGCCCGCCGCCGTACGGGAGCTGATCCGTCGCTGCGGGCATCTCCCGCTGGCCATCCGGATCGTCGGCGCGCGTCTCGCCGCCCGGCCGCCGTGGCCGGTTTCGCTGGTGAACACCCGTCTCGGCGACAAACACCGGCAACTGGACGAGCTCGAGCACCACGATCTGGGCGTGCGGAGTTCGCTCGGGTTGTCCCTGGAGCAGCTGGCGCAGAGCGACGATCCGCGCGACCGGCAGGCGGTCGAGGCGCTGGTGGTGCTGACGTTCTGCCCGGGGCCGGATATCGGGATTCCCGCGGCCGCCGCGTTGCTCGACGTCGATACGGATACCGCCGAGCGACTGATGGAGCGCCTGGTCGACAACGGCCTGCTGGAGACGCGTCTGCCCGGGCGGTACCGATTCCACGACCTGGTCGGCATCTACGCCCAGGAGTACGGCGCCGCCCAGCTGCCACCGACGGCCCGGCCTATCGCGATCGAACGACTCCTCAAGCTGTACGCCGGAATCGCCTGGCGCCTCGCCGACCTGCAGTACGGCCTCGACGAACGTCAGACCTGGTACGACGCCGACCTGGTCGGGCCGTTGCCGACGATCGACGACGAGGCGGCGACGACCGACTGGTTCTACTCGGAGCGCCGGCATATCCGCGCGCTGATCCGGCTGGCTCTGGGCATGAGCGAGCGGATCGACCGGCTCACCGTGCAGCTCACCACGGCCATGTTCCCCGTGTACCAGAACGCGAGCATGATGGCCGACTACCTCGAACTCGGCGCCCTCACACGCGAACGGGCCGAACCGGCCATGCTTGGCATCGCCTGGCACGACATGGCGGCGGCGCTGGGCCATCTCGGCCGGTGGAATGAGGCAGTCGAGGGCATGCGGAAGGCGCTCGACCTGTTCGAAAAGGTCGACGACCAGCATGGCCGGGCCGCCGCGCTGTGCAACCTCAGCTACCTCTTCGCGCTACTCGGGCGGATCGAGGAGGGCATTCGCGTCGGCCATCAGGCCCTCGAGATCGCCTCAGCGCTGGAGAGCCACTCGCGCGAGGTGCAGTGTTACCTCTCGCTCGGCATCTTGTACGGGCACGAGGGCAATTCCGAGTGCGAGCTCGACTACTACGACCGGGCGCTCACCCTGCTCAAGGACGCCGACCGGCCGCTGCGACTGGCCCGCGCGCTCAACAACATCGGCATCGCGCACCGGCGGGCGCACCGGCTGGTCCAGAGTGCGGAGGTGCTGCAGGAGAGCATCACCGTCTGCCAGCGGAACCACCTCACGACGTTCGAGATCATCGCGACGGTCGAACTGGCCCGCACCCAGCTGGAGCAGGACAAGCTCGCCGACGCCCTCGCGCACGGCCGTACCAGCGCGGAGCGGGCCCGGATCCTGCACGACCAGACGTTGGAGGCCCGCGCGCTGCAGGTGGTCGGGTGCGTACTCGACGCCCGCGGCCTACACGACGAGGCCCGCGCCGAGTGGACCGCCGCCCGCACGCTGTACGCCGAACTCGGCGCGAAAGCCTCCGTCGACGACCTCGAACTACTCATCAGCCCGAACTGACCGCTCCGCTGCCAAGCACTGACAATCGCCGTCCCGGAATAGCGATGGAAGCTGGTCAAACCACCCCGCGCGCCTTCATACTGTGGGCCGATCCGGCAACCCGACCCCCCACGGGCCTGTCCGAGCCCTGGTATCCCGCGTCGAAGAGAGCTGCCGTGAAATCGTCCGTCATCAGTGTTTCCGTCCTGTTCGTGCTCGCCGGGGTTGCCGGTTGCGGAGGCGCAGAGCCCAGCGCCGGCCCGTCTGTCAGTACGCCGACCTCGGCCGCGCCTGCCACCAGCACGCCGTCAGCTGCCCCGAGTGAAACCTCTGGCGGCAGTACGAGTCCGTCGACGGCGCCCTCGACAGGGGCCACCGCCCCGACCATGCGCCCTTCGATGACGTTGCCGCCGCCCGCGAGAGGTCCGTTGACGCGCGAGAACTTCGGGCCGCAGGTGCTCCGTGCGCTCAAGGCCAAGGGCACTGTCGCCGTGACCACGACGACCACCGACGGCGACGGCACCGCCTCCATCACAGCGAATCTGCGCTTCAAGCCAAACACCACCGATATGTCGGTACGGGCCGATGGCATCCGCTTCGTTCGGATCGACGGCGTCTACTACCTGAAGGACCAGAGCCTCACGGGGAACCCGGCAAAGCCGTGGGTGGAGGTCACAACGTCGGTGCGGCCCCGGCTCGGCATGTCGGCCGCGCTCGCCGAGATCGTGGCGGGTCAGTCCTTGCCGCATCTACTCGCGAACGGCGCGCCGTACGCCACTTTCACGCGTGGCCCGAAGGAGAGCGTCGAGGACGACGTGGCGACGAAGTACCGCTTGGTGATCGACCTGCGGAAGGCCGTCGCGGCGAAGGCCCTCGCGCCGTACATCAGCACGTCCGAGGATCTGCCTAAAACTCTCGACGTGACGATCTGGCTCGGCGCTGGAAACCTGCCGGTGCGGGTGGCGTTCATGACCACGCACGAGAAGCACGGGCGCACAAGTCTGCAGGCGACATTCACCAGTTACGGCGAGTCCCTGCCGGTGGCGGCGCCTCCCGCCCACGAGATCGCGCCTGCCAAGGGGTAAACGGCCATCACGGCCGAGCGCTTGCCGGTGCGTCGATCAAGGCCTGACGGGAAAGCCGAAGCCCGGCCTGGCGCGGAGGCCGGGCTGATCACTCCTGGGTGGTGATCTCCAGGCGGACTTCGGTGATGCGGGCCAGGATCTTCTGGCGCAGGGCGTCGGGCGCATGCTCTTCGCCGCAGGAGCGGTTGACGAGCTTCTTCACGCAACGCTCCAGGTCGTACTCGTCGAGGCAAGGCGCGCACTCGTCGAGATGCGCCTTGATCTCGGCGCAGCTCGCGTCCTCGAGTTCGTTGTCGATGAAGACATAAACCCGTTGCAGGATTTCTCCGCAGTCGACGTCGTGGTTCCCGCCGCAGCTCATGCCTTGTCCTCCGAACCGTTCGCGGCCGCGTCGGCCTCAGCCTTGGCGTCCGCCGGGATCAGCCCTCGGTCACGGGCGTAGTCCGACAGCAGATCGCGGAGCTGGCGCCGGCCACGGTGCAGCCTGGACATGACGGTCCCGACCGGTGTTCCCATGATCTCGGCGATCTCCTTGTAGGGGAAGCCCTCTACGTCGGCCAGGTAGACCGCCAGCCGGAAGTCCTCCGGGATCGACTGCAACGCCTGCTTCACGTCGCTGTCGGGCAGGTGCTCCAGCGCGACCGCCTCGGCCGACTTCAGCCCGCCCGGAGTGTGGGACTCGGCCGCGGTGAGCTGCCAGTCCTCGATCTCCTCGGTGGGCGACTGCGTCGGCTGCCGCTGCTTCTTGCGGTAGCCGTTGATGAAGGTGTTGGTCAGGATCCGGTACAGCCACGCCTTCAGGTTGGTCCCGGGCGTGAACTGGTGGAACGAGCTGTAGGCCTTCGCGAAGGTGTCCTGCACCAGGTCCTCGGCGTCCGAGGGGTTGCGGGTCATCCGCATCGCGGCGGCGTACATCTGGTCGAGGAAAGGCAGCGCCTCGCGCTCAAAGCGCTCGGTCCGCTGCTCGGGAGTCTCGGTGGTCGTCGGAGTCGGCATCGTTATCGAGAATACCGGGCTCTTGACCATCGGTTTGTCCACCGTCAGGGATCTCACTGCCATATCCGGGTCAACAAGGGTCCGGTACGGCGCATTCCCGGCTCAGGCGATTGTCCGGGTGATCCATTCCAGGGTGGCCTCGACGAGCAGGTCGTAGCTCTCCTGCTGGGTCAGTTCGGCCCGTTTCGGCACCTTGAACGAGTGGTCCGCGTCCGGTACGACGGCCATCTCGGTCAACGGCGGGAACTCGTCCGGCGCGCCGAACGGGTCCCGCTCCCCCTGGATGACCAGCGTGGGCAGTCGCGCGCCGCGCAGCTCGTCCACCCGGGTCTTGTCCGGTTTACCCGGCGGATGCAACGGAAACGACAGCGCCAGTACGCCGGAACCACCCAGGCTGGTCGCCGTACGGCACGCCACCCGGGCCCCGGCGCTACGGCCGCCGAGCACCAGCGGCGTACGGATCCGGAGCTGTCCGATCGTCGCGATCCACGCCTCGTCGAGCAACTTCGGAGCGGGCGCGAGTTTCTTGCCCGCGCGGCGCCAGGGCTGCTCGATCAGGAACACGTTGATGTCCTGCCGGGGCAACCGGGCAGCCAGCGCGGCCAGATCGCCGGCCTCGATTCCACCTCCGGCGCCGTGCCCGAGTGCCAGCGTGGCGATCGGCCGCCGGGCCCGGTGCGCCACGATCCGTGCCTCACCCTGCGGAGTCGCCACAATGCGTTCGTCGGTCACGGAGCGATTCTGTCATCTACCCAAAGCAACCAGCACCGTCTGTGGTCTGAATCCGCGGTCCATCGTCCATCGGCCTGTCGCATCCTCGGTCCGTCGCGTCCTCGGTCCATCGGTCGCTCGGTCTTGAACCGGCGCGGTCTTGAACCGGCGCGGTCTTGAACCGGCGCGGTCTAGAACAGGGTGGGCTCCTCCTTCACCTCCACCACGGCGTCGGCCGGGTCCGCGCCGTCCAGCGGCAACGGGTCGATCAGGTGCCGGCCGTTGTTCTTCACCGAGCTCACCGCCTTCGACACCGGATAGGCCTCCAAGCGGCCGGGCGCGGCGGGAACGAGCAACCCGAGCAGGTCATCCGGATCCGAGCGGCGCGGATCCAGCCAGGCGTCGTACCGCTCCTTCTCGACCAGCAGCGGCATCCGGTCATGGATCCGGCCAAGGTCGTCGGTCGCGGTAGTGGTCAGCACCGTGCAGGTCCACAACCAGGCCTCGTCCTTCTCCGGATCGGGCACGGTTTTGTCCCGCCAGATCTCGTACAACCCGGCCATGGCCAGCACTCCCCCGTCGCTGGGGTGGATGAAGTACGGCTGTTTGACCGGTTTGCCCTTGGTGATCTGGTCCGTCTCGTACCACTCGTAATAACCGTCGGCCGGCAGGATGCACCGGCGCGAGGCGAACGCCTTCCGGAAGGCGGGCTTCTCCGCGACGGTCTCCATCCGGGCGTTGATCAGCCGGCTGCCGATGGTGGTGTCCTTCGCCCACGACGGCACCAGGCCCCACTTCACCGTGGTGAGCTTGCGGACCACCTCGTCGGGATTCTCCCGGTCCTTGCGCTCGACCACGGCCAGCACCGGATCCGTCGGCGCGACGTTGTAGTTCGCCTCGACCTCCTGCACCGTCTCGCGCACGTTGCCCGCGTCGATCTCGAACTCGACGACCAGGTCACCCGGATCCCTGCTGGACGCATATCGACCACACATACACCCACCCTAAACACCCCCACCGACAACCCTCACCCCCACACGAGCCCCACCCCTACCCCCGCCCGCCGTCCTTCCACCCCACACCCAAACCTGTGGAAACCCCTCCCCGCGAGGCGCCTAGTTGTGCCGCCCTCCCCCGCCCTCCCACCTTCCGACGGTCGGACGCAAAATGCGGCACATCTGTGGAAAACCCTCCCACGAAGTGCCCCGTTGTATCGCCCGCACCGCCCCAACCTTCCGACGGTCGGACGCGAAATGCGGCGGGCTCGGGCTAGCGAGGGTTCTCCGAGCGTGGACAGGTACGGCGAACGGCGTTCGCGCCAGGGGCGTCCACAAGGGCGCGCCGCATTTTGCGTCCGACCGTGGCAGCGGTTTCCACAGCGCGCCGTACTCCGACCGTGGCAGGGGTTTCCACAGCGTGCCGCATTTTGCGTCCGACCGTGGCAGGGGTTTCCACAGCGCGCCGCACTCCGCGTCCGACCGTGGCAGGGGTTTCCACAAGGGCGTGCCGCATTTTGCGTCCGACCGTGGGAGAGGTGGTGGTGGTGGCGCCGCTCGCGGGTCGGAGGCGGGACGCGGTGCCGGTGCGGCGGCGCGGGTGGGGAGGAGGGCGGCGGGGGCGGATCGCCCACCCCGTGATGGGCGATCCGCCACCGGCTTTGGTCCCGGTCATCCCCCCGTGGAAGACCGGGACGGGATCAGGTGCGGGCCAGTTCGTCCAGGACCCGGGCGGCCCAGGGTTCGGAGGCTGGTAGGCCTTCGATCCAGATGCGGGCGTGCTGGGGTGGATCGGAATCGGGGCGCCAATGCGCGATCAGCGCGCGGAGCGTCTCCACCTGTTCCGGCAGGGCGCTGTCACGTGGGACCAGTGCCGTGGCCCGGCGGGTGCCGAGACGGCCGAGCACCTCGCCGCCGCAGAAGACGATGCGCAGGCATTCGGCGACGTCGACGAGGCGCAGCTCGCGGTCCACCGGCGGCAGGTCTTGGCGCCAGATCGGTTCGACAACGACCAGAGCGTGGGTCGACGGTACGGACGTGCCACGGACTTCGGCCTCTCGGTAGATCTCCCCGAGCCGCGACCGGACGTGGGCCATGCTGGCCAGCCCTGTCAGCGGGTCCTCGCAGGAGAGGGAATGCAGATAGGTCAACGACGACTCCGACCAGCTGGAACTGAGTGCGCGTACCGCCGCGAAAGCCGGCTCGCCCCCGGCGAACGAGCGGTACAACGCACTCAGCCCATCAAGTGCCTCCAGCAACGAGACTCCGTCTTCCGCCAACTGGCGGCCGACCTCGCTACTGGCAGGCACAACATCGGCACCGTCCTGCAACGCCTCGGCGATAGCCAGATAGGCGCTGCGCTGGATGCCAGCAGTTCCGTGCGACTCCCTCCAACCGCACGGCGGCCCCGAGTCGTACGACGCTTCCGGCCGATCCTGGGCGGGAGACCCCGCCAGGTCGTGGGTGCGTACGGAGAACAGGTCGAACCGCCTGCGGAGATCCGCGAACAGCGACATGCTCCTCCTCGAAACGCGTCCACTTTGCCGCCCGACCAGGCGGCCGGAAGCGTCTTACGGGAGAGAGACCGCCGTCATGACGGTTCATGACGCGGATTCGGAGAAGTTTTTTCGCAGAAGTTTTTCGCGTCATGGAAGGTGCGCTCGCACGTCACACATGGGAGTCTTGATCCGGCGTTATCGTCACTGCCTGTGACTTGCCAGTGACCTGCCCTGAACGGAGAGCATGTGACCTCGACGGAGACACCCGAGCCACCCAGTGATGCGGAGTTCATCGCGCGGGTGCGGGCCGGTGACCTCGAGGCGTTCGGTGAGCTGTTCGCGCGGCACCACCTCGCCGCGGAGCGGATGGCGCGGCAACTGGTGCCCGCGGCCGACGCCGACGACCTCGCCAGCGACGCGTTCGCGAAGGTGCTCGATGCCCTGCGCAACGGCGGCGGCCCGGACATCTCCTTCCGCGCGTATCTGCTGACCACGGTCCGCCGGGTGCACGTCGACCGGATCCGCGCCGGTAAGAAGGTGCAGAGCACCGACGAGATCGAGTCGTTCGAGCGGACCCCGGAGTCGTTCGACGACCCGACGGTGACCGGGTTCGAGAGCGGCGCCGCGGCGAAGGCCTTCGCCAGCCTGCCCGAGCGCTGGCAGGCCGTGCTCTGGCACACCGAGGTCGAGGGCGAGAAGCCCGCGACGGTCGCTCCCCTGCTCGGCCTCACCCCGAACGGCGTCTCCGCGCTGGCCTACCGGGCTCGGGAGGGCCTTCGGCAGGCGTACCTGCAGCAGCACCTGGCCGACGTGGCCGGGGATCGTTGCCGCTGGACCACCGAGCGCCTCGGTGCCTATGTCCGCGGCGGCCTGACCAAGCGCGAGGACAAGCAGGTCCGCGCGCATCTGGACGAATGCGCCAAGTGCACCGCGGTCTACTTGGAGCTCGTCGAGGTCAACAGCGCCCTGCCCGCGCTGCTCGCCCCGGCTCTGCTCGGTGCCGCCGGTGTCGGCTACCTGGCCGCGACCGGCGCGCACGCGGGTGGCGCCGGCATTCTGGTCGGCCTGTGGCAGAAGGCCACCGAGAACAGCACGCGTACGGCGGGAACGGCCGCGGGTGCCGTTGTCGTCGTACTGGCCGCCATCCTCGCGGCGCTCGCGCTGACCGGTGGCGACGATAAACCCGAGGCGGTGACGCCGCCGCCGAGCGCGCGGCCGACCGCGGCCCCGCCGACGGTGGTGCCCCCGACGGCCGTGCCACCGAGCGTGAAACCACCGACGGTCAAGCCGCCCACGGTGAAGCCGACGACGACGGTGCCGCCGGTTCCCCCGGTCGAGCCGACCGATCCGCGGCCGACGACACAACCGACGGATCCGGAACCGACCGATCCGCGGCCCACCCAGAGCCAGACCCAGACCACGGCACCGCCGCCTATCACCCCGAGGCCGACGGTGCCTCCGCCGACCTCAACCCCGACCCCGCCGCGGCCCACGCCTCCGCCGCCGACCACGCCGGTGCTGGACGAGGGCCTGCTGACGATCAGCTCGCCACCTTCGGGCGGCGGTTCGGCCGGCGCCATGGACGGCACCGCCCAGGCGGCTCCCCCGGCGACCGAGCAGCGGATCCTGTCGATCTCGGTGCCGAAGGGCAACACCAAACCGGTCGTGGTCAACATCCGGTACGGCAAGGCCCTCGGCTGGCCGGTGAGCAAGAACCCGGCCGGCTGGGCCTGCGTCCAGTCCACCGGCACGTGTACGGCGCGCAAGCCGTCCGCGCCGCACCGCCTGCCGATCAGCTTCGCCACCCCGGCGGGTGGATCGGTAGCGGATCGCACGTTCACGGTGTCGGCCAAGACCGGCCGGTTGTACGACGACGACTCGCAGACCCTGGTCGCACCCGAGGTGGTCGACGAGTCCCTGCTGAAGATCACCACCCTCAATCCCGATCCGAACCCGGACGCCTATAACCGCGCGCTGCTGGTCGACGTACCGGCGGGTGCTTCCGGGCCGGTCGTCCTCCAACTCGAGTACGGCGACTCGCTCGAATGGCCGCTGCCCTCGAACACCCCCGGCTGGACCTGCCGGCGCTCGGTCGGCACGTGCACGGCGGCCAACCCGCGCAAGCCCGCTCCGTTGTACGCCGAGTTCGAAGTCCCGACCGGTGGTGGCAGCGGCCAGCGCACCTTCACCGTGAAGGCGCGCGCCGGTTCGTACCGCGACGACGACGCGGAGACGCTGGCACCGGTCCGGGAGGACGACGGCCTGCTGGCGATCGTGAAGCCCGGGCTGTTCAACGACCCGAACCCGCATCGGTACAACCGGTACCTGCTGGTCAGCGGCGCACCGCGCAAGGTCTCGCTGGAGATCAGCTACGGCAGCAACCTGACCTTCTACCTGAAGGCCAACCGCGGCTGGACCTGTAGCCGGTCCAGCGACAGCCGCCGGGTGTTCTGCTCGACCGACGACTACCGGTCGGCCGCGAAGTTCGACGCGGAGTTCGACGCACGTCCCGGCCACGGCAGTACCAACACGGTGAGCGTGCGGGCCATCGCCCGCGGCCGGATCGACGCCGACTCGGTCGGCATCCCGCCCAAGAACGGCTGGTAGGGGTCCACCCGGTCTGAGCCGGGTGGACCCCATTTTCCCGTCCCTAGCTACGGAGTGACGGCAACGTTCGTCAGCCCGTTCCTGGCGTTGGTGACGGTGTTGCTGGCGTAGATCACGTTCGGGTCGGAGCTGCACTTCGACGTCGACGAGATCTTGATGGCGTACTGGCCCACCCCTCCGAGGTTCGACTTGTTGTTGCGCCAGATGTTGCCGCAACCGTTGGCGAACGACGGAGTGGTCGAGGTGTTGTGCGTCTCGTACCCGTTGGCGAAGGTGCCGGGTGAGGCGAACGTGCCGGTGTTGCCGTCGATCACGTAGTCGATGCCTTTGACATCGATCCACGAGTCGGCCGAGTTCTGGCCGCTGATACCGGTGCCGTTGAAGGTGTTGCCCTGGATCAGGCCGCCGAACGTGCCTTCCTTCACGTCGACGTGCTCGGCCGCGACGTACGGGCCGATCTGGTTGTTCAGCACCTTCACCCGGTCGGAGCGGTCCACCCCACCGGTATTGCCGTGACAGGCCCAGTTGGAGTTGGCCGAGCCGAGGTAGACGCCTTCGCCGTACCCGGCCTGGACCAAGCCCGTGTGGGTGATCCGCGAGTTCTTGATCACCCCGTCCGCCGACGAACGCCTGAAGTGCACCGCCTCCTCATCGACGTGATGCACGTACAACCCGTCCAGCGTCACGTGGTGGGAGTTGTCCAGTACGACGCCCTTCTTGGAGTCCTTCACGGTGAACCCGGTCAGGTTCCAGTACGGCGCTCCGTACAGCCACAGGCCATAGCCGGAGTCCCAGCCACCTCCTGGCACCGGACACGACGGCGCGGTTCCGGAAGGCCCGTCGTTCACTAGCACCGCGCTAGCTGGTCCCGTCAGGGTGATCGGGGCCGAGGCCGTTCCAGCACGCTGAGACACGAACGACCCGTGGTACTCGCCGGACGCCATCCGGATCGTTTGACCCGGTTGAGCGTTCGCCAAGGCTGCAGCCAGTTGAGCCGAGGTCGACACGTCGATAACGCTGCCACCGGGGGTACCCGGGTCACCGCCTCCCGTGCCGTAAACCTCCATCTCCCACAACGAGTAGCCGTACGTCGTACCGCGGGCCGTTCCGTACATGCGCAAGTAGCGCCCGCTGCCGGACACAGCGAGGTCGTCCGTCGCGCCATTGCCGGTAGTGGTCGAGTAGATGTCCGTCCAGGTTGTGCCGTTCGCAGACGTCTGAAGCTTGTACGACTTGGCGTACGCCGCTTCCCAGGTGAGCTTGACCCGGCTGATGGTCGCGGTGGCTCCTAGGTCGACCGTGATCCACTCGGGGTCGCGGCCTTCCACACTCGCCCAGCGGGTCGCGGGATTGCCGTCAACGGCCAGTGCCGGCCCGAAACCGCTGCCCTCGATTGAAGACGCCGTGGCGGGCTTGCCCTGCGAGAGCAACGTGTCAGCGGCTGCAGCCGGGACTGCCGGAATCAGCAGCAGTCCCGCCATCAGCAGTAAAGCGGCCCGCATCACGGCACCCAGTGGTTGTGGGAGGCAGCGATCATCACCTGCAGTTGCACGCTCGCGGCGTAGTAGCTGCTCGTATCGATCGGTGTGACCAGCATCTTGTTCCACAGCGCGTCCAGCCAGGCCTGGCTACCCGAGTCGGTCATGGCCGCTACCGCGAACGAGGCGAAGTAGCACGCGTCGCTGCCGGCTTCGATCTGCGCACCGTTCAGCTGGTAACCGATGCCGATGTTGCTCGGGTTGCCGCCCGTCTTGGACTTGACCCAGGTGTTGAGCTTGCGAGCGGCGGCCAGCGACTTCGCGTCGGCGCTGGTCACTGCGTCGGCGCCGATCCGCCACGGCACGCGGCAGGCGTTCCACCAGTACTTGCCGTCGTTCGGGCTCTCCAGCACCTCACCGGTCGCAGGGCGGGGGCTGGTGTTGGTGTTGATGACGAAGTCCGGCAGCAGACCCGTGCTCGGCGCGTAGCTCGACTGCAGCGACGCGATCACGTTCTGGTGCGCGGTACGGACGGTGTCCCAGCTGCTGTCGCCGGTGGCCTTCCGGAAAGCCCTGAAGTGGTCGACCATCCAGTCGGACGTCCGCGAGATGTAGTAGTGCTTGCCGCCGGAGGTACTCCAGTCACCCATCCGCAGCAGCTTGGTGGTCGGGTTGACGATCGAGGCCTTGATGGCGTTGATACGCCGGATTGCGAGGGACTTGTAGTTGTAGGTGCCTGAGCTGCCCCACTGGCGATCTGCCAGCAGAAGTCCGTAGGCGATGTCCAGGTCGGCGTCGGTCGCACTGTCGCTGCCGTTGTCGCTGTTGCACGAGGTGTCCTGCTCAGCGGCGTGCAGGTCCGAGTTGTACTGCGACGGATGAGCCAGCACGTACTTCAGTAGGCCGTCGAAGATCGTCTTGGCGGCCGGGTCCGCTCCAGCCATCGTGGCGCTGATAACCATGCCGTAGCCCTGGGCCTCCCCTACGTACGGGTGAGACGCGTCAGGCGAGATGACCTGGTACCAGCCGTTGCCGCAGTTCTGCTTGAGGAAGGCGGTCTTCCAGCGCTGGTAGTAGTCGACAACCTTCTGGTCGAGCGTGGCCTGGGTACCCGACGGCTTGAGCATTCCAGCCGCGTAAGGGATCACGTGGCTGCCGAACGGTACGGCGGCTCCGCCAGTCCCTCCGGACGTGGTAGCCGTCACGGCGTTACTAGCCACGGACATGTTGCCCGCCTGGTCACTCGCCTTCACCGTGTACGTGTACGCCGTAGAGGCCGCGAGACCCATATCGGTGTAGGTGGTCCCGGCAGTCGTTCCAACCGCCGTACCGTTGCGGTAGATCGTGTAGCCGGTGACACCAACGTTGTCGGTGGATGCGCCCCAACTGAGGCCTACGGTGCTTGAGGTGACTCCGGTCGACGTCAGGTTCGTCGGAGCCGTGGGCGGCTGGGGGTCGTCGCCACCACCAGTAGTCCCGTACACCTGGAACTCCCACAGCGAGTAGCCCCACGCCGTCCCGCGAGCGGTTCCGTAGAGGCGTACGTAGCGTCCGGTGCCCGATACGGTCAGGTCGTCGATCGCGCCGTTGCCGGTCGTGGTCGAGAAGATGTCCGTCCAGGTCGTGCCGTTGAGCGAGGTCTGGATCTTGTACGACTTGCCGTACGCCGCTTCCCAGGTCAGCTTGACCCGGTTGATGGCCGCGGTGGCGCCCAGGTCGATGGCGATCCACTCGGGATCGTGGCCTTCGAGGCTGGCCCACCGGGTGGCGGTATTGCCGTCCACGGCGCGGCCGGCCTCGAACCCACTGTCCTCGATCGAGGAGCTGGTCGCCGCTTTGCCCTGTGAGAGCAGGACATCCGCGGCGTCGGCTTGGGCGATCGGAAGTAACAACAGGCCTGCGGTGAGGAGAACTGCGCCTTTGGTCAGGGCGCCTTTCAGGGTGAGTTTCATCGCGACATCCAGGTGCTCAGGGGGATTGGATCAGGACCGACTTCCAGTGCTGCCGATACACGTGCTGCGGCGCCGGACTAGCGGACGCCGTTGGTGCCGAATACTTCGAATTCCCAAAGCGAGTAGCCATATGTGGTGCCACGGGCCGTGCCGTACAGGCGCACGTACCGCCCGCTGCCGGAAACCGTGAGGTCGTCGATCGCGCCGTTCCCCGTGGTGGTCGCGAAGATGTCCGTCCAGGTGGTGCCGTTGGCCGAGGTCTGGATCTTGTACGCCTTGCCGTAGGCGGCTTCCCAGTTCAACCTGATCCGCGTGATGCTGGCGGTGGTGCCGAGGTCGACGGTGATCCACTCGGGATCGCGCCCTTCAACGCTGGCCCAGCGGGTCGTCGTACTGCCGTCCACAGCGCGACTCGCTTCGAACCCGGCGCCTTCGATCGAGGAGGCGGTGGCCGGTTTGCCCCGCGACAGCAGGGTTGCCGTGGTCGAACCCGGTTGCGTGGTGGCGGTGACGGCGTTGCTTGCCCCCGACAGGTTGCCCGCCGCGTCACGCGCCTTCACGGTGTACGAGTAGCCGGTGGCGGGTGTGAGGCCTGCGTCCGTGTAGGCGGTTCCTGAGGCGGTTGCCACCTCCGTGCCGTTGCGGTAGATCGCGTAGCCGGTCACCCCCATGTTGTCGGTGGACGGGTTCCATGCCAGGGAGACGCTGTTGGAGGTCGTACCAGTCGTCCGCAGGCTTCCCGGAACGCTCGGCGCGGTGGTGTCGCCTCCGGACCCCGTGCCCCGGAGGAAGAGCGAGCCGGTGGTGTCGGTCCGTGAGGCGTTCACGCCGGAGTTGGTGAAGTCGGCCGTCTCGTTCCCGGCCCAGTCGAGGATCGTGCTGCCGTTACGGACAAGGTGCTGGAACGCGCCGGCGTTGGTGGTGGAACTACCGAACTGGTACAGCCGCTGCCGGTCTGGGTAGTAGCTCTGGTACGAACCACCCTGGGTGGTCTGCTTGCTCAGCTCATTGTTGTAGACGACGTTTTGCGGACCACTGGAGCCGGACCACTTGGCAGCCTTCGGCCCGGCCGCCCACCAGATCGGCCACCAGGTGGAGTCGTCCGGACCACCGCCGCCTTCCTCACCGCAGTTGGCCCGGCAGTTCTTGGAGGCGTGCTCGAACGGTACGGCCACCTTGTTGTTCTCGAACAGGTTCCGCCGTTCCCAGCCGCCGTGGAGGTTCAGGTCGGAGTCGAAGTCGTTGCCGATGGCTACGTTGTTCGAGGCGGACCACTGGAAGGTGAAGTGCCGCAGGTTCCGGCTGGTGTTGTAGGCGTACAGCGAGTCCCACACCCGCGAACCGCGGAAGTAGCCGTTGCCGCCCTTGCCCTTGTTCCACGAGCCGTCGAACGACGATTCCTGGACCTGGATGTTCTTGGCGTTCTCCGTGACAACGGCGTGCGAGCCGGTCATGTCCGTGCCAACCCGCCTGATCCAGACGTTGGCGGCCCACTTCAGCACGATGCCGTGCTGGGAGTACTCGGGTGCCATGTTGCCGTAGTTGGCCTTGGCGTCCGCCTTGTTCAGGTTGTACGTCCCGCCGCCCAGCTTCGGCATACCGGTCATGTCCTGGGTGAGCGTCAGGTCTTCGATACCGACGCCCTGCACCATCTTGAGCGGCGTCACCCGGCTCACGTACGTCGTACCGCCGATAGCCGCAGAACCGTCCGAAGTGGAGTTGAGCGGCAGGTCGTACTCCAGCGGCTTGTCGATCGTGAGGTTCTTCCCAGCCGTGTCGACCGCCGTGAGCTGGAAGACCTGCTGGCGCATGTGCTGGTTCAGGTATCGGGACGTGTCCGTGACGGTCTGCTGCTGGTAGAACTTCACGCTGTTGGCCGCGCCGACCCACAGATAGCCGCCGACCTTGAACCGCGTCATGTCCGCGTTCAGCGCCAGCTTGATCTGCGTAGTGCCGATCGCGGACGACTCCCGCAGCGGCACCCCACCGGCCCAGTGCTGGTTGACGCTTCCCTCGAAGAGATCCTTGCGGTTGGCCGGAGCCGAGGCGTAGTCGGCCGCGTACTTCGTGTGCACGTCGCGGGTCTGGACGCGCAGCAGGCCACGGCCGGGCCAGGTCCAACCACCCTTGCCGGCGCCGTGCACCATGCCGTCCTCGTCCCAGTCGCCGCCGTCGGGCGTGAGCGCGTCGTACCGGGTGTTGAGGTCCGGGCGGAAGCTCAGCACGGTCTGGCCCATACCCGCGCCCTTCAGCAGCAGGTAGTCGGCGTCCAGCGCGAGCTGCCTCGTCACCAGGATCTTGCCGGCCGGAAGCGTGATCGACGACAGGCTGCTGTAGCTCGCGGTCGGCGTACAGGTCGTGCGAATCGCGTCGATCGCCGCCTGCAGACCGGTGGTCGCGTCGGTGCCGTCAGCGCGTACGCCGTACTGGCTGGCGAGTCGCGCCGGGGCGATATGGCAGGCCGGATCCGGGTGGGTGGCCGCGGTCGGCAGGGCGGCGCCGCCGCGGTAACCGGCCTTGCTCCAGTCGGGCAATCCGGCGACGGGGGCCCGCCGGTTCGCGCTGGTCAGGTCGGGAACGGCGGTGGTCGCGGCCGGTGCGGTGGCGGGCGGCGGTGCGAAGGCTTGCGCGAGCGCGGGCCGCTCGGGTTGCACGGTCAGGGCGGAGGCAGTGACCGCGAGCACGGTCAGGCTGCGAAGCAGGAGCGGCATCAACGTTGTCCTCGGGGGCGGGAGAAAAGAACGACGGCTGCATTAATCGATAGGAAGGTTTCCTAACGAACAGCCTGACCGTAAATCCCCGATTCCGATGGTGCAAGAGGCTGGAAATAACTGATCGAACGATCATCGCGACGAGCATCGGAACGACGGGGATGAGAGCGTGCACACCAGCTCCGCCGGGCCGCATTGAAGCGTTTGTTCGTATTTTCCTGAGGTGCCGACATTAAAGCCTTGCGAAGCGTTTTAGACTAGAGCTGTTCGCGCTGACGGAACCGAGTAGCGCCGTTCAGCTGTGCTCCAGAGAGTCGCCGGTAGCTGGGAAGGCGATGCGCAGACCGGCCGTGAAGACACTCCTGAGCGACTGCAAGGCAAGAGGCCGGGCCGCGTCCGACGTGGCCTGGTGAAGGTGTGGTGGCACCGCGAGATTCCCCTTCGCCCACACCTCCGGGGTTCGAGATAACCAACGGAGGTGACAACAGCGATGCGCATTCTCAGTTCAGAGATCCCCTCAGCAGTAGGCCAGACCGTGACGGTGGCCGGCTGGATCCATCGAAGACGACGGCTGGCAGCGGTCAGCTTCCTCGTGCTGCGCGACCGATCCGGCCTGAGCCAGGTCGTGGTCAAGGAGCCCGGGGCCCTGGCCCAGCTGGACGAACTCGGCGAGGAGACCGTGGTCCAGGTGACCGGGCGCGTGATGGCCAGCCCACAGGCACCGGGCGGTGTCGAGATCGTCGACCCGGTGATCGAGGCGCTGACCGAACCGGCCCAGACGCCCCCGATCGAGCTCTGGCGACCGTCCGTCGGCGCGGGCCTGCCGACCGTGCTCGACCACGCCGCGGTGTCCCTGCGGCATCCGGCGATCCGGGCCGGCTGGGAGGTGGCCGCGGCGGCGCTGCACGGATTCCGCGCGGCGCTCGACGGCCAAGGCTTCACCGAGATCCAGACGCCGAAGATCGTCGGTACGGCGACCGAGTCCGGGGCGAACGTCTTCGCGCTGGACTACTTCGGCCGTACGGCTTACTTGGCGCAGTCGCCGCAGTTCTACAAGCAGACTATGGTGGGCGTCTTCGAACGCGTCTTCGAGGTGGGACCGGTCTTCCGGGCCGAACCACACGACACCGTGCGCCACCTCGCGGAGTACGTCTCGCTCGACGCGGAGTTCGGGTTCATCTCCGACCATCGCGACGTACTCGCCGTACTGCGGGAGGTGCTCGCGACGATGCTGGCCTCGGTCGGCACCCGGGCGGGCGCGGCGCTGGAGCGGATCGGCGTCGAATTGCCGTCGATCCCTGCCGAGGTACCGGTCCTGCACTTCACCGAGGCGCTCAAGCTCGCCGGGGCCGACCCGGACGAGCCGGACCTCGCCCCGGCCGACGAGCGCGCCATCGGCGAATGGGCCTTGCGCGAGCACGGCAGTGACTTCGTCGCGGTCGAGGGCTACCCGATGGTGAAACGGCCGTTCTACACGCACCCGCAGCCGTCCGACCCGCGCTGGTCCAACTCGTTCGACCTGCTGTTCCGCGGGGTTGAACTGGTCACCGGCGGCCAACGCCTGCACCGGTACGGCGACTACGCGGCGGCCCTCGCGGCCAAGGGCGAATCGGCCGAGTCGGAGGCGTACGCGACCTATCTGGAGGCCTTCCGGCACGGCATGCCTCCGCACGGTGGTTTCGCGATCGGGCTGGAGCGGTTCGTGGCGCGTCTCACCGGCGCGGAGAACATCCGCGAGGTCACGCTCTTCCCCCGGGACCTCCACCGCCTCACGCCCTGAACCATTGGGCCGGTGGCGCCTCGCTTCCGCTTCCGCGCGGGCGCGGCGCCACCGGCTGATTCGGGCTGGTTCCGGCTGGCGTGAGTGGGGTGTTTGCGGCCGTGGACACCTTGAGTGAGCGACTCGTGACGCCACGTGCGCGTTTCCGGCGGGGTACCGCCCGATAGGCGGAACCAACCGCTGGCCGTGCGGAGCGAGAGGCGGGATCAGGCTTTTGCGGGTGGGATGTGAGGGGCACGAGATGGCTCGATTGGTGTCTGGCGCGGGTGCGACGAAGACTGGGGGCATGGATCTGGCGACCACGCGAGTGCTGGGCGAACTGAACGCGGCCCACGGCACGGGATATCGCCTCGTTCGACGGCTGGCCGGCGGCCTCCAGTCCGGGGCGTACGAGGTGGCTGGGCCCGACGGTCACGCCGTACTCAAGTGGACCGACGAACCAGGCTGGGGCAACCGCGTTCAGCGCGCCGCCGGGCTGGTCCGCGAGGCCCGCGCTGCCGGTTACCCAACGCCCCGCTGGATCGCCTGCGGCACCACGTCCAGCGGCCTGCCGTACCACCTGCAGGAGTACGTCGACGGGCGTCCGCTTTCGAGCGCAGCCGGGCTCACCATGGCGACGGCCGAGAACCTGGCCCAGGGCATCGGCAAGGCCGCGGGCCTGGTGACCGACGAGCAGTACAACTGGTCGTCGTACGTGCACGGCGTGGTCTTCGACGGCCTCGGCGGCATCTGGGACACGGCCGCCGCGCTCGACGACCGGTCCACCGAGATTCTCGCGCGGTTCGAAGCCGCGTGTGCGCCGTACCAGGACGAGGATCTGCCGGTGAACGACCTTGTCCACGGCGATCTCAACGTCAGCAATATCGTCGAAACGGCCGACGGCGTGACCATCGTCGACGTCGAGGCCATCAGCGGTGGAACGCGCGCCTACGACCTCATCGCCCTCGCCGCCAGCGCCGCCCGCGACGGCGCCGCGCCGGGCGTGGACGAGTTCCTGGTCGAAGCCGCTCTCAGCGCCGCCGGCTTCGGTCCCACCGTCGTCTGCGCCGCCGCCGGCTTCGCCGACCTCGCCCTCTTCGCCGACTCCATCGAAGACGCCGCCCTGCCCAACATCCAACGCGGCGCCGCCCGAATCCTCACCCTCCTGGACCACCCCCTCTAGCCCACGCCCCGCCCCGACCCCACGCCGCCGCCCGCGGTGACCGCGCGGGACCTGTGCGTGGTGACCGCCTGGGCGACTGCCGCGCGGCGACCGCTTAGGCGACTGCGCGGTGACTGCCCAGGCGACCGCTCGGACGACTGCGCGGTGACCGCTCGGACGACTGCGCGGTGACCGCTCGGGCGACTGCGCGGGCGACTGCGCGTGGCGACCACTCGGGTGACCGCTCGCGGCGACCAAGCAGGCTGGATCAGGCGGCCCGGACTGCGTAGGTGTTGACGTACTCCTGACCGGATTCCTCGCGCAGGACCGCCATCAGGTGGTCGGTGGCTGCGCGGAACTGGTCCGGGCGATACGCCGACAGGTCCAGCGGCGGGCAGATCTTGACCTCGACGCGTCCGAAGCGCCAGCAGCGACTACCCGGCGGATTGACGGTTTCGGTGCCCTTCACCACGACCGGCAGTACGGGCACCCCGGTCGCAAGGGCCACTCGCATGGCGCCGGTCTTGCCGCGGTAGAGGCGGCCATCTGGTGACCGGGTGCCTTCCGGATAGATGCCCCAAACTCCGCCATCCCGAAGGATGGCCGTGGCGGCTTCCAACGCATCAGCGGCGGCCCGTCCCCCACTTCGATCGACCGGCACCTGGCCGGTCGCGGAGTAGAACCAGCGCAGCATCCGGCCCTTGATCCCTGGCGCCGTGAAGTACTCGCTCTTGGCGATGAAGATGATCCGCCGCCGGACCATCAGGCACAGGTAGAACGAGTCGGCGACCGCCAAGTGGTTGCCGGCCAGAATCACCGGTCCCTTTGCCGGGAGATGCTCGCGCCCGACGACGGTCGGGCGGCCGAGCAACCGCAGCACCGGGCCGACCAGCACGTACTTGAACAGGTGGTACCACACGGCGAACTCCTCAGGTAGACAGTGTCTACGCCGCATAGTAGACAGTGTCTACGGCGGATTGATAGACACTGTCTACGTGGAGACCGAATCGCTGCGCGCCAAGCTGGTCACGACCGGAGTTCAACTGCTCGAGGAAGAAGGCCTGGCGGAACTGACGCTCCGGGGAATCGCGCGCCGCGCGGGCGTCTCCCATGGCGCACCCAGGCGCTACTTCCCCACCCACGCCTCCCTGCTCGGCGCGATCGCGACGACCGGGATCAGCGACCTCGCCAAGCGGCTGGAGCGACTCGGCGCCGGAACGCCTCGGGAGCGGCTGACCCGCGCCTGCGAGCGGTATCTGGAGTTCGCGAGCGAGCGGCCGGCGATGTTCGAACTGATCTTCCGGCATGACCTGCTGAGTGGATCCGGGGCGAATTTGCGGGCGCTTTCGCTGCCGCTGTTCGGTTCACTGGTGGACTTGGTGGCCGAGGTATCGACGTCGAGTGAGGACAAAGCGTGGCAGCGGACCATCGGGATTTGGACCGGGCTGCACGGTTTCGCGGTACTGCGGGCCGCGCATAGCCTCGATCTGCTCAACGCGGCCGATCCCGGACCGGTGATCGCCCGCTGCCTGTCCGCCTACCTGCCCGAAGGACCCGACCGTGCCTGACGAGCAACTCCAGCCCATCCTCAGCACTTCAAGCCCGGAGCCCAACGCCATGTCCCCGCAGCCGGGCCCGGTCTCACAAACCTTGCGCCGGGTTGAGCAAGCGGTGTTGGGGGCGTTTGAGGATGAGCGGATTTTGGCGGATCTGCGGGAGTTGGTGCGGATTCCGAGTGTGGATGGCACGGCGGCGGAGAACGACGTTCAGGTGTGGGCGGCGCAGCGACTTCGGGAGCTGGGGTTGAGCGTCGACCACTGGCGGATCGACCTTGACGAGCTGAAGGCGGATCCGGAGTTCCCCGGGATGGAGGTCGAGCGGAGCCAAGCGTGGGGTGTGGTTGGCACGCTGGGGCCGGACGGCGTACCGGGGTTGATCCTCAACGGGCACCTCGATGTCGTACCGCCCGGCGACCTCGCGCTCTGGCCCGGCGGGGATCCCTTCGAGCCGGTTGTTGCCGACGGCATCTTGTACGGCCGGGGCAGTTGCGACATGAAGGGTGGAGTGGCCGCCATCCTCGGCGCCGTGCACGCCATCGCGGCCGCCGGTATCGAGCTGGCTCGGCCGATCGCGGTACACACCGTTGTCGGCGAGGAGGACGGCGGCGTCGGCACGTTCGCCACGTTGCGCCGGGGACATCGCGGCGACGCCTGCCTCATCGCGGAACCGACTGCCGGCCGGGTGATTCCGGCGAACTCGGGCTCCCTCACGTTCCGGCTGGAGGTGTCCGGGCTGGCGACGCACGGTTCGACCCGTACCCGCGGCGTGAGCGCGATCGACGCCTTCGAACGGGTCAACGCCGCGCTGCGCGAACTGGAGACCGCTCGCAATGCGGATCCACATCCGCTGCTGGCGCATCTCGACCTGGCGAATCCCTTGTCGGTGGGCCTGATCCGGGCCGGGGACTGGGCGAGCACGGTGCCGGACAGCCTGATCACGGAAGGCCGGTACGGCGTACGGCTTGGGGAAGATGTCGCGGCAGCCAAGAAGGCTTTCGAAGCGGCAGTCGCGTCAGTGGATGACGAATGGCTGCGGAAGAACCCGGTCAAGGTCACCTGGCCCGGCGGGATCTTCGCGTCGGGCGCCTTGGCCGACGGCCATCCCCTGCTTGGCGAGACGCTGGCCGCGGCGGTTGATGCCGGGGTGGCGGAACCGGAGGTGCGGGGTGGACCGTACGGGTCGGATCTGCGGCATTACACGGCTGCGGGTATTCCCACGCTGCAGTACGGGCCGGGAGACGTTCGGTACGCCCATGCCGTTGACGAGCACGTACGCCTGGCCGAGGTGCTGCACTGCGCGAGGGCCTACGCCCTACTCGCCGTACGCCGCTGCGCCGCCTGAACCACCCACCACACGCCGTACCACCCACTACACGCCGTACTGCCCGCAGTCCGTCGAACCACCCCGGCACGTTCCACCACGCACCGCAGGTCGAACCGCACCGGCGGGTTGTGCTGTCTGACACGTTGTGGAATTTGTGCGGCCGGGGGCTGGTTGCGACTGGCATGCGTATTGATGTCTGGTCCGACGTGGTGTGCCCGTGGTGTTACATCGGCAAGCGCCGGCTCGAGAAGGCTATTGCCGATGGTGGTTTCGGTTCGCAGGTTGAGGTCGTCTGGCATTCGTTCCAGCTCGACCCGTCCGCGCGCAACGACGACCCGCGGGATCTGGCTGAGCGGCTTGGCGCCAAGTACGGCGGTGGGCGTGAGTTCGGCCTGAAGGCCAACGCCCAGGTGACCGGGGTGGCTGCCGAGGACGGGCTGGAGTTCCACTTCGAGCACGCCAAGCCGGCGAACACGGTGGACGCGCACCGCCTGCTGCACCTCGCGCTCGATCTGGTGGAGGCGGGCGAACTGCCGGCCAACGGCCAGGACCAACTGAAGGAGCGCCTGCTGCGGGCGTACTTCACCGAGGGCGAGGCCGTCGGGGACCACGCGACGCTGACCCGGCTCGCGGTCGAGGCGGGGCTGCCTGAGAACCGGGTGACCGAGGTGCTCGCCGGCCGGGAGTACGCCGACGACGTGGCGGCCGACCAGGCCCAGGCCGTCGCGTACGGCGCGAACGGGGTGCCGTTTTTTGTGATCGACCAGAAGTACGGCGTGTCCGGGGCGCAGCCGGTCGAGGTGTTCGACGAGGTCATCCGCAAGGCCCTGGCCGAGCGCTCCCCCATCACCATCGTCGCGGGAGCCGGAGCCACCGACCTCGGCAAGGACGCCGACGGCACGGATGGCGCCTGCGGGCCGGACGGCTGCGCGATCTGACGTGAGCCGCGTACCCGCCGGACGTTTTCCGGCGGGTACTTGTGCGGACACGCGAGTGGCCTCATGGCCGCTGGGTTGTCCCACAAGGTATGAAGGAGCCATGACTGTCGTGCGAGCACTGGCCAGGCCGCTGCTGTCCGCCATCTTCATCGTCCAAGGGGCGAAGGCGGTTCGAAACCCGGATCCCCACGTGCCGAAGGCCGAACCGGTGGCCGAGCGGCTCGTACCACTGATCAAGAAGGTCGCCCCGGCGCAGGTCGGCGACCGCCTCCCCGAGAGCACCCGCAACCTGGTCCGGCTGAACGGCGCCGCCCAGGTCGTCGGTGGCGTTGCGCTGGCCAGCGGTTCCGGCCGTCGGCTCGGCGCGTTGCTGCTGGCGAGCTCACTGGTTCCGACCACGTTGGCCGGGCACCGCTTCTGGGAGGAGACCGAGCCGGCTACGCGCCAGGCTCAGCAGGTCCAGTTCCTGAAGAACCTCAGTCTGCTCGGCGGCCTTCTGCTCGCCGCCGTCGACACGGACGGTAAGCCGGGCGTGGTCTGGCGTACGACGCATGGCGCGAAGGCGGCCAAGCGGGAGACCAAACGCGGCGCCAAGCTGGCCAAGCGCGAGGCCCGACGTGCCGCTGCGCACGCCGCGCACGAGGCTCACCACCTGGCGCACTCCGCCCGCCGCGAGGCGAAACTGGCCACCGCGCACGCCAAGGCCGACCTCCCCTTCCTCTGAGCACACAAGCCGCGCACGCAAGCCCTGTCGGTCCGGCTCCCCTCACGGGTCGGCAGGCTTCGCGGCGCTTCGGGGCTGGAGGCCGCTAAGCTCGGGGTGATATTAGGCGGCATTCGCGAGGGAGAAGTGTGACTGAAGCGGCTAACTGGGTGGCTCCGCGACCGGCGGAGGCGGTGACCGGACGGGTGACCATTCCCGGCTCGAAGTCGATCAGTAATCGTGCTCTCATCCTGGCCGCCGTCGCGGACGGGCCGTCGACGCTGACCGGCCTGCTGGCCGCGCGCGACACCGCGCTGATGCGATCCGCCCTCACCTCGATGGGCGTCGGCATCACCGAAACCGATGGCCGTGTCCTGGTCACGCCCGGCTCGCTGAAGGGCCCCGCGGCGGTTGATACCGGCCTGGCCGGAACCGTGATGCGGTTCGTGCCGCCAGTTGCCGCGCTGGCCGACGGCGTGATCTCGTTCGACGGCGATCTTTACGCCCGCGAACGCCCGATGGACGTCATTCTCGACTCCCTGCGCCAGCTCGGCGCCGGTATCGACGACGGCGGCACCGGCCGGATGCCCTTCACCGTGAGTGGTACGGGCTCGCTGCGCGGTGGCGTCGTCCACCTGGACGCGTCGAGTTCGAGCCAGTTCGTCTCGGCGTTGCTGCTGGCCGGCGCGCGGTACGAGCAGGGTGTGGACATTCGCCACGACGGCAAGCCAGTTCCTTCGCAGGCCCACCTCGACATGTCGATCGCGATGATTCGCGAGCGCGGGGTTCACGTCGATACCGACGAGCCGAACCGCTGGGTCGTGTCGCCAGGCCCGATCGCCGCGCGCGACACCGCCATCGAGCCCGACCTTTCGAACGCGGCGCCCTTCCTGGCCGCGGCCGCGATCACCGGCGGATCCGTGACCGTGACCGGCTGGCCCGAGCAAACCACCCAGCCCGGTGATCAGCTGCGCGACATCTTCGCCCAGTTCGGCGCGAACGTCTCCCTCGACGCGAACGGCCTGACCGTCACCGGAACCGGCCGGCTCAACGGGGTGGACCTCGACCTGAGCGCCGTCGGCGAACTGACCCCGGTGGTCGCCGCGGTCGCCGCCCTCGCGACCGGCCCGTCGTACCTGCGTGGCGTCGCGCATCTGCGCTTCCACGAGACCGACCGGCTGGCGGCGCTGGAGACCGAGATCAACAACCTCGGCGGCGACGTGAAGCAACTGGCCGACGGGCTTGAGATTCGCCCGAAAGCCTTGCACAGCGGGGTTTTCGCGACGTACGACGATCACCGGATGGCGCAAGCCGGCGCGGTGATCGGGCTGGTGCTGAACGGCCTCGAGGTGGAGAACATCGGCACCACCGCCAAGACCATGCCGGAGTTCCCGGACGTGTGGTCCCAGCTTGTGACCGGAGGCGCGCGGGTCTGATGTCGCGGTACGACGAGGACGCCAAGTACGACCGGCCCAAGCGCCGGACCCGGCCCCGCACCAAGGACCGGCCCACGTACGACGCCGCCCCAATCGGGTTCGTGGTCACGCGCGACCGCGGGCGCTATACCTGTGTACTGAACGACGGCCAGGTCGTCACCGCGATGAAGGCCCGCCAGCTCGGCCGCAAGGGCGTCATCGTCGGCGACCGGGTCCGGCTGGACGGCGATGCCAGCGGCGACAAGGACACCCTCGCGCGCATCGTCGAGGTCGAGCCGCGCAAAACGATTCTGCGCCGCAGCGCCGACGACGACGACCCGGTCGAGCGGCCGCTGGTGGCGAACGCCGAACAGCTGGTCATCGTCGCCGCCGTGGCCAATCCGGAACCGCGCCCGCGGTTGATCGATCGTTGCCTGGTCGCCGCATTCGACGCCGGCATGCGGCCGTTGATCTGCCTGACGAAGGTGGATCTGGCCGATCCGGAGGAGCTGCTTTCGACGTACCGGCCGCTGGGTGTGGAGGCCGTCGCCACCCGGCGCGACGGCGATCTGAGCGAGCTGATCGAGCAACTGCGCGATCGGACCAGCGTGCTCGTCGGCCACTCCGGCGTCGGCAAGTCGACCCTGGTGAACGCGTTGGTGCCCGAGGCGCATCGTGCCGTCGGCGTGGTGAACGACGTGACCGGGCGCGGACGGCATACCTCGACCAGCACATTGGTGCTGCAGTTGCCGTTCGGCGGCTGGATCGTGGATACGCCCGGCATTCGCTCGTTCGGTTTGGCGCATGTGGATCCGCAGGAGCTGATCAAGGCCTTCGGTGACCTGGCCGACGAGACCCAGGACTGCCCGCGCGGGTGTACGCACGCGGACAACGAGGCCGCCTGCGCGCTCGACACCGCGGTGGCCGAAGGCCGGGTCGACGCCGAGCGTGTCGCGTCGTACCGCCGGCTGCTGGCCAGTCGCGAGACCCGCGACTAAACCCGCCCCGCGGCGGTCAGCTTGGGAGGCAGCCGTCAGCTTGGGAGCCGGCCGTCCCAGACGGCCTTGGCGCCGGAGTCGCCGGTGCGAACGGTCTGGTAGATGACGAAGACGGCCATCACCACGACGGCTGCGCTGATCGCCAGCTCGACCACGCGATTGCCGGCCGGCTTCGCGCCGCGGCCGCTGGCCAGGGCCGACGGGCCGCTCAACCGGAGCGCGGCCAGCACGACGACGGCCGTGAAGACGAGGGTGACCCAGAGCAGCAGCGAGCCGTGATCCTGGTGCTGCTGGACCAGCTGGGCCATTTGCGGGACGGCGGCAACAAACGCCTCGCCGCTCTGCTTGGCCACGAACGCGGCGCCCAGCGCGATCACCGCAAGCCCGAGCGCCGGCCAGCGCAGGGCCCAGCGCCAGCGCGGCATCAGCGCGAAAACGATCGCCGTGGCGGCCGCGACCGGCAGTACGACCACCGCGGCATGGATCACCAGAACGTGCAGGGGCAGATCTCCGAAGCGCTCGAACATGACGTCTCCCAGTCGACGGAACTCGATAATAGGTCCACGTTCAACTACC
Organism: Kribbella deserti; assembly: GCF_042434725.1. Taxonomy (NCBI): domain Bacteria; kingdom Bacillati; phylum Actinomycetota; class Actinomycetes; order Propionibacteriales; family Kribbellaceae; genus Kribbella; species Kribbella deserti. The sequence goes on along the minus strand of NZ_JBHLTC010000029.1, from coordinate 89,722 downwards.
TGCTTCGGTTCAAAGTACTACCTGCGGCGCCCGAGGCACCGCAGTTCAGGCTAGCCTTCCGCCATGCCCGCGCACACCGACGACCTGCGGCTCGCCCATATCCTCGCCGATGACGCCGATTCGATCACGATGGACCGTTACAAGTCCCTGGATCTGCATGTGGCGACCAAGCCCGATCTGACCCCGGTCAGCGAATCGGACGAGAAGGTCGAGGACGTGATGCGCAAGACCCTCGCCCGGGCCCGCCCGCGTGACGCCTTTGTCGGGGAGGAGCAGGGCACCACCGGCTGGGGTGTTCGCCGCTGGGTCGTGGACCCGATCGACGGCACCAAGAACTACATTCGCGGCGTCCCGGTCTGGGCGACGCTGATCAGCCTGATGATCGAGGACCAGGTCGTTGTCGGCGTTGTCTCGGCCCCGGCGATCGGCCGCCGCTGGTGGGCGTCGTACGGCGATGGAGCGTGGACGGGACGCGCCTTGATGTCCGCGCAGCCTTGCCGCGTCAGCGACGTCAACAACCTCAGCGACGCCTCGATGTCGTACTCGTCCTTGAAGGGCTGGAAGCAGCGCGACCGGCTCGATGACTTCATGGGCCTCATGGACGACTGCTGGCGTACGAGGGCTTACGGCGACTTCTGGTCGTACATGCTCGTCGCAGAGGGTGCAGTCGACATTGCGGCCGAGCCGGAGCTCAACCTGTACGACATGGCAGCACTCGCCATCATCGTCACCGAGGCCGGCGGCCGTTTTACCTCGCTGGATGGCAAGGACGGTCCTACTGGAGGCAACGCCCTCGCCACCAACGGCAGGCTGCACGACGAGGTCCTCGCCCGCATCGGCGACAAGTAACTCCTAGCCGGTGTGAGCGAACTGCCGGGACCAGTTGGCGGGTTCCTGTACGTGTAGCTGCCAGTAGTGCTCGGCGATGTCCTCAGGGTCGAAGGCCGTCCCAGGAGCCACCGGGCCATCTACGCGTACCTCGGCCACGTGAATCCCGCTCTCGCCGTACTGGGTGTGCAGGAGCTCCACCAGCGCGCGCAAACCGGCCTTGCCAAGCGAGAGACTCGTGTACGCCGGAACCGGCTCGGGCATTCCCCCGGTCACCAGGAAGCTCCCACTCCCCCGAGCGGCCATGGCCGGTAGAACGTGCCCAGCCGCGGTAATCGCGCCAACGACGTTAACCGCCCAAGCGTCGAGATGATCCTGTACGGCGAGCTCACCCGGGCTATCCGCCTGGATGATCGCGGCGTTGTACACAACGACTTCGGGCGTCCCGTACTCCTCAATAGCCTGGTCGAGCGCGGACCGCAGGGCTTCCGCGTCTGTGGAGTCCGCCAGAACCCCTAAGGCTTCAACCGGGCCTAGCGCTTCGATGGCCGAGTCGACGGTCGAGCGGCTACGGGCGATCACTGTGACGGGAAGGCCTTCCTTGGCGAACCGGCGGGCTACCGCCGTACCGATCCCCGGACCGGCTCCGATCACCACTGCTCCACTCATCCGACGCTCCTCACTGGTTCGACGACTGTCGAAGGAAGAAACCTCCGGCCGCAGCAGGCCATTCCCGGACAACCGGATGCCTGGGCTGGGCGTCTTGCCTGGGAGACCCACCTGACGCGCGAGAAGGGGGATTCGGACATCGGGCAAGAAGAGGTAGAGCCACTTGGCGGCACCGCTGCCACGGGGGCCGGCCCGGTTGTCGTCTCGCCGGGTACGGACCTTGCCCTGGCACACGTGAGGAGCTCGATGCCAGCCCCGCCCGACCTGGCCCTGGCCGCGGTTCTGCCGCTCTGCGATTCCGCACCACCCGCGCCGGCCGTGGACGAGGATGCCCGGATTCTGTTGGCCTCGGTGCGTGAGCCCGACCGGTTCACGGTGATCTTCGACCGGTACTTCGGCCAGGTGCACTCGTACGTCGCTCGCCGGCTCGGTACCGATATCGCCGACGATCTGTCGTCCGAGACGTTTCTGATCGCCTTCCGGCAGCGGGCCAAGTTCGACAGCCGCAGCGGCGTCGTACGGGCTTGGCTCTACGGCATCGCCACCAACCTGATCCGGCGCTACCGCCGCGACGAGGTCCGGGCCTGGCGGGCGGCGGCCAAACTGCCGTTACCGGCCGAATCGACCGGCGACGAAGACCGGATCGCCGCCCAGGTGACCGCCCAGGGCGCCAGCGGTCAACTCGCGGCAGCGCTCGCCAAGGTGAACGCCAAAGATCGCGAAGTGCTGATGCTGGTCGCGCTCGGCGAACTCACCTACGACGAAGTGGCCGCCGCGCTTGGCATCGCCTACGGCACGGTCTGTTCCCGCCTGTCCCGGGCCCGTCGGGTCGTCCGCGAAAACCTCGGGCACACCGATCCCACCGCTGAACAGAAGGTGTTCTGATATGGACGAGTTCGACAAGATCCGCTCGGCCTATCCCGAGCGCCCGGGCCCGTCCTCTGACGTCCGCCAGCAGGCCCGCCGCCAGGTACAGGCGCTGGCCACAGAAGAGCTGAACCTGCGGCGCCGAGACCGTTGGCTCGCCTCAGCGCGGTCGGGGCGGTTCGGAATCGCTCTGACTGCTACGGCCGCCACCGTGGCACTTGCCGCGCTGGGCGCTCCCCTAGTGCTCTCGCCCAAGACCGGCGCGGACGCCGTGCCCGTGCCCGGTACGAGCAGTGCACCGAACCTGCGGCTCTCTGCAGCCAGCGAGGCCCTTCTTGCGGCCGCGATCCAGCAGGAGAGCAATGAAGTCGCCACGGGCAAGTACTTCCGCATCCGCAGCCTCTGGTACTCCGACCGGACTGTAGGTAAGCCCGGCCGCAGCTACAAGGTGGAACGCCGCCAGATCGCGGAAAGCTGGACGCCGCCCAGACAAGGCGATGAGGCCTTCTTCGGCTGGGCCGACTTCGGCTACCACCCCGCGACTGAAGCCGACAAGGTGAAGTGGCGTGCGGATGGCTCTCCCAGGTCGTGGCAGCTTAGCTACGAGCGCACGCCGATCACCATCGCTCCGGAGGCTCCGAGGCTGCGCAGCATGAGAGAGGAGGCCACGTCGCACGGCTACTACATCGGCGGCACGGACCCTCTGACGGCTGCACAGATCGCCCAGCTGCCGACAGATCCGGTCGCCCTGAAGGCGTTCCTCGGCCGCAACGTGGACCAGTCCCAGCCCGCTGAGTTGGGCGTCTACACCATCTTCGCTGCTGCCAGCTATCTGCTCTCCGAGGCGCCGTCCTCGCCCAAGCTGCGCGGCGCCGCTCTGCGAGTGCTCGCTGGTCTACCAGACGTCAGCCTGCGTGAAGGCGTCAAGGATCCGATCGGCCGCCCTGGCTCGCTGATCAGCCTCAGCACCAAACTGGACGGTGCTGCCTACACCAGCCAGTTGATCATCGACCGGAACACCGGACGCCTGCTGTGCGCGCAAGACCATTCACCGCGGCAACGCAGCAAGTCCGTCGTACTCGCGTCGGGCTGGACGAACGACACCCCGAAGCCTCCGGTCGCCAAGCTGCCCTGATCCGCGCTCCCCCGGCGACGGCCACTCCTGGCCTCGCCCGCTTTACCCTGCGTCAAGTCCTCCATCACCGCCCTATTCGAAGAGGTGTGTTTTGACGAGACCCCGCAGCAAGCGCTGGCTTGCCGCAGCTGCCATGGCCGCCGCGCTCGCGGCCACGGCGATCCCGTTCCGCCCATCGGCTGCCGAACCCACCGCCGGCAAGGCCGATAGCTCCGCCGGCTTGCTGGGTAAGAGCGTGACCATCACCCTGATCACCGGCGACAAGGTGACGTATCGCCCAGGTCATCGCGGCGGAGCCGGCCAAGCCGTGCACGTCCAGCCCGGACCGGGCCGGGAGGGCATGGTCTTCCAGAAGCATGCCCTCGGCAACAAGCAGACCATCGTTCCCCTGGATGCCGTACCGCTGCTCGCCTCCGGCGTACTCGACCAGCGGTTGTTCGACGTCTCCCTGCTAGCCGATCTCCGTCTAGATGACGCCAGCTCGCCGACGTTGCCCCTGCTGGTCCAGTACAACGGAGCCGCCCGCACGGCTCGTTCCGCGCTCACCGCCGGTACGACGGTCCGCCGGGAATTGCCAATCGTGGACGCCTTGGCGATCACCCAGCAGCGTGTGTCGGCCACTCTCCTCTGGAACAGCTGGACCGACAACCAGCAGTCCAAGCGTCGTACGGCGCTTGCGGGCGACGTACGGAAGGTCTGGCTCGATGGCGGGGTTAAACCCCTGCTGGACCGTAGTACCCAGCAGATCGGCGCTCCGGAGGCTTGGAAGGCTGGAGCCACTGGCAAGGGCGTGAAGGTCGCCGTACTGGACAGTGGCATCGACGAGACGCATCCGGACCTCAAGGGCCGTATATCCGCTGCCAAGGGCTTCACCGGCGACGGCGAGGATGCCGTCGACCAAGCCGGTCACGGCACACACGTGGCGTCGACGGTGGCTGGTTCGGGTGCGGCTTCCGACGGCAAGTACCGCGGCGTCGCGCCGGACGCGAAGCTCATGGTCGGCAAGGTCTGCGGCATGTACGACTGCGAGTTCTCGGCGATCATCGCGGGCATGGAGTGGGCAGCCACCTCCGGCGCCCGGGTGATCAACCTGAGCCTCGGCGGCAGTCCCACCGACGGGATCGACCCATTGGAGCAGGCGGTCAACGATCTCACCGCCAGTACCGGCGCGCTGTTCGTCATCTCCGCCGGGAACTTCGGCGCAGACTTCAGCGTGGGTAGTCCCGGCGAGGCGGACGCGGCCCTGACGGTTGCCTCGGTCACCAAATCGGACGGCCTGAGCGCCTTCTCCAGTCGTGGTCCGCGCGCCTATGACTTCGGCCTCAAGCCGGACATCGCGGCCCCTGGCAGCCACATCGTCGCGGCCCGGGCCGCCGGTGCACGGCTGGAGCCGTTGGCGGTCAACGACTCGTACGCCGACATGTCCGGTACGTCGATGGCGGCTCCGCACGTGACGGGCGCCGCCGCGATCCTGGCCCAGCTCCACCCGGACTGGAAGGCGGAGGAACTACGTTCGGCCCTGACCGGGTCGTCGCTGGGCCTGCCAGGTATCGGCGTTCTCGGGCAGGGCGCCGGCCGGGTCGATCTCACCCGTGCACTGAAGCAGGCGGTCACCACCTCGCCGAGCAAAGTCGATCTCGGTCCGGTCGAGGCGCCGCACCACGACAACAAGCCCGTCACCAAGGCGTTGACCTATCGCAACGATGGCGACAAGCCGGTCACGCTGACGTTGAAGCTGAGCGCCAAGGGGCCGAAGGGCCGTACGGCTCCCGCGGGCATGTTCAAGCTGAGCCGGTCCGTCGTACGGATCCCCGCCCACGGCACGGTGACACTGGACGTCACCGCGGACACCTCCCGGCCGGGGCCCGACGGCGCTTACGCCGGCTGGATCGTTGCCACCGGCAATGGCCAGGTCGTCCGGACGGCTGTCGGGGTCGGCAAGGCGCTGCCGACGTACGAGCAGAAGCTCACGATTCTGGGCACCGACGGCAAGCCGGTGGTCGTGAGTGACGAGCTGTCGGCCGGGCTGTTCGTGCTCAACGTCGACACCTTGCTGGGCTACTTCGCCTCGTCCGGTGACACCTTGACGCTGCCGAAAGGCCGGTACCTGGTCGACGGCGGTATCGCGGTGTACACCCGGGGTCAAGCCATCTATCTCGGTGAGCCTGATGTTGTCATCGACAAGCCCGGCACGTTGGTGCTGGACGCGCGCCGCGCCAAGCCGATCAAGCTCAAGGCCCCGGTCGCCGGAGCCGTCGCGGCCACGGGTGGTGTCGGCTTCGCCCGGCCGCTCCGCGATTTCACCTTCACCACCGGTCTCGCGATCGCCAACTCGTTCCGGCCGGATTACGCGCCCAGCCTGTCCGTCGCGCCGAACCTGACCGGCTCCGCCAAGACCTTCACCGGCTTCGCACACCTCGCCTGGGCGGGTATGCCGGATGGCCAGGATCCCGACCGGGACTTCTACCTGGACAGCCCGTACCTCTACCACGACGCGATCAGCTGGCCGGCCCGCTTCCCGGACGACCCGTCGCTGGTCACCGCGCCGAAGGACTACGCCCGGATCGACGGTACGTACCTCGGTGCCAAGGGCAACCGAATGAACAACTTCGGATATCCGGTACTGCCTGCCAACGACGCCGCGGGCCGACCCGTGCCCGGATTCGTTTTCACCCCGACGGTCGAGATGACGGTGCCGTTCCAGCGTGAGGAGTACTACTCGGTCATCGGCGGAATACGTTGGGCCTTCGAGGCAGACACCATCCGAATCCTGCCGGACGGTGAAATCAGGTACATCACGCTGACCGCCATGCCGACACGGTCGTACCCGCGCGGCAAGACCACCAGGCTGACCTGGAACCACGCCGTGGTCGGCCCGAACTTCCCGAGCTCACAGGCCGGTAACCCCGGGCGCGAGGACGAGCCCTGGGTCTGGCGGGACGGCGACATCCTGACGGTGGCGGCGCCGATGTTCGCCGATGCCGGTGCTGGCCGGTTCGGGGTGTCCGAGGTCGAGAAGGAGACCACCAGCCTCTATCGCAACGGCTCGTTGTTGCGTACCTCTGAGTCCCCCCTCCTACAGACCTTCGCGCTTCCTGCCGGGGCCGGGACCTACCGGCTGACCAAGCACGTCCAGCGGTCCGAGGAGTTCTTCCGCTGGTCAACCGACATCACCTCGTCCTGGACCTTCCGGTCGGCTCGTGCGCCAGATGGCGAGGACACCCGTTTGCCGCTGATGTCCGTCCGGTTCGCGCCCAAGCTGAACGAGCGGAACCAGGCTCTCGCCGGGCGGTTCGACATCCCTGTGCGGGTTGAGCACCAGCACGGGTCTACGAAGTCCCCGGTCGTCAGACTCGCGGTCGAGGCGTCGTACGACGGCAAGACCTGGTCGAGCGTGCCGGTACGGAAGACCCGCACCGGATGGACCGCCACGCTCAACCAGCCGAGCGCCGGGTTCGTCTCGCTCCGGGCGAAGGCGCGAGATCTGAACGGCAATACCGTCGACCAGACCATCCTGCGCGCCTACGAACTCACAGCCGACTAACCTCCGCCGCCACTGGTTCCACACGTTGGGACCAGTGGCGGCCGTAATTCCCGCGACGGGCAGCACTAGCCTCCGGGAGAATCACGGGATGCTGCTGCTCGTACCGTCGGACCCGCTCAACCCGCGCAAAGTGGACCCGCACTTCCAGCCTCAAGCCGCCGCGGCCGCTCAGGTGGCGCGGATTGACCACGACGCGGTAGTGCGCGGTGAATACGCCGAAGCCGTCCGTGGCGTTCCTTCCTCGGAGGACGCCGTCTACCGGGGCTGGATGATGACCTCCGGCCAGTACGACGGAATGGCCCGGGCCCTCGCTACGCGCGGTACAACCCTGCGAACGTCTTCGGAGGACTACCGGCAGGCCCACGAACTTCCCGGGTGGTACGACGCTCTTGCCGGGGTGACACCGTTATCCGCCTGGGGACCTCCGGAAGACCTTGACGCCCTCTGCGACCGCCTAGGCGACGGGCCCGCCGTACTGCGGGATTACGTGAAGTCGATGAAGCACTACTGGCACGAGGCGGCGTACATCCCGGACCTCGCCGACCGGCCCGCAGTACGCCGAGTGGTCTCGCGGTTCCTGGAGCTACGGGACGACTCGTTTGCCGGTGGACTGGTGTTACGCCAATTTGAGGCCTTCGCCGGGGCCGAGGCTCGTACCTGGTGGATTGGCGGGCGGTGCGTACTTGTGACGGCTCATCCCGATACGCCCGACGAGACGCCTCAGTTCGACGTACTAGAGCTGGAACCGCTTGTAGCCGGTCTAACCCTGCCCTTCGTCACGGTGGACCTGGTACGTCGTACGGACGGTGTAATGCGGGTGGTGGAGCTTGGCGACGGGCAGGTCTCCGACTGGCCTGTAAGCGCCGACCCGGCTCTCCTCGTAGCCGCGCTCGAAGCCTGAGTCGGGATCCGTTGGCCCGATAAGCGAAGATGGACGGCGATGACACTCACCGAACGCCTTCCTGGCAGCACCGACGCCGACGCTCTGTACGACGCCTTCTCCGTGTGGGTTGGCGAGCAGGGCATCTCGCTGTACCCGGCGCAGGAAGAGGCGCTGATCGAGGTGATGACCGGCTCGAACGTGATCCTGTCCACCCCGACCGGTTCGGGCAAGAGCCTCGTGGCCACCGGTTCGCACTTCGCCGCGTTGGCCGCTGGCAGGCGCAGCTTCTACACCGCGCCGATCAAGGCCCTGGTGTCGGAGAAGTTCTTCGCGCTGTGTGACATCTTCGGCGCCTCCCAGGTCGGCATGCTCACCGGTGACGCGTCGGTCAACGCGGGTGCGCCGATCATCTGCTGTACCGCGGAGGTGCTGGCCAACGTCGCACTGCGCGAAGGCGCCAACGCCGACGTCGGCCAGGTGGTGATGGACGAGTTCCACTTCTACTCCGAGCCGGATCGCGGCTGGGCCTGGCAGGTGCCGCTGCTCGAACTGCCGAACGCGCAGTTCATTCTGATGTCCGCGACGCTCGGAGACGTCGAGCGCTTCAAGATCGACCTGTCCCGGCGTACCAGCCGCCCGACGTCGATCATCAGCTCCGCCGACCGTCCGGTGCCGCTGGTCTACAAGTACGTGACCACGCCGTTGCACGAGACGCTGGAAGACCTGCTGCGCACCCAGCAGGCGCCCGTGTACGTCGTGCACTTCACCCAGGCCTCGGCGCTCGAACGAGCCCAGGCGCTGACGAGCATCAACGTCTGCACTCGCGAGGAGAAGGAGAAGATCTCCGAGCTGATCGGGCACTTCCGGTTCAGCCCGGGCTTCGGCAAGACCCTGCAGCGGCTGGTCCGGCACGGCATCGGCGTACATCACGCGGGCATGCTGCCGAAGTACCGCCGCCTGGTCGAGCAGCTGGCGCAGGCCGGCCTGCTGAAGGTCATCTGCGGCACGGACACCCTCGGCGTCGGCATCAACGTACCGATCCGGTCGGTACTGCTGACCGCCCTGAGCAAGTACGACGGCCGCCGCCAGCGAATCCTGAAGGCGCGAGAGTTCCACCAGATCGCGGGACGAGCCGGCCGTGCCGGGTACGACACCTCCGGCACGGTCGTCGTTGAGGCGCCGGATCACGTCATCGAGAACGTCCGGGCCCTCGGCAAGGCAGGCGACGACCCGAAGAAGATCAAGAAGATCCAGCGCAAGAAGCCGCCGGAGGGGTTCGTCACCTGGAGCGAGGAAACGTTCGACCGGCTGGTCGCGGCCGAGCCGGAACCGCTGCAGTCGCGGATGCGTGTCAGCCACTCGATGCTGCTGAACGTGATCGCCCGCGACGGCGACGCGTTCGCGAGCATGCGGCACCTGCTGCAGGACAACCACGAGGACTCGAAGGCCCAGCTTCGGTTGATCCGCCGGGCGATCCAGATCTACCGCACCCTGCTCACCGCGGGCGTGGTCGAACGGCTGGACGAGCCCGACGAGAACGGCCGCACCCTCCGGCTCACGGTTGACCTGCAGAAGGACTTCTCGCTGAACCAGCCGCTGTCCACCTTCGCCCTCGCGGCCCTGGACCTGCTCGACCCGGAGAGCCCGACGTACGCGCTGGACGTGGTCTCGGTGGTCGAGGCGACGCTGGAGGATCCACGCGCGATCCTGATGGCGCAGCTGCACCACGCCAAGGGCGAGGCCGTTCAGCTGATGAAGTCCGACGGCATCGAGTACGAAGAGCGGATGGAGCTGCTCGAGGAGATCAGCTGGCCGAAGCCGTTGGAGGAGTTGCTGACGGCAACACTCGACATGTACCGCGTGACCCACCCTTGGATCGCTGAGGCCGGGTTGTCGCCGAAGAGCGTCGTACGGGACATGTTCGAACGGGCGATGACCTTTGGCGAGTTCATCGCGTACTACCAGCTGGCGCGGTCCGAAGGCGTCGTACTGCGTTATCTCAGTGACGCGTACAAGGCGCTTCGCCAGACCGTACCGCCGCATCAGCACACGGAAGAGCTCACCGACCTGATCGAGTGGCTCGGCGAGGTAGTACGCCAGACGGACTCCAGCCTGCTCGACGAGTGGGAAGAGCTCACCAACCCGTCTACGGACCTACCGGAGGCTATTCCGGTCCCGCTCGGCCCACGCCGGATTACGTTGAATACCAGGGCTTTCCGGGTTCTGGTCCGCAATGCGATGTTCCGCCGGGTGGAGCTCGTCGCGTTGCACCGCTGGGCCGAACTCGGCGCACTCGACTCGGAAGCCGGCTGGGACGCAGCACGCTGGGCCGACGCCGGTACGGCGTATTACGCGGAACACGCCGTCGTCGGCACAGGCCCGTCCGCTCGTGGTCCGAACTTCTTCCTGGTTGAGGAACACCCGGGCTACTGGGAGGTCCAGCAGATCATCGAGGACCCAGAGGGCAACCACGACTGGCGAATCTCCGCCTCCGTCGACCTAGAAGCCTCCGACGAAGCCGCCGACCTCTCCCTAACCATCACCAGCTTCAAACCCCTCTAACAGTGCTGACTCTTCAACTGAGCGACGCCACCGCCGCGGCGCTCGGACCTGGCGCATTCGGTGCGGGAGTCGCGCCGTCGGAGCTGACGCCGAAGCTCCAGGGCATGGTCGCGGCGGGACTCACTCGCCATCAGGAGATCTTGGTGTTCGCAGCCCTCTCGCGGCAGGAACACTGGTCGCGCGGGGATTTCCCCGACCTGACCGGCTGGGAGTGCGCGGTGAACAGCTTCCACCTCGACGACATGGTGCCGGTCGACATCGGCTGGGCGGATGACCTGCCGTTGATCTCCGAGGCCGATCAACTCGTCATGCTCAGGCAAGGAATGGGCCTGGCCATGGCGGTCGTCCGGCTGGCAAGAGAACTTCCCGAGCCAACCGCCGTACGTTGCATCGTCGCCACCAGCCGAACCAACGGCACCTTCCGGTTCCACGAGGCCCGCCCCGGCGAGTCTTGGCGGCTACCGAACCTCGACACATACGAAGACGAGTGGATCGCGGTCCTCGATAGCTCGTCGGCGTTCTGAAGGGCCTGGGGGCTATGCGATTTACCTCTGAGGCGTGGTACGACGGGGTCCGCGAGCAGCTCTTTAGCCTTGGCGAGATTCCGGGCGCGCTGTGGACGCCGGCCGGGGCCGTCCGTACTCGGCCCGTGATTTTCATTGGCCACGGCGGCGGGGAGCACAAGTTGGGCCCGGGCGTAGTGGATCGTGCGCGTCGTTTTGTGGCCGAGGGCGGCTTCGCGGTGGTGGCGGTGGATGTGCTCGGTCATGGAGACCGGCCAAGGGACGAGGACTTCGATCGGCTCGCGACCGAAGAACAGGCTCGCGTGGAGACCGGCCAGGAATCGGCTCAGCTGTTTGCAGACTTCCGGACGCTCGTAGCGCGCCGAACCGTCGTGGAGTGGCAGGCGGTCCTGGACGCGGTACAGCAGCTTGAGCACGTTGGCGCCGGTCCGGTGGGCTACTGGGGCCTCTCGCTGGGATGCGGTCTCGGTGTTCCGTTTGTTGCCGCAGACCCTCGGGTTCGCGCGACGGTGCTAGGCCTGTGCGGGGACCTGGCCTCACCCGAGGACGCGGCGCGAATCACCGTGCCGGTGGAGTTCCTAGTCCAGTGGAACGACGAGCGAGTACCGCGGGACCAGGGCTTGGCGCTGTTCGATGCCCTGGGCTCAGCCGAGAAGGCCCTGCACGCCAACCCCGGCAAGCACGGGGAGGTTCCGGCGTACGAGCTGGACAGCGCGCTGAGGTTCTTCTCCCGTCACCTCAACTGACGCCGGCTAGTGCCAGAACAGTTCGGAGTCGTCCGGCTCCACAGTGACATCCGCGCCGAGGCGGCGGAGGTTGCCGGCGAAGTCGGTGTAGCCGCGGTGGACGTGGTGCGCGGCGGAAACCAGGGTTTCGCCCTCGGCCGCGAGGCCCGCGATCACCAGGGCCGCGCCCGCGCGGATGTCACTCGCCACAACCGGAGCACCTGAAAGGCGCGGTACGCCGCGGATCACCGCGTGGTGCCCGTCGGTCTGAACGTGCGCGCCGAGCCGGGTGAGCTCCTGGGCGAAGGTGAAACGTCCTTCGAAGAGGTTCTCCGTGACCATCGCGGCTCCGTCGCTGACCGCGTTCATGGCGATCACGAAGGCCTGCAGGTCCGTCGGAAAGCCCGGGTACGGAAGCGTGACCACGTCGACCGGCTTCGGCCGATCGTTCATGACCACGCGGAAGCCCTCGGGCAGCACGGTGATCTCCGCACCCGCCTTCTGGAGCTTGTCCAGCGGTAGTTCCAGGTGTTCGGCGTGCGCGTTCAGTACGGTCACGTCACCCTTGGTGATGGCGGCCGCGAAGGCCCAACTGCCCGCCACGATGCGGTCCGGTACGACGGTGTGATCGACCGGCTGGAGCAGACCACTCACCCCGGTCACCTCGACCCGGGAGGTGCCGATGCCCTCGATCTGCGCGCCCATCTCGACCAGCATGGTGGCGATGTCCTGGACGTCGGGCTCGCGCGCCGCGTTCTCGATCACGGTCGTGCCCTTGGCCAGCACCGCCGCCATCATGATCGTCTCGGTGGCCCCGACGCTGGGGAAGTCCAGCCAGACCTCGGCGCCGTGCAAACCGTGCGGCGCCTCAGCGACGACGAACCCGTGCTCGATGTGCACCTTCGCGCCCATCGCCTCGAGCCCGGCCACATGCATATTGAGCCCGCGCGAACCGATGTTGTCGCCACCCGGCAGCGCGACCTCGGCCTGACCACACCGGGCGAGCAACGGCCCGAGTACGGAGATGGAGGCCCGCAGCTTCCGGACCAGTTCGTAGTCGCACTGGTGGCCGATCTCGCCCGGCACCGCGATGGTCGCCGTACCAGCGTCTGTGTCGACCTTGACCGAGCACCCGAGGGTGTCGAGCAGCTGCGCCATGAAGGTGACATCGAGAATGGCCGGCACCTGCCGCAGGGTCGTCGTACCCTCCGCCAGCAGTGCCAGCGCCATCAGCTTCAGCACGCTGTTTTTCGCACCAGCCACCTCGACCGAGCCGGACAGCCGTGCCTCACCCGCGATTCGGAACCGTTCCACCATCTGACTCTAGTGCCCTGAGTCAGAGATACGCGACTCAGGTCCGGTGGTCAGGTGCGTGCATCGCAAGGCGGAGGAGGGGAGCAATCCTTTTCGATTGTGATCCGACGACAACGCCGCGAGGTGCGTGCCTGGGCGCCGGAGATGAGTCGCGTATCTCTGACTCAGGGCACTAGTCGGTAGGCGGTTGCGGGGCTGCGTAGAGTGCCTTGCCATGGCTGTGAACTTGACGCGGATCTATACCCGGACCGGTGACGCCGGCGAGACCCGCCTGGGCGACATGAGCAAGACCACGAAGACCGATCCGCGCCTGGCGGCGTACGGCGAGGTCGACGAGGCCAATTCCTCGATCGGTGTGGCGATCGCCGCCGGTCACCTCAACAGCGCCATCGTCGTGCTGCTGACCAAGATCCAGAACGACCTCTTCGACGTCGGCGCCGACCTGTGCACGCCGATCGTGCCCAACCCGGAGTACCCGCCGCTGCGCATCACCCAGGAGTACGTCGACCGCCTGGAAGGCTGGTGCGACGACTACAACAACCGCCTCACCAAGCTCCGCTCGTTCGTCCTGCCGGGCGGTTCCGTCGGCGCGGCCCACCTCAACGTGGCCCGCTGCGTCGTACGCCGAGCCGAACGCGCCGGCTGGCTCGCCGTCGAAACCCACGGCCCCTCCATCAACCTGCTGGCCATCACCTACCTCAACCGGCTCTCCGACCTCCTCTTCATCCTCGCCCGAGTAGCCAACCTCTCCTCCGGCGGCGACGTCCTCTGGATCCCCGGCGCCTCCACAACCGCCCCACAGCCCGAAACCAAGCCAGCCGACCCCCCGCCAACCGACTGAGCTAGGCCGGCCGACCACGCGTCGTCGCAAGGCGATCAGCCGTCCTATGGCGAGTTGCTCCAACCGGCCATAGTTAGAGCCGGTCGCTGCCGCGCCGTTCGGCGAAACTCTGGAATGCCGCGAGTGCTCTGCTGAGATCTCGCGGGCCACATCGCGCTTCGAACGCCACACCAGTGGATCGCCAGTGAACCCACTGATCAGGGCTCTCTTCCGTGCGCTGCCAGTCCGTGACCACACCCTGCAATTCGGTGTCCTCGATACGGATGTCCAACGCCCAGCCCGGGTTGTCGAGGGTCTCGATCCGGATCCCAAGGTCGTGCTCCCAGTCGCCGTCACAGTGAGTCGCGAACCAACTCACCAGAAAGTCGAGAGCAGAGTCACTCATCGTGGAATCTCCCATGGCTCGGCAGGACGGACGCCCCCTGACCCTTGAACGTGGGGCGTCGGGATTCGGACCCCAGTAGATTTATCGAAGTGACTGCCACCTACACCGTCGTAGCGTTTCGCAATATCGTAGCCTCGCGGGCTTCGCGGGTTGGGAGTCCATTCAACGTAGTGAGTAATGGTGCCGTCAGCGCCACGCCGGAAAGTCGAGTGTGCATGGCCCCCCGCGGCCTCGTCGGGCGACAACTTCTGCCCCCCTCGTCCCCAACTGACGGCGCCGCGCTCATTCCTTGTCGCCAGACGCGTCGCGAGCCATCCTCCATCGTCTGCTGCTCGTGAAGCTAGTTTGCCCAGCCGCGCACACGCCACGACGCCCGTCCCACCAGGCATTGGGGTTAAGAATTCGCCTACTCGGGTAGAGGTTTCGGTTCCGTCGGTGCCGAAGGCGCGGTTTGTCAGTCCGTAGTAAAGGCTTGGCCCATCCTGTCCAAAGGCGAGCCCGGAAAGCGTGTTGAGCTGCTGAGCGCCAGGCAACACCTGCGACTGCAGCTGGATGGCGCCGCCACCCATTCCCACGCCGAGGTTCTTCCAAGTTTCGCCCTGACGGACGGCGTGCCAGAAGTCACCCAGTCCTTCGGGAGTCATCCCGCTGGGGTCCCTGAGCACGGTCGGGCGTTGGTTGGCGTAGGCGTAGGCGGAGACGTAGGGATCGCCAACGGCCGGCTGGACGGGGTCGGGGGCGGAGAAGGTTCCCCAGAGGTTGTAGTCGCGGGCGCGGAGGTGGTACTCGCCGGTGGTCGACTCCAGGTAGGCGCCGGTGAAGCCGAACTGCGGGTCTTCGGCGACCGTTTGCAACTTCTCCGTGGCGGTGCGGACGCCGAAGGCCTCGTAGGCATACCGCCACCGGGCGCCGCCGTCCTGGTCGACAGTGTCGGTGACCGTGCCCATGTTGTCGTGCATCATCAGCGACATCGGGTAGGCCTTGTATGGATGCTCGACGTACATGGGCATACCGTCGGGCGTGTAGCGATAACGCCAGTAGCTGCCGTCCGCCTGCCAGACCACGTTCAGCAGGGGCAGTTCGTTATTGATGTCCCACGACATCTTCTTCGTGCCGGCCGCGCTCTGCACCGTTCGTCGGAGGTCCATCGCGTCATAGGTGAACGTGGAGCCGCCAAGCTTGGTCAGTCGTCCGAGCACATCCCACTCACGGCCGTTCTGCACCATGCCGTCTGCGTTGTAGGTCAACTGCGAGACAGCGCCTGCCTGGTTCGTCCGTGTCACGATCTGATCGGCCGCGTCGAAGGTGGTGGTGATCGTGCCGGGGTTCGGCACGCCGACGCGAGCTTCCGACAGCCGGTTGCTGACCGCGTCGTAGCCGTACGAAATGTGCTTGGTCGCTGACGCACAACTGGTCGCTTCGACGCAGTTCTTGGTCAGGCGGTTCGCCTCGTCGTACTCGAATGCCTCGTTGTAGACGGCGGCACCCCGCGTGCGCTTGATCGAGGTGGGATTGCCGACCTCGTCCCGCACATAGTCGTAGCGGCTAAGAGGGGTGGCAACTCCGGCCTTCTGACTGCGGATCGACGAGATGTCACCGACTCGGTCGTAGGTCCTGGTCTCCACGTATCCACTGGCGGCGGGGTAGGTCGCGCTCGTGAGGTTGTCGTCGAGGTCGTAGGCAAAGGATGTCGTCTGGCCATAGGCGGCCATCGATTTGACCCGGCCGTCCGCGTCATAGCCATAGTCCGCTTTGCCGCCACCGGGATAGGTACGCGACGCAACCGCCCCGAAGGAGGTGTACGTGTATACATGATTGCCCTGCGGATGAATGACATCCGTCAGCTGGTTCAGGCTATTCCAGGTTTGGGTGGTCGTCCCCGTGACGTCCTTGAGAGAGGTCATCCGACCGTCGGTGTCGTAGCCAAAGGTGGAACTCGACGCAGCCGCGGCGGTTGTCACCGCAGTGCGCAGACCACGCGCGTCGTACGACTGCCGAATCGTCCAGGTGGCGAGATCACCAGACGCATGGCCGCGAGCCTTGACGATCTCCGCGACGTTGCCGTCCGGGTCGTATCCGAACGTCTGCTTGCGGTCCAGGGGATCTACGGTCGAGATGAGCTCCCCGCGAGGGTTGTAGCCGTACTTGGTGACCGCACCCTTGGCATTGCGCCGCTCGACCAGATCACCGAAATCGTCATAAACGTACGTCGTCTGAGCGCCTACCGGCGACGTCACGGAGGTCGGACGCTGCAGCGCGTCGTAGACGAAGGTGGTGACGTTGCCGCGCGGATCCCGCTGGCTGAGCAGGTTATTGCGACCGTCGTAAGTCTTGCTCGTGATTCGCCCGAGCTTGTCCTTGAGCGTCAACTGGTTGCCCGCAGCGTCATACCCATAGGTCGTCGTGTAATCCGCCGGTATTGCGCCGGTGGCGTTCCCCCGGGGATCCGTCTGGGTGATCTGACGCCCGTCCGCGTCATAGGTCCACTTCGTCACGGAGGCGCCGCTCGGGGAAGTGGCGCTCAGGCGCGCGCCGTCGGCGTCGTACGTGTATTTGACCGGCTGCAGTCCCGGCGGCGCCTCCGAGACCAGCCGCCCGACCGCGTCATATCCGTAGTTGGTGACCTGCCCGGTGTGGTCGGTTACGGTCCAGATGTTTCCGTTGCCGTCGTAGCCGTAGGTCGTCCGATAGCCGAGTGTGCTGCGCCGCGATGAGGTCCTGTTGATGACGTCATAGACGAATTCCTGGTAGCCCCCGGTCGGCGGAAACTCGCGGGTCTTGTTGCCGTTGGCGTCGTATTGGTAGTCCCACGTGAATTCCTCGGCGTTGGCGCCGGCCACGTTGCCGCGCGGAGTCGTCATGCCGCTCAACCGGCCGACACGGTCGTGGCGGAAGGTCGTCTTCGCCCCGGTGGCGTCGGTCGAGGAGGCCTTGTTGCCCGCGTTGTCGTACGTCAGGGTGAGCGTCACACGGTCACGGTTCTTGACCTCGAGCAGGCGGTCCTCCTGGTCGTACCGGAACGCCTCGGACCTCTGGATCGCGCCATCGGCCGCCGCGACCTGTTCGGAGATCACGTTGCCGACGGCGTCATATCCGGTCGTCGTCACGGAACCATCCGGCTGCTTGACCGAGGTGATCTGGTCCGCCGCGTTATAGGTGTTGGTGGTCGTATACGGCTCGGACGGTTGGCCCTGAACCGTGCCGCGCGGATCCGTCCGGCCGAGCAGTCGTCCACTGCCGTCGTACGTCATTGAGGTGGTGTGACCAAGCGGTGAGACGGTCGAGATGAGGTTGCCGGCGCCGTCGTAGTTGTTCGTCCAGATCTCACCGCGACCGGTGGTCCGCGTCTTGAGCTGACCCAAGTCCGTGTAGGTGAAGAGGTTGCTGGTCGAGTCCGGGAGGACCTTCTTGGTAGGCCGATTCGCCGTGTCGTAGGTATAACCGGTGACCTTGCCCCGGGCATCGGTCGAGGTCAGGACGTTGTCGGCGGCGTCGTACGTCCAGCGCTCGACGTACGACAGCGGAGCGGGTCCTGTCCGGGTCAGCATGTTCCCGCGCGCGTCGTACGTCATGGTCGTCGTGTTGCCGCGCGGATCCGTGGTCGACGTCATGTTCAGATTCGCGTCGTACCCGAAGGAGGTGTGCCCGCCTTGCGCGTCCGAGGTCCCGATCAGCACATTTCCCAGGTAGTGATCGGTCCACTTACCGCCGTCCGGCCTGATAGTCGTCGTGCCAAGGAGCGGGTCGTAGATGTACTGCGTCACCTTCCCGCGCGGGTCGGTTTGTTTGATGACGCGGCCAGCAGTGTCGTACTCGTTGACAACAGAACGCGCCAGCGGGTCGGTCGCGCGAGTAAGGCGGCCACCGGCGTCGTAGGCGTACACGGTGTCACCGCCCCGGACATCCCTCACTCCCGTCAGCAGTCCATTCGTGTAGGTGTAACCCACTGACCGGCCGTCCGGAAGTTCGACGTTCTCCAAGCGCCCATCAGCATTGTGGGTGAAGCGAACGACTCGGCCTGCCGCATCTGTGACCGTCGAGAGCAAGCCGTTCGCATGTGCCAACTGCAAGCCCACGCCCGATTGGTCGAGCAAGGACTGGAGGAGTCCGTCTGCGGAGAACCGGGCGACGCTGTGATTGGGCTGCTGCAGTTCATAGGTCCCGTCGGTGAGCTTCTTCAGCTCAGCCTCCACCCCCGTGCCCGGTGTGTAGGAACCGTCCGCCGCACGCGTGTAACCCGCCTGCTGTCCATCGATTCCGACGTAGGTGATCTTCGCGCCTTGCTCGGCAACCACCAATCGACCTTCATAGGCGTGGTTCCAGCCTCGGCCGAAAGCGCCGACGTGATCACTGGCGGAGTTGTAACTGCGCAGCAACAGGAACGCTGTGCCCGGACCGGCCAGCTGCAGATCTGTGACGGCCTTGGTCTCGTTGCCGGTTGCCGTGTTGACCGGGTATCCGCGGGACACCGTCGGATTCTTGGCACAGAGATCGCAACCGGATCCCAAGATCGAGAGATTGGAGATCTTGGTTGTCACTGGAACGACGTACATCGGGTCCGCACTGGCGAAGCCGCCGCAGCCGTCCCGCAGGATGAAGCGCACCGTGTTGTTACCTGGCTCCAGCACGCCCGAGAGGTTCAGCGGGCCCGCCGGAGTCACCCAGCCGATGCAGCCGTCGCTGAAGTCACGGGTCTTGCTGACCGTGGAACCGTCCTGGTGCGTGACCTGCACGGTCAGGATGTCGTCCACCCGGATGGCGCCATAGGCGGTCGCCGCTCGCGCGATGGCTAAGACATCCGACGCACCCTGGGTAACCGTGATGTTTTGTCGAGGATCACCTCCCCTTGAGCGACGGTCCGCTGCGGAATCCCCGGCGTGATCTGAATCGCCGCTTGTTCGGCCGCTGGTAGCCCGGCGAATCGGTGGTCGTAGCTCGTCGCGCGGTCGGTGACGACAGCATCCGGGCGAGCCTTCGACTCCGAAGGTCTGGCACTGGGCGTTGGCGACGGTGCGCCTGGACCGGCTCCCGCGGCGCCGGGCGTACCGGCCATCAGAAGCGACGGAACGATCAGTAGGCAGGCGGCGATACGACGCAAAACAGGCATGTGGTCCCCCCAGTGGACACAACGGCACTCAACGTGAGCAGAAAGGTCCGGGCCGTGAGGCCCATGCCGGAGGAAGCTTGCCACTCCTGAGGCAAATTGGGAAGATTTAACCGCGATCTTGTCGACGCGCCTCCGCCAAAGACAGCACGCGAGCGTGTATTGACCTCCTACTGGAGGTTCCAGGTTATGGGCATGGTTAGGAGGCCGGTTGGGGGGAGGGCTAGGGCGGCGTAGGCGGTGGTGGTTAGGCCGTCGAGGGTGGGGAGCCAGGCTTGGGAGCGGATGGCCAGGTCTTCGGTGGTGGTTGGGGGCTTGAGTTGGTCCAGGAAGGACTTGTGGGGGCGGGCGCTTACGGTGATGTCGTCGCGGTCGAGGCCGGCTTTTTGGCAGGCCAGTTCCAGGGCGCGTTCTAGACCGCCCAGCTCGTCCACCAGGTTGTGGGAGTGGGCGTCGGCACCGGTCCAGACTCGGCCACGGGCGAGCTTCTCCAAGGCGTTGAAGGTCATCCCCCGGTCCTCGGCGGCTTTCGCGACGAAATCGGCGTAGATCCGGTCGAGGGTTTCCTCCAGCCGGGCCCACTGGTCCGGCGTGAACTCCTCCTGCGCCGAGAACATCCGCGCGTTCTGCCCCTCGGACACGCCCTCCGAGGTGATACCGAGCCGCCCGAGCGCGTCGCGTAGTACGCCCTTGCCCGCTAGTACACCGATTGAGCCGGTGATCGTTCCCGGCTGGGCTACAACCACGTCGGCCGGCATCGCCACGTAGTACCCGCCGGAGGCCGCGACGCTGGCCATAGAGGCTACGACGGGTTTGCCCGTGGCACGCAGGCGGAGCACCTCGTGGCGGATTGCGTCGGAGGCGACGTACGAGCCGCCTGGGCTGTCGATACGCAGTACGACGGCCCGGACGTCCTTGTCCTCCCCGACGGCGCGTAGAGCCGCGCCAATCGTGTCTGAGCCAGTACCAGGCCCTCCGAACAGCCCGGCGCCCTTGTTCCGGCCGACGGTGATACCGCCCGTCACCTGAACTACGGCGACTACCGGCTTCTTAGGCCACGGGAGGTTCTCCTGCAGCGAGCGAGGCCTGCGCCGTACGTACCGCTCCGCGAGCAGCAGGGTGGTCTCACCCAGCCGCGCCTTGAGGGCGTCGTACACGTCGGATCGGTAGCCAAGGCGGTCCACGAGCCCGGCTTGTTCCGCGTCGGCCGCCGCAAGCGGAGCACGATCCACCAGCTCCCGTACGACGCTGGGCTCGAGCCGTCGCGCGGAGGCGATTCCGTCGATGATCTGCTCGTACGCGGAGGCGGCCAGGCGCGAGGCCATCTCCTTGGCGGGACCGGTCATCTCCTTCTCGGTGAAGGTGTCGGCCGCCGTCTTGAACTCGTGGCGCTTCCCGAACTGCGGGACCACGCCCGCCTTGTCCAGCGCGCCGCGGAGGAACGTCGCCTGCACCGAAACACCAGTGATACCAACATCCCCGGACGGCTGGACCCAGATCTCGTCGAATCCGCTGGCCAGGTAGTACGGCACGGTGCCGGCGCCAACCTCGCCGAAGGACTCGGTCCAGGCGACGGCCTTCTTCCCCGAGGCCCGGAACGCCAGTACGGCATCGCGCAGCTCCTGCGTCTGCGCCAACGTCAGCGCTGGGCCGCCCACGTGCGCGACGAGGCCGAGCACTTGTTCGTCGCTAGCGGCCTTGCGCAGGGAGGTGACCAGGTCGCGCAGCGTCGGCAGATGCCGGGCGCGGAAGGCCGCCACGGGGCTGGCGGGTGGTGCCGTCAGGACACCGCGGGTCAGGTCCAGTTCGAGCAGAATCGCCGTCATGGTCCGACCTTAGTCACCCGCGCCAAGGGCACCCGGCTTCTACCGCCCAGACGCGACTACTCGTTGCGGGAAGAAACTAGCGGTAGGTGGCCGTCGTACCAGGAGGTGCTGACTCCATCCAGGCGAGCACGCCGGTGAGAGCCTCTTCGGTCATCGCGAAGTGAACGGTCTTGTCCTTCAGTTCGGCGTCGACGATCACGTGGCCGGCATATGTGACCAGTGGCTCGTTACCGATCGGGCGGCGGGTCTGTACGCCCTGCAACTGGCGGCGGTTGACCGTCAGCTTCGGCCACCAGGCCAGGCTGAAGACGCGGAACCACTGGAGTTCGTCGCCGACGTACCGCGCGAGGCCGAGGGCCCAGCCGCGGCCGTGGTCCTTCTCAGCCAGTTGCAGGCTGCAATCGAACGTGCCGCCGTCCCTTGAGATCAAGCGACGGCGGCACGCGAAAGCAACCAGCAGCAGTACTGCGGCAAGCAGGCAGACCCCGACGACATCGAGGACTGTCCTCATATCTTGCCGACCTCTTCCTGGTGCACCTTGTTCGGCACCGGCCCCGAGCAGTACTGACTGTGACGATATTCAATTATGGCAGGTCGGATCAGGACGCCGACTCGGCGGCCCTCACTCGGGCTTCGGCGAGTCGCACATGTTCGGCGTGCGCCTCGTCGTTCGTACCCGCGGCACGAGCCCGTTCGAGGTCGTGCCGAGCCTCTTCCAGGTCGATCTCGTGGGCCATTTCGGCGTGCTCCGCGAGAATCGAAACCCGGTTGTTCGCGACCGAGATGAACCCCTCGGGTGCGGCGGCGACGAAGTACTCGTCGTCGGTGGTCCGCACCTGAACGGTGCCACCCTGCAGCAGGCCCAGCAGCGGCGCGTGACCCGGCAGGATGCCGACATCGCCGTCGGTGGTGCGGGCGATGACGATCGTCGCCTCGCCCGACCACACGGTCCGCTCGGCCGCGACCAGCGCGACCTCGAGGTGCTTCGGGGTGTTGTCCTCAGCCATCAGGCTTCCTTCTGGAGCTCTGCCCAACGACGCTCGACGTCATCGAGGCTACCGACGTTGAAGAACGCCTGCTCCGCGATGTGGTCGCACTCGCCCTCGGTGATCTTCTTGAAGGACTCGATGGTGTCCTTCAGCGGCACCGTCGAACCCGGCACGTTGGTGAACTTCTCCGCCATGTACGTGTTCTGCGACAGGAACTGCTCGATCCGGCGCGCACGGGAGACGATGATCTTGTCCTCTTCGGACAGCTCGTCGACACCCAGGATGGCGATGATGTCCTGCAGTTCCTTGTTCTTCTGCAGGATCTGCTTCACCCGGACGGCCACGTCGTAGTGTTCCTGGCCGACGTACTGCGGGTCGAGGATCCGCGACGTGGAGGTCAGCGGGTCGACGGCCGGGTACAGACCACGCGAGGCGATCACACGCGAAAGCTCGGTGGTCGCGTCCAGGTGGGCGAAGGTGGTCGCCGGCGCCGGGTCGGTGTAGTCGTCCGCGGGCACGTAGATCGCCTGCATCGAGGTGATCGAGTGACCACGAGTCGACGTGATCCGCTCCTGCAGCACGCCCATCTCGTCCGCCAGGTTGGGCTGGTAACCCACGGCCGAAGGCATCCGGCCCAGCAGGGTCGACACCTCCGAACCGGCCTGGGTGAAGCGGAAGATGTTGTCGATGAAGAGCAGCACGTCCTGCTTCTGCACATCGCGGAAGTACTCCGCCATGGTCAGCGCCGACAGCGCGACGCGAAGACGCGTGCCCGGCGGCTCGTCCATCTGACCGAAGACCAGCGCGGTGTCCTTGAAGACGCCGGCCTCTTCCATCTCGTTGATCAGGTCGTTGCCCTCACGGGTGCGCTCACCAACACCGGCGAACACCGAGGTGCCACCGAAGTTGTGGGCGATCCGGTAGATCATTTCCTGGATCATGACGGTCTTGCCGACACCGGCACCACCGAACAGGCCGATCTTGCCACCCTGGACGTACGGGGTGAGCAGGTCGAGGACCTTGATACCGGTCTCGAGCATCTCGGTCTTCGACTCGAGCTGGTCGAACGACGGCGCCTTGCGGTGGATCGGCCAGCGCTCGGTGATCTCGAACGTCGACTCGTCCTGGTTCAGGCACTTGCCGGTCACGGACCACACGCGGCCCTTGGTGACGTCACCGACCGGCACGGAGATGGCCTCACCGGTGTCGCGCACCTCCGAACCACGGGTCAGGCCGTCGGTCGGCTTCATCGAGATCGCGCGAACGATGTTGTCGCCGACGTGCAGCGCGACCTCGAGCGTGATCGTCGTGGTGGTCTCACCCAGGGTGATGTCCACCTCGAGCGCGTTGTACATCTCGGGCATCGCGTCCGCGGGGAACTCGATGTCGACGACCGGGCCGATCACCCGGGCGACGCGGCCCACGCCAGGCGTGGTGGCGTCGGCGTTCTCGGTAACTGTGGCAGTCATCTCTCTCACTCGCTCCCGGCGTTGGCATCGGCGAGCGCGTTCGCGCCACCGACGATCTCGCTGATTTCCTGGGTAATACCGGCCTGGCGCGCCTGGTTCTCCTCGCGCGTCAGCCGCTTGATCAGATCGTCGGCGTTGTCCGTCGCCGACTTCATCGCCCGCTGCCGGTTGGCCAGCTCGGAGGCCGCCGCCTGCAGCATGCAGAAGTGGATCCGGCTGGCGACGTACTTCGGCAGCAGACCATCGAGCACGTCCTCGGCGGACGGCTCGAACTCGTACAACGGCAGGACCTCGTCCTCAGCCGGCGCTTCGGTTCCTTCGACGACCTCCAGCGGCAGCAGCCGGATGACCTCGGGACGCTGCGTCATCATCGACACGAACCGGGTATAGACGACGTGGATCTCGTCCACGCCACCTTCCTCGGTCGGGGTCAGGAACGCCTCGATCAGCGCGTCCGCGATCGCCTTCGCGTCGTCGTACGACGGCTTGTCCGACGCACCGCTCCACGACTGCGCCACGGTGCGGCGGCGGAAGCCGTAGTACGCGATCGCCTTCCGGCCGCTCAGGTACGGCACGACCTCACGGCCGGCGTCCTTGAGCAGCTGATTCAGCCGCTCGCCCTCGCGCAGCACGTTGGACGAGTAGGCCCCGGCCAGACCGCGGTCGGAGGTGAGGATCAGTACGGCCGCACGCTTGGCGTCCGCCTTCTCGGTGGTCAGCGGGTGGTCGACGTTCGAGAACGTCGCCACCGCCGATACCGCTCGGGTCAGCTCACGGGCGTACGGCGCTGCCGCCTGCGCCCGCTGCTGCGCCTTGACGATCCGCGACGCGGCGATGAGTTCCATGGCCCGGGTGATCTTTTTGATCGTGGTGACCGAGGACCTTCGCTGCTTCAGTTCACGGAGACTTGCTGCCATGGCTGATCAGCCCCGCTTCTGCCGGACGATCTGCTCCTGCTCGACGTCGTCCTGCTCCAGCGACTCGACCTCTTCGCGCCCGGCCAGCAGCTTGCCGTCGGACGTCTGGAAGGTCTTCTTGAACTCGTCCAGCGCCTTCGTCACGGCGGCCTGGTGGTCGTCGTCGAACTTGCCGGACTCGCGGATGCTGGCCAGGGTGTCGCCCGAGCGGCGCAGGTAGTCCAGGAACTCACGCTCGAACCGCAGCACGTCCTGAACCGGTACGTCGTCGAACTTGCCGGTGGTACCGGACCAGATCGAGACGGTCTGGTCCTCGACCGGGTACGGCGAGTACTGCGGCTGGCGGAGCAGCTCGACCAGACGCTGACCACGGTCCAGCTGGCGGCGCGAGGTGGCGTCCAGGTCGGACGCGAACATCGCGAACGCCTCCATGGCGCGGTACTGCGCGAGGTCCAGCTTCAGCGTGCCGGAAACGCTCTTCATACCCTTGACCTGGGCGGCACCACCAACACGGGAGACCGACACACCGACGTCGATCGCGGGACGCTGGTTGGCGTTGAAGAGGTCCGACTGCAGGAAGATCTGGCCGTCGGTGATCGAGATGACGTTGGTCGGGATGAAGGCCGAGACGTCGTTGGCCTTGGTCTCGATGATCGGCAGACCGGTCATCGAGCCCGCGCCCAGCTCGTTCGACAGCTTCGCGCAACGCTCGAGCAGACGGCTGTGCAGGTAGAAGACGTCACCCGGGTAGGCCTCACGGCCCGGCGGGCGGCGCAGCAGCAGCGACATCGACCGGTAGGCCTCGGCCTGCTTGGTCAGGTCGTCGAACACGATCAGGACGTGCTTGCCCTGGTACATCCAGTGCTGGCCGATGGCCGAACCGGTGTACGGCGCGACGTACTTGAAGCCGGCCGGGTCGGACGCCGGGGAGGCCACGATGGTGGTGTACTCCATCGCGCCGGCCTCTTCGAGCGCGCCCTTGACGGCGGCGATCGTGGAGCCCTTCTGGCCGATGGCGACGTAGATGCAGCGAACCTGCTTCTCCGGGTCGCCGGTCGCCCAGAACTCCTTCTGGTTGATGATCGTGTCGATCGCGATCGCGGTCTTGCCGGTCTTCCGGTCGCCGATGATCAGCTGACGCTGGCCACGGCCGATCGGGGTCATCGCGTCGATGGCCTTGATACCGGTCTGCATCGGCTGACGGACCTCTTGACGGTCCATCACGCCGGCGGCCTGCAGCTCGAGGGCGCGGTTGCCCTCGATGTTCTGGATCTCGCCGAGGCCGTCGATGGGGGTGCCCATCGCGTCCACGACACGGCCCAGGTAGCCCTCGCCGACCGGAACCGAGAGGACCTCGCCGGTCCGGCGGACCTGCTGGCCTTCCTCGATCTTGTCGAACTCACCGAGGACGACGACACCGATGTCGCGCACGTCGAGGTTCAGTGCGATACCGCGGGTACCGTCCTCGAACTGCAGCAGCTCGTTCGCCATCACCGAGGGCAGGCCCTCTACGTGGGCGATGCCGTCACCGGCGTCGACAACCGTGCCGACCTCTTCGCGGGTCGCCGTCTCCGGCTCATAGCTGGAGACGAAGCGATCCAGGGCATCCCGGATTTCCTCCGGCCTGATCGTGAGCTCCGCCATTATCTTCCGTCCCTGCTTCCTTGGCTTCGTGGTGGCTCTGGGGTTTTGGTAACCAGCACCACCCTCAGCGCCTTTTTAATCAGTCAGTGAGGGTTAACCCGCGATGCGCCGAGACGCCTCGTCGAGCCGTGCCGCGATGGTTCCGTCGATCACGTCGTCGCCGATGTCCACCCGGACGCCGCCCACAACGGACGGGTCCACGATGACGTTCAGCTGGATCAGCCGGCCGTACTGACGGCCGAGTGCCTCGGCGAGCCGGTTGCGCTCGGCCTCGGACAGGTCGCTCGCCACCCGGACGGTGGCGATGCGCGCGCTGCGCCGAGCCGCGGCAGCCGTCTGCTGCGACCGCAACGCGGCCGCGAGGCTGAGGCCACGACCGGCCACGGCGCGCTCGGCGAGCCGGACGGTGGTCGAGTCGGCCTTGCCGGCCAGCAGACCGCGGATCAGCTCCTGGCGCTGGGCCAAGGGAATACCGCGGTCGCCGAGCTTCGCGGCAAGCGCCCGCTCGGCCGCGATGATGCGCTCGAGCCGGAACAACTGGTCCTCGAGCTCGTCGAGGTTGCCCTGCCCATCGGCGTACGCCACATCGGCGTCCACGCTCAGCTTCTCGAGCGCATCGCCGAGGTCACGGCTGCTGCTCCACCGGCCCTCGACCGCGGCCAGCACCAGGGCCAGCGCGGTGTCGGAGATCTTGCCGCGGAGCAGCTGGTCGGCCAGCCCGGTCCGGACCGCCGTCGGGCGGGCCGGGTCGGTCAGCGCGCGGCGCAGCGATCCGTTGGAGTCGAGCAGCGTGACGACCGAGAACAGTTCGGCGCCCAGCTGCTCCGTGACGGTGCTACCCGCCAGGGCCTCGAGGGCCCGGGCGAGCGACTCCCGCGATGCGCCCCGCATCAGCGCTCCGTTCCGACGGCCTGAGCGGCGGACTCCTGCGACTCCAGCTCGGCCAGGAAGCGCTCGACCGTACGACGCTGGCGCGCCTCGTCCTCGAGCGACTCACCGACGATGCGCCCCGCCAGCTGGGTGGCAACCGCGCCCACCTCGCTGCGCAACTGCGCGACGGCCTGCGTACGCTCCGCCTCGATCTGCGTGCGCGCGTGGGTCACGATGCGCTCCGCCTCGGCATTCGCCTGCTCGCGCATCTCCGCGATGATGACCGCACCCTGCTCGCGGGCGTCCTCACGGATCCGGGCCGCCTCCTGGCGGGCCTCGGCCAGCTGCGCGTTGTACTTCTCGAGCGCGGCCTTCGCCTCGGCCTGCGCCTGCTTGGCCTCGTTCATACCGCCTTCGATCGCCGCGGTCCGGTCGGCATACGCCTTCTCGAACTTGGGTACGACGACCTTCGCGAAGGCAATGGCCAGCAGGATCAGGAAGACGAAGCCGAAAATAACCTCGGCCGTGTGCGGCATGAGCGGACTTTGCTCATGCGCCTCACCGGCCGCCTCCGTCAGCGGAAGCACTTTCGTCAGCATGTCTGGGTCCTGTCAGTCAGGTGTGGGGTGAATCAGGCGCCGCGGAACACGAAGGCAAGGGCGATACCGATGATCGCCAGAACCTCGGTGACACCGAAGCCGATCCAGGCGATCGACTGAAGCTTGCTCTGCGCCTCCGGCTGACGCGCGGTGCCGTTGATGACAGCCGCGAAGATCAGACCAACGCCGACACCGGGGCCGATGGCCGCGAGGCCGTAGCCCAGGACAGCGATGTCGCCGGTCAGTGCGAGAGCGATGTTGCTCACCATTTCAGGTGCTTCCTTTCGGTACGGATGAGATATCCGGGGTTCCGTGTACTACGGGTCTGGGTGGTGCTGATCTGGATCAGTGATCCTCGGCGATGGCGCTGCCGATGTACTGCGCGGTGAGGACAGTGAAGATGTAGGCCTGGATGCACTGCACGAACAGCTCCAGACCCGCGATCGCGAACCCCATCAGCAGCGTGATGATGCCGACGCCGCCGAGCGCGATGCTGCCGGTCTCGAAGATCATGTACTCGGCACCGAGCACGAAGACCAGCAGCAGAATGTGACCGGCGAACATGTTCGCGAAAAGCCGCAGAGACAGCGACACCGGCCGGACCAGGATGTTCGAGATGAACTCGATCGGGATCATCAGCGGCATCAGCCAGCCCGGCACACCGGCGGGCATGGTCTGGTGCTTGAAGTAGCCGACCACACCGTGCTTCTTGATGCCGACCGCGTTGTAGATGATCCAGCTCAGGATCGCCGCCGCGTAGGCCCAGCCGATGTGGCTGAACGTCGGGAACTGCACCAGCGGCACCGATGCGGCCACGTTGTTCAGCAGGATGAAGAAGAACAGGCCCATCAGATAGGGCACGTACTTCATGTACTCGTGGCTACCGATCGCGTCCCGGGCGATGGAGTTGCGAACGAAGTTGTAGCCCAACTCGCCCGCGAACTGCAGCTTGCCCGGAACCACCGCGGCCTTGCGGGACGCGGCCCAGAAGAACAGCACGATCAGCACGACCGACACGGTGGCCACCAGTACCGGCTTGGTGAACCACTCGACGCCCGAGAAGATGGGCGGCAGGTCGAAGCTCTCAGGACCGGGCGGAGAAAACTCGGTCGGAACGCCGGTAATCACCGGGTCTCCTTTCGCGTCGTGCTCAAGTCGTACTCAAACAAGGCGGTCTCAGTCGATCCGGCAACGCTCAGGATTCCCTGTACCGGAAGTAGATCAGCACTACGGCGAGCCCGGCACCGAGCACGATGCCCGCCGGAAGGAAGAACGAGGTATCGAGCCAGCGATCCAGCATCCACCCGATTCCGGCGTACAGAACAAGTCCGCCGATCAAGTAGGACAGGACCCGCCAGCCGTCTGTCGAATTGCTCGGCGGCGGCGGTGGATCCGGTTGCTGGCTCATTGGCACCCGAACGGTAGCAGTCGGCGACACGCCGGGTCACATCGGCGTCAGTGCGGTTGGCCACAGCACTGCACGAGGCAGTGGAAACGCCACGGAACGTGGTCATTTCGACACCTCGTGATCAAGGTCGTAGATCGGCACGCGCAGTCGCGACCAGGCCCAGATCTCCCCCGCCATCCACGCCATCACGACCACCATCGCGGTGATACCGAGAGCGGTGAGATTGACGTTGCGGGCCAGCGAGTCCGAACCGAGCGCCACCACCAGGAGAGCGCCGAACAAGGCGATCCGGCCGGTATAGGAGCCCAGGGCAACCGCCAGCTGCGTGGTCGGGCTGGTCTTTCGCGAAGCATGCAAGGCGAGCAGGCCGGCGCCGGAGAAGATGATCACCATCAGCAGACCGAGCAACGCGCCCCAAAGGCCTTTGATCCCGGCGGCGACCGCGGCGATAGCGCTCGCGTTCACACCGACCACCACGGCGGCGACAAGGGCTCCGCGCAACATCACCAAGGCGGGATGCCGCGTCGCCTGGCCGGCGGTGTCTTCGGGGGCCATCTGGTGGTTCCGTCCTGCTGGCGCTCAGGTCCTAGCCAAAGCGTCGAATGGGCGGGGTCAGGGGTCTCACTCTGTTTTGCTGCGTTGCTTGTGAAAACTAGCACAAAGTCGTCGCGTCAAGCAAAACCAGCACCGCGAACCCCGCTGGTCACGCACACCCTATCCGCACACCACATCCCCCAGTGGTCTGGTCCCCAGCAGTGCCGGACCTGTTGCGGCCAAGAGGGCAACAGCTGGCACCGAACGGCCTGTACGACAGGGCGATTCGTCGTACCGCAAAGGACGCTCCTATGGAGGCCGACCGGCGGTCGGGCGGGATTGTGCTCGGGCGAGATCGGGCGTGATCGGGCGAGATCGGGCGAGATCGGGCGTGATCGGCAGGGCCGGTGCGACGAGGGCATGCGTCTTCACTCGCGAGTGATCGCGAGTGATCGCGAGTGGTCGCGAGTGCGCGTTCGGTTGTGGAGTGAGGTGGTTGGTGGTCACCCGTCCCCCTGAGGAGTCGCGGATTGTGGGGCCGGGTCGGCCCGCGTCAAGGGTTTGGAATCGCCTGCGGCGACGCGTACGCGCCCTTGACCCGGGCCGACCCGACCCAAGGACAGCGGGCTATCAGGGGGACGGGTGGGGTATGGCCGGTCGGCTCGGGTGGTTCCGCATGCTCCGCGAAGGGCCCGTAGCGGGTCCGTGGCGGGGTCGACGGTGGGTCGACGGTGGGTCGAGGTGGACGTGGCGATCGGGGTGGTCGGGGTGGTCGCGAGGTCGGCTACCTAGTTTTTGCGCGACTACCTGGTTGGAACCGGGTAGTCGCGCCAAAACTCGGCAGCGGGCCCACCACAACCCGGTAGCCGGCCGGGCACGCGCCGTACCAGCGGCCACCCGACGGATCCAGCTAGCGCGAAGAGGCGAACCGGGCCGGAACCAGCGACCTACGGTGAAAGGCCGGGGCGAACCGGGGGCGAACGACGGACAGCCAAGGGGATCGGGATCGCGCGGTAAGGGTGGATATGCCCGGCTGACCTCAGCTCATCACTGTTAGGAGACCTTGGTGAGGGAGGGGGTGCTGGTGGGGGTTCGGCGGAAGGGGAGGCCGGTGGTCAAGACGATGGCGGTGGCGGTGATAGCCAGCACCAGGAGGACGGTCCACCAGGAGAGCAGGAGGCCCAGGACCACGACGCCGAAGGCGATGAGGGCGGTCCACAGGTACATGAGGAGGACGGCGCGGCGGTGGGAGTGGCCGCGCTGCAGGAGGCGGTGGTGGAGGTGCAGCTTGTCCGCAGCGAAGGGGGAACGGCCGGCCTTGGTACGGCGAATGTAGGCCAGCGTCAGATCCAGCGCGGGGATGGCCAGTACGGCGACCGGCAGGATCAACGGGAGCAGGGCGGGCAACAGGCTCGAGCCGCCGACCTCGTACGGAACGGCGTTGGGGTCCATCTGGCCGGTGAGGCTGATCGTGGAGGCTGCGAGCATCAGGCCGATCAGGAGTGATCCGGAGTCGCCCATGAATATTCGGGCCGGCCAGAAGTTGTGCGGCAGGAAACCGAGGCATGCGCCCGCGAGGACCGCTGTGATCAGGGTGGCGGTGGTAGCTCGGTCGAGGCCCTGCTCGACGTTCAGCAGGTACGAGTAGGTGAAGAAGGCCAAGGCGCCGATGGCGGTTACACCGGCCGCGAGTCCGTCCAGGCCGTCGACGAAGTTCGTCGCGTTGGTTGAGACCAGCAGGATTCCCGCGGTGACCACCGCCAGCTGAGCCGGTGGCGGCGAGAGGATGCCGCCGGGCAGGGGCAGCCAGAACAGCTGGATGCCTTGGACTACAAGGACGCCGACGGCGAGGACCTGACCGGCCAGTTTGGTGATCGGGTCGAGTTCGACCAGGTCGTCGATCACGCCGACCGCGCAGATGATGACGCCGCCGAGCAGGATCGCCCGGGCGTCACGAGCCACCTGCAGGCTGTCGCCGAGGAACGGCAGCGACGACGCGACGGCGAAACCGGCGATCAGGCCACCGAGAATGGCGACGCCGCCGAAGTACGGGATCGGTACCGCGTGCACGTCGCGGGAGCGGACCTTCGCCACCGCGCCGTACCGCAGCGCGATCGTGCGGGCGATGCCGGTCAGCAGGAAGGTCGTGGCCGCGGCCACGAGCAGGACCAGCAGGTATTCGCGCACTTACTCGCCTGGCTTCTCGTCTGTCTTGTCGGCGTCGATCTTCACAGCATCCCTCTTGCCCGCGTCGGTCACCACCGGCTCGGTCACCACCGGCTCGGTCACCACCGGCTCGGTCACCACCGGCTCGGTCACCACCGGTTCCGTCACCACTGGGGCGCTCGCCACGGGGTCAGCGGTCAAGGCGGCGGCCTTGTCAGCGCCGGCCTCGTCAACGTCGACCTCGCGAACGTCGACCTCGCGAACGTCGGCCTTCGCCGCGTCGCCCTCAGCGTCAGCCTTGGCGGCGTCAGCCTTCGCAGCGTCAGCCTTCGCAGCGTCAGCCTTCGCAGCGTCAGTCTTGGCGGCGTCACCCTCGACGTCGTCGGCCTTTGTGGGGCCGGTTTCGGAGGAGGTTGTGGTGGTGGATTCGGGAGTCGTTGTTCCGGAGACGTCGGCGGCGGGCGTTTTGTTCGGCTCGTCGTCGTCTTCCGGGGCCGGGTCACCGGGGGCGGCGATACGGCGGACCACCTTGCGCAGCTCTTCGACGCTCAACGCGCCGACGCGGACCACGGTCGGGACGTCGCCGGTCAGGTCGACGATCGTCGAGGGCTCGCCCTTGGGCGAGACTCCCCCGTCGAGGTAGACCGCGACCGCGTCGCCGAGCTGGCGTTCCGCGTCGTACACGTCGGTGGCGGCGGGCTGGCCGCTCAGGTTGGCGGAGCTGACCGCCAGCGGGCCGGTCCGGGACAGCAGCTCACGGGTGTCGGCCTGGTCCGGGACGCGCAGCGCGACGGTGCCCTGGGTCTCCCCCAGGTCCCACATCAGCGAGGACTGGGCGTGGCAGATCACCGTCAGCGGGCCGGGCCAGAAGGCCTTGCACAGCTCGCGGCCGGCCTCCGGGATGTCGGTGGCCAGGGCGTCGATGGTGTCGACGACCGAGATCAGTACCGGCGGCGGCATGTCCCGCCCGCGGCCCTTGGTATCAAGCAGCCTTTGCACCGCCTCGGCCTTGAAGGCGTCGGCGGCCAGGCCGTACACGGTGTCGGTCGGCAGGACCACCAGTTCGCCGGCCTCGATCGCGTCGACGGCGGCCGAGTAGGCCGGACCCAGTTCGTCACCGGTGAAGTCATAACGCTCGCTCACGCAGTGCATCGTGCCACATAGGATCGTCGTCATGATCGCGTCTCCCACCTTCGCCGCCGGTCTGCCTAAGGCCGAGCTGCACGTGCACCACGTCGGATCCGCCACACCCCGGATCGTGGCCGAGCTCGCCGCGCGTCATCCGGGCTCCGCGGTACCGGTCGATCCCGAGGAACTGGCCAAGTACTTCGTCTTCACCGACTTCGCCAAGTTCATCGAGATCTACCTCACCGTGGTGGACCTGATCCGTACGCCGGACGACGTTCGCTTCCTCACCTACGAGGTGGCCCGCGACATGGCCGGGCAGAACATTCGCTACGCCGAGCTGACCGTCACGCCGTACACGTCACTGCTGCGCGGGATCGCGCCCGAGGGCTTCTGCGAGGCGATCGAGGACGCGCGGGTCACGGCGGAGAAGGAGTTCGGCGTGGTGCTGCGCTGGGCGTTCGACATTCCCGGCGAGGAGGGCCTGCCCGGCGCCGAGGAGACACTGCGCATCGCGACGCAGCTCCGCCCGGACGGCCTGATCTCGTTCGGCCTCGGCGGTCCCGAGATCGGCGTACCGCGGCCGCAGTTCAAGCCGTACTTCGACGCCGCCCGGGCGGCCGGTCTGCGCAGCGTGCCGCACGCTGGTGAGACCACCGGACCGGACACGATCTGGGACGCGATCCGCGTGCTCGGCGCGGAGCGCATCGGCCACGGCACGTCCGCGATGCAGGACCCGGCGCTGGTCGATCACCTCGGCGAGACCGGCATCGTGCTGGAGGTCTGCCCGACGTCGAACCTGGCCACCCAGATGGTTCCGGCGTACGAGCTGCACCCGGTCAAGGCCATGGTCGACGCGGGGCTGACCGTGACGATCAACTCCGACGATCCGCCCATGTTCGGCACCACGCTCAGCAACGAGTATGCCGTTGCCGCGCGGCTGCTCGGCCTCGACGACGCGGGCCTCGCGGCACTGGCGAAGACCGCGGCGCGGGTCTCGTTCGCGCCGGACGAGGTCAAGGCGGCGCTGGTCGCGGAGATCGACGAGTACGTCGCCAACGGCTCCGACGTGGCCGGAAAGTAAGACCCAGGTAGCGGGCAACCGGGTCGACCACGCAGACTTCGAACTGTGACCGAGGCACTACGCATCGATCTGCTCGGGCCGCTGACCGTGCGGTTCGGCGGCCGCGCTCTGGATATGGGCCCGGTTCGGCAGCAGGTGATGCTGGCTGTCCTGGCATTGCGGGCCAACCAGATCTCCACCGCCGAGGAGTTGCTCGATGCCGTCTGGGGCGAGAAGCCGCCGCCGACCGGCCTCAAGGTCATCCCGCCGTACATCTACCGGATTCGCAAGCTGCTGCCGTCAGAAGGCCTACTGGATCGCACGAGGGACGGCTACGTTCTGCGCGTTCCGGAGGACTGTGTCGACGTGCAGCGGTTCGAGAGCGCTGTGAAGACGGCAGGCCAGCAGAGCGATCCGGTACGGGCTGCCGAGCTGTACGCCGAGGCGCTGGCGCTCTTCCGGGGCGAACCCCTCAGCGGCCTTCCAGGGTCCTACCTGAGCGTCCAGCGGCATCGACTGGTGGAACGTCGCGACAAGGTCTTGAGCGACCGCATAGAGCTGGACCTGGCCAACGGCCGCCATGCGGAGCTAGTGCCCGAACTAGTCGGTCTAGTCGCGGACAGGCCCTTGGACGAGCGGTTCGCCTCGCAGCTGATGCTTGCGCTCTACCGAAGTGGCAGGCAGGCCGAGGCGCTTGCCAACTACAGCAAGACCCGGGCGGTCCTGGTGGACCAGCTAGGCGTGGAGCCGGGTCCAGAGCTTCGGGCGGCTCACCAGACGATCCTGCGCAACGAGCCCTCCACGCCTCGTAGCCGGGATGAGCTTCCGTACAGCGGCGCAGCCTTCATAGGCCGTACGACGGAACTGGCCGAGGTAATCGCGGCTCTGCGCCCGGGCAGTGGGGTCGCGCCGCCAGTGGTCACCATCGACGGTATGGCCGGTGTCGGCAAGACGGCCCTCGCCGTACGGGCTGGACGCGACTTGGCCCGGGTCTACCCCGACGGACAGCTCTTCGTCGATCTGCACGGCCATACGCCCGGGCGGACGCCGCTGGCTCCGGAGCGGGCGGTGGACCACCTGTTGCGCAGCATCGACGTACCGGCTAATCAGATCCCGCAGGAACCGGAAGAGCGTTTGGCGTTCTGGCGGTCCCAGGTCGCCGGGAAGCGCCTGTTGATCATCTTGGACAACGCCTTCGACAGCGCCTCGGTCGAACCGCTCCTACCGGGTGCGCCGACTTGCGGCGTGCTTGTGACCAGTAGGCGCCAGCTGACCAGTCTCGACGCAAGGGCCCGTATGGCGCTCGACGTACTCGCTAGGTCGGACGCGTCGGCCCTGCTGAGCCAGATCATCGGAGCGGCTCGTAGCGGCCAAGAGACCTCAGCGGCTCTGGAACTGGTCGAGCGGTGTGGGCATCTCCCTCTGGCTATTCGGATCGCGGGCTCACGGTTGCGGCATCGGCCGGCTTGGACCGTCGCGCACCTCAACCAGCGGCTGGACGCGCAAGACCGCAGGCTGACCGAATTGAGCGCTGACGGCAGCGGAGTCGCTTCGGCCTTCGCTGTGTCGTACGAGCAACTCACGGCCGACCAGCAGCGTATGTTCCGCCGCTTGAGCCTGATGCCCGGCAAGGACACCGACGCGTACGGCGCCGGCGCATTGACCGATACGCCGGCTGCAGACGCCGAAGAGGTCCTAGAGGCCTTGGTGGACGCCAACCTGCTTCTGCAACCCGAACCAGGCCGGTTCCAGTTCCACGACCTTCTCCGTCAGTACGCGGCCCAGGTCGCCCGGGCAGAAGAGTCTGACCAGGAACGAACTGACGCGATCTGCCGGCTCCTGGAGTACTACCTCCAGACCACCCAGCGATCCCTGCAACAGGTGACACAAGTCCTGTACGCCGACTTGTCGGGCCGTCCGGTAGTGCCCGGGCCTTCCGTCGGCGCCGATCTCGCCTGGTGCGACGCCGAATGGCCGAACCTGGTGGCCGCGGTCGCCCAAGCCGAGTCCATCGGCCGCGACGACCTGGCCTGGTTACTGGCGAACGTGGTCGCGCCGTACCTGCATCGGCGAACCCGGCTGGACGAGATCGACGCCGTGCTCACGATCGGCCTGGCCGCAGCGGAGCGCCTAGGTGATTCCGAAGGCCGGGCGCGGCTGCTGCATCTGCGCGGGCATTACGGCCGGATCCGGTGTGGCGCTCGCAAGGGCATCGCTGATCTGCGCCAAGCCGCGGACCTCTCGAAGGGCGCTTCGCCGGCCTTGCGGGCGCACATTCTCAGTTCGCTGGGTTACGCCACCGGCTGGATCGACTCGCGTTCCGAGTGGCCCGAGCTGCTCAAGGAGTCCGTGCGGCTGGCCCGGAAGGTCGGGCACGAACCATTGGCCGCTCTGACGCTCGGCTACCTCGGCAGCCTTTACGGCGATCAGTGGGACTTCACGAACGCCCTCGTCTACTACCAGGAGGCACTCGCCACCGCGGAGCGGATCGGCGACGAGCGGCTGCAACCCGATCTTCTGAACGGGATCGCCGAATGCCACCTCAAGTTCGGCGAGTCGACCGAGGCGCTGCAGGCGGCTATGGCGGCCAAGACCTTGGCGCAGGAACACCGGCTGGAGTTCTCGCTGCAGTACACGATGAACAACCTAGGCGACGCTTATCGCCTACTGGGCGAGCATGACCTCGCGGTGGAGACCCACCAGCAAGGGCTCGTCCTAGCCGTCAAGAACTGCACACACCTCGGTGAGAACGGCGCCCGCCTACACCTGGGACACAGCCTCCTGGCCGCCGGTCGCGTTGACGACAGCCAGGAGCAGTTCGAGATCGTTCTACGCCGTACGGCGAACCAGCAGCCGCGTGTTGCCGCCCAAGCGCTGGAAGGCCTCGCGGATTGTGCCGAGCACAACGACGATCCAGGCGAGGCCCGGGCACTGCTGCGGCAGGCCTTGGTCCAACTGGGCCAAGACCTGCCGGTCTACGCAGAGCGCCTGCAGGTACGTCTGGACCGGCTTACGGGCCATCGGGGTACCAGCGTTGGCACAAGCCCTCGAACTGCGAGCTGACTACCTCGGCGCGGTGATCAGGCGGAGCTGCCAGCGCTGGGAGGTGGCTCCTGTGAACGGGTGCTGCTGCAGCGGCTCCGGGTGGGCTCCGGCGTCAGTGATGGCCAAACCCGTCAGAGTGTTCAGGACGCCGTAGACGTCGCCACCGAGCGGGTGGAGGGTCCACCTCATGCCGTCCTGGCCGTTGCAGTTGTACTGCAGGATCTTCGTACCCGGCGCTGTGCCGCTGAAGGCGCTGTCAGCGCACTTACCGCTGTTGACGTTCTGCAGGAGCCAGCCGGTGTCGTAGAGGAACCGCCACTGCTGGTTGGTCGCCCCGGTACGGGCGCGGTGGCTCAGGTACGCGAGATTGTCGGGCGAACCGTTCACCACGTCCATCGCCTCGCCCGTGGCGGTGTTGACGAACTCGTAGACCTGGCCGTGCCTGGGACCGGGCCGAGCATCCGGAACCGCGTTCTTGATCAGCCAGGCGCTGTTCGCCAGATTCCAGTGGGTAGCCAGGTAAGAGCCCGCGGGCGGGTTCGTGTTGAAGTAGTCGTCCTTGTTGCAGTCGAGCAGCCTGTCGTTGTCCTTGTCGGCACAGACCACACTGGTCTCGCCGTAACACATGAGGTCGTACTCGTCCTTGCAGTGGCCGTTGTAGTTGGGAGCGCTCGACTGGACCGCGCCAAGCGCATGGCCTAGTTCGTGCGCAGCCGCGTTGAAGCCCCAGCAGCTCGCGGACGCGTCCACACGGGCATAACCGGTGTTCACGTTGTTCGCGTTGTCCTGGCCCGGGCGGTCGTCGCCGTACAGCGTGCCGACTCCGCAGACCTTCTGCGCGTCCGCGAACACCAGGTACTTGCGATCGTTGCTGCGGTAGCCGAGGTTCTGCAGGGCCGGGATCATCGTGTCCCAGGAAGCCAGCGCTCCGTTCGGTACGACGACCTCGATCACGCGGACCTGGCAACCACCGGTGACGGCCTCGGTGACGAACCGGACATGACGGCTAGCGCCGGTCTGGGCTGCGCTGTCGTTGAAGGCAGCGTCGATCTCATGGGACCAGGCCCGGAACGAAGGCAGGAAGTGCTGCAGCCGGGAGGCCTGCGCCTGCTCACGGGCGTACATCACCTGCACGCGCTTGCCGGTTTGGCCGTCGCCTTCGCAGACGATCGGGTTGGCGGCGATGGTGGCCTTCGCGACCGACGCCGGCAGCGGTTCGGCCGGCTCATCGAGCGCGCTGCCAGGAATGGCGTCCGGGCCCCGGGTGCACAGGTCCGTGCCCGGCGTCACCAGACGCTGCATGCCGGCACAGAGCTCGGTCTCGCTCTTCGGTCTGGGATCAACCTCCCTAGGGATCCCGGCGGTGGCAGGGAGAACAGCGGTGGCGGGCAGTGCGAGTAGAGCGATAGCGGCCAGTACGCCGCGGAATTTCAGCACAGTCGACTCCTCACTAGTCGATCCACATCCTTGGTGAGGATGTCGCGACCGGCGAGCGTTTCAACCGTGACTGAAAGGGTTCTAGATGTGACGCCCAGTAACGAACCGTGGCTTGCCCGCTAGGTCCAGCTGGTCCCGCACTTCGCTGAAGAAGCCGGTTGCGGCGAACACCTTCGGGGCTGCTTCCCCCTGCACGTCGGCGTGCTCGCAGCCGAACCAGCCGCCCGGCTTGAGCAGCCGCCCGGCCGTCGCGGCGACGACCTTGATCGCGTCCAGCCCGTCGTCCCCGGACCACAGCGCCAGCGCCGGATCGTGGTCGCGGGCCTCGGTGGCGACCGACTCCCACGCCGTCAATGGGATGTACGGCGGATTGGCGATCACCGCGTCGACGTGACCGTCCAGCTCCGGCAGGCACCCGTCGATATCGCCTTCATGCAGGATCGCGCCCGTTCCGGCGAGATTGCGGCGGGCCCAGACGCAGGCCTCCGCCGAGAGTTCGACGGCGTGCACGGTGCTGTCGGGTCGTTCCGTCGCGACCGCGCCGGCAATCGCGCCCGAGCCGGAGCACAGGTCCACCACCAGCGGGTTCTCGACGCCAGCCAGCCGATCGAGGATCCAGCCGACCATCACCTCGGTCTCGGGCCTCGGTACGAAGACTCCCGGGCCCACGGCCAGCTCTCGGTAGCGGAAAGCCGCCGTACCGAGGAGGTGCTGCAACGGCTCACGCCGAGCGCGGCGAGCCACCAGGGCGTCGTACACCTCGACTTGGGCGGGTGTCGGCGCGGCGAGTACGAGCTTGCCGCGGGTGGTGCCGAGTACGAACGCGAGCAGCTCGGCCGCGTCGTACTCGGGTGAAGCCACGCCACCGGCCCGCAGGCGCTCGGCGGCGTCCGCGAGCAGAACGCGTACGGTCACTTCGGCGCGACCGCGGCCAGTCGCTCGGCCAGATCGGCCTCGGTCAGGGCCTGGATCACCGGGGCGAGCTCACCACCGAGGACCTGGTCCAGGTTGTGCGTCTTGAAGCCGACCCGGTGATCGGAGAACCGGTTCTCCGGGTAGTTGTAGGTGCGCACGCGCTCGGAGCGGTCAACCGTACGGATCTGCAGGCGGCGCGCGTCCGAGGCCTCCTGGTTCGCGGCCTCCTGCGCGGCGGCGAGCAGGCGGGACCGCAGGATCCGCATGGCCTGTTCGCGGTTCTGCAGCTGGCTCTTCTCGTTCTGGCAGGACACCACGATGCCGGTGGGCAGGTGGGTGATCCGCACCGCCGAGTCGGTCGTGTTGACGCTCTGCCCGCCGGGCCCGGAGGAACGGAACACGTCGATGCGCAGATCGTTCTGGTCGATCTCGACGTCGACGTCCTCAGCCTCCGGCAGCACCAGTACGCCGGCCGCCGAAGTGTGGATCCGCCCCTGCGACTCGGTCACCGGCACCCGCTGGACCCGGTGCACGCCGCCCTCGAACTTGAGCTTCGCGTACGGCGCTTCGCCGGGCTCGGGTACACCCTTGGCCTTCACGGCGACGGTGACCGACTTGTAGCCGCCCAGATCGGAATCCGCGGCGTCGAGCACCTCGGTCTTCCAGCCCTGGTTCTCGGCGAACTTCAGGTACATCTTGAGCAGGTCGCCCGCGAACAGCGCCGACTCGTCGCCACCCTCGCCGGCCTTGATCTCAAGGATCGCGTCCTTGTCGTCACCGGGGTCGCGCGGCACCAGCAGGACCTGCAGCTTCTCGGCCAGCTCCTCGCGGCGGGCGGTCAGCCGGACGGCCTCGTCGGCGAAACTCTCGTCCTCCGACGCCAGCTCCTTCGCGGCCTCGATGTCGTCGGCGGTCTGCAGCCACTCGGTGTAGGTCCGCACGATCGGTGCCAGCGCGGCATAGCGCTTACCGACCTGGCGCGCCACGGTCTGATCGGAGTGCAGCTCGGGATCCGACATCCGCTTCTCGAGCTCGGCGTACTCATCCTTCAGCGCTTCGACAGCCTCGAACATCTCTCCCGCACCACCTTCCAACGATCCGATGAACACACGCAAACGGCGCCGGTCCTGAGCCGTGAGGCTCTAGACCGGCGCCGGAAGACAGCTACTTCTTGGCGTAGCGCTTCTCGAAGCGAGCAACCCGGCCACCGGTGTCGAGGATCTTCTGCTTGCCGGTGTAGAACGGGTGGCACTGCGAGCACACGTCAGCGTGGATGCTGCCGTTCTCAGCGGTCGAGTGCGTCGTGAACGAAGCGCCACAGGTGCAGGTCACCGTGGTCGCCACGTAGGTCGGGTGGATGTCGCTCTTCATGGATCTCCTAAGTCTTAGGCGGACCGGGTCGCCGGCGGATGCAGGCGTGAACCGGAACCAACAGACAAGTTTGCCACTGACGGCCCCAACACCGCCAATCGCCCCCGAATTCCCACCCGCTTCCAGGCGTTCGCCGGTCGTTCTTTGGTCGACGAGGCGGCCGGCACATCGCCGCCGGCACCAAGGCGAGCCCGGCCGTCGTGCACCGCATCGTTAGCCAGACCGATGCCGTCGAGTCAGGGCTCGGCTGAGCCCGGCGCCTGGATCGGCTACTGGGCCTTGGAGGCTGCGTCGGCGACGACGCCTGCGGCGACTTGGTGCAGGTTGATGTTGCCGGCCTGGGAGTTCCTGACCAAGAAGGCGAACGCCCGGTCGGGGTCGAGCCGAGAACGGGCCCGCCACTCCGGAGAGTGGCGGGCCCGTGCGTTTCAGGTATTGCTAGCTGCCGTCGTCAGTGCTGCGGCCGCCGCCCGAGGTGGGGGTGGTCTTGTTCACCTGCATCAGGAACTCGATGTTCGACTTGGACTCCTTGAGCTTGCCGATCAGCAGCTCGAGGGCGGCCTGGCCGTCGAGTGCGGACAGCACCCGGCGCAGCTTCCAGGTCACGGCCGTCTCGTCCTTGCTCATCAGCAGCTCTTCGCGCCGGGTACCGGAGGCGACCACGTCGATGGCCGGGAAGATCCGGCGATCGGCGAACTCGCGACGGAGCCGCAGCTCCATGTTTCCGGTGCCCTTGAACTCCTCGAAGATGACCTCGTCCATCTTGGAGCCGGTCTCGATCAGCGCGGTGGCCAGAATGGTGAGCGAGCCACCGTCCTCGATGTTGCGGGCCGCGCCGAAGAACCGCTTCGGCGGGTACAGCGCCGACGAGTCGACACCACCGGACAGGATCCGGCCGCTGGCCGGGGCCGCGATGTTGTACGCCCGGCCGAGGCGGGTGATCGAGTCGAGCAGTACGACCACGTCGTGGCCGAGCTCGACCAGCCGCTTGGCACGCTCGATCGCCAGTTCCGCGACCGTGGTGTGGTCATCGGCCGGCCGGTCGAAGGTGGAGGCGATGACCTCACCCTTGACCGTGCGCTGCATGTCGGTGACCTCTTCGGGCCGCTCGTCCACCAGCACGACCATCAGGTGCACTTCGGGGTTGTTCGTGGTGATCGCGTTCGCGAGCGCCTGCAGCACCATCGTCTTACCGGCCTTCGGCGGCGAGACGATCAGGCCGCGCTGGCCCTTGCCGATCGGGCTGACGATGTCGACGATCCGGGTGACCAGGATGTTCGACTCGGTCTCCAGGCGGAGCCGCTCCGACGCGTACAGCGGGGTGAGCTTGTTGAAGTCCTGGCGGTGCTTCGCGGCCTCGGGGTCTGCCCCGTTGACCGTGTCGATCCGCACCAGCGGGTTGAACTTCTCCTTGCGCTCGCCGTCCTTCGGCTGCTTGACCGCGCCGGTGATCGCGTCACCCTTGCGCAGGCCGTAACGCTTGACCATCGACAGCGCGACGTACACGTCGTTCGGGCCGGGCAGGTAGCCGCTGGTCCGGACGAAGGCGTAGTTGTCGAGCACGTCGAGAATGCCCGCGGCGGGAACCAGGACGTCGTCCTCGTTGACCACCGGCTCCTGCTCGTACCGCTCGTTGCGGCCACCGCCGGCGCGGCCACGCTCGCTGCGGCCACCGACCGTGGCGCCGCCATCGCGGTTGCGCTCGCGGTCCCGGCCGCGGCGACGACGGCGACGGCCATCGCCGTCCTCGCCATCGCGGTTGTCCTGGTTGCGGTCCCCACCACGGTCGGCACCGCGGTCAGCACCACGGTCGCCGCGGTCAGCGCGATCGGCGCCACGGTCACCCCGCCCGTCGGCACCACGGTCGCCACGGCCATCGGCGTTGCGGTTGCGGTCCTGGTTCCGGTCGCCACGGCCGTCCTGGCCGCCGCGCGCGGTCTCACCACGCTGACCGTCGCGCTGGCCCTCACGCTGCTCGGCGCGCTGGCCGTCGCCACGCTGCGCATCGCCGCGCTGGTTGTCGCCGCGCTGGGCTTCCGCACGCTGCGCCTCCCGCTGGGCCTCGCGGCCACGGGAACGCTCGCC
The DNA here is from genome assembly GCF_042434725.1 of Kribbella deserti. Taxonomy (NCBI): domain Bacteria; kingdom Bacillati; phylum Actinomycetota; class Actinomycetes; order Propionibacteriales; family Kribbellaceae; genus Kribbella; species Kribbella deserti. Next base: position 46,878 of record NZ_JBHLTC010000029.1, on the reverse strand, counting down.
ACGGGTCGGCTGGTCCTGACCGTCGCCTGCCTCGACCTTGGTCTCGGCGCGCTCGGCACGATCGCCGCGCTCCGCCCGGTCGGCCGACTTAGACTCGGCCGACTTCGGCTCGGCTACCTCGGCGCCGGCGGCCTTGTCGGCCTTCTCGGCGCGGTTCTGCTCTGGGGCCTCAGTGGCCTCTAAACGGGCCTCTAAACGGGCCTCTGAACGGGCCTCTGAACGCGTCCCCCGGGTGCGGCCGTTCTCCCGCCGGCTGTCCCGGGCGGTGTCGCCGTCGTTCTTGCGGGCCTCGGTCTTCGCGACCACCGGCTCCGGTGCCGCCTCGTCCAGGGTCGGCTGGCTCGACTTCGACCGGCTGGACGCCGGCGCCGAACCGCCACCCGACTGGGCGGCCTTGATCGCCTCGATGAGCTGACCCTTGCGCAGTGCGCCGGTGCCCTTGATGCCCAGCGTGCCGGCGAGCTGTTTCAGCTCGGGCAGCAGCATTCCCTCGAGGCCGCCACCAGACTTCCGGCGACGCGCGGGCGTCTCACCGGCAGCAGTCGGCGAGGCGCCGACCGCGCTGGAGGCTTCAACAGTTTCTGTCACGTGAGGTCCTTCCCACACGGATGGACGATGTCCTCAGGTTCATCGCCCGGAATCATCACCCACGACCTCGAAACGGATACGTGGGCATAGAGTCTCTCGCGCAAGATCTGGGTCCCCTGGAACCTCCGACGCAGGCGGCGTCAGGAATTCACTGGAGAGCGCCACCGAACACCAGGTGCCGGGAGCTAGGCCCGGATCGTGGCGAGAGTTCACCGATCACCTGGAGGGGATCGGGTGAGTCGAGACTAGCACCACAGGGGGTCAACAACACGACTCCAGGGGTACAACGCGTGTCCCCGGCCGATCATTCCGATGTGGTGGAATCGGCCGATGACCAGACCTGTACGCCCACTGGATCTATGCCGCATCGCAGCAGGTTCCAGCCATCCGGCGCCTCGAGCCCGCTGTCCCCCAGTACCAGCACGGTCGGACCGGCGCCGCTGACGATCGCGGCCTGGCCGTTGGCCCGCAGCTTTCTGATCAGGGCCAGGCTTTCCGGCATCGCCGGCGCGCGGTACTCCTGATGCAACCGGTCCTCCGTCGCCGTCAGCAAGAGCTCCGGCCGAGTGGTCAGCGCCGCAACCAGCAAAGCCGCTTTCCCCGCGTTGGCGGACGCGTCCGCGTGCGAGACCGAAGCCGGTAACAAGCCGCGAGCCACCTCGGTCGACAGCGGGGTGGATGGCACATAACCAGTGACAGAAAGGCCTTCCGCCGGTTCGAGCCGAACGGCCCTGCCGGTCCCGCCGTCCACCCAAGCGATGGTGAATCCGCCGTACACCGCGGCGGCGACGTTGTCCGGATGGCCTTCCAGTTCGTTGGCCAGTTCGAGCACCTTCACGTGGTCCAGCGGAGTTCCGGTCAGACCGTAGGCGGCGGCGATACCACCCACGATCGCGGCGGCCGACGAACCGAGGCCGCGGCCGTGCGGGATGCGGTTCACGCAGTGCAGGTCGAACCCGCCGACGGAAGCGCCGAGCGACTTCAGCCCGGCGCGAATCGCCCGCACGACCAGGTGCGACTCGTCCCGCGGTACGGCGTCCGCGCCCTCGCCGGTGACCTCGACCGAGAGGCCCGAGTCGCGCGGAACCACCGTCAGTTCGTCGTACAGCTCGACGGCCAGGCCGAAGGCGTCGAAGCCGGGTCCGAGGTTCGCGCTGGTGGCGGGAACGCGGACCCGGACGGCCGAACTCATACCAGTCCGGCGACGCGGGCGACGGCGTCGGTCTCGGCCGGGGTGACCGGCGCGTCCACACCATCCGGTACGGCGTATGCGAGGGCGGTATCGGTGTCCTTCAGGCCGTGCCCGGTCACGGTGATCACGATCGTCTGGCCACCGTCGAGCCGCCCGGCGGCCTTGGTCGCGAGCAGCCCGGCGACGCCGGCGGCCGAGGCAGGCTCGACGAAAACGCCTTCCTTACCAGCGAGTTCGCGCTGCGCGGCGAGGATCTGCTCGTCGGTCACGGCCTCGATCCGCCCGCCCGACTCGTCGCGCGCGGCCGCGGCCAGCTGCCACGAAGCGGGGTTGCCGACGCGGATCGCCGTCGCCTGGGTGTCGGGCTTGTCGACGATCTCCCCGCGCACGATCGGCGCGGCGCCCTCGGCCTGGAACCCCCACATCTGCGGGGTTTTCGAGGCGAGTTTGTCCTTGGCGTACTCGTTGTAGCCCTTCCAGTACGCGGCGATGTTGCCCGCGTTGCCAACCGGCAGCAGGTGCAGATCCGGCGCGTCCCCGAGGGCGTCGCACACCTCGAAGGCGGCGGTCTTCTGCCCTTCCAGGCGGACCGGGTTCACCGAGTTCACCAGCGCGACCGGGTAGTTCTTGCCAAGCTCGCGCACGATCCGCAGGCAGTCGTCGAAGCTGCCGTCGATCGAGACCAACTGCGCGCCGTGCACGATCGCCTGCGCGAGCTTGCCCTTCGCGATCCGTCCGGCCGGAATCAGTACCAGCGGCAGTAGCCCCGCGCGCACGGCGTACGCCGCGGCGCTGGCCGAGGTGTTACCGGTCGAGGCACAGACGACGGCCTTGTCCCCGGCCTGCGCGGCCAGCGAGATCGCGACCGTCATACCGCGGTCCTTGAACGAGCCGGTCGGGTTGTTGCCCTCGACCTTGAGCCAGACCTCGCACCCGGTCTGCTCGCTGAGCCATTGCGCTGCCACCAGCGGCGTACCACCCTCGCCGAGCGTCACCACCGGAGTGTCGGCCGAAACCGGCAATCGGTCTCGGTACTCCTCGATAACGCCACGCCATGCATGTCGCCGCTGAACCATCATTATTCCCCTTCAACCCGCATGACACTGCTGACTTCTCGAACGATGTCCATGTCTCGCAGGGCCTCCACGGTCGCGGACAACGCGGCGTCACTGGCGGTGTGGGTGACAACAACCAGTTGCGCGTCACCACCCCGGCCCTCCTGCCGCACGGTCTGAATCGACACGCCGTGCTCGGAGAACGCGTAGGCCACCGCCGCGAGCACGCCGGCCTTATCGGCCACGTCCAGCGACACGTGATAGCGGGTCTGGGTATCGCCCATCGGGCGCACGGCCCGCTGGGTGTACGACGACTCGCCGACCCCCGGCACTCCCTTGAGCCGGTTGCGCGCGGCGGACACCAGATCCCCGAGGACAGCACTGGCCGTCGGGGCGCCGCCGGCACCACGACCATAGAACATCAGCTGGCCGGCCGCTTTGGATTCCACGAAAACGGCGTTGTACGCGTCCCGCACCGAGGCCAGCGGATGACCCAGCGGAATCATCGCCGGATGCACCCGGGCGCTGACCGAATCGGTCGCGGCGTCGAGTTCGCAGATGGCCAGGGACTTGACCACGCAGCCCATTTCGCGGGCCGAGGCGATGTCCGTCGCGGACACCTCGGTGATGCCCTCGCGGTGTACGTCCGCGATCGAAACCCTGGTGTGGAAGGCCAAACTCGCCAGGATGGCCGCCTTCGCCGCGGCGTCGAAACCCTCGATATCGGCGGTCGGATCGGCCTCGGCATATCCGAGGGCCTGGGCCTCTTCGAGCGCCTCGTCGAAGCCGGCGCCGGTCGAGTCCATCTTGTCGAGGATGTAGTTCGTGGTGCCGTTGACGATGCCCATCACCTTGGTGACGTCGTCACCGGCCAGGGACTCGCGCAACGGGCGCAGAATCGGGATCGCGCCGGCCACGGCGGCCTCGTAGTACAGATCGCGCTCGTACTTCTCGGCGGCGGCGAACAGCGTGCCGCCGTCCTCGGCGAGCAGGGCCTTGTTCGCGCTGACCACCGAGGCGCCGTTCTCCAGCGCGGTGAGGATCAGGCTGCGGGCGGGTTCGATACCGCCGATCACCTCGATCACCAGGTCCAGGTCGCCACGCGAGACCAGCGCGTGCGCGTCGGTGGTGATCAGCGACTCGTCCACCGCGATGTCGCGGGCCCGGCCGGCGCGGCGAACCGCGATCCCGGCGATCTCCAGCGGGGCGCCGACCCGGGCGGCCAGGTCGTCGGCCTGGTCGGTGAGAATCCGGACCACCTCGGTCCCGACCACACCACAGCCGAGCAGGGCGACCTTCAGGGGTTTGACCGCACCGTGACTCATCACTGCACTCCCATGTCCAAAGCGAGCAGGTCGTCCTCGGTCTCCCGGCGTACGACGACTCGCGCCTGCCCGTCCCGCACGGCGATCACCGGCGGGCGCGGTACGTGGTTGTAGTTGCTCGCCATCGACCGGCAGTACGCGCCGGTGCCGGGTACGGCGAGAAGATCGCCCGGGCGGACGTCGGACGGCAGGAACTCGTCCTTCACCACGATGTCACCCGATTCGCAGTGCTTACCGACGACCCGGGCCAACGTGGGCTCCGCCTCGGAACGCCGTCCCGCCAGCGTGCAGGAGTAGTCCGCGTCGTACAGGGCGGTACGGATGTTGTCGCTCATACCGCCGTCGACCGAGACGTACGTGCGGGAGGCGCCCGCGTCGAGCTCGACCTCCTTGACCGTGCCGACCTCGTACACCGTGCACACGGCCGGTCCGACGATCGCGCGGCCCGGTTCGATCGAGACCCGCGGTACCTCGACGTCGAAGGCCTTGCACTCGTGCTCGACGATCTTGCCGAGCTCGGTGGCCAACTGGTGCGGGTCGGACGGGTCGTCCTGGGTGGTGTAGGCGATACCGAAGCCGCCGCCCAGGTCCAGCTCGGGCATGTCGACGCCGAGCTCGGTGGAAACCCTTGCGTGCAAGGCGAGTACGCGCTTGGCCGCGACCTCGAACCCGGACGAGTCGAAGATCTGCGACCCGATGTGCGAGTGCAGTCCGAGCAGCTCCAGCCCCTCGGCCCGCTGGACCCGGCTGACCGCCTCGAACCCGTCGCCCGAGGTGATCGAGAACCCGAACTTCTGGTCCTCGTGGGCGGTCGCGATGTACTCGTGGGTGTGCGCCTCGACGCCGGCGGTGACCCGGATCATCACGGGCGCGACCAGGCCGCGCTCGACGGCCAGGGCGTCCAGGCGCTCGATCTCGTGGAAGCTGTCGACGATGATCCGGCCGACGCCCGCCTCGAGGGCGCGGGTGAGTTCGCTGACGGACTTGTTGTTGCCGTGGAACCCGAGCCGGGCCGGATCCGCGCCCGCGCGCAGGGCTGTCGCGAGCTCACCGCCCGAGCAGATGTCGAGGTTGAGCCCCTCCTCCATCACCCAGCGCACGACCGTCGTACAGAGAAAGGCTTTACCGGCGTAGTACACGTCGAAGTTCTTGAAGCCCTCCTTGAACGCCCGGGCGCGAGCACGGAAATCGGCCTCGTCCAGCACGTACGCCGGGCTGCCGTGCTCGGCGACCAGCTCACGTACGTCGAGGCCGCCGATCTCCAGCGCGCCGTCGGCGTTCTTGAGCGCGGTCATCGACCAGAGCGACTTGACCAGTTCGTTGGCGTCTTTCGGCGCGCGCAGCCAGGCCGGACCCCGGTACCCGAGGTCCGCGTGCAGCGCGCCCGCCTCGTGCGCCCTCACATCCGCTCCGGAGCGGAGACGCCGAGCAGGTCGAGCCCGTTGGCGAGCACGGTCTTGGTCGCGGAGACCAGGGTGAGACGAGCCTTGTGCACCGGCTCCACCTCCTCGTCACCGCGCGGTAGCACCCGGCAACTGTCGTAGAACTTGTGGAACCTCGAGGCGGTGTCCTCCAGGTAGCGCGCGATCCGGTGCGGCTCGCGCAGTTCGGCGGCCGTCGCCACCACGCCGGGGAACTCCGCCAGCGCGCGGAGCAGATCGCCCTCGCGGTCATGGCTGAGCAGGCCCGGCTCGAACTCGTCCAGCTTGATGCCGAGATCGGCCGCGTTGCGCAGGATCGACGCCAGCCGGGCATGCGCGTACTGCACGTAGTACACCGGGTTCTCGCTGACCTGCCGGGTCATCTCCTCGATGTCCAGGGTCAGCGGCGAGTCCACCGGGTAGCGGCACAACGTGTAGCGCAGCGGGTCGACGCCGCCCTCCTCGACCAGCTCGGCCAGCGTGACGATGGTGCCTGCCCGCTTGGACAGCTTCATCTCCTCGCCACCCTTGAGGATCTTCACCAGCTGGCCGATCAGGATCTCGATGTTGTGCTCGGGGTCGTCACCCGCGCAGGCCGCGATCGCCTTCAGGCGGTTCACGTACCCGTGGTGGTCGGCTCCGAGCAGGTAGATGCAGACGTCGAAACCGCGCTCGCGCTTGTTGATGTAGTACGCCGCGTCGGAGGCGAAGTACGTCGGCTCACCGCCGGTCCGGATCAGCACCCGGTCCTTGTCGTCGGTGAAGTCGGTGGTCCGCATCCAGAGCGCCTCGTCGGCCTCGTACAGATGGCCTTGCTCGCGCAGCTTGTCGATGGCGTGCGGTACGCCGTTCTGCTCGTGCAGGCTGCGCTCGGAGAACCAGACGTCGAAGCTGGTCCGGAAATGGTCGAGCTGGCTCTGCTGCTCGGTGAGCTGGAGCTGGTACCCGGCCTCACGGAACGCCGTTTGCGCGTCGTTGGTGTTGAGGATCTCGGGGTTCTCGGCGACGATGCGCTTGGCGAGATCGTGGATGTACTCGCCGTGGTATCCGTCCTCCGGGACCGGCTCGCCCTTCGCGGACGCGTACAGCGAGGCGCCGAACTTCTCCATCTGGGCGCCACGGTCGTTCACGTAGAACTCGCGGGTGACATCCGCTCCGGCCGCGATCAGCACCCGCGCCAGCGCATCACCGACGGCGGCCCAGCGGGTGTGCCCGAGGTGCAACGGCCCGGTCGGATTGGCCGAGATGAACTCGAGGTTGATCTTTTGGCCCTTCAGCGTGGCGCTGCTGCCGTACTGCTGACCGGCCTCCAGAATCGCCGCCGCGATCTTGCCCTGAGCATCGGCCGCCACCCGGATGTTGATGAACCCCGGCCCGGCGATCTCCACCGCCGTAATGGCCGGATCATCGCTCAGCCGGGCTGCCAGGAGCTCCGCGAACTGGCGCGGCGCCATGCCGGCCTTCTTACCGAGCTGCATCGCCACGTTCGTCGCGTAGTCGCCATGCTCGGGATTCTTGGGCCGCTCCACCTTCAGTTCGGCGGGCAACCCGCCCTCGACGGTGAGCGTGCCATCGTCGACCAGGGTGGTCAGGGCCTGCAGGATCGTGGTAGCGAGCTGTTCCGGGGTCACCGGCCAAGCCTAACGGCGGCGATCCCGTGCTCCGGACAGGGTTTCCGTTCCCTGGTCACTCCTTGCCCCACTTTTACGTCCCCAAGGCGTACCCAGCCCCATTCCTCCGGCAGATCCGTCCCCCGACCGTCCCACCAGGTGGTCGCTTTCCCTTCGATTCTCGTCTGTGCGCCCGGTTTGTCGGAGCCGGGTGGTTCCGGTTGGCACCCGTCCCCCTGAGGTCTTTCGAATTGTCAGGTCGGTTCGGGCCGCGTCAAGGGTTTTCAATCACCTGCGGTGACGCGTTCGCGCCCTTGACCCGGCCCGAACCAACCAAAAGGCGGCAGCTATCAGGGGGACGGGTGAGGTCTGCCCGGGATCGGGATATCCGCACGCTCCGCGCCAGGACCTCCGGCACGCCCCCGCGCGGGTCCACCGCCCTCGACCCGGGCTGGTGGCCCGACTGACGGCCCCGACGGCTCGACCGGGGATCCCGGCGGCCCGACTGGGGTCCCGCTGGCCCGACTGGGTCCCGATGCCCCCGGCGCCGGGCGGTCCCGATGACCCTCACTGGCGATCCCGACGACCCGGCGGGCGGTCCCGATGCCCCCAGCGGGCGCCCCGATGGCCCGGGGGCGGTCCAGCCGAACCCACTACCGACTTTTGGTACGACTACCCGGCTACAACCGGGTAGCGGCCAAACAACTCGGCAGCGGACACACCAAAACCCGGTAACCGAGCAAAAACCCGGCAGCCGACCCGAAACCCCAGCACCGATCGCCACCAACACCACCTCACGCCAATCCTGCGAGTGGCCAGCCACCCCGCCGGTGGGTTACCACCCCGGATTCCCAGGTGGTAACCCCCCACCCCAGTGGCCAGCCACTCCCACGGATGCGGGCGACCCCGGGCGATCCCGGCGACCCCGGGCGATCCCGGGTGATCCCGGCGATCCCGGCGATCCCGGCGATCCCGGTGGTCCCGGTGATCCCGGGTGACCCCGGGCGATCCCGGCGACCCGGGCGATTCGCCGAGGCGGACCACCCGGCCAACCAGCCGCGCCACCACCGAACCAACCCGACACAACCGGCCACACCCCACCCGTCCCCCTGATAGCCCGCCGCCCTTGGTGGACCCGGGACGCGTCAAGGGCGCGCACGCGTCGGCGAAGCCGATCTCGACCCTTGACGCGTCCCGGGTCCACCTGACAATTGCGACCACTCAGGGGGACGGGTGACCACCGAACCCCCTCCCGGTTTCGGAGTTCCCAGGGCAGGCGAAGACGACGACTCGTCCGAATTCGCCCGCCCACGTCGGCGACCACAGCGGGCCGCCGTACGAAAGGGCGAGCGACTCCAGACGAATCAACGCAACGAAAGGGAGAGCCCGGCGCGTCGACGCACACGAAGTGAGAACCCGGCGCGGGTGGACCTACGGAGTGATGGTCCAGGAGTCCAGGGTGCCGGTGTCGCCGGTGTAGAGATCCTGGATGCGGAGTTTCCAGGTGCCGTTGATGGGCTCGGAGGAGGCGTTGATGGTGTAGGTGGCTACTACGTCGTCTGCGCCGTCGCCGTTGCTCGGGTCCTTGACGCGGTACGCCGTGCCGTCCGGCGCGACCACATCGATCGCCAGATCGCCTCGGTAGGTGTGGCGGATCCTCACATCCACCTTCACGGCCGACGACGCGTTGCCCGAACGTGCCGTGATCGGGATTTCGCTGACGACCGTCGCCTTGTCCTGGATCGCGACGTCCGTGTCGTTGGTGTAGGCCTGCCCGGTCGGCGGCGGGATGTTGCCGAGCTGGGGCTTCACCACGAACAACCCTTGCTCGATGCCACTGATCACCACGTTGCCGCTCGGGAAGTACGGGTAGGTGCTCCAGGCACCGTTGAAGCTGCCGTTGCTGTCGGCCGGGTAGATGTCGAAGTACGCCGCCTCGGTCAGCTGGGCGGTTGCCACCTTGCTGATGTCCACGATGCGCAGGCCGGCCCGGTAGTTCGCCTGGTACGAGTAGTTGCCCAGCACGTACTGGTTGTGGTCGATCGCCTTCGAGGGCGCGGTGTACGTGCCAGTGTGGACGGGCGCGTCGAGGTCCTGCACGTTCCAGATGTAGGTCTGGGTGTTCACAGACCGTTTCTGCTCGTCCAGTTCGTCATCCAGCAGGAAGTACTTGTGGTCCTCGGTCAACCACCCTTGATGGCTGTACGCCGATCCGTTGTAGGTCTTGCGTACGACCTGCTTGGGGGTTGCCTTGTTCGTGACGTCGACGATGGTGAGCGTGTCCTCGTTCGCGTTGAAGCACAACTCGCGTCCCGTGTACGTCGCGTCCGGGCCCTTGTAAATCACGCATTGGGTGTCGTGGGTGTACCCGTCCGCCGCTACGCAACCAGCCGAGACGGGCGTTTTCGGCGTACGGATGTCGACCATGTGCGGTCCGCCGCTGCAGGTGTTCGAGCCGACGGCGTAGGCGTAGCCCGTTGCCTCGTTGATCGCGATGTTGTGCGCGTTGCCGAACTGGGCGTAGTGCTTGTCGGCCGTGAACTTCTGCGGGCTCGAGATGTTCCGCAGGCGGGTCAGGTCGAACACCTGCATACCGTGCCCGGACACATCCGCGACGATGAACGCGTGGTCCTTGTAGACCTTGATGTCGCGCCAGGGCGCCGTACCACTGTGGGTGGGCAGATTGCCGAGGTAGATCGGCGAGGTCGGCGTGGAGATGTCGACGAAGGCGGTGCCGTTGGTACGGCCCATCAACGCGTACTCCTTGCCGGTGAGCTGATCGGTCCAGCCCCAGATGTCGTTGCCCTGGCCCCCGCCGATGCTGTTCATCGGCAACACGCTCAGCAGGTCGACGCCCTTACAGGGATAACCGGCGGCGGTTCCGTTCACGCATGGCGTGGCGGCGGCACCGGTGATCGGTGCCGCCTTGCTCACCGGCTCGCGGTCGACCAGGAAGCGGCGGGCGGCATCGCGGCCTGCCGGGGTGTCCGGGTCGTGAGCCCAACTCGCCGTGGCGGTCATGCCGGTGACGGCGGCAACAACCGCCAGTCCGGCGAGCAAACGTGCTTTCTGGCGCGACAAAACCATGGCGGTGGTTCCCCTCGTCCGGCTCCGGCCTCACACCCGAGACGGCGACCAGTGGACCAGAAGAACCCCGCTACGTATAGCCATTGCCTGGACACGCAAGGTAAAACCTTCGCGCTCGCCAACACCCGCATCTGCAGGTCGGTGGCGCCGGCGTCGAACCACCGGAGCCGCCATTCGCCTGGCGTGGCGGATTTACAGGTAGTACCAAGTGACGTTCACGTCCTGGCCGCCGGCGCCGTAGGACTCGATGGCCACGGTCATGACCGGGTGGCCCTTGGCCTTGCCGCCGACGTAGAAGCACTTGACGTACTGGAAGCCGTCTTTGGGCGGGCAGGACTGATCGGAGCGGTAGGCGACCCGCTTGCCTTCGATGCCGTGGTAGCCGGCCGCACCGAGACGCATGCCGTCCCAGTACGAATTGCTCGAAGCGTTGTTGCAACCGGTGATGGCGCCACCTGACTTGCTGTCGTTGTACCAGGCGGTCGCGGCGCAGTTCGCCAACCGCTTCATCGCGGTCGACCGCGAGCTGAAGTCGCCGCTCCAGGTCATACCGGCCGCTTGGGCCGTTGCGGTGTTGGCGGCGATCAGCAGGGTGCCGGCGGTGACGGCCAGCCCGGCTCGAAGGGCAACAGGCTTGAACCCGGACAAACGCATAATGATTATCACTTTCAATAGGCGGACGAGCCGTCAGCGAATCGCCGCCAGGCGTCACCTGTCGCGTGATCAGGTGGCACGGCGATGAAGCCCTGCTGAACAACTGCCCCGGCTACCGATCCGGTCCGCCACCTCAGCGCTTGGCGGCGACCTCGATCAGGCTTTCCCTCTGCAGCTTGGCGTCCCAGGCAGCGGGTTCGCCGTTCACCTGGACCTCGACGCCACCACACGCGTCACCGAGGCACTTCGCGTCGTACCGGACGCCCCAGAGGGTGAAGAACTGGGCGAGCGTCGGCCGTTCGGTGGTGGTCTTGGCCTCGACATTGACGATGCCGTCGGTCGCGTGGGTATGCACCGCTGCCTGTTCGGCACGGACCCGGTCGATACCGATGTCCACCGGCAGTTCCACCGGAGCGCCGTCCACCGTGACGATGAGTTTCACGTAGTACGGCGTGGGGCCCTTGAAGTCGAGCGGCAGTCGCTCCATCCCAGCCTTGTCGATGTACGACACGGCGTCGCGCGGCGCCGACCACGGCGGCGGCCCCGTACGAGCCTCGGCCGGACCGGGCGGCGCGGGACCGACCTGACAAGCGGTGAGCGTGGCGCCGGTGGCGGCCAGCAGCAGTACGACGGACAGGCCACGTCGTACCCGATCCTTCATCAACGGTTTCGCCTCCTTCCGGCGGAGGGAAGTTTCGCACGCGAGCACTCACCGCCGTCCGGCAGTCGCGTGTTCGACTAACCGTGGCGGGCGTTCAAACGCGCCTGCTGGGATCATCGCCTCGGCCGACGGGCCCACCGCCCTCACGGTCAAGGGCTGCAAGAGCCCTTGCAGTAAAGAGATCGCGGCCCGCAAGCTCGCGCCGTACGCGCAAGGCGGCGGCCTCGATCTCGTCGGCCCGAGCGTTGATTGCAAGGGGCCCGGATGGCGCGCAGCGGTAGGACCCTCGCCGACGACAGCAAGGGCGGCCCGTCTCGCGACGGGCCGCCCTGTCGGCTGGCCGAGGGTTGTGGCGGTTCCTTCCAGCGAAGGCTTTTTGTCACCGCCCGCGCCAAGATCGGCACGACCGGGAAACCGCCCGCTGTGAAATCGCTCTCACCGCCTCATCCCCTGACGGACCATCAGTGACTTCAGCGCTCGGACGGCATCAGCGCCCAGAGCACGAGGTAGATCAGGACCTGGGGGCCCGGCAGCAGGCAGCTGATCACGAAGATCAGCCGCATCGTGCTGGACGACGTGCCGAACCGGCGGGCCAGACCGGCGCAGACACCGCCGATCCAGCGATCGTGCGACGGACGGACCAAAGAGGTAGCCATGGTTCGGATTTCCTTTCACTGGTTGGGCCTACATCCACTATGACGACCCGTTCGCGCGACGGGATCCCGCCGCGCGGGCAAGCCAGGGTCGAGTCAGGGATGGCCCCGGGTGAAAACCTCCGGCCGATTTCCTGGTACTGTTCCTCCCGTCCCGAGCCCCCGTAGCTCAGGGGATAGAGCACCGCCCTCCGGAGGCGGGTGCGCAGGTTCGAATCCTGCCGGGGGCGCCCAGCGCGTTAGGCCCTGAACCAGTTTGGTTCGGGGCCTCTTGCTTGGCACCGTGGCGTCGAAGGGACGGGTGGTCCAGATCGCTGTGAACCAGATCCGCGACGAGGACCGGGAAAGCCCGCTGTCCACCGTGATCCAGCATGTCGGCGAGTGGTGGAAGGTGCTGATCCTGCACGACGCCTTCGACGGCTTCACGAAGTTCGACGAGTTCCAGCAGAACCTCAACCTCTCGGCGAGCACCCTCACCAGCCGATTGAAGGAACTCGTCGCCGATGGCCTGCTGGAGCGCCGCCAATACCAGGAACATCCACCGCGCTTCGACTACGTCCTCACCGACCTAGGCCGATCACTTCGGCCCGTTCTGGTGGCGATGGCCGCGTGGGGCAACCAGCAGCTCAAGCCGGACGAGCGCAGCATGATCCTGGTCGACGCCGAAACCCGCACAGAGGTCGAGCCCGTCGTAGTGGACCGCGCGACCGGCCGCCGGGTGGACGGCCCCGACTTCGTCTTCACCGCAGGCCCGGCCGCCAGCGAAACCATGCAAGCCCGCTACGCCATCGGCCCCCTAGAGGCCTGACCTACCGCTCCTGTGTAAACGGTTCCGCGAGGTAGCGCGTCATCCTCCGAGCAGTGCGTTGGTGCTCGCCCCGTCAGAGGGCGAGCCGGCGGGCTGGTTGATCTCTGAGGAAGGACGCGTTTTGCCGGAGTTGACTAGGTCATGGCAACGGGTACTCGCGGGCGGAGCCGCCGCGGTCCTGCTGACCACCGCCGCCGCCCCTGGTGCCACCGCCGCGCGGTTGACCCAACCGGATCTGTCCGGAGTAGTCGCGCGGCACCGGACGCTCGCGGTGGAGAGCTCGGTTTACAACCTTGGCGATACCGCCTTCGAGGTACCGGGGTTTCTGGGGGATGACGAGGGCTCCGAGCGGCTGGCGAAGATCGAGTTGGCCGGCGTCGTGCACTATCCGAAGAACCTGGGCAAGGGCCGCCACCCCGTCGTACTGATCTCGCATGGGCTCTGGGAGACCTGCGCCGACCGCGAGGCCGATCGAGCCGAAAAGCAGGCGAGCGCCGAACTGGAGCACACCACCGACCCGGCTGAGCAGGCACGGCTCGAGGCGATCATCGCGAAGGCCTACAAGGCGCTGGGGTCGTGGCCTTGCGCGGCTGGCACGCCTGCGATGCCGAGCTACCGCGGCTACGACTATCTCGGGAAGGTCCTGGCAGCTCAGGGCATCGTCACGGTCTCCATCAGCGCTAACGGGGTCAACGCCGGCCAGCAAGGCCAGATCCAGGACGAAGCTCGCGCCGCTCTCATCAACAAGCACCTGAGCCTTTGGCAGCGCCTGGCCAGCAAGGGCGACGGCCCACTCGCGAAGGTCCTTAAGGACGCGCCGAAGTTCAAGGGTCACCTCGACATGTCGAACGTTGGTCTGAGCGGTCATTCCCGCGGAGGCCGCGGCGTGGGCTTCCAGGCGGCTGACGTGCACCAGGCGAAGTGGCCCGCTGGTGTGAAGATCAAGGCGGTACTGCCACTGGCGGCGGTCGAGCACTACTCGCCCGACGATGAACCGGAGAGGCCCGAGCACACGCCGTACCGGATCACCAACGTGCCGATCGGGGTTGTCGCTGGTAGCTGCGACGGCGCGACCGACGGACGCCGGTTCGACTTCTACGACCAGAAGAACCGTGCGCCGCTCTACCAGTGGTACGTGCGCGGCGCGAACCACAACTTCTTCAACACCCAGTGGTCGCCCGCCAGCGGTCAAGTCCGCTCGTACGACGACGCCCACCTGTGGGCCACCAACCCGCCTCCGGCGCCTGGATACTGCCGAGACAGCGAAGACCCGATCAAGGACGACAAGCAGCTCACGGAGGGCCAGCAACGCGCGGTATTCGTCACGTACGCAAGCGCCTTCTACCGACGCCACCTGCTCGGCGACAAGTCGGTCGATCCCTTGCTGCTCGGCCAGATCAAGCCCTTCGCGGCGGTCGAGGTCCGGTCGGACCTGCCAAAAACGTCCTGACGAACCCGAAGCCCTTACGCCGAAGCCGTAGTGCAGGTCCGGCGATCCCGGACCTGCACATCCTCGGTGTGACGCCACGTTGGACCCGCGAACTCGGCCCTTCGGTGGGCTAGGTTCGGCCGCATGCCAACGGTCCGAGTTGTCACCGAACGCGACGTCGACCAGCTGGTCGAGTCCGTCACCAACCTGTTCCGCGACGACGCCGGACAGTTCGACCCGCTGACGGACACCAGCTGGCCCCAGCGCGAGGGCCATGCGCGGTACAGCGCGCTGGTAAGCGATCCGGACTGGCTGCTGCTACTGGCGTACGACGACGGTGGCCGGCTGATCGGTCATCTAGTCGGTCGCGTGAACGAGCCGGGCTCGACCCGGCCGCATCGCTCCGCCGTGCTGGAGAGCATCTACATCTGGGCCGACATCCGGAGCCAGGGCGTGGGCGCGCTGCTCACCACCCGGTTCCTCGACTGGGCTCGCGAACAAAACGCGGTGTTCGCCTCGGTCAGCGCCTATGCCGCGAACGAGAAGGCGCAGCGGTTCTATCAGCGGCAGGGATTCGCATCCCAGAGCGTGATGCTCCAGACCGTGCTGTGATCCCGGCTACCGGCTCTCCTGGGGACACCAAACGCCTCACTCCCCCGTCGTTCCGTCGATGAGTTCCCGCAAGATGTCCAGGTGGCCCAAGTGGCGAGCCGACTCCTGCAGGACATCGGTGAGCAGGCGCTCCACCCGCACCTGCTGCCCATAGACCTCGACGAACGAACTCCAGTCCACCTCCGCGAGCGTCTGCTGGGAACGCAGCCACTCCTCGTCGTACGCCGCGACGACGGTGGTGATGGAGTCGTCCGGCTCGAGCCGGAAGTCGAAGCCATGGTCATCGTGGCTCCACAGCAGCGGCAGCCGGCTCCCGCCGATGTGGACCTGGATGTGCTGCCGCTGCACCGCGGTGAGGTGCTTGATCAGCCCGAGCGGGCTCATCAACGGCGAAGTCGGCAATGGCGTTGCCCGGGCCTGCTCCTCACGCAAGCCGACGAGCTTGTTCACCGCCGTCGTATGCACGAACTCCAGGAACCCCAGCACGGCGGCAGGCAGCGTCGCCGCCCGGTCCGGCCAAGGTCGCTCACGAAGACTCATGCGAGCGATCCTACCCACTCGCTGCGCAATTATCGAATCTATGTTCGATCCACTGTGGATGAATCCCCGCAGCGATCGGCGGATCATGAGC
Organism: Kribbella deserti; assembly: GCF_042434725.1. Classification (NCBI taxonomy): domain Bacteria; kingdom Bacillati; phylum Actinomycetota; class Actinomycetes; order Propionibacteriales; family Kribbellaceae; genus Kribbella; species Kribbella deserti. The sequence continues at coordinate 31,152 of NZ_JBHLTC010000029.1, read as the reverse complement.
GGCGCGTAGGAGCCGCCGGAATACCACATATCTCACATCGGGGCCGCTGCTGATCCGGGCGGTGGAGGTGGGCAAGTAGCATCGCGGCCGTGGTCCTCCGTATGCCGCCAGCCCGAACCAGCCCGGACAGTTGTCCGGGCGTGCTGGCCGTACACCAGGCGGCTGACGGTGGATTGGCCCGCATTCGGGTCCCTGGCGGCTTCGTCAGCGCGGACCAGCTCCAAGTCCTGGCGAGCGCCGCCATCGCGGTAGGCGACGGCAGACTCGAACTGACCTCCCGGGCCAACCTGCAGATCAGAGGGCTCAAGCCCGGCAGCGAGCAGACCCTCTCGGACCGCCTGTACACGGCGGGCCTGCTGCCCTCGATGACGCACGAGCGCGTCCGGAACATCCTGGCCTCTCCACTGACCGGCCTGGACTCGACCAGCCTGTACGACGTACGGCCGCTGGTGGCGCAGCTAGATCGTCTGCTGTGCGCACGGGCTGACCTGGCGGAACTGCCCGGGCGGTTCCTGTTCGCCCTCGACGACGGCCGGGGCGATCTCACCGCGCTCAAGGCGGACGCAGGGCTCCAAGTATTTCCTGATGGCCGGATCGCCCTGAGACTGGCTGGAGCCGACACAGGCGTCCGAGCCAACCTCTCGCAAGGAACGGGCCTCCTGCTCGCTACCGCCCGGGCCTTCCTCGCCGAACGAGCCGAGCAGCGTTCCGAGGCCTGGCGGCTCGCGGAACTCGAAGACGGCGTACAACGCGTTCTAGTCCGTCTGAACCATCAAACCGCCCAAGACCCGTCAGAGGCCTCAGCGCCGCAGGGCGGGCCCACCGAGGCCGGACGCCACCTGCAGCCGGATGGACGCGTCGCGCTCGTCGTAGTCGTTCCCCTCGGGAGTCTGACCAGTGACCAGGCCGAGGCAATCGGACAGGCCGTACGGGTTACACCCTGGCGTTCGCTCGTACTGCCGGATATCCCCGCGGACCAGGTTCACGCCGCCGAAGAGCGTCTAGCCGGCGTCGGCCTGGTGGTTGATCCCGAGTCGCCATGGGTCGGTACGACGGCTTGTGCGGGACAACCCGGCTGCGCGAAGGCCCTGGCCGACGTACGTGCCGATGCGCGGCGTACGACGCTGAGGTTGAGTGGGCGCGGGCGGCCCGTGCATTGGTCCGGGTGTGAGCGGCGGTGCGGGCATCCCGCCGATGAGCTGGTGGATGTGGTCGCGACCAGCGAGGGATACCTGGTGGATGGTGTCCCGGCTGGCCGCGAGCAAGTGGGCGAGCTGATCGCCGCCCGAAGAAACAACGAGAAGACGATGAGGACGCTGTGAGCCAGCTGGACTACGAGCGCGACGGAGCCGAGATCTATCGGCAGTCGTTCGCCACCATCCGGTCGGAGGCGGCGCTGGACGGCCTGCCCGCCGACGTCGCGCAGGTCGCGGTGCGCATGATCCACGCCTGTGGCATGGTCGATCTGGTCGAGGATCTCGCCTGGTCCCCCGGCGCGGTGAAGTCCGCCCGCGAGGCCTTGCGGGCCGGCGCCCCGATCCTCTGCGACGCCGCCATGGTGGCCGCGGGGATCACCCGGCGACGGCTGCCGGCCGACAACGAGGTCGTCTGCACGCTGTCCGCGCCCGGCGTACCCGAACTCGCCGCTCAGCTCGAGACCACTCGTAGTGCGGCCGCTCTCGATCTGTGGCTGGACCGTCTCGATGGCGCGGTGGTTGCCATCGGCAACGCTCCGACCGCGCTGTTCCGGCTGCTCGAGCTGATCGAAGCCGGCGCACCCAGGCCCGCCGCCGTACTGGGGATCCCGGTCGGGTTCATCGGCGCGGCCGAATCGAAGGAGGCTCTCGCGGCCAACTCACTCGGGCTGGAGTACCTGGTGGTCCGGGGCCGCCGGGGCGGTAGCGCGATCACCGCGGCCGCCATCAACGCGATCGCGAGCGAGGAAGAATGACGGGACAACTATGGGGTGTCGGGCTCGGCCCCGGTGATCCCGAACTGGTGACGGTCAAGGCAGCCCGGCTGATCAATGCCGCTGACGTGATCGCGTTCCACAGCGCCCGGCATGGCCGCAGCATCGCCCGCTCAGTGGCCGCGCCGTACCTGCGCGACGGCCAGCTGGAAGAGCACCTGGTCTATCCGCTCACGGTCGAGACGACCGATCACCCAGGCGGCTACCAGGGCGCGATGGACGACTTCTACGCCGACTGCGCCGAACGGCTGGCGGCCCACCTCGACGCCGGGCGCGACGTCGTCGTACTGGCCGAGGGTGATCCGCTCTTCTACGGGTCCTACATGCACATGCACAAGCGGCTGGCCGATCGCTATCCGTGCGAGGTGGTACCCGGCGTGACCTCGGTCAGCGCCGCGGCCGCCGTACTGGGCAGGCCGTTGTGCGAGCGCGACGAGATCCTGACCGTGCTGCCCGGCACGCTGCCGCCGGACGTGCTCGCCGAGCGCCTCGCGCAGACCGACGCCGCCGCGGTGATGAAGCTCGGCCGGACGTTCACCAACGTGCGCGAGGCCTTCGAGCTGGCCGGCCGGGCCGACGAGGCGTTCTACGTCGAGCGAGCGACGACCGCCGACCAGCGCACGATGCCGCTGTCGGAGGTGGATCCCGACTCGGTGCCGTACTTCTCACTGGCGTTGCTGCCCAGCCCTATCAACAATTTTGTTGCCGAAGGCACCAATATGGAAGCCTCCGCGGTCGGTGGTTCCGTCACGGTGGTGGGCCTCGGGCCGGCCGGCCCGAACTGGATGACCCCGCAGGTGCGGTCCGCCATCGCCCAGGCCGACGACCTGATCGGCTACGGCCCATACCTGGATCGCCTGCCCGATCGGGCCCGCCAGCGCAAGCACGGTTCGGACAACCGGGTGGAGTCCGAGCGCGCGGCCTTCGCGCTGGATCTGGCCCGCAAGGGATCGCGCGTCGTGGTGGTCTCGTCGGGTGATCCGGGCGTCTTCGCGATGGCCTCCGCGGTTACCGAGGTGGCGAGCGAACCGGCGTACCAGGATGTTGAGGTCGTCGTACTGCCCGGGCTGACCGCGGCGCAGGCGGTGGCGAGCCGCGTGGGCGCTCCGCTCGGGCACGACTACTGCGTACTCTCGCTGTCCGACCGGCTCAAGCCGTGGGACGTCATCGAGAAGCGGATCCGGGCGGCTGCGGCGGCGGATCTGGCCATCGCGATCTACAACCCGGCCTCGAAAACCCGTACCTGGCAGGTGGCCGCGATGCGCGACCTGCTGCTGGCGGTGCGCGAGCCGGCGACTCCGGTGGTGATCGGCCGCGACGTCGGCGGGCCCGAGGAGGCGATCACCGTCACCACGCTGGCCGAGCTCGATCCGGCGCAGGTTGATATGCGCTGCCTGCTGATCATCGGCTCGTCGACGACCCAGGTGATCGAGCGCGAGGCCGGCCGGCTGGTCTTCACCCCCCGCCGCTATCCCTGAGCATCGGCCGCCGCGCTGAACCACGCGGCGCATGAGGCTCGCGACCGGGGGTACCTGACCGGTCACGGGCTGATCGCTGAGGAGAGCGTCATGGTTCAGCACTACGAAGACAAGACCGAGGAAACGACCGTGCCGCCGGCACCGGCTCATCGCGCCGATACGAAGGTGGTCGAGACCGTTGACCCCGTTTACCGGGGCTTCAAGGGTGGTTCGGCCTTCTTCGGCTGGTTGATCGCCGTGGCCATCACGGTCCTACTGGCCGGGGTGGTTGGCGCGATCGCCACCGCGGTGGACTACGCGGTCACGATCAACTGGGACGAGATCGGTAGCCAGGCCGGGACGGTCGGGCTGGTCTCGAGCATCATCCTGCTGCTGGTGATGGCTCTGGCCTACTACACCGGCGGGTACGTCGCCGGCCGGCTCGCGCGGTTCGACGGCGCTCGCCAGGGTCTAGGCGTCTGGGCCATCGGTGTACTCGCCACGCTGCTTGTCGCCGGTCTCGGCGCGTTCGCCGGCAACGAGTACAACGTGCTCGACCGGGTCGACATCCCGACGCTGTCGCTGTCGGACGAGACCATCACTACCGGCGGCCTGATCCTGGCCGGCGCGTTACTGCTGGTCACCCTGCTCGCCGCGGTCATCGGCGGCAAGGCCGGTCAGCGGTATCACCGCAAGATCGACACCAGCTGGAAGTGACGCCGGAAGATCCACGCCCGCTAACGGGTTGAAGCAGGTGTGGAGCATGTCGACGTCGTTGTGATCGGAGCAGGGCAGGCAGGTTTGTCGACCGCCTACCACCTCGTCCGGATGGGCTTTCGCCCGTACGACGAGGTGGTAGTGCTCGATCGCAACCCTGCGCCGGGTGGAGCCTGGCAGCACCGGTGGGACTCGTTGACCATGTACGACGTCCACGGGATCGCGACGCTGCCCGGGCTCGACGTACCGGAGAGTGCGGGTAGTGAGCGGGCCAACGAGTTCGTGCCGCACTACTTCGGGCAGTACGAACAGCAGTTCAACTTGCCGATTCTGCGGCCTGTGGCGGTTAGTACCGTCCGCGAAGCTCCGGAGCGTCGTCTAGAGGTCGTGACTGACCAAGGCGTCTGGAACACGGCAGCGATCGTCAATGCCACTGGTACTTGGGATAGGCCGTTCATCCCGTGGTACCCGGGTATCGAAACCTTCAAGGGCCGCCAACTCCATACGGCCGACTACACCGGCGCTGAGGAGTTCACGGGCCAGCGCGTACTCGTGGTCGGCGGAGGTGCCTCTGCGGTGCAACTGCTCGCGGAGATCTCCGAACACGCCAGTACGACGTGGGTGACTCGTCGCGAGCCGGTTTGGCGTGATGGCGAGGAGTTCGGCCCCGAGATCGGGCGAGCCGTAGTGGCGAAGGTGGAAGAACGCGTCCGCGCCGGTCTGCCGCCGCGCAGCGTGGTGAGCGTGACCGGGTTGCAGCTTCGCGAGCAGGAGAAGGCCGCCGCGGCGCGCGGGGTCTACCAGCGGCGCCCGATGTTCCGGCGGATCGTGGCCGATGGGGTGGAATGGGCCGACGGTACGACCGAACGGTTCGACGCGATTCTGTGGGCGACGGGCTTTCGCGCGGATCTGGCGCATCTCGCGCCGCTACATCTGCGGGAGCCGGCCGGTGGCATCCGGATGGACGGCACCCGCGTGGTTCGCGACGATCGCGTGCACCTGGTGGGTTACGGGCCTTCCGCGAGCACGATCGGCGCCAACCGGGCCGGCCACGCAGCCGCGCGTGCCCTTCGTACGTTGCTGAAGATGCCCGCCAAGCTCTGACCGTCAGGCTTTGGTTGCCAGGCTTTGGTTGGCCAGGCTTTGGTTGGCCAGGCTTTGGTTGTCAGGCTGCGGCGGGTGTCAGCGGAGGTTGGGCCGCCTGGTGGCCGCGGACCACCGGTGGAATGAGGGTGCCTGCGAGAAAGAAGATCGCCCCGGTCGCGAGCCAACCCGGCCAGCCGATCGAGACCGCGACGACGGTGAGGAGCAGCGGCGCGATCAGGTCGCCCATCTGCCGCCCCATCGCGTAGGCGCCCTGGTACTGACCTTGCCCGCCGGGCGGCGCGAGTTCGAAGCTCACGCCCCAACCACCGGCCGACTGCAGCATCTCCCCCAGCACGTGCACGAGCGCCGCCAGGATCAGCAGGCCGATCGTGACCGGCCCGGAAGTCACATCCGTCAAGGCGAGCACCGCGCATGCGATCGCGAGCAGCCAACCAGCCCGGCGCCCCGCTCGTGCAGCACCACGCAATTCCTCGGTGCCGCGGGCCACTCGCACCTGCAGCAGGATCACAGCGATCGAGTTCAGCACCAGCAGCACCGAGATGACCCACGTCGGCGCATCCGTCGCGGTGGCCACCCATAGCGGCATGGCCACCTGGATCATCGCTGCGTGCATCGTGAGCAAGCCGTCCAGCGCAACAAACGCGAGGTACGGCCGGTCCCGCAAGGCGGTGAGCGCCGACGGGCCCGAGGCCATCGGCACCGGCGGTACGGACGGCATCCCCCAGGCGACGATCGCCGCGGTCGCCGCGAAGGTGGCAACGTCCGCGAGCAACGCCACCACGTAAACCGTCGGACGGTCGACCGCGAGCACGATACCCGCGAGCGCGATACCGACGGCCATGCCGATATTGGTGGCGACCCGCAATTGGGCCCGGGTACGAACCCGCTGCTCGGCTGGTACGACGCCCGCGATCAAGGCGCCTTTCGCACCACGCTGGCCCGAATCCGCGATGGCGGTGACGACGGCGATCGCGATGAACCAGCCGACCGAGCGGACCTGCGTCAGGCCCGCCATCGCGATCGCCTGGATCAGCAGGAACACCACGTACGCGCGGTTCGGGCCGAGGCGGTCGGCAACCACCCCGAGCGGCGTACTCGTGATCAGCCCGGCCAGGGCGGCGATCGTCAGGCCGAGGCCGACCGCGGGGACGGAGAGCCCGGCGACCCGGGTGAGGAAGAGCGCGCCGACCGCGGCGTACACCCCGTTGCCGAGGGTGTTCACCACAGTGGCGAGGATCAGGCGGCGGATCACCGGCAGGCGGAGGGCAGACGTCATGGGCGCTATTCCAGCCGTTCGGAGCCGACGTGTTCCGTCGATTGCCGGATCACGTCAAACGACGGTCTGGCGCGGATCACTCCAGCAGATGATGGAGACCTCAGCGCATGATCAGGGTGAGCAACTCGTCGCCCAGGTCGCGAAGTGCGGCATGGTCGAGCCGATACGTGACGAACCGGCCCTCGCGCGCGGCGGTGACAACGCCCGCACGGGTCAGGGCGCGGAGGTGTCTCGTCACCTGGGTGGAGTTGAGATTCCACAAGGAGGCGATCTCGCCTGCGGTCCGGGGTTCGCTGGCGACGGCTCGGCAGATCCGCAGGGCGATCGGCGCAGCGAGGGTCTCCAGCCGGGTTTGCAGCGCCTTCGCCGTCGGAACGGCCGGGCCCGCCGTGCCATCGAACGGGTAGATCACCGAGATCGGGTGCCCTGGAACGTCGGTGAGATACAGGTGTGGCGCGACGAAGGCACTCGGTACCAGCAGCAGGCCGCGACTCCCCACGTCGAGACGCTTGCTGTGCAGGCGTTGCGCCACCACGGAATCCGCGCCGGGCTTGCCGTCGATCGCCGGGTCGAGCGAGGTCAGCATGCTGGCCAGGCCCTGCCGGATCGCGAGGTCACGGTCGTGCCGCCCGCGGACCGTCAACTTCGGCGCGACCTGCGCCCAATCGGCGGCGAACCACGCCTGCCAACACCGGTCCAGCAGATCGAGGAATCTCTCCACCGGCCGGTCCGGGTCTGTCAGCAAGCCCGCTACAAGTACGTCGACCTCCCGCCCGCGACTGCGCGCCCAATGCCGGACCGAATCGAGGTCACCCGAACCGGCCTGCAGCGGCCGCACGAGATCCGCCGCGAGCTCGTCGGTTGGCCTAGACCGTAGCCGCGCGAGTTCACGCTGCCAGCCATTGCCCTCCGCCGGTCCGGCTTCGGGCTCTTCGACCGGGTAGGTGACGAAGATCCGCGCCCGCACGGCACGGTACGTCCAAGACCAGGCGTCGAGCTCGGCGTTCTCGGCCGGTGTCATCGTGGCCTTGACCCGGTCAGCCCATTCAGCCCGGTCGTGGTGGTCGGGCGCCGCCAGCACGTGCAGAGCCGAACCGAGCTCCAGCAACGGAGACACGACCAGCCGGACCTGCTCGCCGGTCAGCCGGGTCAAACCGGTCAGTACAGAGGGCACCCCCCGATCATCTCAGCCAATCCACGGCGACGAACAAGGCTTCATCGGAACGGGCGGTGACGCCGAGGCCCGGCAGGACATGTTCCCGACGCGTGTGCCCGACTTCGTCAACCAGGACCAGCTTGGTACGGACGCCACTCCGGCCGACAACAACTTCGACCGTGAACACCCGCTCTACAAACAGATCAGTGCTCTCGCTTCTTATACGAGGCGCGATCCGATCTGGAAACGCGGCAACCAGGTGCTGCGGCATACCGACGCGGATGTCGTCGCGTTCAGCCGCATCGCCGGTACGGAGTACCTCGTGCTGGCCAACTCGTCGAACCAGCCCCGCGCCCTCGACGTACCAGTGGGCGCGGCCGGGATGACGTACGACCAGGACTGGCCCGTACGACGTACCAGGTCGCTCCGGAGCTTGGACCAGTCGACCGTGCAGGTGACGGTGCCAGCTTTGTCAGCAGCGGTGTACCGAAGCCGGAATGCCTTGCCGCCTACGGCGCATGCCCCGGCGCCGAGGTTATCCGTGGGCGGGAAGACCTCGGACGGGCGGACTGCCTTGATCGCCGACGTACCAGGTGTGCCGTTCGCGCAGGCCACCTTCGCCGCGCGGGTCGAAGGGCAGAGCGATTGGACGCACCTCGGTACCGACGACGCGGGCCCGTACCGCGTCTACCCCGACCTCACGAAGCTCCCGGGCGCGGCACCGGATAGGGCCGTCCGCCTCCGGGTGGTGATCAAGGACAGCGTCAACCGCCTCGGCGTCGCCACTCTCACGCACTAAGCAGATCCACCGGCATGACGTGTACGTCGTACCGGCTGCTCGCACCGGTCGCACCGGCCACTCATGCCGCGAGTCGCCGCGAATCGCCGGTGGTGCCGCGAGTGGCCGCGGCCAGGCCCAGACCTGGCTGGATGCGGCCACTCGCGGAGCAAGCCCGAAGGCCTTATCCGTTAGCTGGCCCATGCCGGCGCCTGGACGATGGTGCCGTCGGCCATCTTGCCGGTGAATCCCGCCGTGATGGCGACATGCAGCACGGCCGGTTCGGAGCCGAGGTTGGCGACCTGGATGGGATCGCCCGCCACGACGACAGCGGCGTCGCCTGGGCCGAGCTCCTCGCCGTCCGGCGTGATGCGCACCTGGCCCGAGATCACCATGAACACCTCGTCCCGGTCGAGCGTATGCGTCTGCTCGTTGGCCATGCCCGGGCTCAGGGTCAAGCGCCAGGTGCACAGTCCGGCCGAGCCGCGGCTAGGCGACGCCAGGCCGGTGAACTCGATGCCGGGAAGTTCGAATCGCGGCGCCTCGGCCGCGCGGATAACAGTCATTTCCACCCCTCAGATAGACAAGCTGGCTTGTTCAACTTCACTTGTCTATCATGGGGCGCATGACCAAGACAACGGACTTTGGCATCTTGCTCGTGCTGGCGTACCAGGAGTTCGTCCACGAGCTGCGCGAAGCCCTTACCGCGCAGGGGTTCGACGATCAAGGCCGGTCGGACGGTTATGTGCTGCGCACGCTGGACGCGGAGCCGCTGACCGTGAGCGCGCTGGCCGAGCGGCTCGAGATCACCAAACAGGGCGCGGGACAGATCATCGACGATATGGAACGCCGGGGGTACGTCGTTCGGATGCCGTCACCATTCGACGGACGGGCCCGGATCGTGCGGCTGTCCCAGCGCGGGCAGGACGCGCTGGCGGCGGCGCGCAAGTTCCACCACAACTACGAACGCCGCCTCAAGCGGTCCCATGGCGCTGAGACCGTTGAGGCGGTTCGCGAACTTCTCGGCGCGATGGCCGGCGAGCACGACCCCGCCGGACCGCAGCTCCGCGCCCTCTACCTCTGACCCGCCGCCCGCCTCAGGCCCTGCAACTCAATCCGCCGACGAGACTCCTCCCACAGACCCCTCAACTCAGGGCCCGCGACTGGGCGTGCGGCTCGGGGCGTGCGGCTCAGGGCGTGCGGCTCAGGCGAAGTAGCTCGGGAAGAAGTCGTGGGTCGGCCAGTTGGTGACGTTGCTGGCCGCCGTCCAGATGATCTGGTCGATATCGCTGTACGACTTGCCACTCGGGTCGTCGCGCCGGTTGAACAGCACCGCCCAGCTCAGCCCGCCCCACGTCCTGACCAGCAGGGCGTACGTGCCGTCCAGGCTTCCGGTGTGCCAGGTATTTCGCCCGGTCCCACCCGTGGTCGGTCGCACGGACCAGCCGAGGCCGTAGTACGCGCCGTTGGCGTTGATACCCGTCTCGGGCTGGGCCCAGATACTGGCCAGCGACGTGCTGTTCAGAACCGTGGAGGGCGCGTCGAACATCTTCGCCCAGCGGACCAGGTCCGGCGCCGACGCGAGCCAGCCGCCGTTGGCGTCCTGGATACGCATACTGAACGCCCCGTACGGCGCGGGCACGGTGGCGCCGGTGTTGTCCATCACCGTCGGCCGGGTGAACTGCGACTCGTATGGGACCTCGCCGGTACGCCTCGCAACGGAATCGCCGAGCGCCATCCGGGTGATCTTCAACGGGGTCAGCAACTTCTGCTGTACGTACGACCCGTAGGTGAGACCGGAGACCTTCTCGATCACCCGGCCGGCCAGTAGGTAGCCGTAGTTGGAGTACGCGTACCGGCTGCCGGGGGCGAAGTCGAGCGGCTGCCCGGCCATGTACTTGATGACGTCCGCGTGGCGCAGCTGCATCGGGACCCCGAGGGCCTTCGAGATGGCCGGGTCCTTGAAGTTCGGGTCGCCGGAGATATCGCGATCCCAACCGCCGAGGTGCTGCAACAGCCGCTTCATGGTGACCGACGAGAGCCGGGGATCCACGGTCTGCCCGCTCGGCGGGGTGAAGCCGAGGATCGAGGTGACCGGCGTGGAAAGGCTGAGCTTGCCGTCCTGCACCAGCTTCACGATGGCCGCCGCGGTAACCGACTTCGACAGGCTCGCCACCCGGAACAGCGAAGTGGGCTGGACGGTGAGCGTGCTGGAGGTGCTGAAACCGCGCGCGAGCACGAGCCGACCCTTGTAGGTGACCGCGATCTGCCCGGCGGTGATGCCCCGCGCCTCCATGAAGGCCCGCATCTGGGTATCGAAACCGCTCAACGCCGGTACGGCGGTGCCGGTCGCGCGCCAGGTCGCGGCCGTGCTGGCCGAACCGCCCAGCGCCGTACCAGCAACGTCGGCGGCGTTGACCGGACCACTCAGCGCCGTACCCGTCGCAGTACCAACTGCGGCGGCGGCTCCGGTGGCGACGGCGAGCTTGCCGAAATGACGGCGTGACAGTTCCACGAACAGGTTCTCCTTCTCCGGCGGGCAGACGGGTCTTTCTACCCTGGCGACCGGGTCAGTCGACAACCGACGCGTAGGAGATGACACCGCGGCGGATCTCCTCGGTGACGGCGCGCGCGGTTTTGCGCAGATCGCCCGGGCCGGCCGCGTCCGCGACCTGCTCGGTGAGATCGATCAGCTGCTTCACCCAGCGCACGAAATCGCCCGCGGCCAGATCCGACTCGTACAGCACCTCGGTGAGCGAGGCACCCGAAGCCCAGCGGAACGCGGCCCAGCAGAAGCCGAGGTCCATCGGGCGCAGGAAGTCGACGCGCATGTTCCGCTCGAGGGTCGACAGCTCGCGCCAGATCTGGCCCATCTGCTCCAGCACATCGCGCACGTCCCCGCCCGGCAGACGGGGTGACGTCGGCTCGTCCTTCGAACGGGACTCGAACACCAACGCGGCAAGGCAGGCCGCGAGCTGCGGCACGTCCAGCCCGTCGAACACGCCCTGGCGCAGGCACTCCGCCGCCACCAGGTCGAGCTCGGTGTAGATCCGCGACAGCCGGTCGCCCGCCTCGGTGGTCTGGTCGCCCTCCAGATAGTGCAGGGCGTCCAGCACCTGGCAGACCCGGTCGAACTGGCGGGCGATCGTATTCGTCCGCTGCTCGATCTTGCGCTGGACCTCGCGCGTCTCCCGCTCGAGGCGGAAGTACCGCTCAGCCCAGCGGGCGTGGTCCTCGCGATCGGCACAACCGTGGCAGGGGTGGGCTCGCAGCTCGGCCCGCATCCGCTGCAGCTCGGGATCATCCGAGTGCTGCACCGAATCCCGGCCGCGGCTACGTGACGGCGGTCCGTCCTCGCCGAGCATGTCGGTCCGGCCGCGCAGCACGTGCGCCAGGTCGCGGCGCTGCTGCGGGTTTCGCGCGTTGAACTTCTTCGGTACGCGCAACTGGCCGATCGACTCGACCGGTTCCGGGAAGTCGATCATCGACAACTTGCGAACCTGCCGGTCGAGCGTGAGCACGGTCGGGCGCGGGCCTTCCCGCTCGGACCGCACGCCCGGATCGAGCACCAGCGCCCAACCCGCGCTACGCCCGGCGGGCACGCGAATGATGTCGCCGATGCGCAACCGCTCGATCGACTCCTGCGCCTCGACGCGACGATCCAGCTTGCGCTGCTTCGAACCGGACGACTCATGCTCGCTGATCCGCCGGCGCAGAGCGGCGTACTCCAGGAAGTCACCGAGGTGACAGTCGATCGATTCCTTGTAGCCCTCGAGCGCGTCGGTGTTGCGCTGCACCTGCCGGGCCAAACCGACGACCGCCTGGTCGGACTGGAACTGCGCGAACGACAGCTCCAGCATGTCCCGCGCGCGGCCGCGGCCGACCTGGCGAACCAGGTTCACGGCCATGTTGTACGACGGGGAGAACGACGAGCGCAGCGGATACGTACGAGTCGAGGCCAGGCCGGCCACCGCGCGCGGGTCGAACCCGGGCTGCCAGAGCACCACCGCATGGCCCTCGACGTCGATACCGCGCCGCCCGGCCCGTCCGGTGAGCTGCGTGTACTCCCCCGGGGTGATGTCGGCGTGGGTCTCACCATTCCACTTGCTGAGCTTCTCCAGTACGACGGTGCGCGCGGGCATATTGATGCCAAGGGCAAGCGTTTCGGTCGCGAAGACCACCTTGATCAGGCCGCGCGCGAACAACTCCTCGACACATTCCTTGAAGGCGGCGAGCATGCCGGCGTGGTGCGCGGCGATTCCGCGGCTGAGCGCCTCGGCGAAATCGTGGTACCCGAGCACGCCCAGGTCCTCGTCGGGCAGGTCGACCGTGCGCTCGGCGAGCACGCGCTTGATCTCGTCCCGCTCGGCCGGTTTAGTCAGGCGCAGGCCGGAACGCAGGCACTGCACCATCGCGTCCTCGCAGCCCTTGCGGGAGAAGATGAAGAAGATCGCGGGCAACAGCGCGGCCGCGTCTAGCTCTTCCACCACATCCGAGCGGAACGGGGTGAAGTGCGACTTGCTCGGTCGCTGCTTCGGCAGATCGCGACGGCGCCTCGGCTTGCGCGAGTCGTCGCGGAAGATCCGGTTGTCGTCGCGCGCGATGCGGACCAGCTGGGGATTGACCAGATCCTTGACGTCGAAGGCCTCTTGTTTGGCCGGATTACCCGAGCGCTGCGGCTTGGCGGGCGCCGGCGCACCGGTCCGCGCGGTCGGCGCCTCGCCGGCGAACAGGTCGTGCAGGCGCTTGCCGACCATTACATGCTGGAACAGCGGAACGGGCCGCTTCTCCTCCAGCACGACCACGGTGTTACCGCGGACGGTCTCGAGCCAGTCGCCGAACTCCTCGGCGTTGCTCACCGTCGCCGACAGCGAAACCACCGCGACCGAGTCCGGCAGGTGAATGATGACCTCTTCCCAGACCGCGCCACGGGCCCGGTCGGCGAGGTAGTGCACCTCGTCCATCACCACATACGACAGGCCGAGCAGCGTGTGGGAACCGGCGTACAGCATGTTGCGCAGCACCTCGGTGGTCATCACCACGATCGGCGCCTCGGAGTTGATCGAGTTGTCACCGGTCAGCAGGCCGACGTTCTCACTGCCGTAGCGGCGGACGAGATCGCCGTACTTCTGATTGCTGAGGGCCTTGATCGGGGTGGTGTAGAAGCACTTCTGCCCGTGCTTGAGCGCCAGGTGCACCGCGAACTCGCCGACGATGGTCTTGCCCGAGCCGGTCGGCGCCGCGACCAGCACCTGATGCCCGTCCTCCAGCGCGGCACACGCGCGCAACTGGAACTCGTCCAGCTTGAAGTCGTACAGCGAGCGGAACTCGGCCACTGCCGGGTGCTCCTGGTCCGAGCGGAATTTTGCGTACTTCTCGGACGGGGAGGTCATAACGCCAGGCTATGCGACGCCACCCCCAATTCCCGAACACCCCGGCCTGCCACCGCCCGAGCCCACGGTCTCCAGATACCGCGACCATCCGAATACCTCAACCATCCGGGCACGGCCCACCTCCCAACGCCTGGCCCATCCGAGGCACGGCCCGCCTCCTGACGCTCAGGCCGATCCGCGGGACGGCCCACCTCCCGACGCCTTGGCCCATCCGCGGCACCGCACCCTGCGGGCGATCCATGCCGCCACGACTGCGGCGTGACCCAAGGCGCGAAGCCTGCGACGTGATCCATGGGCGACGCCGGTGGGGGCCCACGGTGCGACGCCTGCTGCGTGGCCTGCTGCGTGGCCTGCTGCGTGGCCTGCTGCGTGACCCAGGGCGCCGGGTGCGGGGTGCCGGGCGGCCTATTCACGTCGACCTAGCGGTGGAAGTGGGGTCCTAGCAGGGGCAACGGGCTCCTCGCGGGGGCAATAACGGGCGCGAGGACCCGGTTTCCCCTGCTCGGATCCGATCTCCCCTGCCCGGTTGCCTCCTCAATCGCGCTGAGTGCCAACTGATCCCGATCGAGTTCGCGAACCCCGTGGCTGCCGGGGTTCAGTGCGGCTACCGGCTTTCCGCTGGCCCACTACCGAGTTGTTGCGGGACCACCCGGTTGCAGCCGGGTAGTGAGCAAACAACTCGGCAGTGGGCCAACCGGCGGGTCATACCGAGGCGATTGGTGGTCGCGAGCCGGGCCAGGAAGTGGCCGCGGCAAGGCGGCAGAACCGGTCGGCCCGGCCCTGGTGACGCTGGCGTACAAGTCGTTGGCAGGCCGGAAGGGCAGGCCGGGTTGCCGACGGGCACGGGTACGCGCAGGGCTCGGGACGAGACGGGAGGACGCAGGACGGGGCGAACGCCCGGAGGATAGGGGTGGCATCCTCCGGGCGTTCGGCTTGGTTGCCCCCGCTCCAGCGGGCGGACAGGAGCGGAGGCGGTTCCACATCAGCTGATGTGGAAGTTGTTGTCGTAGAACTTCCAGCCGAGCGGCGTACTCAGGTGAGATCGCTCGTCAGGACACCTCTCCGGACGGCATGGATCCGGCTGGTCTTGTCGTACGGCTCTCCCTGGTTCGTCGCCCTTGCCCGGCCGGCGCGGGACGCGTGCAGCTAGGCGGTCTGGTCGCCACCCGACTGGATCGGCCGACGAGCGGACTTTATCTGTTAGGAAAGTTTCCTATCAGAAGAACCGCGGCGACAACAAGAGCCAACTGCGCTCAATCGCCGGGAGGCCTTAGCGGCCGCTGATGACACCGACGGCGATGCCGAGGATGGCGGTGTTGTAGAAGAACGACAGCACGCTGTGGGTCAGCACCAGGATCCGCGTCGCACGGTTGCGGACCTCGACATCGGAGGCGGCGAAGGAACACCCGGTGGTGAAGGCGAAGTAGACGAAATCCAGGTACGCGGGGACCTCGGTACCGGGGAAGACCAGAGATCGGTCCGGAGCCAGCCGGCGATAGACCAGTGCATACCGTTCGGCATAACCGAAGTGCAGGATGAACCACGCCAGTACGACCACCGCGGCGGCGCCGAGCAGGCGGGCCACGTCCACCTCATCCTCGTTGCTGGTGGCAACGATATCGAGGCCGCAGCCGATACCGATCAGGCTGGTGAGCAAGGTGAAGACGAAACGCGCGCGCCGCCACGCCAGTGGGCCGTTCAGCCAGCCGGCCAGGTCGATCGGGCTCAGCCGGAAGGACCGGACCAGCCGGACCGCGAGGTAGACCAGCGCCAGCACGTTCCAGACCAGCAGAGCCGAGTTCATTCGTGGCTGCGGCACCCAGAACAGGATGTACAGCCCGAGCGCGAGCAGGCCCGCGTCGAGCACTGTGGACATACCGGACAGGACCTTCGGCATCAGCCGTCACCTTTCGCGCGCTCCGCTTCCCCCGCGAAGATCGCACGATTCGCAGTGCAATCGACTCGCGACGCACCGTGACACCGCCAGCGCCGTTCAGACGCGACTACTCAACGCCGTCAGAGCCGTTCAGCCGCGACTGGTGACCGTCGTCAAGACTCTCCGGACGCGCTGGTCGCGTGCAGACGCGTCCACTCGTGGCAGGTGTGGGCTCTTTCCGCAGGCGGTGGAGTCGCCAGGCCCCTGCCAGTGGTCCTCGCAGAAGAGCTAGTAGATGAGTAGGGCGCCGGGCTTGATGCCGACGTCGATCGGCAGCGGGCCGAGGCGCTCGCCATCGGCGTACGCTGTGACGCCGGGGGCCTCGATCCGGACGGCCGTGCCGCGCAGCTGGCGGACCAGCGGGTGCGGCACGTGCGTGCCCTTGGCCAGCTTCGGGAACATCTGCAGCAGCTTGATGCGGGAGATCGGCTCGATGATCGTGATGTCGAGCAACCCGTCGTCGACGACCGCGCCGGCCAGGATCTGCAGGCCACCGCCGTACGACGAGGTGCTGCCGACCGCGACGATCATCGCGTCGGTCTCGATCAGCTCGCCGTCGACCGTCACCTTGAACGGGATCGGCGCGAACGTGCGCAGTTCCGCGATGGTGGCGACCGTGTACCGCGACTGGCCCTTGGGCCAGCTCATCCGGTTGACCCGCTCGTTCACCTTCGAGTCGAACCCGCTGCACATGATCGTGGTGATCAACTCGCCCTTGGCCGTGGCCAGGTCCACCGCGCGGGTGTTGCCGGCGATCACCCGGTCCGCGGCGGCCTCGGGATTTTTCAGCGGTACGCCGATGGCGCGGGCGAAATCGTTACCGGTCCCGGCCGGGATGATCCCGGTCGGCATCCCCGAGCCGCCGAGGACCTGGGCGGCGAGGTGGATCGTGCCGTCACCGCCGACGAGTACCACCGCGTCCGCGCCGGAGGCGATCACCTCGGCGGAGATCCGGCCGACGTCCTCCGCGCAGGTGGTGACGAACTCGGACACCGTCAGGCCGGCCGCTTCCAGCCGGGCCAGGACCACCGGTGCCACCCGGGCACCGAGGCCCCTGCCGGAGGTCGGGTTGACCACCAGCGCGAGATGACGGGCCATCAGTCGGCCAGGTCTTCTTCGAGTTTTTTGGCCCGGCGCTTGTCGACGATCCGGGCGATGATCTCGGCCGCGAAGTACAGCAAGCACATCGGCACGGCCAGGAACATCAACGAGAACGGGTCACCCGAAGGCGTCGCGACCGCGCCGAATACGAAGATGACGATGATCGTGTACGGCCGGAACTTCGCCAGCGCGGTGGCCGGCACCACGCCGAGCAGGTTGAGCAGCACGACCACGAGCGGAATCAGGAACGCGATACCGAAGACCAGCAGCGTCCGCAGTACGAAGTTCAGGTAGTCCGGCAGCTGAATGAGGTTCTCGACGGCCTCAGGGGTGAAGCCGATCAGGATCTCCAGACCCTTGGGCAGGGTCCAGTAGGCGACCGCGATACCCGCGCAGAACAGCGGCGTGGCGATGGCGGCGAACAGCATCGACCACTTGCGCTCCTTACGGTGCAAGCCGGGCACGATGAACGCCCACAGCTGGTACAGCCAGATCGGCGCAGCCAGGATGACACCGAAGACCAGCGCGATCTTGATCCGGAACGTGAACGGATCGGTGACGTTGGTGAAGGTCAGCTTCGGCTCTTGCCCCTTCTCACGGAGCAGATCGCGAATACCGGTCTCGAACGGGTGCCGCAGGATGTCGAGCAGCGGATCGAAGTAGATCCAGCCGGCCACGGCACCGATGAGGATCGCGAGAATGGCCTTGACCAGCCGGTTACGCAGCTCGGTGATGTGCTCGCGCAGGGTCATCCGACCCTCGTCGTCCTTCGGACGGCGCTCTTTCCGCCGTCCGATCTTCATCAGCGCCACAAGAGGTGGTGCGCGTGGCTCAGTTGGCCGTGTGCGACGGCGGCACGCCGTCGCCCGGGCCTTGGCCGTTCACCTGGGTGTTCGGCTGCGGCTGCTGGCTCGGCGCCTGCACGGGCGGGTTGATCGTCTGCTCCGGCGTCTGCACACCCTGGGTGAGCTCGGCATCGCCCTTCTTCTTGCCGGTGCCGACCTCTTCTTCCCAGATCTTCTTCGACTTACCGAGCTGACGCACAAGCGTCGGCAGCTTGGTCGAGCCGAACAGCAGCACGACGATGGCCAAAACGATGAGCCACTCCGCGCCCGAAGGCATCGTGATGAGCGATGTCATGACGGATCTCCCTTTTCCCACACCAACTGGTTCTCGTCGACCGCGAATCCGTGGCCGATCCTACGCCCGGCTGCCGACCTTCGCCTCGGCGTCCTCCATGGCGGAGTCGGCCGGGGCCCGTTGGGCGGCCTCGAGCTTGGCTTGTGCGGCACCGACCTCCCGGGCCAATGCCTTGCTCTGCCCCCACAACTTCCGCGCGAGCAGGAAGAGCACGATCGCCCAGACCACCGCCACGCCGAGGAACAGCAGGAACCAGTACATGCGCCGAGCCTAGCCGGTCCCCCGGCCGAGCGCAGGTCAGCCGCCCGCCGTTCATCTTGGATGGAATTGTCGGACACCCCTGATAGGACTTCGGCATGCAAAAGATCGACGTCACCGAGCGGCGGGCCAGGCTGGGCCGCCGGCACCGCCTGGCCCCCTCCGTTCAGGCGGCGAACCCGCTTGAGGCGACGGAGGCGCTGGTGGTTCTGCACGCCACGGATCAGGCCACAGTGCATCTGTCCGCCGCCGCCCGGACCGGCGCCGCCTCGCCGGAACCACTCGAACAAGCGCTGTACGACGACCGGACCGTGCTGCGCATGCTCGGAATGAGACGCACGGTCTTTGTGGTGCCGACCTCGCTCGCGCCCGTGGTGCACTCCGCCTGCGCGGTGGATATCGCCGCGAAGCAGCGAAAACTGCTGGTCAAACACCTGACCGAGGCGGGCGTCGACAGTGCGGCCGAGTGGCTCGCCTCGGTCGAGGCCTCGACCGCCAAGGCGTTGCGGGCCCGTGGTTCAGCCGTCGCCAGCGAGTTGGCCGACGACGAGCCCAGGCTGCGGACCAGGCTGTCGATGGCGGAGGGAAAGGCCTACGCCGCCCAGCCGTATGTCACCAGCCGGGTCCTGTTCCAGCTCGCGGTGGACGGGCTGATCGTGCGCGGGCGCCCGGTCGGAACGTGGTTGAGCGCCCAGCACCGGTGGTCCCCCGTGGAAACCTGGCTGCCGGACGGACTGGACACCGGCCTCCCCGCCGAAGAGGCCCGGGCGGAGCTGACGAGGCGCTGGCTGGCGTCGTTCGGCCCGGGCACGCTGGCCGACCTGCAGTGGTGGACCGGGTGGAACGGCGGCCAGACCAAGAAGGCCCTCGCCGCCGTCCAAGCCGTGCAGGTCGACCTGCCCGACTCCGGTACGACGGGCTGGGTCCTGCCGGGTGACGAGGATCCGGTCGAACCAGTGGAGCCGTGGGTGGCGATGCTGCCCGCGCTCGATCCGACGCCGATGGGCTGGAAGGAGCGCGACTGGTATCTCGGTGAGCACAAGGCCCAGCTGTTCGACACGATGGGCAACGTCGGGCCCTCGATCTGGTGCGACGGGCAGATCGTCGGCGGCTGGGGCCAGTCGGCTACGGGTGAGGTGCGGTACCGGATATTGACCGATATCGGCCAGGAAGCAACGGCCGCGATCGAGGCGGAGGCGGCCCGCTGGACCACCTGGCTCGACGGCACCCGCGTCACCCCCCGCTTCCGCACCCCACTCGAGCGCGAACTCAGCGCTTGACTGCCGACTCGACCGGATACACGTTCCAGCGCTGGTGGGCGCCGCCATCGCTGATCGGCAGCTGGATGAACTGGCTGTTGCCGTAATCATCGATCTCGAGCACGCGCTGGTTCGTTTCCGGGTGCGGCGAGAGCTCCGACACCCAGTAGCTGCCGCGCTGATCGGAGCGCCACAGGAAGCGCTGATTCTTGCCGAGGTGACACGGGTAGCGGATGGCGCGCTGGTGGATCCGCTTCAATGTCCAGGCATTCGTTGGAGCCGAGTTTGCCCACCGATTTGAGTGCCCACCAGTCCGATCGGGTGTCCTCGACGATGCGCCAGTGCTGGACGTTGTCCCCCTCGTAGCAGCGCCAGTGTTCGATCGAGACGGCGCTGCCGCCATTGCCGACGCCCATGCAGTTGTTGGTCCACTTGTTGGACCTGAAGTAGACGTCGTAGCTCTCGTTCGCCGGGCCATCCTTGGAATGCCCAGCACCTTCCTGGCGTCAGCGGTCGTATTGATCTCGCTGATTACTGCAGCGACAAGAGCCGGCCGGAAGCGGATCTGCCGGCAGAACTGACCGGATTAGCCCGCAGGCACTACCTTTCGACCCTGCCCAGAAGGCAGGACGCAACGGGTAACGCCCTCCGCCTCGAACCCTGATCTGATCCGTGGAGAACCCTCCCGCGATCTGGTTGTGGAAAACCCTCTCGCGAGGTGCTTCCTTATGTCGCGCGTGTGCAAACACAACCAGGCACTTCGCGAGAGGGTTTTCCACAAATCGGCCTGCACGTGTGCGCTGCGCGACGGGATCGCTGCGCGGCGTGGCGGCGGGGGCGCGGCGGGAGCGGCGGCGCGGCGGGGGTGGTGGTGGGTGGAGGTTGTGCAGGCGGTGAAGAGCCAGGCCGAGGGGGTGAGGTTAGAAGGTGTAGGCCTTGAGGGCTTCGCGGGCGGTTTCGGCGATCTGGGCGCCGAGTTCGGCCGGTTCGAGGACCTGGGCGGAGCCGCCGAGGCGCAGGATGAGGCGTTGTAGCCAGGCGGTGTCGGCCACGCGCAGGGTGATCACCAGGGAGCCGTTCGGGCCTTCCTCAACCGACTCGGTCGGGTAGTACTCCGCGACCCAGCGTGCGGGTGGTGCCAGTCGCACCGTGGCCAGCAGATCCGCCTCCGACGGCTGGAACATCCCGTTCGACAAATCGCGGGGAGTCGCCTGCGCGGGTGGTTCGCTCGGCAGGTCCAGCAGCTTGGCGGCGGCGATCCGGTCCAGCCGGAACAACCGGACGTCCTCGGCCAGGCGGCACCAGGCCTCGAGATAGGTGCGGCCTTCCGAAACGACCAGGCGCATCGGGTCGACGTCCCGCTCGGTGGTCTCGTCCCGCGACGGTACGTCGTACGTAAGGTGCAGGCGGCGATGACCGGCCAGGGCGCGGTTGACCGTCTCGGCGAGTTCGGGCCGCGTCGGTTCGACGTGTACGTGCGCGGCGGCACCTTCGATCGCGGCGGCGGCACCTTCACCGGCGGCGGTCTCGAGTTTCGCGATGGCCCGGTCGACGGCGTCCCGGTCGTTGTCACCGGTCACCTCGCGCAGCGTACGGAGGGCGGTCAGCAGGGCGAGGGCCTCGTCGGCCGCGAGGCGCAACGGCCGGGCCAGGTAGTCGGCGTTGTTGATGTGGATGACGCCGTCGCCCTCGGCCGCCTCGATGTCGATCTCGATCAGATCGCCCATCTGCGCGCCGGGCAGACCGCAGAACCAGAGCACCTTCAGGTCGGCGATGATCTGCTTCGGCTTGACCCCGAACTCCGCGGCGACGTCCTCGACCAGGGCGCCGTCGTTCTCACGGAGGTACGGGACCAGCGCGAGCAGGCGCTGAACCTGATCCCGGGCGTTGCTCATACCGGCACCCCCGCCACTTCGCGCAAGCGCCGCAGTACGCCGTCCAGTACGTCGCCCGGCGCGTCGACCACGGCCTGCGGCCCGTACGACGCGATCTCCTCGGCGAGCACCCCGGCATCGGCGTACGGGACGTGCAGGAGGTCCCAGCCTTCTTCGTACGGCTCGACGGCGGTAGCGCGACGGCGCAGGCTCACGCACGAACCGGCCCGGGCGCGGATCTTCGCCTCGGAGGTCGGTGGTGGTGGCGCGAGTTCGGAGACCAGGCCGCGCAGATCGGTGCCCGCCGGCACGGTGAACGCCTGCGGCGAGCCGATCGTCTTGACGTTGCCGCCGATCCGGGACAGCCGGAACATCCGGGTCGCCTCGCGATCGCGGTCCCGGCCGACGACGTACCACCGGCCGTGCCAGGAGACGATGCCCCACGGCTCCAGCGTGCGCTTGGTCGGCTTGGCCGCGCCGCTGCGCAGGTGCTCGAACGTCACGACCGTACGGGTGACGACGGCGGACCAGAGCGGATCGAAGGCAGGCTCGGACGCACCGACGTGCGGCTCGATCGCGCTCAGCGCCGACTGGTCGGTCTGAATGCCCGCGGCCTTCAGTTTGAGCACGGCCGAGCTGGTCGCCTCGGCCAGGCTCGCGTGCTGCCAGACCCGGGCGGCGACACCGAGTACGGCGGCCTCGTCCGGTTCCAGGTGGACCTCGGGCAGTTCGAAGACGTCGCGGCGGATGCGGTAGCCGATGTCGTCGGAGAAGAACTTGTCGATCGTGCCCATCTCGATCGGAATACCGAGATCGCGCAGCTCGTCCTTGTCCCGCTCGAACATCTTCTCAAAGGCGTCCGGGGTCAGGCCGGCGTAGCCCTCGACCACCTCGCGGATGCGCTCTTTGGTCACGTAAGTGCGCGCCACCAACAGGCAGATCACCAGGTTGAGCAGCCGCTCACTCTTCCGCGCCGACACCCGTCCACCTTATGCGCTGCGAGGCCCCCAAACCCGCACAATTACCCCGACCCGCGAACGGGTCCTCCCACCAGTCACTCCAGTCCCACCAGCACCGCCGCCCGGGCGGAGTCAGGCGGACTTTTCGCGGGGTTCGGCGGTGGGGCGGGGCACGATGGTGGGCAAGGCGTGTTCGGCGACCACTTCGGCGGTGATGACAACGCGGGCGACGTCGTCGCGGCCGGGGATGTCGTACATGACGGCCATCAGCACCTCCTCGAGAATGGCGCGCAGTCCGCGAGCGCCGGTCCGGCGCAGGATCGCCTGGTCCGCGACGGCCTCGATCGCCGCGTCGGTGAACTCCAGTTCGACACCGTCCAGCTCGAACAGGCGGTGGTACTGCCGGATCAGGGCGTTGCGCGGTTCGGTCAGGATCCGGACCAGCGCGTCGCGATCGAGGCTGCGCACGCTCGTCACCATCGGCAGCCGCCCGACGAACTCCGGGATCAGGCCGAACTTGAGCAGGTCCTCCGGAGTCACCTCACCGAACACATCGTCGAGATCGCGAGTGGTCTGGATGCGCGCACCGAAACCGATGCCGCCCGCGTTGACGCGCTGATCGATGATGCGGTCCAGGCCGGCGAAGGCGCCGCCGACGATGAACAGGATGTTCGAGGTGTCGATCTGCAGGAGTTCCTGGTTCGGGTGCTTGCGGCCGCCCTGCGGTGGAACGCTCGCGACCGTGCCCTCGATGATCTTCAGCAGGGCCTGTTGTACGCCCTCGCCAGAGACGTCCCGGGTGATGGACGGGTTCTCGCTCTTGCGAGCGACCTTGTCCACCTCGTCCAGGTAGATGATGCCGGTCTCCGCCTTCGCGATGTCGAAGTCGGCGGCCTGGATCAGCTTCAGCAGGATGTTCTCGACGTCCTCGCCGACGTACCCGGCCTCGGTCAGCGCGGTGGCGTCCGCGATCGCGAACGGCACCTTCAGCATCCGGGCCAGCGTCTGGGCGAGATGGGTTTTGCCGCAGCCGGTCGGGCCGATCAGCAGGATGTTCGACTTGGCCAGCTCGATCTGGTCGACACCGCGCTTGGCCGTCGCCTGGATCCGCTTGTAGTGGTTGTAGACCGCGACCGCGAGCGTCTTCTTCGCCCGGTCCTGGCCGATCACGTACTGATCGAGAAAGGCGCAGATCTCCATCGGCCGGGGCAGCTCGTCGAGGCTCGGCGCGGACGCCTCGAACAACTCCTCTTCGATCAGCTCGTTGCAGACGTCAACGCACTCGTCGCAGATGTACACGCCGGCTGGACCTGCGATCAGCTTGCGGACCTGCTTTTGTGATTTGCCACAGAAGGAACATTTCAGCAGATCCCGATCGGGCACGGCGGTTCCCTCCTGCGGCGGAATCCAGATGTTATGATCATCTGGATGATCCAAGTATCTTAACCAGATGGCAGGTCGACTCAGCCGGGCCCAGGCCCAGCAGCAAACCCGGAACCGGGTGCTGGCGGCCGCTCGGGACGAATTCACCGAGCGGGGTTTCCGCGTTGCGCGAGTCGACTCGATCGCGGACCGGGCCGGACTGACCCGTGGCGCGGTCTACTCGAACTTCCCGGGCAAACGCGCGCTCTACTTCAGCGTGCTGGCCGAGGCCGCCGACCGGCCCGTCGAGGAACCACCCGAGCGGCGTACCGCGTCGGAGGCGTTGCGGGAGTTCGCGCGGACGTGGGTGACGGGTCTGCCGTTCGACCTGGATCCGCGAGGTGACGCGCGGATCAACCAGGACCTGCTGCCCGAGATCATCGGCGACGAGCGGCTACGGCAGACCTTCGGCCAGTTGATGAAGCTCGACGCCCTCCTACTCGGCCTGGCCCTGGAGAACCTGCGCCCGGGTCGTCGTCTGGTGCGAGTGGCCGAGTCCGCGCTGACCAGCCTGTACGGCGCGAGCCAGCTCGTGGCGGCGGCGCCCGGATTCGTTGAGCCCTTCAACGTGGTGAACGCCTGCGATCGGCTGCTGGAGTTGGACTTCGACGACTGGTGGCCGCCTTCGCACAGCATCGTGCGGCCCGTACCGGTCGACGAACCCTGGTCTCCCCCACCCGCGATCAACCTCGTCACGGGCCAACCCGCCGATCTCGATCGCGACGGCGTGGTGACGGTTCTCGGCCTGGAACGGTTGGAGGCGGCAGAGGACGCCGTACGGGCTGGAGCGGCAACAACCCTGGTGATTCCGGTCGACGCCTCCGACGAGCGAGCACCGCTGGCCCGGCTGGTGATCGCCGAGGTGTGTACGTGTCTGCGCGAGGCCTTCCCCTCGGCGGCCTGGCCCACGCTGCAGGTAGTGCTCGACCCGTCCGGCGCGCTGGCCCCGGCCGTAGCCGCGGCTCCCCTGGCAGCCGGCGGTGATCGGGTCGAGGTGGCGGTGCGGATCCAGGCCGGCCGGGTGGTGTCACGGGCCGAGGGACGTGGCGCCGGACACGTCGCCGCGAGTGCGGACACTAAAGTCGCCTCGTGATGCGTTGGCGTGCGGGTTTCGTGACCGAACTGGGCCGCAGCTGGACCGGAGCGCAGGAGCTGGTGGTTTCGGTGGGCGACACCGCCGTCCGGGCCTTGGCCTATCCGGACCTGGTCGGCCTTCCCCTGATCGGCGATCGGGTCCTGCTGAACGTGGGCGCGCTCGACCGTGGCCTCGGCACCGGCGGATACGCCCTGGTGGTGGCGATTCCGGACCGACTGCCGGCCGATCCGCCCGAGAGCGGCCACCTCGTCAAGGCGCGCTACACGCCCTTGCAGTCGATGGTGCTCGGCGCCGACGAGCAGGACTCCCCGGACCACGAGATACTTCGCGACGCCGACGACCTCGGTGGCGCTCCTGTCGTAGTGGCAGACCTCCACTCGGCGCTACCCGCAGTACTCGCTGGGGTGTACGACGCCCGGCCCGGAACGCGCGTGGTCTACGTGATGACCGACGGTGGTGCACTGCCGATGGCCTTCTCCCGTACGGTTCCGGCCCTGCGAGACGCGGGGTGGCTCGCGGGCACGGTCACGGTCGGCCAGGCGTACGGCGGTGACCGGGAGGCCGTGACGGTCCATACAGGCCTACTGACGGCTGTTCGCGTTCTAGAGGCCGAGTTGGTCGTAATCACCCAGGGCCCGGGCAACCTCGGTACTGGTACTCGCTGGGGGTTCTCCGGCGTCCAGTCGGGTGAAGCCATCAACGCCGTCGGAACCCTTGGTGGACGGGCCGTCGCGTCCCTGCGGATTTCCGAGGCTGATCCGCGTCCACGCCATCGCGGTATCTCCCACCACAGCTTGACCGCCTACGGCCGGGTGGCGCTTCAACCGGCTGACGTCGTCGTACCGGACCTACCGGGTGAATTCGGCGATCTGGTCCGCGACGCCGCCGAACCGCTCCACGCCCGCCACCGCGTCGTACGGGTTCCAGTGGACGGCCTGTACGACGTACTGGCCGGTGCGCCGGTCAAGCTGTCCACCATGGGCAGGGACCTCGACGGCGACCGCGCGTACTTCGAAGCCGCCGCAGCCGCCGGCCGCCACGCCGCCACCCTAATCACCAGCGGCGACCACAACGCCTCCTAGCGTCCGAGAGCCACAGCAGGAACCCGCACCTCGCGACTGCGCCTGACGCGCATCCCGCCCAGCCAGGCAGCGACGGGGGTTCCCAGCAGCATAAGGACGGTGAACCACGCAGGCGCGACGTCCCAGCTCGCGATCGCTCCGAGAGCGCCAAGCGTGGTTCCAATGACTATGAGCACCACTACGTGCTTGGCGGGGTTGGCCGGCGCAAAGCGTGCAGTGAGCCAGCCACCGACGTACGCGAAGAGCAGGCGGTAGGCGAGCGCAAGGGCCACCATCCAAGGGGTGCGGAAACCTTGCTCGCGTTGCTCCGCGATGGACGGGAAGACACCGCTCTGCTCCAGCACGGTGTCGACGCCGTTGGAGAGGATGCCGATGACCGCAATGCCAGCGACGACTGCCGCGGTACTACGCAGGGGTGAAGTCATGAGGATTGTTCTCCGTGTCCGGCGGTGGATTTGAGCTTGAGGTAGTGCTGCCTGGTCGGTGGGTCGAGCTTCTCGATCGCGTAGCGGAGAGCCGTGCGAGGCATAGTCGCCGCGAACTGGTCGAGATAGCAGATCAGCTGGGCCGGGTCCCGCTTGCCGGCCTCGCGAATCCACCCGCCGACCGCTTTCTGGACCAGGTCGGCCGGGTCGTGCGCGAGGACCGCACCCAGGCGGAACGTGTCGTCGACGTCGCCGAGCCGGATGAAGTACCAGGTGCTCACGATCGAGGTACGGCGTTCCCACTGGCTCGGGGACGCGGCCAGCCGGTAGAGCGGCTCTCGCGGCTTGTCGTACAGGTAGCCGCCGACGACATGCGGCGCGGCCCGATCGACCAGGTCCCAGTTGTCTATGCGGTCATGGCGTCGCAGGTACAGCTGATAGAGGTCGCGGCGCCGCTCGGGCGAGGTACGGCGGCCGCGGGCCTCGAAGTCCATGATGCTGACAGCACCGACGCGAACGTCGTGCCGCGGATCCTCCAGCAGGTCTTCGATCTGAGCCACCTCGGCCGCTATGAACCGCTTCGCCAGCGCGAAGATCCGCCCGGCCGGCACCCGGTCTCTACCAACATCGCGCCGCAGGTCGTCGTACTCGCGCCGAAACCCGTCGGCGGACAGCTCAACCATGGCGAACTCCACCAGGCGTTCAGGCGAGTCGCTGGCCGCTGAGGTCATAGTCGATATTGACGGTCTCGTCGGCGCCCGGGTTGGCTCGCCACCCGCCGGAGAAGGTGCCGTCATCGCGGAAGGCGCCGCGGAACGTCGCGTCCAGCGGGCCGTACGAGACCGTGATGGTGAGGTTCTCCCCGTCGACCTGCCAGGTGTACGGCAAGGGCTGCGGCGACATGTTGGAGTAGACCGTCGAGGCGAAGGTGCCGCGCTGCTCGTCGTACCCGACGATCTCGAGGCTGTCGATCGTCATGCCGAGGAAGTCCAGCGTGATGTGCTGCTCCAGGAAGAACCCGCCCGGCAGCCAGCGGAAAGTGGCCTGGCCCTTGATGTTCTCGCCGTCGGCGCCGACGAGGTCACCGGCCATGCTCCAGGTGCCGGCAAAACGGTCCAGACGCTTGAGCTCGGGGTGCGGCGTGGGCAGAGCCATCGCATTCTCGGTCATGGTGTTCCTCCTGCTCGGATCCGACGGCTGTCGGCTCGTTGATGAATGCCTCAAGCCTGTCTTTCCGCGCCGGGAGAAACATCGGCCACCTGGCCGGTTCCCCCCGCGCGGGTGGCCGACCTGGTGGGCCTACCTCCACCTCATGGCGGGTCTCAACACTCCTGAACGGGCGAAGCCCACGGCTCATCGTTGAGGCATGGCAACTCTCGAGATCCACCAGGTCCACGCACCGACCAGCCCGCCCCACTCCGTACGTCTCTCGATGGCGTTGTGGCTCACCGCCATCGGCGCGGGTGTCGCCGAAAGCGTGATCGGCGCGAGCGCGGCGATCAGCTCGGAATCAGGGGTTACGCCGGCGCTTGCCGCGATGATCGCGTTCCGGGTGCTCTTGTACGGCGGACTGACCATGCTGGTCCTTCGACTGCGCAGCGGCAGGAACCGGGTCAGGATCGCCCTCACCGGACTGCTCGGGGTGATCGGCCTGGCGACCTTGGTCATCGAACCCATCAAATGGCTGGCCGCCGGCGCCCACTGGGCCGAGGTCGACCTGGACCTGTACGCGGGAATCCGCGCGATCCACATCCTCGCGGTTCTGGGCGCACTCGTGGCCCTCTACCGCCCCGCCTCAAACCGCTGGTTCCGCCGCCGCTGACCAACGACACCGCCCGCGCAGGTCCGTCGTACGGCGCCCGGAAACGGCAGCGGCCGGATCGCTCCCGTGAGGGAACGATCCGGCCGGAGTCGGTAGCTGGATCAGGCGACGCTGATCGGCAGGCTGTCGATCACGTCGAGTACGACGAACGCGGCCTGGTTCTGCTGCGGCGGCAGGTGCATCAGCACGCGGCTGCCAACCGGTACGCCGACGAGCGCGGCAAGCGGACCGGCCTGACCGGCGGGAGCGCCGGCCGGGGCGATCGGCTGTGCGACCGCTTCGGCGACCGGGGCCTGCTGACTCGGCACCCAGGTGCTGAACTGCTTCTTGCCGGTGTAGTCGAAGATCGCGTAGTGCATGCGGACCATCGAGTTCTTCTCGACGGGCTTGCCGGTGCCCTTGATCAGCACGATCGGCTTGCCGGTCTCCTTCGGAGCCTTCAGGCCCTTCGGCACGGTGACCTTCGGCTCGGCGGTGATCGCACCGGTGATGGTCGGGTTACCGGCGGGCGCGGCCTGCGTCGTACCGCCCTCAGCGGTCTTCTTGGTGGTGTCGAACGCGCCGACGATGTCCACCACGAAGATCAGCGTGTCGGTGCCCTCGATACCGGCTTCCTTGTTGCCGGTCTCCTTGTAGCCCTTGTCCGGCGGGATCGACAGCAGCACACGGCTACCGATCTTCTTGCCGACGAGTGCCTCGTCCCAGCCGGTGACGACCTTGCCGACACCGATCGGGAACGCCGCGGGCGCGCCGCGGTCGTAGGAGTTGTCGAAGACCTTGCCGTCACGCCAGATCTGGCCGATGTAGTTGGCGACCAGCAGCTCGCCCTTCTTCACCTCGGCGCCCTTGCCCTCGCTCAGGACCTCGGTGACCAGAGCCTTGTCCGGCTCGCCCTCTTTGTGGGTGATGGTCGGCTTCTTGCCGAACGATTCGGTGACCTTGATACCGCTCTTGCCGAAGTCACCACCGTCTCCGGCTTTCGGCTCTTCCGAGCCACAGGCGACCAGGGACGAACCCAGGGCCACGGCTGCGACCACACTCAACAGCTTGCGCACGAGCACCTCGAAAATCTCACGGCGCGACCCTGTCTCGGCAGGCCCGCCTCAGTACGGCCAGATGAACGCCGACCACCCTAGCCTGGACTCGCAAATGCACACAGCGTGGCCCAGCCAGCCGTCTGGGTGAGAACGTTTGCCTCCAGGTACCTACATGCTGGCGATGAGCTTCTCGACCCGCTCGTCGTGGGACTTGAACGGGTCCTTGCACAGCACCGTGCGCTGGGCCTGGTCGTTCAGCTTGAGGTGCACCCAGTCGACCGTGAAGTCGCGACGGCGCTCCTGGGCCCGCTTGATGAACTCGCCGCGCAACCGCGCGCGGGTGGTCTGCGGCGGCACCGACTTGGCCTCGAAGACCCGCAGGTCGTCGACCACCCGGGTGACCGCGCCCTTGCGCTCGAGCAGGTAGTACAACCCGCGCGGGCGGTGGATGTCGTGGTACGCCAGGTCGAGCTGCGCGACCCGCGGACTGGCCAGACCGAGATTGTTCTGCTCGCGGTAGCGCTCGATCAACCGGTACTTGATCACCCAGTCGATCTCGCGCTCGATACCGGACAGGTCGCCGGACTCGATCGCCTTCAGGCAGCGCTCCCACAGATTCAGCGCGCGCTCGACAGCCGGAGTACCCAGCTCGCGGCGATCGACGAAGTCCCGGGCCTTGGTCAGATATTCGCCCTGGATGTCCAGCGCGCTGGCCTCGCGGCCGTTGGCCAGCCGGACCTCGCGGCGGCCGGTCATGTCGTGGCTGATCTCGCGGATCGCCCGGATCGGGTTGTCCAGCGTGAGGTCACGCATCACGATGCCGGCCTCGATCATGCGCAGCACCAGATCGGTACTGGCGACCTTGAGCAGCATCGTGGTCTCGGACATGTTCGAGTCGCCGACGATGACGTGCAGCCGGCGGAACCGCTCGGCGTCCGCATGCGGCTCGTCGCGGGTGTTGATGATCGGCCGGGACCGGGTCGTCGCGCTGGAGACGCCTTCCCAGATGTGCTCCGCGCGCTGGCTGACCGAATACACCGCGCCGCGCGGCGTCTGCAGCACCTTGCCGGCGCCGCAGATCAGCTGCCGCGTGACCAGGAACGGGATCAGCACGTCGGCCAGCTTGGCGAAGTCCCCGTGCCGGCTGACCAGGTAGTTCTCGTGGCAGCCGTAGGAGTTGCCGGCGGAGTCGGTGTTGTTCTTGAACAGGTAGACGTCGCCGAAGATGCCCTCGTCGTGCAGCCGCTTCTGCGCGTCCACCAGCAGGCCCTCGAGGATCCGCTCGCCGGCCTTGTCGTGCGCTATCAGGTCGGTGACGGAGTCGCACTCACCCGTCGCATACTCCGGGTGGGACCCCACATCGAGATAGAGCCGGGCCCCGTTGCGGAGGAAGACGTTGCTGCTCCGCCCCCAGGACACGACTCGCCGAAACAAGTAGCGCGCCACCTCGTCGGGGGTCAGTCGGCGCTGACCGCGAAAGGTGCAAGTGACGCCGTACTCGTTCTCCAGGCCGAAGATTCGCCGGTTCACATTCCCACCCTACGTCCCGGCTCCGACAGTTTGGCGCTGTCTCAGGCGCGCCGTCATCCCATCGTTGCCGTAACCCACCCGCCGCTTCCCCTTTTCACAAGGCCGATCCGGCCGGCCACCCGCCCCCAGCGCTGGTACGACCCCCACTTCCATCCGCGAGTGAACGCGTACGAACCCCCAGCCACTCGCGGGCTGGAGTTATGCGCCCCCGGCCCCTCGTGGGTTTGTTACCCACGGTCGGACGTGGAATACGGCATTCCGGGTCCGACCGTCGGGAAGTGGCGCGGTACCGCCCGCATTCCGGGTCCGACCGTCGGTGAGTGGCGCGGTACCGCCCGCATTTCGCGTCCGACCGTCG